>NZ_CADFEM010000001.1:0-882173 GCF_902833245.1 Burkholderia sp. BCC0398
CGACGTCCTGTTCGCCATGCTGCGCGACGGCACCATTTACCAACCCAAGTCAGCCCCTAACGCTTGACGAAACACATAGGGGCACCCCCCGCTCGTCCACGCCGCTGCTTGCCGTTCCCCTGATCGCGATCAACGCACGCGCGGATCCTTCCTTGAAATTAACTAACCCATCAATTAGCGTCATCTGCATGAACGCGAAATCCGCCGTCGCCCGGCCGCGCGGGCGCCGCCCGTCGGTGGACGATTTCGACCTGCGCGACCACATGCTCGACGTCGCGACGCAACTGTTCGCCGAACGCGGCATCGCCGCGACGACCGTCGCGCAGATCGCCGCCGCTGCCGGCGTCACGTCCGCGATGGTCCACTACTATTTCACGAATCGCGAGCAGCTGCTCGACGCGATCGTCGACGAGCGGATCGCGCACGCCATCGCGTTCGTGTGGCGGCCGACCGACCCGCCCGCCGACGACCCGTTCGCGCTCGCCGCCGAACTCGTCGACCGCTTCTTCGACGTGACGGGCCGGATGCCGTGGCTGCCGTCGATCTGGCTGCGCGAGATCGTCCACGAAGGCGGATTGCTGCGCGAACGGATGATCCGCCGCATTCCGCTCGAGCACGTCGGACACCTCGCCGAACGCATTCGCGCCGCCCAGCGGGCCGGCACGCTGAATCCCGCGCTCGAACCCGCGTTCCTGTTCCATTCGATCGTCGCGCTCGTGATGCTGCCGCTCGCGACCGCGAAGCTGTGGCAAAGCGCGCGCGGCCTGCCGCCGATCGACCGCGACGTGCTGCACCGGCATGTCCGCGCGCTGCTGGATTCGGGCATGCGGCCGCCCGCTGCCGCCCCTCGCGCACGCACGCGCGCGCCGCGGAGGCCGTCGTGAACGCGGCGCGCACCTGGCCGCTCGCGCTGGGCGCGGCCGTCGCGCTGCTCGCCGGCTGCGGCCGCCAGACCGATCGCACGCCGACGTATCAAGGCTACGTCGAAGGCGAATTCGTGTACCTGTCGTCGTCGCAATCGGGCACGCTGACGCAGCTGTCGGTCGAGCGCGGCCAGGCAGTCGCCGCCGGCGCGCCCGCGTTCTCGCTCGAGGCCGTCAACGAAACGGCCGCGCTGCAGCAGGCGCGGCATCAGTTCGACGCGGCGCGTGCGCAGCTCGCCGATCTGCAGACCGGCAAGCGCCCGCCCGAAGTGAACGTGACGAAGGCCCAGCTCGCGCAGGCGGCCGCCCAGGCCGCGCGCGCCGCCGCGCAGCTCGCCCGCGACGAACGCCAGTACGCGGCAGGCGGCATCTCGAAGCAGCAGCTCGACGATGCGCGCACGGCCGCGCAGACCACCGCCGCGCAGATGCGCGAGCTGCGAAGCCAGGTCGACGTCGCGCGCCTGCCGGGCCGCGCGCAACAGGTTGCCGCGCAGGCCGCGCAGGTCGACGCCGCGCAGGCGGCCGTGGCCGAGGCGCAATGGAAGCTCGACCAGAAGCGCGTCGCCGTGCCGGCGGCCGGGCGCGTGTACGACACGCTGTACCGCGTCGGCGAATGGGTGCAGGCCGGCAATCCGGTCGTGCAGATGCTGCCGCCGCAGAACCTGAAGGTGCGCTTCTTCGTGCCGGAGGCCGCCGTCGGTTCGCTCGCGCCGGGCCGCGCGGTCGCGATCCATTGCGACGGCTGCGCGGCCGACGTGCCCGCACGCATCACCTACGTGTCGAGCGAAGCCGAATACACGCCGCCCGTGATCTACAGCAACGAGAGCCGGAGCAAGCTCGTGTTCATGATCGAGGCACGCCCCGCCGCGGCCGACGCATCGAAGCTGCGCCCGGGCCAGCCCGTCGCCGTGAGGGTGCCGTGAACGCGTCGCCGGCCCCGTATGCGATCGACGTCGAGCGCCTGAACAAGCGTTTCGGCGACAAGCACGTCGTGAAGGACGTATCGCTGCGCGTCGCGCGCGGCGAGATCTTCGGCTTTCTCGGGCCGAACGGCAGCGGCAAGACCACGTCGATCCGGATGATGTGCGGCCTGCTGACACCCGATTCGGGCAGCGGCACCTGCCTCGGCTACGACATCGTGCGCGACAGCACGCAGATCAAGCGCCGCGTCGGCTACATGACGCAGCGCTTCTCGTACTGGGAGGACCTGTCGATCCGCGAGAATCTCGACTTCGTCGCGCGCGTGTACGGGATGGCCGACCGCAAGGCCGCCGTCTCGCGCGCGCTCGACGGGCTCGGCCTCGCGAGCCGCGCGGACCAGCTCACCGGTGCGCTGTCGGGCGGCTGGAAACAGCGCCTCGCGCTTGCCGCGTGCATGCTGCACGAGCCCGAACTGCTGCTGCTCGACGAACCGACCGCGGGCGTCGACCCGGCCGCGCGCCGCGATTTCTGGGAAGAATTGCACCGGCTCGCCGCGCAAGGAATCTCGGTGCTCGTCAGCACGCACTACATGGACGAAGCCGAGCGCTGCCACAAGCTCGCGTATATCGCGTACGGCGAATTGCTCGCGCAAGGCACGTCGGCCGAGATCGTCGCATCGCAGGGATTGTCGACCCGCGCGGTCACCGGCGAGCACCTGGCCGAACTGTCCGCGCGACTGCATGCGATGCCGGGCATCGACCAGACCGTCGTGTTCGGCTCCGCGCTGCACGTGAGCGGCCACGACCGCGTCGCGCTCGACGCGACGCTCGCGCAGGTCGCGCGCGACGATGCGGCGCTGCGCATCGCGCCGATCGAGACGGGGCTCGAGGACGTCTTCATCTACATGATGAGCCGCGCGTCCGGCCCGGCCGGCGGAGCGACGCGATGAGACCGTGGGCGCGCCTGCACGAATCGTTCTCGGCCGCGCGCTGGTGGAGCATCGTGCTGAAGGAATTCCTGCAGTTGCGCCGCGACCGCGTGACGTTCGCGATGATCGTCGGCGTGCCGATCATCCAGCTCGCGCTGTTCGGCTTCGCGATCAACACCGATCCGAAGCACCTGCCGACGGCGGTGATCGCCGCCGATCCGAGCCCGTTCACGCGCAGCTTCATTGCCGCCATGCGCAACTCCGCGTATTTCGACATCGTCGAGACCCTGCCCGACGAAGCGGCCGGCCGGCGCGCGCTCGCGCGCGGCGACGTGCTGTTCGTGCTGAGCGTGCCGGCCGATTTCTCGCGCCGGCTGCTGCGCGGCGAACGGCCGTCGCTGCTCGTCGAGGCCGACGCGACCGACCCCGTCGCGACCGCGTCCGCGCTCGGCGCGCTGTCGGGCCTTGCGCAAGCGGTCGCGGCGAAGGACCTGAGCGGGCCGCTCGCGCACCTGAACGGCCGCCCGGCCGCGTTCGGCGTCGTGCTGCACCGGCTGTACAACCCCGAGGGGATCACGCAATACAACGTCGTGCCGGGCCTGATCGGCGTGATCCTGACGATGACGATGGTGATGATGACGGGGCTCGCGATCACGCGCGAACGCGAGCGCGGCACGATGGAGAACCTGCTTGCGACACCGGTGCGGCCGCTCGAGGTGATGACGGGCAAGATCGTGCCGTACGTGTTCATCGGCCTGATCCAGGTGTCGATCATCCTCGCGGCCGCACGCTTCGTGTTCGCGGTGCCGTTCATCGGCAGCCTGCCCGCGATCTACCTCGCCGCGCTGCTGTTCATCGCCGCGAACCTGACGGTCGGCATCACGCTGTCGTCGCTCGCGCAGAACCAGTTGCAGGCGATGCAGCTCGCGGTGTTCTACTTCCTGCCGAACATCCTGCTGTCGGGCTTCATGTTCCCGTTCGCGGGAATGCCGGCGTGGGCGCGGGCGATCGGCAACCTGCTGCCGCTCACCTACTTCAACCGGCTCGTGCGCGGCATCCTGCTGAAAGGCGACGGCTGGGCCGACCTGTGGCCATCGGTGTGGCCGGTCGCGCTGTTCACGGTCGTCGTGATGGGCGTCGCGCTGCGTTTCTACCGGCGCACGCTGGACTAGGCGGCGCGCGATGAAACCGGCTTCGCGTCGCGCGCGCGCCCCCCGCCCGGCCATCGCCGTTTCGCTGGCGGTCGCCTCGTTCGTCGCCGGCTGCGCGGTCGGGCCGGATTTCCGCACGCCGGACGCGCCGGCGACGCAACGCTACACACGCGGCGCACCGCCGGCGACGACGGCCGACGCCGTGCAAACATTCGCGCCGGCCGCGCATGCGCCGGTGCGCTGGTGGACACGATTCGGCTCCGAACCGCTGAACCGGCTCGTCGATACCGCGTGGCGCAACAGCCCGACGCTCGCCGAAGCGCGCGCGCGGCTCGACGAGGCGCGACAGAACCATGTGGCGCAAGCCGGCGCGACGATGCTGCCGCGCGTCGACGCGAACCTGTCCGCGACGCGCGAGAAGGTCGACATCGCCGCGTTCGGCCTGCCGGCCAATGTGCCGAACCCGGGGCCGTTCACGTTGTACGACGCATCGGTGAGCGTGTCGTACACGCTCGACGTGTTCGGCGGCAACCGGCGCGCGCTCGAAGCGCTGCGCGCACGGATCGACTACCAGTCGTACACGCTCGACGCGGCGCGCCTGATGCTCGCGGGCAACGTCGTCGCCACCGCGATCCTGCGCGCGTCGCTCGTGCAGCAGATCGCGCTCACGCGGCAGCTCGCCGACGCGCAGGCGCGGCAGTTGCGCATCGTCGAGGCGCGCGCGGCGGCGGGCGGCGTGTCGCAGGCCGACGTCCACGCGCAGCGCACGCTGCTCGCGCAGACGCAGGCGTCGCTGCCGCCGCTCGCGGCACGACTCGCGCAGGCCGACCATCGCCTCGCGATCCTGCTCGGCGCGCCGCCGGCCGATGCCGACCTCCCCGACCTGACGCTCGATGCGCTCGCGCTGCCGCGTGCGTTGCCGATTACGCTGCCGTCGACGCTCGCACGCGAGCGGCCCGACATCCGTGCGGCGGAGGCGATGCTGCATCAGGCGAGCGCGAACATCGGCGTCGCGACCGCGAACCTGTATCCGCGCTTCTCGATCTCGGCCGGCGTCGGCTCCGAACGCACGAGCGTGGCCGACATCGTGAACGGCCTGAATATCTGGAACATCGGCCTCGGTCTCGCCCAGCCGCTCTTTCGCGGCGGCGAGCTGCGGGCGAAGCGACGCGCGGCGCAGGCCGCCTACGACGCGGCGTTTGCGAGCTATCGGTCGATCGTGTTGCAGGCGCTGCAGCAGGTCGCCGACGCGATGCGCGCCGTCGAGCACGATGCCGCCGAATGGCAGGCGCGGGACACGGCCGCGCGGGAGGCGGAAGCCAGCTGGGCGATTGCCGGCGTGCGCTACGCGGCGGGCGGGATCAACGCGTTCGAGCTGCTCGACGCGCAGCGGCAGGCGCTGCAGACGACGCTCGAGCGCACGCGCGCGCAGGCCGACCGGCTCACCGATACGGCCGCGCTGTTTCAGGCGCTGGCGGGAGACTGGGCGGAGCAAACGGCCGCCCCATGAAAAAACCGGCCCGAAGGCCGGTTTTTCATACCGCATGCCGTGAGCGGCGCTCGCGCGCCGCGCGACATCAGAAGCGGTGGATCAGGCCGACGCCGACGCCGATCTGGTTCTGCTTCGAACCCGCGCCCACGCCGTCGCCGATCGACGTCGTTGCCGCGATGACCGCCGCGCCGTTGAGCGTGTTGCCGCTCGCGTGCTGATACGCCTCAACCGCGTACAGGCCCGTGCGCTTCGACAGGCTGTAGTACTGCGACAGCGTGACCTGATGGTACTTGGCCGAGCTCGAGATGCCGTTCGACTCGGTCGCACGCGTGTACGAGTAGCCTGCGGCGAAGTCCCACTGCGGCGATGCCTTCCAGTGCAGCACGGCGCCTGCCGTGTTGAAGATCGCCGTGTTGCGGAACGACGAGCCGACGCCCGGGATGTACTGGACGTTCGAGTACGACGCCGAAATATCCCACGACGGCGTGAACTGGTAACCGGCCGTCACGGCGACGCGCTGTTGCGACTGTGCCGTCTTGTAGCCGTTGTTGATCGACGACACGGCCTGTTCCGCACCGTTGCCGCTCGTGTCCAGACCGTTCTGGGCGGTCGAGTTCGCGCCCCACACACCGCCGCCGAGCGTCGAGTTGTTGATCTTCTGGTAGCCGACCGCGATGCCTGCCGGGCCGTTCAGGTACTGGATCGCCGCGCTCCACGTCGAGCCGCGGTTCGTCGCGCCTGCGACGCCGCCGAACGAGTACGAACCGCCGACCGTGAAGCCGTAGAACTTCGGCGACATGTAGACGAGCGAGTTGTTCGCGCGGTAGCTGGTATCCAGCGAATCGATATCGCCCGGGTGCGCGCCGTAGTAGCCGGTCAGCCAGGTCGTCGGGCTGTACGGCGACAGCAGCGTGTAGTACGCCGTGTACTGGCGGCCGGCCGTCAGCGTACCGTACGTGGAGTTGGTCAGGCCAACCCATGCCTGGCGCGTGAAGATGCCGCCCGTCCACTGCGACGAGCCGTTAGCCGTGTTGACGCCGGCTTCCAACTGGAAAATCGCCTTCGTGCCGCCGCCGAGATCTTCGCTGCCCTTCAGGCCGAAGCGGCTGCCTGCCCACACGCCGGTGGACATTTGCACCTTCGAGTGACCGCCCGTGGTCGCACCGACTGCCGACGAGTTGTTCTGCCAGGCGATACCGTTGTCGACGATACCGTACAGGGTCACGCTGCTCTGGGCGTGGGCGGCGGTAGCGGCTGCGAGACCCGCTGCCGTCATGGCAAAAGCGACGCGCTTTTTCATTGATTCTCCGTCCTCAAAGAATGTTTCTTTTCTGGTGTGGTTTTATGACCGACACATGTGCGAGTACATGCCGACGCGATTCTGACGGATTACCGATTGTTTCCCAACATGTGCGGTCGGTCATCGTATGATCGACGCAACGCAGCGGTTCACCAAACGGTTACAAGACAGCCCGAAACGCTTGTGCAGCGGGTGTTTCCGGCATTTGCCGGTGAAAACCCTAGCTTTACATTTTTACGGGTGCAACGCGACCGCCTGATGTCGTCAGACGCCTTCGGCGACAAAACGTCTTACCAATGCGCGTTCGAAGCTGACGCCGCGATTCACGCCGCCGCGCAGGATCGCCGACATTCGTGACACCCACATTTCGAGACACGAAATCATGAAAACGTTTTTAGTCCGCGTGCCGGGAACCGGACGGGTACGGTCCGGCGAACGCGGACCGGGAGGCGATGCCGGCGATCTTCAATGCCGTGGCGCAGAAGCGAGCCGCGCGGACACCGCATCGGCGAGCGCGGTCAGGCGCGCGCGAATCGCCGTGTTCGAACCGACCAGCGCGAGCGACGCCGCCATGATCCGGTAGATACGTTTTCTCGGCACCTTGGCCGGCTTCGCCGGATCGAGCCACGCCGCGTGGCCGGCCAGCAGCTCGAGCGTTTCGAGCCCGATCATGATCGGCCACAGGCACGCGAGCCGCAGCCGCACGAAACGGCGCGGGATCGCGAGTGTATACAGGCAGGCGTCGCGATACTGGTCGAGCGCGGCGCGCAGCAGGTCGACCAGCACGCCGCGCGCGCGTGCCGAATCCTCGGGCCGCATCAGGTCGGCCACCGCGAGCCCGTGCGCGCGCAGCACGTCGTCGGGCAGGTAGCAGCGGCCGATGCGCAGATCCTTCGCGCAGTCGCGCAGGATGTTGGTCATCTGCAGCGCCTTGCCGAAACGGATGCCCTTCTCGCGCATGTCCGCCAGATCCCAGTCGCGCGCGGCGCGCGTGTGCATCCCCGTCATGTCGGTCCAGAATTCGCCGACGCAGCCGGCGACGAGATACGTGTAGCGGTCGAGCATGTCGCGCGTCGGCAGCGAGGCGACCTGCCCCGACTGCTCGTCCGGAAACGTGCGCAGGTCGAATTCCATCCCCGCCGTCAGCGTCGCGACGACCTTGCGGATCGACGCGCGATCGGCCTCCGGCTGCGCGCGCAGCAGCGCGAGCATCGGCTCCATCGAGCCGAGCAGCAGGTGTTCGTGCGAATCGGTCTGCATCCGCGTCACGTCGTCGAGCGAACGCGACAGCGCCGCGCCGTCGCCAAGCCGCTCGACGTCGTCGCGCAGGTCGGTCAGCAGCGCGGCGCGCCGGTCGGGCGCGACAAGGGCCGTGTCGGCGATCGTGTCGGCCGCGCGCGCCAGCAAATACGCCAGGCCGACCGGGTCGCGCATGCCGTCGGGCAGCACGCGCAGCGTCAGGTAGAAGGAGCGGGAAACGTTCTTCAGCAGCTCGCCGAGCAGATAGGCGGGATCGGTATGGGTCGTCATGGGTCGGGAAAAATCGGCCGGCGCGGGCCCCGGACGCACACGGGCGCCGGGCGCCCGCGCCGGCCCGCGAGTCGCCGCATCGTCGCGCCAGGCGGGCGTCGGCCCCGGTGCGGCGATGCAAAATTCCCGCAAGTTTAGTGCATCCGGCGCGCGGGTTCGCTGTGACGGCCGGAATGCGGTGCGCGCCCGCCTGCCGTCGCGCGCGCTACCGTGCGCACCGCCGCCCCAAAACGAAACGGAAAGGTCGAAGTAATACATATGTAATGATTCGATGCGACGATCGCGCACCGTTCGACTCCGCAGCCCGGCGCCCTGCCCGGCCGCCGGCGCGAGCGCCCTTTCCCGACTCCGTTTCGAAGGTTCATCGACATGCCCCTCAAGCGCCCGACCTCCCTGCGCTACGTCCCGTTCGCCTGTGCCGCCGCGTTCCTGCTCGCCGCGTGCGGCGGCGACGACGATCTGACGCGCGATCCCACGCAGCCGATTTCCGCGAAGGTCCAGGTGGTCGGCCATCGCGGCGCAAGCGCGCTGCGCCCCGAACACACGCTCGCGTCGTACCGCAAGGCGATCGAGGACGGCGCCGACGTGATCGAGCCCGACCTCGTGTCGACCCGCGACGGCGTACTCGTCGCGCGCCACGAGAACGAGATCTCGGGCACGACGAACGTGTCGACGCTGCCGCAGTTCGCGAGCCGCAAGGCGACCAAGACGATCGACGGCACGCAGTTGACCGGCTGGTTCACCGAGGATTTCACGCTCGCCGAGCTGAAGACGCTGCGGGCGCGCGAGCGCATCCCGCAGGTGCGCCCGGCCAACACCGCGTACAACGACCAGTTCGAGATTCCGACGTTCGACGAGATCGTCGCGCTCGCGAAACAGATGTCCGCGCAGACCGGCCGCACGATCCACCTGTATCCGGAAACCAAGCATCCGACCTACTTCCAGTCGATCGGCCTGCCGCTCGAGGATCGACTCGTCGACGCGCTGCTGAAGGATGCGTACACGTCGCGCACGGCGACCGTCTACATCCAGTCGTTCGAGGTCGCGAACCTGAAGACGATCCGCAACCGGATCAAGTCGAGCCAGCCGAACTGGAAGCTCGTGCAGCTGATGGACGAAGCGGGCCAGCGCCCGTACGACTTCGTGAAGGCGAACGACACGCGCACCTACGGCGACCTGTCGACGCGCGACGGGATGCGCGAGATCGCGACCTATGCGAACGGCGTCGGGCCGTACAAGACGTCGATCATCGCGGTCGCCGCGGACGGCACGCTGCAGCAGCCGACGCCGTACGTGCGCCATGCACACGAGGCCGGCCTCGTCGTGCATCCGTACACGTTCCGCCCGGAGAACAACTTCCTGCCCGCATCGCTGAAGGATGGCGGCACGCCGGCCACGCGCAATACGGCCGGCTCGGTGCGCGAGATCCAGGCATACCTGCGCGCGGGCATCGACGGCTTCTTCACCGACGATCCGGCCGTCGGTCGCACGGCCGTCGATACGTTCAAGCGCTGATACCCGGCGCCGACCCGCATCGCGACCGGGCGCCGCGCACGACGTGCCGCGCCCGGTTGCCCCGCGTCGGTCAGATCACGTTGAAGTGGTGCGTGCCGTCCCGCTTCAACTGGTCGACCAGTCCGTACTCCCAGTCGAGATATGCCTGCATCGCGGCGGCCGCATTGTCGGTGCCTTCGTACGGGCGCCGGTAGCGGTCGACGCGCGGCGACGCGAGATGCGTCTCGCCGCTCTCCAGCGGCAGCCCGGCGTCGATCCACGCGGCCGTGCCGCCGGTCAGCACCCGGATCTCGGCCGAGGCCGGCAGCAGCGCGCGCGCGTCGTCCGCCGCGAACCGCGCGAGCAGGCTCGATCCGCACGTGAACACGTAGCGCTTCGCGGGCGGAATCGCCGCCAGCGCGTCGCGCAACTGCGCACGCACGGCAAACCATGCGCCCGGGATATGACGCTTCACGTAGTTCGCGCTGGCCGTCACGTCGACGATCGCGAGCTCGCCCGGCGCGGCTTCCTTCAGCCAGCCGGCGAGCGTCGCGGGCGACACGTCGGCTGCGGGCGGCGTCGCCGGCACGTCGCGCGGCGGCTGGCCGCGCTCGGCGAATGCCGCGGCACCGGCCGGTTCGACGACGCGCACGTCCCAGCCCATCTGCGCGAGCCACGATGCGGTCATGTCCGCGCGCACGCCGTCGTCGTCGGCCAGCACGATCCGCGCGCCGCGCACGGCCGCGTGATGGTCGGTCTCCTGCACGAGTTGGCCGCCCGGCGTGCTCAGGAAGCCCGGCAGGTGGCCGGCTTCGTATTCCTCGGGCGTACGCACGTCGAAGCGGTACAGCGTGCGGCCCGGCTCGTCGAGCGCCGCGACGTCGGCCAGCGCGATGCGCGGCACGCCCGCGCGCTCGGCCACCGCGCGGGCGGCCCGACGCGCGTCGGCGCGCTGCGTCGCGTCGATCTCGTCCGGAAAGCGGCGCGCCGCGCCGCGCTCGAGCGTCTGGCCGGCCAGCGTCCAGCCGATCGTGCCGTTGCGCAGCGCGGCGACCGGGTTCGGCAGCCCCGCGTTGACGAGCGATTGCGTGCCGATGATGCTGCGCGTGCGGCCCGCGCAGTTGACGATCACCTGCGTCCGCGGATCCGGCGCGAGCGCGCGCACGCGCAGCACGAGCTCCGCGCCCGGTACGCTGGTCGACGTCGGGATGTTCATCGTCTGGTACTCGTCGAAGCGGCGCGCGTCGACGATCACGACATCGGCTTTCGCATCGATCAGCGCCTGCACCTTCTGCGCGGACAGCGACGGCGTATGGCGCTCGGCCTCGACCCATTCGCCGAACGACTTGCTCGGCACGTTCACGTCGATGAACAGCTCGCCGCCCGCCGCGACCCAGCCCGCGAGGCCGCCGTCGAGCAGCCGCACGTCGGTGTAGCCGAGGCGCGCGAGCGTCGCGGCCGCGCGCGGCGCGAGATCCTCGCCACCCGCTTCGCCGAACACGACGACCGGCGTGTCGCGGCGCGGAATCCGCGTCCACGCGTCGAGTTCGAGCTTCGACAACGGAAAGTTGGCGGCCCACAGCGGATGGCCCTGTGCGTACGGATCTTCCTCGCGTACGTCGATCAGCGCGATCTCGTCGCGGGCCAGCAGGCGTGCGCGTACGTTCTCGTACGACGCGGCGGGAAAGCGGGAAGTAGAAGTGGAATCGGCGGATTGCGTCACGATGTCTCGGTGTTGAATGTGTTGAAGTCGATGAAGAAAGCGGAACGGAGCAAGCGTGGCCCTGCCCGCGCGCACCCGCAACGGGCCGCGCGAGCGGGCCGAGCGTCAGGCATTCGAATAGCCGGACACGAACGGCTTCACGGTACCGTCGTCCAGGTACACCGCGCGTTCGACCTTGCCGATGTTCGCGCCGTACACGTGGATGCTGATCGATACCTGGTCGGCGAACGCGTTGGTCACGCGGTGCACGTCGCCGATGCGCGGCGACACGGCCTCGACCTCGCCCGGCTGCAGCCGCACGGCGTCGCCCGCGGGCACCGGCTTGCCGGCCGCGTCGAACCGGTACGGCTGCGAGAACTCGCCGCCGCGCAGCATCCCGATCAACCCCCACACCGTGTGGTCGTGGATCGGCGTGGCCTGGCCTGGCCCCCACACGAAGCTGACGACCGAGAAGCGCTCGTCCGGGTCGAGATGCAGCAGGTACTGCCGGTAACGCTCGGGATCGGGCTGCGCGAAGGCGTCGGGCAACCAGTCGTCGTGTTCGACGAGCGCGGCAAGCAGCGCGCCGCCCTCGTCGAGAATGCGCGCCTCGTTCGCGCCGGACGCGAGCAGCGCATCCAGCCCCTCGACGAACGGACGCAGCGGCGTCTGCTGCAACGAAAGCGTACTCATCGGCCGGCTCCTCGAATATGATGCGGAATATGATGGATCGTCATGATGCACCCAAAAGACCATGCAGAACAAACATGAAAATTAGCGATATCGACGCTTTTGCAGCGGTCGTCCGCTGCCAGACCCTGAGCCAGGCCGCGGCCGAGCTCGGGATGACGCAGCCCGCGATCACGCGGCGCGTCCAGAATCTCGAGGAAGCGCTCGGCGTGACGCTGCTCGACCGCAACACGAAGCCGCCGCGCCCGACCGACATCGGCCGGCAGGTGTTCGAGCAGTGTCGCGCGATCCTGCGCGAGGTTGACGCGCTGCGCGAACTGACGGCCGGCGAGCAACCCCCGGCCGGCGAATTCCGGATCGGGCTCACGCAAGGGCTCGGCGAGCTGATGCTGCCGGCGCTCATCGCGGAACTCGCCGCGCAGTGGCCCGCGCTCGCGACCCAGGTCACGACCGCATGGGGCGGCCTGCTCGTCGAACGCGTCGCCCGCCGCGAACTCGATGCGGCGCTGGTCTTCCTCGCCCGCGAAATGGTGCTGCCGGCGCAGGTCGAGGGTGAACGGTTGCTGGCCACGCGGCTCGTCGCGGTCGGCCGCAAGGGCGACTGGCCGCGACGCAGCTACCGGCTTGCCGATTGCCACGCGCGCGGCTGGGTGCTCAATCCGGACGGCTGCGGCTTTCGTGCGGGCCTGCGGCGCGCGCTCGACGCGCAGGGCCTGCCGATGCCGGTCACGCTCGATGCGTACGGCCGCGACCTGCAACTGCAGAGCGTCGCGAACGGCTTCGGCCTCGGGCTGATGCCGCTGCCGCTCGTCGAAGGCAGCCCGCTGCGCGATGCGCTCGACATCGTGCCGCTCGCCGATTTCAAGCCGCAGATCGACCTGTGGCTGCTGCGCCGGCACGATGCGGCGCGCCTCGACGCGCCGCTGGCGGCCGTCGCCGCGCATGCGCGCACGGCATTCGCGCTGCCCGAGCGATCGCACGACAAGGCCGCCTAACGTGGTGGCGGTGGCTGCGGCCACCGCACAGCGCCTGCCTCCCGCCTCGCCATTTCCGGGCAAGGCAACCCGGCCCGGCTCACGCATCGCGTCGACCGGTTTCGATCCCGTTGCGTGACGTTGCGTCCGCCGCCGCGTTCGTCCGCCCGCGCGTCGTCGCATCGAGCACCGCCCGCCCCGCCGCCACCGCGATCGCGTCGTCCTGCGGCGTATGCACGCGGCTGCACAGCACGTCGCGATAATGGCGTTCGAGCGGATTCGCGCGGCTCAACCCGTGATTGCCGGACAGCTTCAACGCCTGCTCGACCGTCCGGATCGCGTGCTCGGTCACGGTGCGCTTGACGAGGCCGCTGGTCGTCAGCGACGGCGCGTTGCCTGCGTCGGTGCGCGCGATGTGTTCGTCGAGCAACACGCGATTCGTATGCAGCCAGCCCTCGATTTCACCGACCGCTTCCTGCACGCGCGGCAGCGTCGCGAGCGGCGCGCCGAGCCCGCTCGGCGCACGCGTCGTCGCGAACTCGACCAGCCAGTCGCGTGACGCGCGCGCCACCGCGTCGTACAGGCTGCCGAGCAGCGCGACCATCCACGCCTGCTGATCGGCCTGCGCGTCGGCATCCGCGTGCGCGGCAGCCGACACGGCCCATGCGTCCGGCGCGCGCACGTCGACTGCGTGATCGGCCGGCAGCGGCACGTCGTCGAACACGACCTCGTGGCTGCCCGACGCGCGCAGGCCGACGTGATTCCAGCTTTCGATCACGCGGATGCGGTCGCCGTCGGTCTCCGGGTCGCGCGGCACGAGAAACACGCCGACGCGCGGCGTCGGCTCGTCGGTACGCGCCCACACGGCCAGCCAGCGCAGCGCCGGGATGCCGGTGCTGTAGAGCTTGTGGCCCGACAGCCGCCAGCCGTCGCCATCGCGGCGTGCGATAGTGTCCGGCAGCCCGCCGCGCGACGGCGAACCGAGCGCGGGCTCGACGCGCAGCGCGTTGATCAGCGCGCCGTGCGCGACCGCGCTGTCGAACACCGCGCGTCGCACCTGCGCCGGCCAGCGGTTGTCGGCGCGGCCGAGCGCGCGATGCTGCAGATACGTCATCGTCAACACCAGCGCGGTCGCCGGGTCGGCCCGCGCGACGGCAGCGACGATCCGGCTCGCCCGCGCCAGCGTCGCACCGGCGCCGCCATGCTCGCGCGGCACGACCTGCGCGATCAGCCCGGCACGATGCAGCCGTGCGAAGTTCTCGTGCGGAAAGCGGCCGTCGACGTCGTTGCGGGCCGCATCGGCGGCGAGCTCGGGGGCGAGGCGCTCGAGCAGCACGGCGACGCGCGCGTCGCTCGCCTCGTCGGCGTCTGCAGCGGCGACGAAGTCAGCGGCGTCAGCAGGCAGAAGGCGCAGCGAAGGTTGCGGTGGCGGCGAGGAAGCGGCAAGGCTGGCGGACATCGAAACGGATTCCCTGGGGTAGGTCGAACACGGCGGCGAAAGCGCGGCGGCAAATACAGCGTCAACGCGCGCCCGATCATTCATGAGCCCATAGCGTATGCGCAACGCATACGGCCCCAAACCATGCAAATCTGATATTCAAATCGGGATTGATTATTTCCATTCCGCATGATCCCGGCGTTAACCTGCGCTCCATTCCTGCCCGGCCGTGCGCCGGGACGTCCCTGTACCGGAGACCCCAGATGAGCGTCGAATTCATCGGCATGATCCAGAGCCAGAAGCAGTCGGAAATCCACCCGGCGTCCGGCCCCGTGGTCGATCCCGACTATGTGCGCGACTTTGCCCGCGCCCACGAAACGGCCGGCTTCGACCGGATTCTCGTGCCGCATCACTCGACCGGCCCGTCGGCGACGCTGACGATCGCGTTCGCGGCGGCCGCGACCGAGCGCATCCATTTCATGCTCGCGCATCGGCCGGGCTTCACCGCGCCGACGCTCGCCGCGCGGCAGATCGCGACGCTCGACCAGTTCAGCCGCGGCCGGCTCGCCGTGCACTTCATCTCCGGCGGCTCGGACAGCGAGCAGCAGCGCGACGGCGATTTCCTCGATCACGACGCACGCTATGCGCGCACCGACGAATACCTCGGCATCCTGCGGCGCATCTGGACCGAAGCGCAGCCGTTCGATCACGACGGTGCGCATTACCGGTTCAAGCAGGGTTTCTCGGAAGTGAAGCCGGTCCAGCAGCCGCATGTGCCGATCTACTTCGGCGGCGCGTCGGAAGCCGCGCTCGCGGTGGCCGGCAAGCACGCGGACGTCTACGCGCTGTGGGGCGAATCGCTCGACCAGGTGCGCGACCTGACGACGCGCGTCCGCGCCGAAGCCGCGAAACACGGCCGCCAGGTGCGCTTCTCCGTGTCGTTCCGCCCGATCCTCGCGGCGACCGAGGACGAAGCGTGGGCGCGTGCGCACCGCATCCTCGACGAAACGCGCCGGCTGCGCGAAGCGGCCGGACTCGGCGCCGGCGGCCCGCAGCAGAGCGAAGGCGCGCGCCGCCTGCTCGCCGCGGCCGAGCGCGGCTCGCGCGTCGACAAGCGGCTGTGGACCGAGATCGCGAAGCTCACCGGCGCGCGCTCGAATTCGACGGCGCTCGTCGGCACGCCCGAACAGGTCGCCGACGCACTGCTCGACTACTACGACCTCGGCGTGACGACGTTCCTGATCCGCGGCTTCGATCCGCTGGAAGACGCGATCGACTACGGCCGCGAACTGATTCCGCGCGTGCGCAGCGCCGTCGCCGCACGCGACGCGGCGCGCCGCGCTGCCTGAGACCAACGGAGCCCTACGCGACCATGTCCGCCGTCCTGTCCTCGCCCAACCGTACCGCATCGGGCCTCGTGCTCGCCGATACGCCGCGCCAGCACTTCTGGTTCGATCCGCCCGCGCCGCGCGTCGACGTCGCCGCCGAGCGCCGCCACCGGCAGGAGCGGCTCGCGGCCGCGTTCCGCCTGTTCGCGCGCTTCGGCTTCGCGGCGGGCCTCGCCGGTCACATCACCGCACGCGATCCGGAGCTGCCCGACCATTTCTGGGTGAACCCGCTCGGCGTGCATTTCTCGCAGATCAAGGTGTCCGACCTGCTGCTCGTCAACGCGCGCGGCGAAACCGCGATCGGCACGCGGCCGCTGAACAAGGCCGCGTTCGCGATCCACGCGGCGATCCACGAAGCCCATCCGCACGTCGTCGCCGCCGCGCACACGCATTCGACCTACGGCAAGGCCTGGTCGACGCTCGGCCGCCCGCTCGATCCGCTCACGCAGGACGCGTGCGTGTTCTACGAGGATCACGCGCTGTTCGACGACTTCACGGGGATGGTCGTCGACACCAGCGAAGGCGCGCGGATCGCCGATGCGCTCGCGAAGCCGGACGGCACCACGCACAAGGGCGTGATCCTGAAGAACCACGGGATCCTGACGGCCGGCCCGACGGTCGAGGCCGCCGCGTGGTGGTACATCGCGCTCGACAACGTCGCGCACACGCAGTTGCTGGCCGAAGCGGCCGGCACGCCGCAACCGATCGATCATGCGACCGCGCGCCATACGCACGGCCAGATCGGCGGCCCCGACGGCGCGCTGCATGCGTTCGACAGCCTGTTCGCGCGCGTCGTCGCCGACGAACCCGACCTGCTCGACTGAGCCGCCTTTCCGCCACACCGGAGACCAGACAACATGACCCACACCACCGCGCCCACGCCTGCCGACGCGCACGACGACCAACGCCGCCGCCTGCTGCGCGCGGCCGGCGCCGCCGCGCTCGCCGTGCCGGCGATCACGCTCGGCCGCAAGGCCTGGTCCGCGCCGCCGCTGAAGAAACTCACGTTCGCGTGGAACCAGAACGCGTTCTGCCTGACGCCGATCGTCGTCGCGCAGGAGCGCGGCTTCTTCGAGAAAAACGGGCTGAAGGTCGAACTGATCAACTACAGCGGCTCGACCGATCAACTGCTCGAATCGATCGCGACCGGCAAGGCCGATGCGGCGGTCGGGATGATCCACCGCTGGCTGAAGCCGCTCGAAGCCGGCTTCGACGTGAAGATCATCGGCAGCTCGCACGGCGGCTGCGTGCGGCTGCTCGGCGCGAAGGCCGCAGGCGTCACGACGCTGCAGGCGCTGAAGGGCAAGACGGTCGGCGTCAGCGATCTGGCCGCGCCCGGCAAGCACTTCTTCTCGATCCTGCTCGCGAAGAACGGCATCGATCCCGAGCGCGACATCACGTGGCGGCAGTATCCGGCCGACCTGCTCGGCGTCGCGGTCGACAAGGGCGAAATCCACGCGATCGCCGACGGCGACCCGAATCTCTACCTGCTCGAAAAGCGCAGCAACGGCGCGTATACCGAACTCGCGACCAACCTGTCCGGCGAATACGCGCGCAAGGTGTGCTGCGTGATCGGCGCGCGCGGCGACCTCGTGCGCAACGACCGGCCGTCGGCCGCCGCGCTCGCGCGCTCGATCGTGCAGGCCACCGAATACACGCACGACAACCCGAACGAAGCCGCAAAGGTATTCGCGAAGTATTCGCCGAAGATCAGCCCCGAGGATCTGCGCAAGCTGTACGCGACGCTCACCTACACGCATCACCCGACCAGCGTCGACCTGCAGCAGGAAATCGCGTTCTATGCGGACGATTTCCGGCGCATCAGCGTGCTGAAGAAGAGCACGGACCCGCAGCGCTTCGCGCAGCAGGTCTATGCGAACGTACTGGGGTAACGCGATGTCGACGATCGAACACGCTTCCGCCGCACGCGCCGCACGCGCCGCATCGGCCCCGGCCGGCGCCGCTGCCAACGCTACAGTTTCCGCGCGCGCAGCCTGCACGACTTGCGAAGCCACGCTGGCCGCAGAAGCCCGGCGCGCGCGCACCTGGCCGACCGGGATCGCCGCCGCGCTCGCGTGGGCCGCGCTCGGCGCGCTCACGCAGCTGTGGCCGAACCGGATCGTCGGCTTCAGCGACTGGGCGTACACCGATACGTTCGGCACGGCCGCGTGGACGATCGCCGCGCTGCTGCTCGTCGCCGCGACGCTCGGCCATCTCGTCGCGGCGACCCGCACGCGGCTCGCACGGGTGCGACCGGCCGGCCCGTGGCTCGTCGCGCTGCCGCTCGTGCTCGCCGCGTGGGAAATCGTCACCGCCAAAACCGGCTGGCTGCCGACGCCGTTCTTCGCGCCGCCGCAGGCGCTGATCGAGGTCTACGTCGACGACTGGCCGCGCCTCGCCGGCAGCGCCGGCAACACGCTGAAGCTGCTCGCGCTCGGGTTCGCGTACGGCGTCACGGTGGGCTTCGCGGTCGGCGTGTCGATCGGCTGGTCGCGCCGGATCGGCTACTGGGTGCATCCGGTGCTGCGCGTGCTCGGCCCCGTGCCGGCCACCGCGCTGCTGCCGCTCACGTTCTACTTCTTCCCGTCGAGCTATTCAGCCGCGGCGTTCCTGATCGCGCTCGCCACCGGGTTCCCGGTCGCCGTGCTGACGTGGTCGGGCGTCGCGAGCGTGAACAAGCAGTACTACGACGTCGCGCGCACGCTCGGCGCGAACGCGCGCTTCCTCGTGCTGCGCGTCGCGATTCCGGCCGCGCTGCCGCACGTGTTCGTCGGCATCTTCATGGGGCTGAGCGCGTCGTTCACGGTGCTGGTCGTCGCCGAGATGATGGGCGTCAAGTCGGGGCTCGGCTGGTATCTGAGCTGGGCGCAGGGCTGGGCGTCGTACGTGAACATGTATGCGGCGCTGCTCGTGATGGCGCTGCTGTTTTCCGGGTTGATCGCGCTGCTGTTCGCGGTGCGCGACCGTGTGCTCGCGTGGCAGAAAGGAACCGTCAAATGGTAAGCGCCGCCGTACTCGAATCGTCCGCTGCCACGGTCGCGGCGCCCGCCGTCACGTCGCCGCGCGGCGCACGCATCGACATCCGCCGCGTGAGCCATGCGTTCGACGGCCCCGGCGGCGCGCTGCCGGTGCTCGACGACGTGTCGCTGTCGGTCGCGGCCGGCGAATTCGTCGCGCTGCTCGGCCCGAGCGGTTGCGGGAAATCGACGCTGCTGCGGCTCGTCGCGGGGCTCGACGCCGCGCGGCAAGGAACGATCGCGCAGGACGGCACGCCGATCGAGCGCCCCGATCCGTCGCGCATCGTCGTGTTCCAGGACCCGACGCTGTACCCGTGGCGGCGCGTGCGCGCGAACGTCGCGCTCGGCCTCGAAGCGCGCGGCGTCGCGCGCACCGCGCAGCATCGCGTCGACGATGCGCTCGCGCGCGTCGGGCTGCAGGAGTTCGCGAACGTGTTTCCGCATCAGTTGTCCGGCGGGATGGCGCAGCGCGTCGCACTCGCCCGCGCGCTCGTCAACGATCCGCGCTTGCTGATCCTCGACGAACCGCTCGGCAAGCTCGATTCGCTGACGCGGCTCACGATGCAGGCCGAGTTGACCGCGCTGTGGCAACGCGACGGTTTCTCGGCGCTGCTCGTCACGCACGACGTGGAAGAGGCGCTGTTCCTCGCGCAGCACGTGATCGTGTTCGGGCCGCGCCCGGCACGGATCGTCGCCGAACTGCGCGTCGACCTGCCCTACCCGCGCCATCGCGGCGACCCGCGCCTCGCCGCATTGCGCCACGACGCGCTGCGGCATCTCGGGCTCGATGCGAGCTGGTAGATGCCGGATGCCGTTCGACGTTTGACTGCGGTACGCCGGAGACGCGCGCGATGAACGCGCCGCCATTCGCCGACTGGGCCATCGCGTTCCTGCAACTGCTGTATCGCGCGCAGATCGCGTTGGCGCGTGTGCTGCACGCGCTCGGCCTGACCGGCGACGCCGACGGCCAGGCCGCGTGGCCGTGGGCACGCCGCATCGCGCTCGAAACGCTGCACATCGACGCGGGACTCACGCGGCAACTCGCGTTCGCCTGTGGCGTGACGGCGCTGGCCGTCGTGCTCGCCTGCCTCGCACTGGCTTCGCGCAAGTGGCGTGTCGCGTCGGCCATCGCCGCGCTCGCCGTCGCGTGGTTCGCGCCGTGGCCGCCCGCTTCGCTGTGGCTCGCGCCTGCCGTGCCGACGAGCTTCCAGCGCGATCCCGCGCCGTTTTCCGTATCGAACGTGATGCGCGGCGCGCACCTGTATACGCAACATTGCGCGGCCTGCCACGGCGCGGACGGACGCGGCGAAGGGCCGCTCGCGGCCACGCTCGCGCACTGGCCGCCGACCTTCGCCGGCACGCTGCTCGCGCGTCGCCTCGACGGCGAACTGTTCTGGCGCGTGCGCCACGGCACGCAGGACGAGCACGGCGCAGCGACGATGCCCGGCTTCGCGGCGACGCTCGGCCCGCAGGACACGTGGGCCGTGCTCGACTACCTGAAAGCGTTGTCCGCCGGTAGCGGCGCGCAGGCGGAAGGCGCGTGGCCGGTGCCGGTCCCGCTGCCGGCACTCGACGTGCGCTGCGGCGACGCCGCGCCTCAGGCGCTCCAGCGCTGGCGCGAAGGTCAGCGCGTGCGCGTCGTCGCGCTCGCGCCGGGTGCGACGCCACCGCCGGAAGACGCGCGCTGGCAGACCTTGCTCGTCACCGAACGCGGCGCGCCCGTGCCAACGTCAGCCGGCGCGCGCGCGAACTGCGTCGCGACGACGGCCGATGCGTGGCGCGCATTCGCGACGATTGCCGGCGTTGCGCCCGACGCGCTCGGCGGCACGCAACTGCTGGCGGATCGGCGCGGCTGGCTGCGGGCGCGCGCGTTGCCGGGCAGCGCCGGCTGGTCGGATGCCGACCTGCTGTGCCGCTCGGACGCGGCGGTCCGGCCGGCCGCCGCGCGCGTGACAAGCGGCGACGCACTGACCGCGCTGCTGCTGCGCGTCGATCAGGAACCCGTGCGCGACGTACAGGCCGGGCTCCCGCATTGAACCCACGAATCCTTCCTTCGACAGAACTTCACGATGAATCCGACCCGACGCCACTTCCTCGCGCAGGCGAGCGCCCTTGCCACGATCGTCGCCGCGCCGGCCGCCCTGCGCGCGCAATCCGGCGCCCGCCCGCTGCTGCGCGCCGGCGACCAGAAAGGCGGGCTGCGCGCGCTGCTCGAAGCGGCCGGCGAACTGAACGGCCTCGCATACGACATCGCATGGACCGAATTCCCGGCCGCCGCGCCGCTCGCGGAAGCGCTGAACGCGGCCGCCGTCGACTGCGGGCCGATCGGCGACGCGCCGGTGATCTTCGCGCTCGCGTCGGGCGCCCGCATCAAGGTGATCGGCGCGAACCGTTCCGATCCATACGGCACGGCCGTGCTCGTGCAACCCGACGCGGCGCTGAAAGGCGCGGCCGACCTGAAAGGCAAGCGCATCGGCACCACGCGCGGCTCGATCGGCCATTTCGTCACGCTGAAGGCGCTCGACGCGGCCGGCCTGCCGCCCGATGCCGTGTCGTTCCGCTTCCTGCCGCCGGCCGACACGATGCTGGCGCTCGCCACCGGCTCGATCGACGCGTGGGCGACCTGGGAGCCCTATACCGCGCTCGCCGAAACGAGCGGCCGCGCACGCGTGCTGGTCAACGGCCGCGGGCTGTGGTCGGGCCTCAGCTATCTTGCGGCGACCGACGCGGCGATCGCATCGAAGCGCGACGTGCTGCACGATTTCCTGCGGCGCGTCGTGCGCGCGCAGGCCTGGTCGTACCGGCACGTCGACGCGTATTCGGCCGCGCTCGCGCGCATCATCGGCATTCCGCCCGCCGCCGCGAAGCTGCAGTTCGAGCGCCGCGGCACGCGCTGGCAGCCGATCGACGCGACGGTGATCGCCGAGCAGCAGCGCACGGCCGACTTCTACCTGAAGGCCGGGCTGTTGCGCCAGCCGCTCGACGTGCGCACGACCTTCGACACGGGCTTCCCGCTCGCGTGACGGGCCGCGTGGCGGCGCGCGACCGCCCGAACGGCGCGGGCATGATCTGGCACAATCGCGTTTCGATCATCCCGCCTTCAGCCAGCGCCACGTCATGCCAGCCATCGCCGAACTCTTCGTCTACCCGATCAAATCCTGCGCCGGCATCGCGCTGCCGCGTGCGCAACTGCTCGAAACGGGCCTCGCGTACGACCGCCACTGGCTGATCACCGATCCGCACGGGCAGATGCTGACGCAGCGTACGCACCCGCGCCTCGCGCTGATCCGCCCGACGCTCGACAGCGACGCGCTCGTGCTGAACGCGCCGGGCATGCCGGCAATCCGCACGCCGCTGGATGGCGACGCGACGCCCGCCACGCCGAAGATGGCCGCGACCGTGTGGCGCGACACCGTCGACGCGATCGACACGGGCGCCGACACGGCCGCGTGGCTCACCGAATTCCTCGGCACGCCGACGAAGCTCGCGCGCTTCGGCCCCGACGCGCGCCGCGGCTGCAACCGCCAATGGACCGGCGACATCGATACGCATACGCAATTCTCGGACGCCTATCCGCTGCTCGTGATCGGTCAGTCGTCGCTCGACGACCTGAATGCGCGGCTCGCCGCGAAAGGCGCGCCGGCGATCCCGATGAACCGCTTCCGTCCGAACATCGTCGTGTCGGATCTCGACGCGTACGAAGAGGATTTCGTCGAGCACCTCGACACCGACGGCGACACGCCGGTGCGGCTGCGGCTCGTGAAGCTGTGCACGCGCTGCCCGGTGCCGACGATCGACCAGGCCACCGGCACGCCCGATCCCGCATGGCCGCACGAGCCGACCGACACGATGCAGACCTATCGCGCGAACCCGAATTACGACGGCGCGCTGACGTTCGGCATCAATGCGATCGTCGTCGAAGGCGCGGGCGCGTGGCTCGAAGTCGGGCAGCCGGTCGAAGCGGAGATCGGGTTCGGCGACTGAGCGACGATCCGCCACGACGACTGCCGCACAGGCGTGCACATGCGCCGGCAGATCAAGGCTCGGCTCTCCACCCACAATTTTATTGAACGATTGTTCCTGAATTGATATAGTTCGCTCATGGCAAGACCAAGGGAATTCGACACGGATGCAGCGCTTGACGGCGCGATCGCCGTTTTCAGCGAGCATGGCTTCGAGGGCAGCTCGGCCCAGATGCTCGTCAGCGCGATGGGCATCGGGCGGCAGAGCCTCTATGCGGCCTTCGGCGACAAATGGCAGCTTTACCTGTCGGCCGTGCGCCGCTACGGGATGGGCGAATGCGCTGCGCACTTCGACGCGCTGCGCAGCGGCGCACGCGCGATCGACGGGATCGACGCATTGCTCCGTCGCGTGGTCGAAGCGGCCGCCCAACCTTGTCTTGGTACGATTTCGGTCTACGAATTCGGCGTGTCCCGCCCCGAGCTCGCGGAGATCCATGCGGTGCTGGCCCATAGCCTGATCGCCGCGATCGCGGCCCGAGTCCGCGATGCGCAGCGCGAAGGCGACGTGGCCGCCGGCCTCGTTCCCGAAGCGACCGCCCGGTTCCTGATCGCGAACATCACCGGCATCCGCGCGGCCGGTCGCGGCGGCGCCGACCACGCAAGCCTGAGCGCGTTGGCCGACATGACGCTGCGGGCGCTACGGTAGATTTTTTTTGGCAAATTAATGAATGATCATTCAATAACAAGGTAAATCATGAAAGCCATTGTGATGAACGGCACCGGCGGCCGCGACATGCTGGAGCAGGTCGAGCGGCCCGCCCCGGTCGCACGTACGGGCGAGGCGCTGGTCGAGATCGCCTTCGCAGGCGTCAACTTCATGGACATCGGCGTGCGACAGGGCATGGCGTGGACGGGATGGCCGAACCCGAAGATTCTTGGCGTCGAAGGCGCGGGCCGGGTGCTGGCGGTCGGCGACGGCGTCGACGGCATCGCACCCGGCCAGCGCGTCGCGTGGGCCTACGCGCCCGGCAGCTATGCTGAGCAGATTGCGATCCCCGCCACGTCGCTGGTGGCGGTTCCGGATACGATCGACGATCGCACGGCCGCCGCCGTGATGATGCAGGGTCTCACCGCCAGCCATTTCGCGACCGATTTCTATCCCGTACAGCCGGGCGACGTCGCTTTCGTCCACGCGGCGTCCGGCGGGCTGGGCCTGCTGTTGACGCAGATCATCAAGCTGCGCGGCGGCCGGGTAATCGGGCGCGTCTCGTCCGAAGACAAGGTCGCCGCGGCCAGGGAAGCGGGCGCGGATCATCTGATCGTCGATACCAGCGGGCGGTTCGCCGCGAAGGCGCTGCGCCTGACCAACGGCGAAGGCGTGCACGTCGTCTACGACGGCTCCGGGCCGAAGACCTTTCAGGGGTCGCTCGACGTGCTGCGCCGCTCGGGAACCTTCTGCTGGTACGGTCCGGTGCTCGGCGGGCCGGGGCCGATCGACCTCATGAGCCTGCCGAGGAGCATCAAGATCGGCTATACGACCTTCTTCGATCATATCTACACGCCCGAACTGCTCCGCGCGCACTCGGCGCGGCTGTTCGACTGGATCGCGGAAGGCCGGCTCAAGGTCCGGATCGGCGGCGAATACCCGCTGGCGGACGCGGCGCACGCGCATGCCGACATGGAAAGCCGCAAGTCCATCGGCAAGCTGCTGCTGAAGCCGTGAGCGCCGGGGCGTCCGGTCGGCAGGCCGCGCGCCCCGCCACTCGGCTGCAACGGCTGCGACGCGTGTCGAAACCCTCTCTAACGATGGCTCGCCGCCGGCAGCCGCACCGTGACCACCAACCCGCCGCCGTGCGCATCGGCCAGCGTCACGCTGCCCTGATGCACGCGCGCGATCTCGCGCACGATCGACAAGCCGAGCCCCGTGCCTTCGACCGTCTGCGTCTTGCTGCCGCGATGGAAGCGTTCGAACACCGCGTCGCGTTCGTCGGCCGGAATGCCCGGCCCGTTGTCGATCACGTCGAGCCGCGCGTCCGCCCCGTCGCGCGACACGCGCACCGTGATCACCGCATGGTCGCCCACATAACGGATCGCGTTGTCGATCAGGTTGCCGATCATCTCGCCGAGCAGGTCGGACTGCCCGAGCACGTCGACGTCGGCCTCGTGCTCGAACCCGAGATCGATGTCGCGCGCGCGTGCGACGGGCGACCAGTCCAGCGTCACGCTGCGCGCGAGCCGATGCAGCGCGACCGGCTTGTGCGCGACCGCATGACCGCTGTCCGAATCGAGCCGCGACAGCGACAGCAGTTGCTGGACGATCTTCGCGGCCTGCCGCACCGCGCCGTTCGCGCGCCGCAGGTGCACGTTCGCGCGCGGCTGCTCGTCGGGCCGCAACGCGAGTTCGACGCCCGCCTGCACGGCCGCGAGCGGCGTCTTCAACTGATGGGCCGCATCGGCGAAGAAGCGGCGCCGCGCCACCTGCATCCGTTGCGTGCGACCGATGTACTGGTTGATCGAATCGACGAGCGGCGCGAGTTCGCTCGGCATCGCGCCCGTGTCGAGCGGCGTCGTATCGTCCTCGCTGCGCGCGGCGACCGTCGCCGACAGCCGGTTCAGCGGCCGCAGCCCGCGCCCGACGCCGAGCCACACGATCCCGAGCGCCAGCACGACGAGCAGCCCTTCCTGCAGCAGCGACCCGATCAGGATCTCGCGCGCGAGCGCCTGACGCGCCTCGATCGTCTCGCCGACCATCACCCACACGATGCGCGACTGCGCGGTCGGCACGTCGTGCACGGGAATACGCAACGCGGCCATCCGCAATTGCTCGCCGCGATACACGACGTCGTAGTAGCGCGTGACGAACAGCGCGCCATCGCCCGCGTCGCGGCCATGCGGCAGCGGTAGATCGGGATAGCCGGTGACCGTGCGGCCGTTGTCCTCGCGGATCAGGTAGTAGATCTTGCCGCCGTCGCTCGATTCGAGCATTTCGAGCGCGAGATACGGCAAGTCGACCTCGATCTCGCCGGCGTTGAGCCGCACGCCTTCGCGGATCGACTTCAGCGACGACGACAGCGTGCGGTCGAACGCGACGTGCGCGGCGCTCATCGCGCGCTGGTACGTGAGCCACGAGTCGAGTGCGAGCAGGCCGAGCAGCGGCAACAGCAGCCACAGCGCGACCTGCGCGCGCAGGTTCGGGCGGGTCATCATGCGGCTCGCCGGGCCGTCCCGACGGGCATGGCGGGGTATTCGCGGCGCATTACCCTGCGCCCGGGCCGGAGGTCGTCGTTGCGAAGCCGGCCGGCGACGGCATGCGCCTCCTCGGGGGCCAGTGAATGACGGTGAGCGTGAAGGCGGATCACTCGTCCGCCTTCGCTTCGAGCAAGTAGCCCAAGCCGCGCAGCGTGACGATCGCGACGCCCGTGTTCTCCAGCTTCTTGCGCAGGCGATACACGTAGATCTCGATCGCGTCCGCGTTGACCGATTCGTCGAGCCCGAAGATCTTCTCCGACAGCGTGTCCTTGTTGATCGCGCGGCCGTTGCGCAGGATCAGCACCTCGAGCACCGAGCGCTCGCGCGGCGTGAGCGACAGCGGCTCGCCCGCGAGATGGAAGCCGCGGTCGATACTGTCGTACGAAAGCGGCCCGCATTCGACGCGCGAGTGCTCGTGACCGAGGCTGCGCCGGATCAGCGCGCGGGCGCGCGCCTCCAGTTCGGTCAATTCGAACGGCTTCGCGAGATAGTCGTCGGCGCCGAGATCGAGCCCTTTCACGCGGTCCTCGACCGACCCGTGCGCGGTGAGGATCAGCACCGGCACCGGATTGCGGCGCGCGCGCAGCCGCCGCAGCACCTCCAGCCCGTCGAGCTTCGGCAGCCCGAGATCGAGGATCACCAGCGCGTAATCCTGCGTGCGCAGCACGTGGTCCGCCGCCTCGCCGTCGGCCATGTGATCGACCGCGAAGCGCGCGGCGCTCAGCGCGTCGTTCAGCGACTGGGCCAGGTTCGGGTTGTCTTCGACGAGCAGCACGCGCATGGGGATTCCGGTAAGGTCAGCGACAGCCCGCTACATTACATGATCCTTTCCGTCTCCACGCCTCGCGCAAACACGGGTTGCGCGGGTGTTGCGAAGCGGCCGCGGGCGGCGCCGGCGGCTGCCGCTCAGCGCTCGGCAGCCGGACGGTTGCGCGCCGCGATGCGCGCATCGCCGGTCACACGCCGCTCGCGAAAACCGGCCACCACCGCGACGAACGCGATACTCGCGCCGGCCGTGATGGCGATCATCGGGCGCGCGGTGCCGTCCGACAGCCACGCCAGCACGCCACCGCACGCGGCCGTGATCGCCATCTGGATAAAGAAGAACAGCCCCGACGCCGTACCGGCGATCTTCGTATACGGCTGCATCACCGCGAACTGGCAGGCCGGAATCGCGATCCCGACCGCGATCATCACGACGAACATCGGTGCGACGAGGGCCGTCACCGAAGTCGGGGCGATCGCGCCGCCGATCCCCAGCACGGCGGCGCCGACGAGATTGACGGCCGCCGCCGCCGCGATGACCGAATCGGCTGACCAGCGCGCGCTGATCCGCGCGAACATATTCGAACCGACCAGATAGCCGAGTACGGTCACGCCGAAGATCGCCGCATAGACCGGCCCGGACACGCCGATGTGCCGCTGGAACAGCGTCGACGATTCCGCGATGAACGGGTAGTACGTGCAGTAAGCAAAGCTGATCGCGAGCGAATAGCGCAGGAAGCGCCGCTCGCGCAGCAGGCCGGCGTAGGTTCGCAGCAACCCCGCGCTGGCGCCGGCTGGCGGCCGCGCGTCGCATTCGCGCGTCTCGGGCAGGTAGCGCAGCACCATCGCGGCCGCGACCAGCCCGCCCGCCGCCAGCCAGCCGAACACGCCGCGCCAGCCGAGCCACTCGGCGATCGCGCTGCCGGCCAGCGGCGCGACCACCGGCGACAGCGCCATGCCGGCCGAAATATGGCCGAGCATCGTGGCCTGCGTCGCGGCCGGAAAACGTTCGCGCACGATCACGCGGCCGATCACGGTCCCGGTGCAGCCGCCCAGCGCCTGGAACATGCGCGCGGCGATCAGCGCAGGGATGCTCGTCGACCCTGCGCATGCGACGCTTGCGACGACGTACACGCCCAGGCCGCCGAGCAGCACCGGACGTCGGCCGTAGCGGTCGGACAGCGGCCCCGACACCAGCATCGACAGCGCATAGCCGACCATGTACAGGGTCAGCGTGAGCTGCAACTGCGCGTCGGTGCCGTGCAGCGCGTCCGCCATCGCGGGCAGCGACGGCAGGTACGCATCGATCGTGACGCGCGGCAGGCACACCACGAGCATCAGCAGGAACAGCCAGCCCCATCGGGGTAATGAGCGCGTCTTCATGCGGTGAGTCCGTTTCGGTCAGGATGGGTGGGGTCGACAGCAATCTAAGGCGAAAGTGATATAAGCTGAAGGGCCATTAAATCGACTATTGACTGGACCACTATGCCGCGAGGCAAAGCCGCGATTCCGCTGGATCTGCCGCGCCCCGCCGGGCTGTCGGGCGGCAGTCCGCAGTCGAAGCAGGAATGCATCGCCGACACGATTCGCGACGCGATCCTGAAACGCCTGCTGCCCGCCGACAGCCCGCTGCCATCAAGCCGAACGCTGGCCGCGCGCTGGGACGTCGCACGCGGCACCGTCGAAGCGGCATACGACATCCTGTGCGCCGAGGGCTACATCGCCCGCACGCAGGGGTCCGGCACACGGGTCTGCGCGGTAGTGCCGGACAGCTATCTGCGCGCGGCCGCACAGTCGCGCGACGGCGCCCCGCTCCACGCCGCCGCCTCCCCGGCGCCGGCCGCCGCGGCCGAACCCGAGCACGGCGTGCGTCCGGGCGTCCCGTTCGTCGCGCGGCTCGCCGATCCCGGCCTGCTGCCGATGCAGCAATGGAAGAAGGCGCTCGGCGCCGGCCTGCTTGCCGCGACGGCCGACGAGCTCGGCGCGACGCCGGCCCAGGGCGTCGACAGCCTGCGCGCCGAAATCGCCGCGTACCTGCGCGAATACCGCGGCATCCCGTGCGAGGCCGGCGACATCGTCATCACGACCGGCATCCGCCACGCGATCGACCTCGTCGCGCGCACGCTGCTCGCGCCCGGCTCGACGGTGCTGATGGAGGATCCCGGCTATGCGTCGGCGTGGCAGATCTTCACGCTCGCGGGCGCGACCGTGATCGACGTGCCGGTCGATCGGGAAGGCATCGACACCGCATCGCTGGACCGCCATCCCGATGCGCGCGCCGCCTACGTGACGCCGGCCCATCAGGCGCCGCTCGGCGTCACGATGTCGGTGTCGCGTCGGCTCGAACTGCTCGACTGGGCGCAACGCCACCGCACGTGGATCATCGAGGACGACTACGACGGCGAATTCAGCTACCAGACCGCCCCGCTGCCCGCGCTGAAATCGCTCGATGCGTGCGATCGCGTGATCTACTGCGGGTCGTTCAACAAGACGCTGTTTTCCGGGCTGCGCATCGGCTTCATGGTCGTGCCGGCGGCACTGCGGCCGGCACTGTCCGCCGTGTGGCACGCGACCGCGCGCTCGGTCGGCGTCGCGCCGCAGCTCGCGCTCGCGCGCTTCATCGGCCACGGCGATTTCGCGAAGCACCTGCGCGCCGCCCGCCACGCATACCGTCAGCGGCGCGACATCGTGCTCGACCAGTTGGCGAAGCATGCGGGCGGCCGATACACGGTGTCCGGCGAGCATGCGGGCTTTCATTTCGTGCTGTGGCTGCCACCCGGCATCGATGACGCTGCGTATGTGTCGCAAGCCCGCGCGGCGGGCATCGAGTTGCAGCCGATCCGCGGCTTCTGTCGAAGCGCCCGGTGCGAAGCGGGCGTCGTCGTCGGGTATGCGGCACTGACGGCCGCGCACGCGCGGCATGGCGGCCGCCTCCTCGGACAACTGCTGGCCGCGTCCGCGTAGCCGGCAACCTCGCCCCCTCTCCCTTTCGAACCCTGCCGCGCGCCGCGAAACCCGCGGCGGCGGCCGCGTCGACCTCGGGAAATCCATGACACGAACGGCACGATTGTGAACGGAAATGAAAGCGGGCTGAAAGTGCGTCGCACTTAACATCCGCGTCACTCGAACAACATCGACGCATCACTGGAGGAAGACATGCCGTTTGCACCGAAGCACCTCGCCGCCGCGCTGGCGGTCGTTCTGGGCGCCGCCGCCGGCAGCGCCGCCGCGCAGGTTCCGGCCGGCTACCCGGGGAACTACCAGGGCGTGATCGACGCCGCGAAGAAGGAAGGCAAGCTGATCGTCTACTCGACGACCGACACGGGCCTCGTACGTCCGCTGATCAAGGACTTCGAAAGCCTGTACGGCGTGAAGGTCGAGTACAACGACATGAACAGCACCGAGCTGTACAACCGCTACATCAGCGAGAACGCGGCGAGCAGCACCAGCGCCGACGTGCTGTGGAGCTCGGCGATGGACCTGCAGGTCAAGCTCGTCAACGACGGCCTGATGGCGTCCTACGATTCGCCGGAAAGCCCGAACGTGCCGCAATGGGCGCAATACCAGAAGCAGGCGTACGGCACGACGTTCGAGCCGCTCGCAATCGTCTACAACAAGCGCCTGATCCCCGAAAACGAAGTGCCGAAGACGCGCGCCGAGCTGATCAAGCTGCTCACCACGCAGGCCGACAAGTTCAAGGGCAAGGTCACGACCTACGACATCGAGAAATCGGGCGTCGGCTTCAACTACCTGACCCAGGACGCGCACGTGAACGAGAAGGTCACGTGGGAGCTGGTAAACGCGATCGGCGCGACCGGCCCGAAGCTGCAGTCGAGCACGGGCGCGATGATGGAGCGCATCTCGTCGGGCGAGAACCTGATCGGCTACAACATCATCGGTTCGTACGCGTACGCGAAGGCGAAGAAGGACAAGTCGATCGGCTACGTGTTTCCGAAGGACTACACACAGGTCGTGAGCCGCCTCGCCACCGTGTCGAAGAAGGCGAAGAACCCGAACGCCGCGAAGCTGTGGGTCGACTACCTGCTGTCCAAGCGCGGCCAGACGCTGATCGCGAACCAGGCGAACCTGTACGCGATCCGCGCGGACGTGACCGGCGAGACGTCGGCCGCGAGCCTCACGAAGGAACTCGGCGATTCGCTGAAGCCGATCCAGATCGGCACCGGCCTGCTCGTCTATCTCGACCAGTCGAAGCGTCTCGCGTTCCTGAAGCAATGGCAGCAGGCGATCAAGCGCTGATCGGCTTCGGCTGACCCAGGCTGCCCGCCGCCCGTCGCGCGGGCAGCCCCTTCTCCTCACCGACTTCCTTGAGGCGGCCATCCGGATGGCCGCAGGGGCGAACTCATGCTTTCAACCAGCACACGCGGCACGGCACCGGCCGTTCCGCCCGCCGTCGGCCCGCGCGACGCCGTTCCCGCGCTGCCGGTCAGCCGCCTGCAGCCGCTCGCCGGCATGCTGCGCTGGATCGTCGTCGCGGTACTGACCGTCGCGGTCGCGCTGCCGCTCGGCTTCATCCTGTTCCAGAGCCTGCTGTCCGCGCCGTTCTTCGACGCGAACAAGACGCTCGGCATCGACGGCTTCCGCTTCATCTTCAGCGATCCCGACTTCTGGTCGGCCGTGAAGAACTCGTTCATCATCGCCGGCGGGATGCTGTTCATCTCGATCCCGCTCGGCGGCATCCTCGCGTTCCTGATGGTGCGCACCGACCTGCCCGGCCGCCGCTGGCTCGAACCGCTGCTGCTCACGCCGGTGTTCGTGTCGCCGATGGTGCTCGCGTTCGGCTACGTGGTCGCGGCCGGCCCGGTCGGCTTCTACTCGGTGTGGTTCAAGGAACTGTTCGGGGTGCAGAACGTGCCCTGGAACGTGTATTCGATCTTCGCGATCACGGTGATCGTCGGCCTCACGCACGTGCCGCACGTGTACCTGTATTCGTCGGCCGCGCTGCGCAACCTCGGCTCGGACGTCGAGGAAGCGGCGCGCGTGACGGGCGCCCGCCCGTTCCGCGTCGCGCTCGACGTGAGCCTGCCCATGACGATGCCCGCGCTGCTGTTCGCCGGCGTGCTGGTGTTCTTCCTCGGCTTCGAGGTGTTCGGGCTGCCGCTCGTGCTCGGCGACCCGGAAGGCCACCTCGTGCTCGCGACCTACCTGTACAAGCTGACCAACAAGCTCGGCGTGCCGTCGTATCACCTGATGGCCGCGGTCGCCGTGTGCATCGTCGCGATCACGTTCCCGCTCGTGCTGCTGCAGCGCCGCCTGCTGAAGACCGCGAGCCGCTTCGTCACCGTGAAGGGCAAGGCCGGCCGCGCGACGGTGCTGCCGCTCGGCGTGTGGCGTTGGGTCGCGCTCGCGATCGTCGCGCTGTGGCTGATGCTGACCGTGATCGTGCCGATCTCGGGCATCGTGCTGCGCGCGTTCGTGACCAACTGGGGCGAAGGCGTCGCGCTCGCCGAGGTACTGACGCTGTCGAACTTCATCGAGCTGTTCGAGCAGGACAACCTGGTGCGCGCGATCGTCAACACGCTTGGCATCGGCGTGATCGGCGGCGCGCTCGCGATCGGCTTCTACTCGCTCGTCGCGTTCGCCGGCCACCGTCGCCCCGACTGGGCGACCAGGCTGCTCGACTACCTCGTGCTGCTGCCGCGCGCGGTGCCGGGCCTGCTCGCCGGTCTCGCGTTCCTGTGGATTTTCCTGTTCGTGCCCGGCCTGCGCGAACTGAAGAACTCGATGTGGAGCATCTGGATCGCGTACACGGTCGTGTGGCTCGCGTACGGGATGCGGCTGATCCAGAGCGCGCTGCTGCAGGTCGGCCCCGAGCTGGAAGAAGCCGGCCGCAGCGTCGGCGCGACGCGCAGCCGCGTGTCGCTCGACGTGACGCTGCCGCTCGTGCGCTTCGGCCTGCTCGCCGCGTGGCTGCTGATCTTCATGATCTTCGAGCGCGAATACTCGACCGCCGTCTACCTGCTGTCGCCCGGCACCGAAGTGATCGGCGCGCTGCTCGTGTCGCTGTGGGCGACCGGCGCCGTCGACCAGGTCGCCGCGCTCTCTGTCATCAACATCGCGATGGTCGGCGCCGGTCTCGGCGTGGCCCTGCGCTTCGGAGTGAAACTTCATGGATAAGCTCATCGTCGACGATCTGCACCTCAGCTACGGCGCCAACCCGATCCTCAAGGGCGTGTCGTTCGAACTGAAGGCCGGCGAAGTCGTGTGCCTGCTCGGCGCGTCGGGCAGCGGCAAGACCACGCTGCTGCGCGCGGTGGCCGGCCTCGAACAGCCGTCCGACGGACGCATCCAGCTCGACGAGCGCGTGTTCTTCGACGGCGCGCAACGCATCGACCTGCCCGTCGAACAGCGTTCGCTCGGCCTCGTGTTCCAGTCGTACGCGCTGTGGCCGCACCGCACCGTCGCCGACAACGTCGGCTACGGCCTCAAGCTGCGCCGCGTCGCGCCGGCCGAACAGAAGCAGCGCGTGCGGACCGCGCTCGACCAGCTCGGCCTCGGCCATCTCGCCGAGCGCTTTCCGCATCAGCTGTCGGGCGGCCAGCAGCAACGTGTCGCGATCGCCCGCGCGCTCGTCTACAACCCGCCGGTGATCCTGCTCGACGAGCCGCTGTCGAACCTCGACGCGAAGCTGCGCGAGGAGGCGCGTGCGTGGCTGCGCGAGCTGATCGTGTCGCTCGGGCTGTCGGCCCTGTGCGTGACGCACGACCAGACCGAAGCGATGGCGATGTCCGACCGCATCCTGCTGCTGCGCAACGGCCGCATCGAGCAGGAAGGCACGCCGGCCGAGCTGTACGGTGCGCCGCGCTCGCTGTACACGGCCGAGTTCATGGGCAGCAACAACCGCATCGACGCGCGCGTCGCCGCGATCGACGGCGAATGCGTGACGCTCGCCGGCGACGGCTGGGAGTTGCAAGCGCTTGCCCGCGACACGCTCGCGCCGGGCCAGGACGCCCAGGCCGTGATCCGTCTCGAACGCGTGCAGGTCGCCGACGGCCCGGGCGCGAACCGGCTGCAGGCCGACCTCGTCACGTCGATGTATCTCGGCGACCGATGGGAATACCTGTTCCATTGCGGCGACATGCGCCTGCGTGCGTTCGGCCATGTGCCGCGCGCGGCCGGCAAGCACTGGATCGAATTCCCGACCAACGACTGCTGGGCGTTCGCGAAAGCGGGCTGACCCGATCGCGGCGGCTCGCGCGCCGCCGCGCTGGCAGTCGAGCGCGTATCCCTTTGCGACTCGCATCGACGGACGCTTCATCGCGTCCGCCGATGGCGCGCTGCGTGCCCGTTTTCCGTTTCACCCCGCCTAAAACAACCCAGGAGACACCGTCAAAATGAAGTCACGCGCAGAACGTTCTATTCGAGCAGTAGTCCTCACCGGTTCGGCTGCAGCCGCCTGTCTCGCCGCGCCGGTCGCGCACGCGCAGTCGTCGGTCACGATATACGGGATCATGGACGCCGGCATCGAATTCGCGAACCATGCGGCACCGGAAGGCGGCAATTCGATCAAGCTGAAGTCGGGCAACAAGAACACGTCGCGCTGGGGCTTGCGCGGCGTCGAGGATCTCGGCGGCGGGTTGAAGGCCGTGTTCCGGCTCGAAAGCGGCATCGATCTCGCGAACGGTGCGTCCGACGACGGCCCGGACTCGATCTTCGCGCGCCGCGCGACGGTCGGCCTGAAAAGCAAATGGGGCGAGCTGACGCTTGGCCGCAACTTCACCGTCACGTACGACTACATGATGCCGTTCGACCCGATGGGTTACTCGCAGAACTATTCGTGGGCCTCGTCGTCGATGGCGACGGGCGGCCGCAAGGACGGCATGTTCACGCGCTCGTCGAACGCCGTGCGCTACGACGGCGAATTCAGCGGCTTCAAGTTCGGCGCGCTGTACGGTTTCGGCAACGTGCCGGGCAGCGTGAAGACCAGCTCCAAGTACGATTTCGCGATCGGTTACGAGACGGGGCCGTTCGCCGCCGTCGTCACGTTCGACCGGCAGAACGGTGCGGCCGACAGCGTCACGCCGGCCGATACCGTCAACTACATTCAAGGCATCCACGCGGGCCTGAGCTACGACTTCGGCAACCTGAAAACGATGGCCGGATACCGCAATTACAAGCGCACGTTCCGCACCACGGCGGCGAACCAGTTGAGCGACATGGTTTGGCTCGGCGGGTCGTACCAGTTCACGCCGACGTTCTCGCTGATCGCGGCCGTCTATCACCAGAACATCAAGGGCGGCACGGATGCCGACCCGACACTGGTGTCGGTGCGCGCGCAGTACGCGTTGTCGAAGCGCACGGTGCTGTATGCGGCCGGGGCGTTCGCGATCGCGAAACACGACCAGAAAGTCGGCGTGTCGCGCGATTTCAACGGGTATGGCACCACGCAGGTCGGGGTCACGGCGGGGATTCAGCAGCGGTTTTGAGTCTGACCGAATGGCACGGGCGGCGGTACATGTGGCCGCCCGCCTCTATTCGATGCGGTGCCGGTCCTCGTGCGCCGTCGCGCATTATCCTGCGCCATTCGGGCGCACAATACGGCATCGGATAAGCACGAAGTGCGGTCGACTACGGCAACATAGCCTTGAATCGATCGAACAGTGTAGGCGGTAGCTTGATCTCGCCATCGCCCTCGACGGCAGAATCAAATACCAAGGATTCCTTAGTCCATACCAAACGGACGGCATCCGGGTACGTGTAAGTACGCTCGGCAAGCAATCGCATGTCAGATGTCCGATACAGTCGCAAAAGAATGCGGTCCCCAGGCAGATAGGTGTATTGCGCCGTGTAGCGCCCCCCATCGTTCCTGGAGAGTTCGGTATCAAACTGAGTCGCTCGTGCGCGGACGTGCGCATCCTGATAGTAAGAACCGGCGCAGCCCAACACAGTCACAGCTGCCACGCCAAAACCGAGCGCTCTCATTCCAGATCTCATTCGTGCGGCGCGCCCCTCTTGGTGCGCGAGGCTGTATAGGACAACTGTCAACATGCATGCAGCGATTCCGAACAGCGCGATTGCTGCAAGCGCAACGATACCCGCCCCTTGCATGGTGGTCGCCAATCCGTTCATTCGAAATACACCGTTATTGGTTTGTCCAGCATAATCGGCTTGTAGTCGGAAAATATGATGAAGTCACCGCCTCGATGATGTCTGGCTTGCCAGTCTCGGAACGAGCGATTCCGGACCGGATAGTAAACCTTCCCTGGCTCATAGAGGTTTGCGACCGTACTGCCGGACACGACCGGAAAATCAAACCACGGCTGATCTGCAAGATTCGCTGCAGTGTAACTTGGCACGATAATCACACCGTTTTTGCTCCAGTGGCCCAGGTACTGGGATCGTGAATCTGCAGCCCCGTCAAAGGAATACCCATCCCTGACGTATATAACGATGTGGGTGACCGTCGCCTCCTTTCCTTCGGCGTCGAAGATAACGCGAGCTACCCCTGCATACAGATTGAAAGCCCCCAACGCACCGGTCAGGTCGTCAGGAACACCGGCATCCGGAAGCCGCCGCACAGCCTGCAAAGCTTTCTGCTCAAAGGAACTTTCCACAGCCGCTCGCTGGAACTGGAATTCCTTGTGTAGCTTGCGAATATCGTAGCCGCTGACCGTCCAAGGCGATACATCCCCGCGTCTGCGATAGCGACCAAGAATGTCCTTGAGGGTTTCATATGCGCGCGGGCTGTATATGTCGACATTCACGAGATTATCGTACTGCCTCTTGGCACGCGCGTGCTTGAGAACCCAATCCAGTTTTATGGTGGTTCGATCGATCATCGACTCCGGGTAGAGTTCGCCGTTCTGATTGATCTCGTTCCGCTGATCTTTTGATGTGGCCGAGTAGTTAAGCTCTCCTGCAAACCACCGCTCCATCAGTTTCGCCGAAACTGGCATATGCTCTTTGCGCATAGCATCGGGAATTTGCTGAATATCGAAAGGCGGCACCATCCTTTCCTTCTCCATCGGCTTCGGTTGCTTGGGCGGAACAGGCGTATCCAGCCATTTCCTGAAGCGAGAAAACGCAGCCGCGACCCTTTCGATGTCGTCCACCATCTTGTCGAGCGAATCGCGCTTGTCGACTCGCGCAACGGGCGTAGATTGCTCTACTGAGGACTCGCTCACCGGCGGAGCCATTGCTAGTGACAGGCCGAGATCACACGCCGGGATGCCCCCATCGTCCCCGTCGCATAGCTTCCATTTCCAAATCAGCTTGTTGATCCTTAAGTATGGGATTCTATCTTTATCGCGCACCGTGCGTTCCCTTGCGTTGTGGAATCCCGGACCATACAGGCCCACTCACCGCCTCACAATGTTCCGCATGCGCCATTCATCAAAAATCACGGATCCGATGGAGTCGCGAACGCGAAGCATTCCGCATCACCTGACATGGATTCCACATGTATTCGTTCGTTTCTGGCGGAAAACGCATGTCTCGAAACAAGCGCCAGGCAGCCTCGCGGTGTAGGACAAGGCTCCCAAGCATCGTTGCCAACTGTGAACGGCGACCCTGACATTCGTAGCCCATCCCGAACTCCTGCGCTTGCCGACTCAACTCGTCCATCGCACTGGCGCTCGCCTGATCGTGTTCGGTCTTGTAACGCATCGGATCGATTCGAGCAGCTTGATCAGGTGTGGACGGCACCTCACGCTCCGCCGGCAAGATCGTATCGGACATCGAGGTATGGGGCATCGCGCACTCCCAAGCGGGTTCTCAAATGCACCATCTTATTAGCAATGGCGAAATTCGATAGCCTCCCTGACAAGACCTGCGAACCTCGCTCTCAATACGCGCGGTCGCCCGTCTTCTGGCCCTTCCCCTTGGCAGACGATGGCCGTTGCACGCCCGTCGCCGTTCAGTCAGCGCGCATCGTGAATACCAATCGCACGACGCTGCTCGCATCGCCCCAATGTTCACCGACCGCCGACAACGCCACGGTGCGCGTGTCGATCGTGAGTCCTGCATCCCCCGCCGCTTCGAATACGCCGCGCACCGACGCCAGCAAGCGCGGCAGCGACACGCTGCCGATCCCGCTGCCCATCAGTTCGATCGCGGTCGCCCGCAGCACGGCGCCGGGCACCAGCACGTCCGCGCCGCCGATCGAGCCGATCTGCACGAAACGCAGCCGCCGCCCGCCCGGTGTCGCTTTCGCGGCGGCGCCCAGCAGCGTCCGCGCGCTGGCGCCCCACAGATAATCGAGCACGACATCCACGCCCGCGCGGAAATGCGGTTCGAGCGCCCGCGCCAGATCGGCGTCGTCCTGCTGCAGCGACACGACGGCGTCCGCGCCGGCACTCAACAACGCCTGCAACGCGGCCGCGTTGCGGCCCGTCGCGATCACCTTCGCCGCGCCGAGATGCTTCGCGATCCGCACCGCGAGCCGCCCCGACGTGCCCGTTGCGCCATTGAGGAGCACCGTCTCGCCCGCGACGAACCGCGCGCGTTCGGTCAGCGCCGCCCACGACGACATCCCGGGAATCGCGATCGCCGCGGCGGTGACATCGCCAAGCGTGTCCGGGAGCGGCACGCACTGCGTATCGGGCACGATCGTGCGTTCGCCCATCGCGCCGAACGGCGTGGGTGCACCGAAGAAGTAGACGCGCCGACCGTCGTCGAGACGCCCCACGCCGTCGACACCGACGACGAACGGATAACCGCCAACGGAGGAATAATGCGTACCCGCCGCGCGCCCCTGCGCGATGCGGCTCAGCGCGGACGCCGTCACGTCAATCAGGCTGTGGCCCAGCATCGCGCGCGGCGTTTCGAACTCCGTATAAATCGGGCGCTGTCCAGCGCCTTCAACGACTGCTGCTTTCATGGTGGTTCCCTCAATCCTGGACGGTGGGCCTTTACCGGGCATCGAGCCACGCGCGCAGCGCGGGATCGCGTACTTCCAGTACGTCGAACAGGCCGAGCGCACGCAGTGCAGGCAACGCGTCGATCGCATCGGCCTCCGCGCGCGCCCTCTCCGCCGGCGCGGCGTTCGGATCGGTCAACACACGCGCATTGACCAGAAACGCACCGACGGTCCCCTTGCGGATCGTCGTTCCGCCGGCATCGATTTGATTGGCATGGTCGGGCAGCATCTGTTCGGCTCGCATCGCGTCTTACTCCGGTTGTCATCGATGGACGCAGTGTAGGCGTGCGAAACCGGCCGATCTCCGGTATAACGGCCATTCGATACCGATATCCGGCCATGTCCGATCCACTCCTGCCCGCCCGCTTCGTCACGTCCGACGACGGCCCGTTCGTGGTCGCCGCCGTCCTGTCGCAACGCGACCCGCGCATCACCGCGCCGCATTCGCATGCGCGCGGCCAGCTCGTCGGCGCGCTGAGTGGGCTGGTGACGATCGGCCTCGACGACCAGGAATGGGTCGTGCCGGCGATCCACGCGATCTGGATTCCGCCGCATTGCCGGCATTCGCTGCGCTCGTTCGGGCCGATTTCGGGCTGGTCGGCGTTCGTCGCCGAAGCCTGCTGCGCGACGCTGCCGGCGACGCCGCGCGCGATCCGCACGACGCCGCTGCTGCGCGAAGCCGTGCAGCGCGCCGCAAGCTGGGGCGACTCGGAACTGGATGCCGCGCAGACCCGGATCGCCGACGTGATCCTTGACGAAATCGCAGCATCGGAAGCCGAGGCGCTGGGGCTGGTCCGTCCGCGGGACCCGCGGCTCGTGAAGATCACCGATGCGCTGGCCGCGGATCTCGCGAACGACCGGCGGCTGGAGGAATGGGCCGAATGGGCCGGCATCGGCGCACGGACGATGAGCCGCCGCTTCGTCGCCGAGACGGGGCTGACGTTCGCGCAGTGGCGTCAGCAGGCGAGGCTGCTGCGAGCGCTGGAGCGCATCGCCGACGGCGTGCCGGTGACGACGATCGCGCTCGATCTCGGGTACGACAACGTGAGCGCGTTCATCGACATGTTCCGGCGTGCGCTGGGGACGACGCCGGGGAAGTATATGGAGACGGGAAGGCGAGCGGAGGAATAGATACGGCCATGCGCGTGCATGAAGCCGCACGGCGAACGGCCGGCGGTCAGCAGACAAAAACCGCCCGCCACTACGTCAATACGTGCCGTCGCCCTTCTTCACGACATCGCCGCCGTTCCCCTTGAACTGCGCGGCAAGCCGCTCCGCGCTCCGTGCCAGCAGCGTCGTATCGACGCCGACCGCGACGAACAACGCACCCGCTTCCAGATAGCGCCGCGCAGCCGCTTCATCCGCGCTCAGGATGCCCGGCGCCTTGCCGGCCGCCTTGATCGCGCGGATCGCGCCATCGATCGCGGCCTGCACGTCCGGGTGCCCGGGGTGGCCGAGATGACCGAGATCGGCCGCGAGATCGGCCGGGCCAATGAACACACCATCGACGCCGTCGACCCGCGCAATCGCATCGATCGCTTCCAGCCCCGCGCGTGTCTCGACCTGCACGAGCACGGCCATCTCGTCGTTCGCGCGATGCAGGTACTCGCCGACGCGATTCCACCGCGACGCGCGCGCCAGCGCGCTGCCGACGCCGCGCATCCCGTGCGGCGGGTAACGCGTCGCGGCCACCGCCGCGCGCGCTTCGTCGGCGCTCTGCACCATCGGCACGAGCAGCGTCTGCGCGCCGAGATCGAGCACCTGCTTGACGATCACCGGATCGTTCCACGGCACGCGCACGACCGGATGCGACGGATACGGCGCGATCGCCTGCAGTTGCGCGAGGATCGTCGGCACCGTGTTCGGCGCATGCTCGCCGTCGATCAGCAGCCAGTCGAAACCGGCACCCGCGACCACTTCGGCGCTGTACGGATTCGCGAGACCGAGCCACAGGCCGATCTGCGCGTCGCCGCGTGCGAGCGCGGCCTTGAAGACATTCGACGGCATCTGCATCGTTCGCTCACCTCACTCGAAGTAGCACTGGATCGTCCCGAGCGGGCCGTAGTCGACGCTGAACGTATCGCCCGAACGCGCCGCGCACGGCCGCGTAAACGATCCGCCGAGCACGATCTGCCCCGGCTCCAGCGCGACGTCGAAGCGCGACAGCCGGTTCGCGAGCCATGCGACGCCGTTCGCCGGATGGTTCAGCACGCCGGCGGCGACCCCGGTTTCCTCGACCACGCCGTTGCGCGACATGATCGCCGCGACCCAGCGCAAATCGACGTCCTGCGGGCGCACCGGCCGGCCGCCGATCACGACGCCCGCGTTCGCCGCGTTGTCGGCGATCGTGTCGAACACCTTGCGCGGCCGTTTCGTGTCGGGGTCGATCGACTGGCTGCGCGCGTCGATGATCTCGAGCGCCGGCACGACGTAATCGACCGCGTCGTACACGTCGAAGATCGTGCAGTTCGGGCCGGTGAGCCGCTTGCCGAGCACGAACGCGAGCTCGACCTCGACGCGCGGCACGATGAAGCGGCCGGTCGGGATCGTGCCGCCGTCTTCGAAGAACATGTCGTCGAGCAGCGCGCCGTAGTCGGGTTCGTCGATCTGCGACGTGTTCTGCATCGCCTTCGACGTCAGGCCGATCTTGTGCCCCTTCAGCGTACGGCCTTCCGCGAGCTTGAGGGTCACCCACGCGCGCTGGATCGCATACGCGTCGTCGATCGTGATGTCGGGATGGTCGAGCGAGATCTGGCGGATCTGCGTGCGCGCACGCTCGGCGTCGTGCAGACGGTGCGCGAGCTGGTCGATGATGGCGGGTTCGAGCATGATCGGATCGGGAATGGGGTTCAGCCGGCCCGCTTGTAGCGGGCGTGGATGTTGTTGTGCTTGTACGAGCCGCTTTCGCTGAACTCGGTCAGTTCCATCGACAGCGCGAGATAGCGTTTCGCGTACAACTCGGCGAAATGGGCCTTGATCGCGTCGAACAGCGCGTCGCACGCGGCTTGCTTCGTTTCGTCGCTGCGGCCCGCGCCGATCTTCAGCGTCACGTGGACGAACGCGTCGTCCTCCGTGCCGTCGGCGACGCAGTAGTCGTGCAGCTCGATCGCGCGCGAACGGATGCCGCCGGTCGGGAACACGCCGCCCTGCGCGATCAGCGTCGCGTTGATCGTGCGCAGCAGCGCGGGAATGCGCGCGCCGTCGCGGATGTTCTCGGTGTATTCGACGACGATGTGTGGCATGGCAACGCTCCTGATAGGTATGCGGCGCTCAGGCGAGCGGGAAGATCGCGTTGATCTGCCCGGTGCCCGAGCTCGCGAAATAGTCGGTGACGATCTCGACGGGCTGGTCGTAACGATCCCAGCCGAGCAGCCCGAGCAGCATCGCCGTGTCGTGCATCCCGCCTTCGCCGTGGCAATGCACGTTGTACTCGGGCAGCATCGCGCAGAAGGTCTTGAAATCGCCCTGCTTCCACAGCTCGACCACGCGCAGGTCGACCTGCCGGAAGAATTCGCGGCTGATCTGGTGGATCGATTCCTCGGGGCTGCCGTTGTCGTTGAAACGGTGCGACAGCGAGCCACTCGCGAGGAACGCGACGTTCGAATCGCTCTTCTCGATCGCCTCGAGCAGCGCCTCGCCGAAGCGCCGGCTTTCGTCGAGCGTGTGCCACATGCACCAGCCGGCGATCGACACGACCTTGAAGTGCTGGTCGCCGTTCATGTAGCGCATCGGCACGAGCGTGCCGTATTCGAGCTCGAGGCTGTCGATCTCGTGCGCACGCGTCGCGACGCCGCGCTCGGTGGCCGTTTCCGCGATCAGCCGGCCGAGCGCCGGGTTGCCCGGATACGCGTACTGCATGTCGCGGATGAAATGCGGCAGCTCGTTGCTCGTATAGGTGCCCGCGAACCGCGCATTGCAGTTCACGTGATAGCCCGCGTTGACGAGCCAGTGCACGTCCGACACGACGATCGTGTCGACGCCGAGCGCGCGGCAGCGCTCGCCGATCAGCCGGTGGCCGCGGATCGCCGCTTCACGGCAGCCGTGATGCTTGCCGGGCAATTCCGACAGGTACATCGACGGCACGTGCGTGATCTTCGCGGCGAGGGACAGTTTGCCCATCGTTCAAGTCTCCGTATGGTTCTTTGCGGCGAATCGCTACGCGCCCGTTACACGCCCCAGCGCGGGACGTGATGCGAACCCATCGAGATGCACACGTTCTTGATCTCCGCGAACACCTCGAAACTGTACTCGCCGCCCTCGCGCCCGGTGCCCGATTCCTTCACGCCGCCGAACGGCTGGCGCAGGTCGCGCACGTTCTGGCTGTTCACGAACACCATCCCGGCCTCGATGCCGCGCGCGAGCCGATGCACCTTGCCGACGTCCTGCGTCCAGATGTACGACGCGAGGCCGTACGCCGTATCGTTCGCGAGCCGCAGCCCTTCGTCTTCGTCGTCGAACGGGATGATGCACGCGACCGGCCCGAAGATCTCTTCCTGCGCGATGCGCATCCGGTTGTCGACGTCGGCGAACACGGTCGGCCGCACGAAGTTGCCGTTGCGCAGATGATCGGGCAGCCCGGCCGGCTTGTCCGCGCCGCCCGCGACCACGCGCGCGCCTTCCTGCTCGCCGATGCGGATATAGCCCGTCACCTTTTCCCAGTGCTGGCGCGTGATCATCGCGCCGAGATTCGTGCCCGGATCGGCCGGATCGCCGACCACCAGGTTGTTCGCGCGGCGCGCGAATTCCTGCACGAAGCGGTCGTAGATCGTGCGCTGCACGAAGATCCGCGAGCCCGCGGTGCAACGTTCGCCGTTGATCGAGAAGATCGTGAATAGCGACGCGTCGAGCGCGCGGTCGAAATCGGCGTCGTCGAAGATCAGCACCGGCGACTTGCCGCCGAGCTCCATCGAATACTTCTTGAGGCCCGCGCGCTCCATGATCCGCTTGCCGGTGACCGTGCCGCCGGTAAACGACACCGCGCGCACGTCAGGATGCCGCACGAGCGCGTCGCCGGCCGTCGCGCCGTAACCCTGCACGACGTTCAGCACACCGGGCGGAATGCCGGCTTCGAGCGCGAGCCGGCCGAGCTGGTCGGCCGTCAGCGGCGACAGCTCCGACATCTTCAGCACGGCCGTGTTGCCGAGCGCGAGACATGGCGCCGTTTTCCACGTGGCCGTCATGAACGGCACGTTCCACGGCGACACCAGCGCACACACGCCGACCGGCTGGTACAGCGTGTAGTTCAGCATCTGGTCGTCGACCGGATAGGTGCGGCCGTTCATCTGCACGCACACTTCCGCGAAGAAGTTGAAGTTCTCGGACGCGCGCGGAATCAGCTGCTTGCTCGTCTGCGCAATCGGCAGCCCGGTGTCCTGCGTCTCCAGCGCCGCGAGCATCGGCACGTTCTTCTCGATCAGCTCGCCGAGCTTGCGCATCAGCTTCGCGCGCGCCTTCGCCGGCGTGTTCGCCCATTTCGGGAACGCATCTTTCGCCGCGCGCACGGCCGCGTCGACCTCGGCCTCGCCGCCCGATGCGACGTCGGTGATGACGTCGCCCGTCGCCGGGTTCAGCGTCGTGAAAGTGTCGCGGCTCTCCACTTCGCGGCCGCCGATCCAGTGCTTGATGGTCATGTGCTCTCCTTCCTTGGCGACGGCCTCAGCCGGCGCGATAGTAGTCCGCTTCGCCGACGATCGTGTTCACGAGCCGGCCGATTCCTTCGATTTCGGTCACGACCTCGTCGCCCGGCTGCGTGTCCGCCAGCCCCTCGGGCGTGCCGGTCAGGATCAGGTCGCCCGGCGAGAGCGTCATGAAGCTGCTGATGTGCTCGATCAGCGCCGGCACGTCGAACACCATGTCGCGCGTGCTGCCGCGTTGCGTCTCGCGGCCGTTCACGGTCGTGCGCAGCGTCAGGTCGGCAGCGTCGCCGATCTCGTCGCGGCTGACGAACCACGGCCCGAGCGGCGTGCAGGTGTCGCGGTTCTTCACGCGCAGGTTCGGGCGGTAGTAGTTTTCGAGGTAATCGCGGATCGCGTAGTCGTTCGCGACCGTATAGCCGGCCACGTAGTCGATCGCCTGCGCGCGGCTCACGTGACGCGCCGGGCGGCCAATCACGACGGCCAGTTCGCACTCGTAGTGCATGTGCGTGGCGTCCGCCGGGCGCACGGTCAGCGACCGGTGACCGACGAACGTGTTCGGCCCCTTCAGGAAGATCAGCGGCTCGCTCGGCGCGTTGAACGCGAGTTCCTTCGCATGGTCGGCGTAGTTCAGGCCGAGCGCGAACGTCGTGCGCGGCGCGACGGGCGGCAGCCACACCACGGCATCCTCCGCCACCACGCGCCCCGTATCGATGCGGATCGCGCCGTCGCCGGCCGGTTCGGCCGCATGCAGTGCGCCGTTGTAGATCACGCGCGCCGTCTTCATCGTGCTTCCTCCGCCATCAGCGTATGCCGCAGCGTGCCGATGCCGGCCGCGGCGATCTCGATCGTACTGCCCGCGCGGGCATGCGGTGCGCCGCCCGCGACGCCGAGCAGCAGCACGTCGCCCGCGTCGAACGACATGAAGGCCGTCACGTCGGCGATCAGCTCGCGCACCGGGCGAATCAGCGTCGCGGTCGACGCGGACGCAGCCACCTTGCCGTCGATCCGCACCGTCAGCCCGATCGCGTCGACATCGGCGAGCGCGGCGGCCGGCACGATCGCCGGGCCGAGCGGGCAGAAGCCGTCACGGCACTTGAAGCGCACGGCCGGACGGTAGTAATCGGGGTGCGGCACCGATACGTCGCTCGCGAGCGTGAAGCCGTGCACGTAGTCGAGCGCCCGCGCGGCCGCGACGCGCGTCGCGCGCCGCGCGAACACGACGGCCACCGACGCACCGATTTCCAGCGCGTCGACGCCGGCCGGCACGACGACGGCGGCGCCATCGGCCGCATGCGTGTTGGCCGATTTGATGTACAGGACCGGCGCCTGCGGCGGACGGCCGTAAGGCGGTGCGTTCACGGCGTCGCCGAGTGCGGCGAGCGCCCCGCGCTCGTTGAGCAGCGCGCCGTAGACGGTACCGATGGCGACCGGCAACGGCGGCGCCGCGGCGGTCGTGCAAGACAGCTCCATGCGTCATTCCCCTGCCGCGCGTCGCGGCGCATCATCAATAGTTAATATCTTAAGTAAACAATCGGGCGCTGACAACCTCGATTACCCTGATACGCGAAATTCATCAGCTTCGGCTGTTAAGATTGATGCGTCCCCGTCCTCTGCTCACCCCGATGAACCGTACGCTCGACCATCGCAACCTGGCCATGCTGCTGCTCGAGGCCCGCGAAACGCTGATGGGCCTGTTTCGCCCCATTCTCAAGGAATTCTCGCTGACCGAACAGCAATGGCGGATCATCCGCGTGCTTGACGGCGAACCGGCGCAGGCGCTCGAAGCCGGGCAGATCGCGAAACGCTGCTGCATCCTGAGCCCGAGCCTGACCGGCGTGCTGGAACGGATGGAGCGCGACGGCCTGATCACGCGCACGCGCGCGCAGGAGGATCAGCGCCGGCTGCTGGTCAGCCTGACGCCGCAAAGCAGGAAACTGGTGACGGAAATCGGTCCGCGCATCGACGAGCAATATCGTCAGCTCGAAGCGCGATTCGGCGAGGACGGCCTCGACGACATCTACCGCGCGCTCGACCGGCTCATCGAGCTCGGCAACCAGGCATGAAGACGGCGCCCGCGCCCGCCATGGGCGGGAACGGGCGCCGGGGCGATGCGACCGGTTAGTGGATCGCGCCGCGCATCAGCTCGGTCACCGCCACGCCGCGCGACGTGCGCATGCACTCCTCGACGTAATCGATGAACGGCAGCGGCTCGAAATCGATTTCGTCGCGCACGCGGCGATTGTCGAACACGCGATCGACCGTCGCGAATTCGCCGCAGCGCTGCAGCGCCCGGCCGATCACGCGCTCGAGCGCCGGATCGGGCCGCCCGAGCACGTCGCGCACGACGAGCGGCAGTTCGGCCGGCGCGCATGCCGCGTAGCGCGGCGCGCCGGTCATCCCCGCCGCCTCGTCCATCGCGCGCACGATCTGCGCGACCTGCGGCGCCTCGTCGCCGGCCGACACATGATAGACGTCGTGCGCGAGCGTCGGCTTGACGGCCAGCAGCATCGTCGCGCGCGCCACGTCGTCCACCGACACGATGTCGATGCGCGTCATCGGCCGCGCGGTGAAGCGACGCGCCGCATGCGCGAGCCGGAACATCCAGAACGAATTCGGCGCGGGCCGCGTACCGAGCACCGTATGGCCGACCACGTGCGACGGCCGCACGACGACGAGCGGCAGTCCGAGCGCGCGCAGGCGCTGCTCCGTCTCCGCCTTCGCGTGCAGATAGTCGGCCGCGAGCACCGCGCCCGGCAGGCCGTCGCCGGCCCGCGGCACGACGTCGTTCCCCGCGCGCTCCGCCTCTTCCTGCACGATCCCGCCGCGGCCCGCATGCGCGTAAGCGGTGCCGACGTACACGAAGCGTTGCAGGCGCGGCGCGCGCGCAAAGCGCTCGGCGAAGCGCACCGCATCGGCGATGTCGGCCCGCAGGTGCGCGCCGTCGGCCGGCGACGCATGGCCCGCGCAATGAATCACGTGCGTCGCGCCGGCCAGGCGCGACGCATCGGCGCCGTGCCACACATCGCCGAGCGCGCCGACGATCACGTTCGCGTCGGTCAGGCGCGACGCCCAGTACGGCGTGAGCCCCGCGCGCAACGCGGCTTCACGCAGCCGCGCGACCGCATGGCCGCGGTCCCGCGCGCGCACGACGCAGGCGATGCGTTCGAGCAGCCCTGCATTGACGAGCGCCGTCAGCACGGTACTGCCGATGAAGCCGGTGGCGCCGGTCAGCACCAGCCGTCCGACGTTCGCCGCCGCGACCGGTGCGCTGGCCGGCGACACGAGGCTCGTCCGCCAGTTGAGCGACAACGCGGTTTTCCAGATCAGCACGATAGTCTCCTTCGAAGAATCGGCCGGGGCGGCGCGGCGCCCGCGGTTGCGGGCGCCGCCCGGCTCGCCGGCCGGGCCGGGGCCGACGCGGGCCCCGGCGGCTCCCGATCGGGCGTGCGGCCTGCGATCGCGTCGATCGCGCTCTGGCACGAGGCGGCGGCAGCCGGCGCGGACGGGCGTCCGCGGCACAGGATCGGGGAAGTTCCCAGTGTGGGGCCCGACCGCATGCAAGTCTGTCCCGAAAGTTTCGTGAAAGTGTGCCGATTTGTACGCGATTGTCGGAGTGTGTCGTGCCGGTCGGCTGATTAAAACGACGAAACGTTCGGTCGGCTGCATTCGACCGGTGCCGAAACGCGCCGATCGACCCGGTCGCGATGGCAGCCGGTGCGCGACAGATCGACGCGGCCGGCGGCCCTGTCATCCCATGTCTGGACCGCGGCGCGTGCCCGACCGGCCACGGCCATCGCCGGTATCGCGCGCCTGTGCTGACGCGTCGGGAATGACCATGAATCGTCAGACGTCCTTTCATCTGGAATCGAAATGGGCTCAATATAAATTTATTGCGGATTATCACTTGCGTTTCACACCAGTCTATCTAGACTGTTCAAGTTCAAACGGTCGAATGTGTCTTTTTTCAAGGAGACGATGCAATGCGCCTCACCATTCGGATTAATGGCAGCGAATCGGCAACCCGGCATTCCTTCGCAGTCTTGTGGGTCGATACCGACGAGGGTCTGTGGTCGCGCGAGGCACATCAGGGCATCGACCTTCCGACCTGGGGCAAGGTCCGCGACATCGAGGGCGCGATGGCGCTCTGTGCAGCCGACAGCGGCAATGCCGTCTGTCAACTGAAGGGGCTGTCGTTCGATGCGATGCGCCGCGAACAGGGCCCCGCGGTGCTCGCCGGCGATCATCCCGACGGCGCATGGCGCCTGCAGGCGGTCGATACCTGCACGACCCAGCCGGAATACCGGGAATTTATTTCCGTTGCCCGCTAGGTATTATTGACATGAATCGTCTGCGGTTTTCGGGTTTATTCCGGCAGTAGTGATATTCATTTCGATATTCAGCATGAATGGCGCCTCCGTTCGAGGCGCTTTTTATTTTCGAGATTAGAGAAATTATCGTCGCGCGGGCAATTGATCGCGCGTCGGAACGGTCGCGATCGCGCGATGGCGGAGACCGCGTGTCCGGCTCCGCTCGCGACGGATCGCCCGTGTTTCATCCTCCGCAGCCGCCGCGGCATCCTGCGTCGCCCCCTTTGCTGCGCTTTCCTCCCTTTTCCAGACGGCCTACCCTTCGTCTTTTTACGGGGCCGGACCATACTTTCCTCACACGGTGTTTACTCATTTATTACAATCGCATTATTCAGACTGACCCACCGCCGCACGGCGGCCCGACCCGGCCATTGCATGAGCGTGAAAAAGAAGACCCACCCCGCCGATCCGTACGCGGCGGCGACCAAGAATCCGATGCTCGCCGCGCGCCTGCCGATGTGGCGCTCGCGGCTGATCGTGGTCGTCGTGTTCCTCGCGTTCGCCGCGCTGATCGCGCGCGCGTTCTGGGTGCAGGTCGCGAACCAGGATTTCTACGTCGGCCAGGGCCAGAAGCGCTATCAGCGCACGATCGAGCTCGACGCGATGCGCGGACGCATCGTCGACCGCAACGGCGCGATGCTCGCGGTCAGCCTGTCGACCTATGAAATCTGGGCGAACCCGAAACAGGTCGCCGACACCGATTACCCGCAAATCGCGAAGCTGCTCGACCTGCCGCTCGCCGAGGTGAAGCGGCGTCTCGGCAACGACAAGACGTTCGTGCTGCTCAAGCGGCAGGTCGACGCGGACACCGCCAGCCGGCTCGACAAGCTCGCGATCGACGGCATCACGCAAATCGCCGACTCGAAACGCTTCTACCCGGAAGGCGAATCGGCCGCGCACGTGGTCGGCTTCACGAACGTCGAGGACAAGGGCCAGGAAGGCGTCGAGCTCGCGGCGAATGCGCGCCTGCAGGGCACGTCCGGCCAGCGCGAGGTGATCCGCGACCGGCTCGGCCGCATCGTGTCGGACACGCGCCCGCTCGTCCCCGCGCAGCACGGCGCGACGATCGAACTGACGATCGACCGCCGCATCCAGCAACTCGCGTTCAGCCAGCTCAAGGCGGCCGTGATCGAGAACAATGCGCTGGCCGGCAGCGTCGTCGTGCTCGACGCGCAGAACGGCGAGATCCTCGCGCTCGCGAACTATCCGACCTTCGACCCGAACGACCGCGCCCGCCTCACCGGCCAGCAATTGCGCAACCGCGCGGTGATCGACACGTTCGAACCGGGCTCGACGATCAAGCCGCTCGTCGTCGCGCTGTCGATCGACGAGCGCAAGGTCACGCCGAACACGATCATCAACACGTCGCCGGGCACCTACAAGATCGGCCCGGCGGTGATCCACGACACGTCGAACCACGGGTCGCTAACGGTGTCGCAAGCGCTGCAGAAATCGAGCAACGTCGCGCTCGCGAAACTGGCGCTCAACTTGCCCGCCGAAACGATCTGGAACAAATACCAGGAGTACGGGATCGGCCGCGCGCCGGAACTGACGTTCCCGGGCGTTGCGTCGGGCCGGCTGCGCGGCTACAAGCGCTGGCGGCCGATCGAGCAGGCGACGATGGCGTACGGCTACGGGTTGTCGATGTCGCTGCTGCAGATCGCGCAGACCTACACGGCCTATGCGGGCGACGGCACGCTGCACCCGGTGTCGCTGCTGAAGAACGGCACCGACCAGCAGACGATCGACGCGCACCGCGGCCACCGCGTGACGTCGCCGCAAACGGCCGCCGCGATTCGCTCGATGCTCGAGATGGCGGTCGGCGAAGGCGGCACGGGGCGCCGCGCGCGCGTCGACGGCTACCGGATCGGCGGCAAGACGGGGACCGCGCGCAAGCAGGTCGGCGCGAGCTACGCGAAGGGCAAGTACCGCGCGCTGTTCGCGGGGATGGCGCCGATGAGCAACCCGCGCCTGATCGTCGCGGTGATGATCGACGAGCCACGCGGCAAGGGGTACTACGGCGGCACGGTGGCGGGCCCGGTGTTCGCGTCGGTCACGAGCGGCTCGCTGCAGTTGCTCGGCGTGCCGCCCGATGCGCCGGTCGAACCGGAAAAGAATGCACCGGCGCAGGCCGCCGCGCCGCAGAAGACGGTCGGGGCGCCGAAACCGGCGGCATCGTTGAAGACGGCCGCGCAATCCGGCACTCCCGCGCCCGCGAAGGCCGCTACCGCAGGCTGACGATGCGAGGCGCGATGCCGCGCGCCGTCAATGCGCGGCCGCGACCGGCTTCGCCATCCGGCCGAGCACGTGCTCGGTCATCCCGCGCGCGAGTTCGGTCTCGCCCATGAATACGGTGCCGATGCCCTCGCTCGACAGCAGCGCGGCCTCGTCGCCGCTGTTCGTGCACAGCACGACCTCGAGCGTCGGGTTGAGCGTGCGCGAGATCTCGACGATCTGCCGCACGTCGAACACGTCGGGCAGCGTGACGACCAGCATCCCGGCGCGCGCGATATGCGCCTGCACGAGCACGATCGGCTCGATCGCGTCGCCCGACACGGCCGCGGTGCCGTCCGCGCGCAGCTTCTCGATGAGCTCGCGATTCTGCTCGACGACGACATAGGCGATCCCGCGCTCGTCCAGCGCATGCGCGATCCGCGTGCCGACCTTGCCGTAGCCGACGATCACGACCTGCCCGGTCAGATGCGTCTGCGGCGTCGACATCGGCAGCGCGGCGAGCGGATCGTCGCGCGCCTCGAGCTTGCGCGCGAACGCCGAATGCTTGCGAATCCATGCGAGCGCCGGATCGATCATCGCGAACAGCAGCGTGTTCATCGCGATCGAGATCAGCGCGACCGCGAGAATCAGGCTCTGCCCCTCGGCCGACAGCAGCCCGAGCGCACGTCCGAGCCCCGCGAGGATGAACGAGAATTCGCCGATTTGCGCGAGACCCGCGCCGACCGTCAGCGCGGTGTTCAGCGGATAGCGGAACGCGATCACGAGCGCGACCGCCGCGAGCGTCTTCCCGACCAGCACGATCGCCGCGACCTCGATCACGTGCAGCGGCTCCTCGATCAGCACCTTCGGGTCGAACAGCATGCCGACCGAGATGAAGAACAGCACCGAGAACGCGTCGCGCAACGGCAGCGTCTCGTCGGCCGCGCGCCGGCTGAACTCCGACTCGCGCATCATCATTCCCGCGAAGAACGCGCCGAGCGCGAACGACACGTCGAACAGCTTCGCCGCGCCGAACGCGATGCCGACCGCCGCGGCAATCATGCAAAGCGTGAACAATTCGCGCGAACCCGTGCGCGCGACGAGCCACAGAATGCGCGGGAACACGCGCTTGCCGACCACCAGCATCAGCGCGATGAACGCGGCGACCTTCAGCATCGTGACGCCGAGCGTGCCCCACACGCTGCCGCCGGCCGCATGCGCGTCGCCGGGCGGCGTGCCGCCGAGCAGCCCCGCCACCGGCGGCAGCAGCACCAGCACGAGCACCATCACGAGATCCTCGACGACCAGCCAGCCCACCGCGATGCGCCCGTTGACCGTCTCGACGAGCCCGCGCCCTTCGAGCGCGCGCAGCAGCACGACGGTACTCGCGACCGACAGCGCGAGCCCGAACACGAGCGCCGCACCGAGGCTCCAGCCCCAAGTGAGCGCGAGCCCGCCGCCGAGCAGCGTCGCGACGGTGATCTGGACGATCGCCCCCGGCAGCGCGATCTTGCGCACCGCGAGGAGATCGCCGAGCGAGAAATGCAGGCCGACGCCGAACATCAGCAGCATCACGCCGACTTCGGCGAGCTGCTGCGCGAGCGACAGATCGCCGACGAAACCGGGCGTGCCGGGGCCGATCACGATCCCGGCGAGCAGATAGCCGACGAGCGGCGGCATTTTCAGCAGCGACGCGAGGTAACCGAAGATCATCGCGAGACCGAAACCGGCCGCGAGCAACGCAATCAGGCTAACGTCATGAGGCATCCCCCCTCCCAAGCTCTTGTAACTATTTAGTAAGGTTCAAGAGTGAAAGGATAAGGGATGAGGCGGAAGAATGGCGCGCAGCCGCGAAAATTTCACGCCGCTGCGCGCGGTGCGGGGTACAACCCCGGCGAAGGGAAAGGCGTCGCGCGGACCCGCCGCGCGTGGGCGCCGCCCCAGCAGCAGGCGGGGCCCGCGTCCCGCCGCTCCGGTCAGCGCGACGCTTGCGGGAACCGCGCGCCCGGCGGCGGCTCGGGCCGCGTCGACGGCACGCTCTTGCGCACCTTCGCGACCTGCGCGGCCGTCACCGGCGCGCCCGTGTTGCCCCAGCTCGTGCGCACGAAGTTCGACACGTCCGCGACTTCCTGGTCCGACAGCCGCCAGCCGAACGGCGGCATCGTGAAGGTCGACGGCGCGGTGCGCGTGCCCTGCAGCGCGCTGCCTTCCAGCACGACGTGGATCAGCGACGTCGGGTCGTCGCCCTGCACGACCGGGTTGCCGGCGAGCGCCGGGAACACGCGCGTGTAGCCGTGCCCGTCGCTGCGGTGGCAAGCCATGCAGTTGTCGCGATAGACGGCCGCGCCCGGCTTGCTCGCGTCGCCGGTCTGCAGCGCCTTCGCCGCGGCCGCGTCGTACACGTGCGGCCGCTCGCCCTGCACGCGCGGCGGCAACGTCTTCAGGTAGCGCGCGATCGCGTTCAGGTCGTCGTCGGTCATGTGCTGCATGCTGTGGCCGACCACGTCCGTCATCCCGCCGAACGCGGCCGTGCGCAGCGTGCGGCCGGTCTTCAGGAACTGCACGATCTCGGTTTCGTTCCACGTGCCGAGGCCGGTGCGCGGCTCGCCGCGCAGGCTCGTCGGCACCCAGCCGTCGATCGCCGCGCCGCCGGCCAGGAAGTCGAGGCCATCGGCGTCGGTCAGGCCGCGCTCCTGCATCGTTGGCGCGCGCGGCGTGTGGCACGCGCCGCAGTGGCCGAGCCCCTGCACCAGATATGCACCGCGCGCGACGACCGGGTCGGGGTACGACGCCGCGTCGAACGGCTTCGGCGACGGCGCGAACAGCTTGCGCCAGATGCCGAGCGGCCAGCGCATCGACAGCGGCCACACGATGTCGACCTTGCGGTTCTCGTGCTCGACCGGCGCGACGCCGTGCATGAAGTACGCATACAGCGCCTTCATGTCGTCGTCGGTCAGCCGCGCGTACGACGGGAACGGCATCGCCGGATACATCGTGTCGCCGTTCTTGCGCACGCCTTCGCGCACCGCACGCGTGAAGTCGTCGTAGGTCCAGCCGCCGAGGCCCGTCTTCGCGTCCGGCGTGATGTTCGTCGAGTAGATCGCGCCGATCGGCGTGTCGAATTTCAGCCCGCCCGCGAACGGCTTGCCGCCGCTCGCGGTGTGGCAGGCGATGCAGTCGCCTGCGCGCGCAAGATATTCGCCGCGCTTGACGAGGGCCGCGTCGGCCGACTGGGCGGCAGGTGCGGCCGCCGGGCCCGAAGCCGCGGTCGGCGCGGACGCCGGCTGTGCGAACGCGGTTCCACCCGCGAGGCCGAATGCCGCCCATGCCGAGCCGATCGCCAGCGCGCGCCGCAGCGGAGAAACGCGGCGCGCGGCGTTGTGGTGGTTCATCGTCCTCTTCATACGGTCACCAGCGGGGCGGGATTTTTCAGGTATTGCTCGCGAATCGCGCGGGCCGACCAGTAGGCCAGCGCCGCGATGATCCCGGTCGGGTTGTAGCCGATGCCCTGCGGCAGCGCCGATGCGCCCATCACGAACACGTTGTGCACGTCCCAGCACTGCAGGTAGCGGTTCAGCACGCTCGTCTTCGGGTCGGTGCCCATGATCGCGCCGCCGACGAGGTGGGTCGTCTGGTACTGGCGCGAGTCGAAATGCTTGCCGAACTCGCGCGTCGACACGCCGATCGCCTTCGGCCCCATCGCTTCCGCGATCTTCTTCATCTGGCCGGTCACGTACTGCGCCATCTTGATGTCGTTGTCCTTCCAGTCGAACGTCATCCGCAACAGCGGCTGGCCGTACGAATCGCGATAGGTCGGATCGAGGTCGAGATACACGTCGCGGTACGACATGTTGGTGCCGTGCGCATCCATCGAGATCGTGTGCGCGTAGTTGTCCTTGACGGCCTTCTTCCACGCCGAGCCCCACTGCGGCGTGCCGGGCGGCGTCGCGATGCCGCTGATCGGCTTCACGCCGGCCTGGTTCACCCACAGCGGCGAGCCGCCGACGAAACCGAGCGGGCCGTGGTCGAAGTTGTCCGCGTTGAAGTCGTCCACCGCGACGCCGTTGCCGCCCGCGCCGATGAACGGATTCGTGTAGGTATCCTTGTCGAAGAACGCCTTGATCGTCGACAGGTTCTGGTAGGCGAAATTGCGGCCAACCACGCCTTCGCCCGAGATCGGGTCGTACGGCTTGCCGATGCCCGACAGCAGCAGCAAGTGCACGTTGTGATACTGGAACGCGGCCACGATCACGAGATCGGCCGGCTGGTGCACCTCGCGCCCGGCCGGATCGACGTAGGTCACGCCGGTCGCCCGCTTCTTCGTGTCGTCGAGGTCGACGCGCAGCACATGGCACTTCGAGCGCAGCTCGAAGTTCGGCGCCTGCTTCAGCGCGGGCAGGATGTTCAGGTTCGGCGACGCCTTCGAATACATGTAGCACGCGTAGCCGCTGCAGTAGCCGCAGAAGTTGCACGGGCCCATCTGCACGCCGTACGGGTTCGTGTACGGGCCCGACGTGTTCGCCGACGGCAGCCTGTACGGATGCAGCCCGAGCGAGTGCGCGGCATCGAAGAAGCGTTGCGCCGAATACGTGTTGAGCTGCGCGGGCAGCGGGAAATTGTCGCTGCGGTTCGCCTCGAACACGTTGCCGTCCCCGACCACCTTGCCGCCGACCTTGTACGCCTGCCCCGACGTGCCGAACACCTTCTCGGCGAAATCGAAATGCGGCTCGAGCTCGTCGTACGTGACGCCCGTATCCTGGATCGTCATCCCTTCGGGGATGAACTTCTTGCCGTAGCGCTCTTCATAGTGGCTGCGCAGGCGCAGCTCTTCCGGCGTGATCCGGAAGTGCACGCCCGACCAGTGCAGCCCCGCACCGCCGACGCCTTCGCCCGGCAGGAACGCGGCGAGCTGCCGGTACGGCAGCGCGGTGTCCTGCAGGCCGTGGCGGATCGACACGGTCGTCTTCGACAGGTCGAGGAACAGCTTCTTGCGGATGTTGTAGGTCAGCTCGTCGATCGTGTTCGGATACGCGCCGTCCGGGTAGGTGTCGCGATATTCGCCGCGCTCGAGCGCGACGACGTTCAGGCCCGCTTCGGTCAGTTCCTTCGCGAGTATCGCGCCGGTCCAGCCGAAACCGACGATTACCGCATCGACATGCGGCTTCTTGTCTGCGGCCATCAGCTGCGCTCCCCGTTGATCGAGACGGGGCCGTACGGATAGGGCTTGCCGCTCTGGTTGACGAAATCCATGAAGTCCGCGCGCGCGCCCGGGAAACCGATCATCTTCCACGCGGCCATGTCGCGATTGCCGCCATGCACCGGATCGCAGAAGTAGCCTTCGCGCGTGTTCTGCAGCAACTGGCCGAGGAACAGGCCGGGCGGGACGTCGTCGATCTGCGCGCCGCCCTTCTCCAGCGCGCCGAGCACGGCGTCGCGCGTCGGCGCGTCGAGATCCGCGAACGCCTTGCCGTGCGCCTTTTCGCAATAGCGGTTGACCGCCGCGATGCCGAGCCGGTAGATGTCGCGCGGCACCAGCTTCAACTGGTAGCCGAGCTCCGGCACGCCCTGCTGGAACGGCCCCTGCATGTACCACGTCGCGCCGTGCGCATACGGCGTCTCCATCTGGCGATCGATGAATTCGGGCACGCCCGCTTCGAGCGCGCCGGGGCCTTCGGCGTCGGCCGGAATCAGCCGGTCGACCGCGGCCTGGACGAACGCCCATTCCTTCGCATCGAAAAAGGTCGGCTTGTACGGCGCGCGGTCGGCGCCGGCCGACGCAGCGGACGCGTTGCCGGCCGTCGTCGCGGACGGCGACGACGACGAGCGCAGGTCGCAGCCGGCGACCGACGCGATCGGCACGAGCGCGACCGATGTGCGCAGGAAACGGCGACGCGAATTGGGTTTGTCAGGTGACGTGGACATGGTCGGATGTTGATCGTTGGGGATCGGGGTTCGGACGCGCGCATTCCGCATGCCGCGTGCCCGGCAGGCAGCCGTGCCGCAGGCGGCCGGTTGCCCTGTTCTTTCGTGTGTTGCGCACAACCTCGATGCTGGCGGCCGGCCGCGATTCGCGGGGACGCCCTCGTTGCGGCCGCGCGGCGCCCCGGATGCCGGCGGCGCGCTGCGCGGATCGACCTCATTGCGGGCCTATCGTCGGACAAATACCGGCATCGGCCTGCATCTGTCCGTCATCGCCCATGACCCTTGTTCAACTTAGACGTCGCGTCTGCCCACGGCAAGCGCAACGCGCACGACCTCTTTCGGGTCCGGCGACGAGTGCGGGCGAATTATAGCTGGAACCGGTTCCATTGCCAGGGGGTTCAATGCAATTCAGTGCATCGAAATTAGCAACAATGGGAAATTCGGAAGCCGGAATGTGCAAGGATGGCGAGATAGCGGACAGCTTGCCGGCCGGGCGGACGATCAGCTGCGGCGCGCGCGTGTCGCTTTCCGGCGACGCCCGGACAGATGACGGTATCGAGTTGCAGCGCGCTCTGGTAGCCTCCGCAACTCATGAACACCGAGAAAAACAAACAGCCGGCGCCCGATGCGACCGGCATCAGCAAATATCTGAGCTACCTGCTGCGCCACGAGCCGCAGGCCATCGGCCTCCAACTGGACGCCGAAGGCTGGGCCGACATCGACGAACTGATCGCCGGCGCCGCCCGTCACGGACGCCAGCTCGATCGCGCGACGATCGAAAGCGTGTGCGCAACCAGCGACAAGCAGCGCTTCGCGCTGTCGGATGACGGTCAACGCATCCGCGCGGTACAGGGCCATTCGACGCCCGCCGTGCAGCGCCAATATCCGGCCGCGCAACCGCCCGAGCGCCTCTATCACGGCACGGCGACGCGCTTCCTCGATTCGATTCGCGCGCAAGGGCTGAAGCCCGGCGCCCGTCATCACGTACACCTGTCGGCGGACGTCCGCACGGCGCTGGCCGTCGGCGTGCGCTACGGCGTGCCCGCGATCCTCGAAGTCGATGCGCGGCGCATGCATCGGCAAGGCCATACGTTCTTCGTCGCCGAAAACGGCGTCTGGCTGACCGATGCCGTGCCAGCCGAATACGTAGCGTTGATCGACGATACGCGCACGGAGTGAGCCGTGCGCCGGCCGCCACTCACCACGGCCAGAACATCGACGCGATCGACAACGCCAGCGCCGCGCACAGCGGCGAGTAATACAGCGTGTCCATCCGCGCGAAACGCGACCCGCGAATCCGCTTGAAGAAGCCGACGTAGCGGAAATCACCGACGGCCCGCACCGCGAAGATCAATGCGAGCGCAACGACCGCGAACGCGATCGTGCAGGGATACGCGTTGCGCCCGAGCCAGCCGGCACGCGCGGCGACCACGCCTGCGCCGCCCAGCAGTGCCGCCGCGACGGCAAGCGTGCCGACGGCAGTCGGCCGCAACAGCGGTACGCCGTCCTGCTCCGGAATGGCCGCACGCTTGCCCAGCCGGCCGCCGAACGCCCAGTAGACGTGCACGAGCGCGATGGCGCAAAGCGTCGGCACGCTGAAATACGCACCTGTCATGTCGATCGATGTCCTCGTCCCGTTGTGTTGCCGAAAGGATTCGGCACGCGGCCCCGGCCCGCGCCACGCACGACGATACCGAAACCCGGCCACGCGCGCATTGCGACGTCCGGTCGCAACCGGTCGCCGCGCATGCTGCGCTGCAGTGCGGATGCGTCGTCGCGCGAGCCGGCTGCTTGACTTCCCTCCGCGCACCACTACGCTGTTATTCCAGTACTGCGATCGGCACGCCGCTGTGCAACCGGCTGCCCGCACGACGACGATAACGAAGGCCATGGAGGCGACTCATGCTGATCGGTGTGCCGAAAGAGATCAAGAACCACGAATACCGCGTCGGCCTCACGCCGGCCGGCGCGCGCGAACTCACGCGGCACGGCCATCGCGTGCTCGTGCAGCGCGGCGCGGGCACGGCGATCGGCCTGCTCGACGACGACTACACGGCCGCGGGCGCATTGCTCAGCGACGGCGCGGACGAAATCTTCGCGCGCGCCGACATGATCATCAAGGTCAAGGAGCCGCAGCCGGCCGAATGCGCGATGCTGCGGCGCGGCCAGATCCTCTACACGTATCTGCATCTCGCGCCCGATCCCGATCAGGCCGCCGCGCTCGTGAAATCCGGCGCGGTCTGCATCGCCTACGAAACCGTGACGGGCCCCGGCGGCGGCCTGCCGTTGCTCGCACCGATGAGCGAAGTCGCGGGGCGCATGTCGATCCAGGTCGCGGCGACCCACCTCGAAAGCCCGCGCGGCGGCCGCGGCGTGCTGATGGCCGGCGTGCCGGGCGTGCCGGCCGCGCACGTCGTCGTGCTCGGCGCGGGTGTGGTGGGCACCGGCGCGCTGCAGATGGCGGTGGGCCTGGGTGCGCGCGTCACCGTGCTCGACACCAACGTGAACCGGCTGCGCCAGCTCGATCTCGTGTTCGCCAACCGGATCGCGACCGTCTGCTCGAATGCGCATACGGTCGACGAAGCCGTGCGCGATGCCGACGTCGTGATCGGCGCCGTGCTCGTGCCGGGCGCATCGGCGCCGCGGCTCGTCACGCGCGACATGATCGCGACGATGCGCAAGGGGGCGGTCGTCGTCGACGTCGCGATCGACCAGGGCGGATGCTTCGAGACTTCGCATGCGACCACGCATGCTGCGCCGACCTTCGTCGTCGACGGGGTGGTCCACTACTGTGTCGCGAACATGCCCGGCGCGGTCGCGCGCACGTCGACCTTTGCGCTGAACAATGCAACGCTCGGCCATGCGCTCGCGCTCGCCGACAAGGGCTGGAAACAGGCGATGCTCGACGATCCGCATCTGCGCGCGGGCCTGAACGTGTGCGACGGCCATATCACGTACGAAGCGGTCGCGCAGGCGCTCGGGCTGCCCTACGTCCCGGCGACCGGCGTACTCGGATGAGCTTGCCGGCATGAGTCGAACGCGTCGCGGCCGGGCGCGACGCGTTCACGCACCCTTCGACCGGCTCCGCTGCGTGCCGCTGCCGCCGGTGCTGCCCGCACCGCCCATCGTGCGCGCCAGCAGTGGCTGCGGTTGCGCGAGCGTGCGCGTGTTCAGCACGTCATGCCGCGTCAGCCAGCCGCGCCCGATCGACGGAATCTTCCCGGGATTGTCGCCGTTCGCGATCATCGTCCGGATGTCGCGGCCATGGTCGGCGAGCGTACGCACGCACGACGTCAGAGCGATGCGCGCGGGGTCGTCGCGTAGCGCCGCTCGTAGAGCGACTGGCAATGCGTGCAGCGTTCGGCGGTCGGGCGCGCCAGCAGGCGCTCGTAGCCGACCGAGCCGTCGCAGTCGATGCATTCGCCGTAACTGCCGTCGCGCATCCGCTGCTGCGCGCGGCCAACCGCGCGCAGCTCGGTCAGCTTCATGCCGATCAACGCATGGTCGACGTCGACGAAGAGGTCCGCATTCGCCTCGTCGCCCTCGTCCGGCGCCGCGCCGGCAAGCTCCGCATAGGATTCCGACGCGCGCTGGTCTTCGCTCGCGCGGATCTCCGCACGCAGCGCCTGCTCGCTCTCGTTCAGCCGCTGCTTCAGCGTCTGCCGTTGTCGTGGGTCGAGCGACATGGCCGTCTCTCCTGTTCCGGGTTCCGCGCGAAACAAGAGCGGCGCGCGGTATCGCACCGGTGCGCGGCGCGCAGGCATGACCTGCGCGGTCGCATCCGGATGGGCGGCCGGACGCGAAACGCCGGACGCATTCGACGCAGGATAAACCCATTGAACACGCGTGTGTTGACCGGAATCAGCGTGCCGTTCACGCAGCGGCAGCGGTGCGGAAACTGGGGACGGACGCGCAATCCCCGCCTTGCGGCGCGGGCGGCGCAGCGCGTCGGCACACCCGCAGCGCAGCAATTTCCCGTGCGGTCGCCGCGGTTCTTTCCGCGCCCGCGGACCGGCATCGCGCGGTCGATACGATCGCTCGCGCAGCGCTGCTGCAATCATTCGGAATCCTCAGAACGCGTTGCGCCCGATGAAGCCGCGCACCACCGTCAGCAGGATGATCTTGATGTCGAACCAGAAGCTCCAGTTCTGCATGTAGAACAGATCGAACTTCACGCGCGCCGCCATCGCCTCGACCTTGCGCGTTTCACCGCGATAGCCGTTCACCTGCGCCCATCCGGTGATGCCGGGCCGTACGCGGTAGCGGTACATGTAACAGTCGATCAGTTGCCGATACAAGTCGTCGTGTTCGATCGCGTGCGGACGCGGGCCGACCACCGACATCTGCCCGAACAGCACGTTGAAGAACTGCGGCAACTCGTCGAGCGACGTGCGCCGCAGGAACGCGCCGACGCGCGTGATGCGCGAATCGTTGCGCGACGCCTGCCGCACGACGCCCGGCTGCACGCGATGCACGCGCATCGTCCGGAACTTCAGGATGTCGAACTCGCGGCCGTCGACGCCCTTGCGGCGCTGCCTGAACAGCACGGGCCCCGGCGACGACAGCTTGACCGCGATCGCGAGCATCGTCAGCAGCGGCAGCAACGGAATCAGCACGCCGAACGCGAACAGCCGGTCGAACGCGAACTTGGCCCACAGCTCAGGCGCGGAGCGCGGCGTGGTCGCGAGATTGATCGCCGGCATGCCGAGCACGTCGGTCGCGGAACGATCGACGACCGCCATCTGCCGCACGTCGGGCAACAGCCGCAACTCGACGAACTCGTCGCGCAACTCGCGCACGATCCGCTGGATCCGCCACTCGTGCGACATCGGCAGCGTGAGCCATACCTCGTCGATGTCGCCGCCGCGAATCCGCTCGCGCAACGCGTTCCAGTCGTCGATCACCGGTACGCCGCCGATGCCGCCCGCGGCGGCCGGCGCATCGTCGTCGAACACGCACGCGGCCGCGAACGGGCCGTTCGGCGCGAGCTGCATCCGCTCGATCGCCACGCGCCCGTAAGCCGTTGCGCCGACGATGGCGACGCGGCGCTGCCGCGCACGCGGGTCGCCACGCGTCAGCGCGAACGCCAGCAGCGCCGCGCGGCCGAGCAGCAGCGCCGCGTCGCCGGCCAGCACCGTGCGCGCGATCCAGCGGGTCGTCACGGTGCCGCCGCGATTCATGATCCACATCGTGCCGGCAACCGTCAGCACGCTCGCGCACACCACGGCCACCAGCGTGTGTGTCAACACGTGCGCACCGCCCCGCACCGCCACGCCGCCGCGCACGGTGCGCAGGTAGCGCGGCAGCAGCGCCACCGTCAGCACGCACAGCAGTGCGATCGCGCCGCGCTGCGCGTCGGACAGCGCATGCCAACCGAGCCCCGACGCCGCCTGCGCGGCGAGCGCCCCGGCCAGCACGAGCACGACGTCGGCCGCCGCGATCGCGGCACGCCGGATCGCATTCGTTCCACCGGACATCGACTGCATCGTCACGCACCATGCGCGGGGAATCCGCGGTACGCGTCCGGCATGCGCGGGCGAATCGTCGCCTGCCTCGCATGCTCGCGCGTGCCGAGCAACCGCCGATAGTCGGCGCGAATCAGGCTGTAGCATTCGCACGCGTGATGTTCGAGGCCGTCGCGGTCGAGCACCGTGATGCGGCCGCGGCGTTGTCGGATCAGCCCGGCTTCCTGCAGGTTCCCGGCCGCTTCCGTCACGCCTTCGCGCCGCACGCCGAGCATGTTCGCGATCGTCTGCTGCGTGACGGCCAGCTCGTCGCCGTCGATCCGGTCGTGCGCGAGCAGCAGCCAGCGGCTGAGCTGCTCGCTGACCGAGTGATGCCGGTTGCACAGCGCGCTGCGCGAGATCTGCGCCATCGTCGCCTGGCAGATGTTGAGCAACAGCCGGTAGGTCTGCGCCGACCGCTCGAATTCGGCGCGCATCACGCAACTCGGCACGCGATAGGCCATTCCGCCGATGCGCACTTCGACCCGGCTCGACGCGGCGATACCGCCGACCAGCGTCCCCAGCCCGACCACACCCTCGCGGCCGACCACCGCCACCTCGACCATCGCACCGTCCTCCATCAGGTGCTGCACCGACATCATCGCCGTCGTCGGAAAATGCAGATGACGCATCGGCTCGCCGACCCGGTCGAGCATCCCGGCCTTGATCCTGACCAGTTCGAGATGCGGGGCGATGGCGCGGATGCTGTCCTCCGGGAGGGCAGCAAGAATGGCGTTCGCCGAATAGCTCGAGTGAAGATGAAGCATGTCTGTATCCCTTTTATCGTCCGCGCCGCCAGCGGCAGGCACGGAACTCGTTATCGCGATGCGCGCCCGGACGTTGACAGCGGTTGCGGCCCACAACCCTGAATCCGACTGATCATCGGCTTGTCAACGCCGAATTGAGTCGACTGCCCCGTTTCGACACGCCAGCCCGAATAAGCGATTTACGTGCCAATAGCCGCCCGTCCTTAATATATGAATCACATCCGATTTAGAGCCCCTGAATAACCGACCCCAAAACCGAAAAAACGTCTCATTTCCGGACACTCCCCCATACGACGGACACAGCACGCATTCGACTGATCAATTCCCGCGCGCCGGCTCGGGACGCCGGCGTTGCGGTCGCGATGCTTATCGTTCAAATACTTACAGCCGATTTTCAATTGTTTCCGTGATGTGCGGCGCAGCATTTCTCGGCGTCGCCGCACCGCACACGCTCGTTTCAAACTGTCTCAAATTTGAATCGGCACACTAATTCCCCACTCTGTCCACCACCGCACATATCGCCTGCAAGACGTTGATATAAATACAAAATCTGGATGACCCCATTTATTTGTCAAATAATGTTCAATGTCTTCCCGCCACTTTCTCTGTACGATTCGTCACGTTGTCCGATTGATTCCGGTCGACATAGAATGACAAGCAGGTTCACGATTCCATTTCCGGATGATTAATTCCGGAGAAAGGAATTCTTAAATCGACATAACGTTTGCGTGCAGTCGAAATCGTCAAACTTTGTGAAATGGCAAAAGGTCGAATTGGCCGAATTCAATTGCGTGCTAGCCTTTTTCGCGAGTATCGTCATTCCGTTTTTTTGATCAACAAAGTCCGCACGATCGTGCGATTTCCATTCCGGGATTCGCCGCAACGACGCGCGACCGCCCACCTGCGAGGATGCGCCGTGACTCATCAGGCCACCGACGCCGTCGCTTATGCGAACGGCATGATCGAGCTTTCCCACAGCTTCGACGCCAACCGGTTTCTCGCGGCCATCGACCGCGACGAACTCGCCACGCTGACGCCCCACCTGCAACTCGTTCACCTGAAATCCGGGCAAGTGCTGTGCGAACCCGGCGAAATGCTCGCCGCCGTCTACCTGCCGGTCACGACCGCGATTTCGCTGCAGTACGTGTCGTCCGGCGGCATGACGCTGGAAGTCGCGGAGATCGGCAGCGAAAGCGTGGTCTGCGACGACGTGATCGGCGGCAGCGGCCGGATGCCCTGCCGCGCGGTCGCGTGCCGCGACGGCTTCGTCTACCGGCTCGACCGGCGCGTCTTCGCGACCGCGTTCGAGGCGTCGCCGGTGATCCGCCATCTCGTGTTCGTCTGCGTGCGGCTGCTGATGGCGCAGGTCGCGCAGATCACGTTCTGCAGCCGTCATCACGTGCTCAAACATCAGTTATGCAGATGGTTCCTGCTCGCGTTCGACCGCACGCGCAGCATCGAGATCCAGGTGACGCACAGCATGCTCGCGCAAATGCTCGGCGTACGACGCGAAACGGTCACGGACGCCGCCGGCGAAATCCAGAAGCTCGGCCTGATCCGGCAATACCGCAGCTCGATCGAGCTCGCGGACCTCGACGGCCTCGAAAAAATGTCGTGCGGCTGCCGCGCGATCGTGCGCGACGAGATGAAGCGCATCCTGTCGGCCGACTCCGGCGTGCCGGCCGCGTCGCGCGCGTGATCGGCGCGCCGGGTCGGGGCGGCGCTTCGGCGCCGCCCGCGTGCCGGGTCAGCCGTTTGTAGGGTGGCGAACAGAACGCCGGGGCTGCCGATGGTCTACTGATGCCGGACTGCCGGGGGGATGTCAGCGCTTATCGCGCGTCTGCCCGAGCGGACGACACCACGCACGCCGGAGCAGCACGTGAAAAACGAAATCAGAACCATCCTGAAGCACGTCGCCCATCTCGAAGCCGCGATCGACTCGATCGGCGACGGGGACGACCTCTACGAAGCGGGCCTCTCCTCGCTCGATACGATCCAGCTGATGCTCGCGATCGAAAAGCAGTTCAACATCGAGATTCCCGACGAGATGCTGAACCGCAACCTGTTCCGCAGCATCGACGCGCTCGCGGACACGATCGCCACGCTGCAACGCACCGAGCACTCCGCATGAGCGCGCTGCTTCCCGAACTCGCGTCCGACAGCGATTCGCATCGGCTCGACGAGGCCGCGCATGCCGTCGCGCAGATCGCCGCGCAGCATGCCGATGCGGTCGATCGCGACGCGCGCTGCCCCGTCGAGGCAATCGAGGCGATGCGCGCGCGCCGGCTGCTCGGCGCGATGGTGCCGGCCCATCTCGGCGGCGCTGGCGCGTCGCTGGAAGACATCGCGTCGGCCTGCTCGATCCTCGGCCAGGCGTGCGCGTCGTCGGCGATGGTGTTCGCGATGCACCAGATCCAGGTGGCGTGCATCGTCGACCATGCCGCCGACCAGGGCTGGCACAAGCTGTTCCTGCAGCAGCTCGTGCGTCACCAGTGGCTGCTCGCGTCGGCCACGTCGGAAGACGGCGTCGGCGGCAACCTGCGCGCGAGCCAGTGCGCGCTCGAGATCGACGGCGGCGGGTTCCGGCTGCACAAATCCGCGCCGACGATCTCGTACGGCGACTACGCGGACGGCATTCTCGCCACCGCGCGACGCGATGCGGATGCGCCGGCTTCCGAGCAGGTGCTCGTCACGCTGCTGCGCGACGGCTATACGCTCACGCGCCGCGGCGAATGGGACACGCTCGGCATGCGCGGCACGTGCAGCAACGGCTTCGTGCTCGACGCGCAGGGCGCCGCCGTGCAATGCCTGCCGGTGCCGTTCGCGAAGATCGCCGAGGAAACGATGGTGCCGGTCTCGCACATCCTGTGGGCCGCGGTGTGGATCGGCGTGGCCGGCGACGCGTTCCATCGCGCGCACCAGTTCTTCCGCGCGCAGGCGCGCCAGACCGATGGCGCGCCGTCGCCCGCCGCGCGGCGCATCGCCGAATCGCTCGCGCTGATGCAGGCGATGCAGGCGCGCGTCGACAACGTGCTGCGCCTCCACGCGAACGCGTCGGCCCGCTCGTGGTCGGCCGGCATGGCATGGGCCGCCGAGATCAATACGCTGAAGACCTACGTGTCGGCGACCGCGCTCGAGGTCGCGCACCAGGCGATGATGATCTGCGGGATGGCGGGCTACAAGCAAGGCACGCCGTTCAGCATCGGCCGCCACATTCGCGACCTGCACGCGGCGCCGCTGATGATCAGCAACGACCGCATTGCCGCCAACACTGCGAGCCTGTTGCTCGCGCTGCGTCCCGCGACGCTGGAGAAACATACGTGAACGATCGCCTCGCCGTGCCCACCGCCCCCTCCGTTCCCGCCAACGCACCGCTCGACCGCGCGGGCGTCAATCCGCTGCGCGACGCGCTGATCGATGCGGGCCTGCTGGTCTCGACCGGCATCCAGGGCCTGTTCGGCCGCAGCGAACGATTCGAGCGCGTGGTCGAAGCGCTCGACGCGTTCGTCACGCGCCTCGGCGCCGACCAGCAGGCCGAAGTGCTGCGCTTCCCGCCGGCGATGAGCCGCACCGAGTTCGAGCGCAGCGAATACATGAAGAGCTTTCCGCAACTGGCGGGCAGCGTGCATGCGTTCTGCGGCGACGAACGCCAGCATCAGCGCGTGCTGCAATGCCTCGATCGCGGCGACGACTGGACCGAAAACCAGAAGCCGACCTACGTCGTGATGACGCCGGCCGCGTGCTACCCCGTGTATCCCGTCGTCGCGCGCGCGGGCGCGCTGCCCGCCGACGGCCGGATCGTCGACGTGTTCTCGTACTGCTTCCGTCACGAACCGTCGCTCGACCCGACCCGCATGCAGTTGTTCCGGATGCGCGAGTACGTGCGGATCGGCACGCCCGAGCAGATCGTCTCGTTCCGCGAGACATGGATCGAACGCGGCACGCGGATGATCGACGCGCTGCGCCTGCCGAATGCGATCGATCTCGCGAACGACCCGTTCTTCGGGCGCGGCGGCAAGATCGTCGCGGACAGCCAGCGCGAGCAGAACCTGAAGTTCGAGCTGCTGATTCCGATCGAGCACGACGACCGGCAGACCGCGTGCCTGAGCTTCAACTACCACATGGACCACTTCGGACTGCTGTGGGACATCCGCACCGCGACCGGCGACGTCGCGCACACGGGCTGCGTCGGCTTCGGCCTCGAGCGGCTCACGCTCGCGCTGTTCCGCCACCACGGCTTCGACATCGACGCATGGCCGAGCGACGTGCGCGACGTGCTGTGGGGCGCGCGATGAGGTTCGTTTCCCGCGACGGCGAAGACGCGTCGTTCGAGGGCGTGCGCCACCGCGCGCGCCACTACCGGCCGCACCCGCTGCACAGTCAGGAGATGGTCTGGAAGCAGACCAACTGCTACGTCGACATGTGGCTCGAAGTGCTCCGCTGGTGGGGCCTCAATCCGTATGCTGCGCTGCCGTTTACGATCGCGCTCGATTTCGAGGGCGACCAGTTCACGTTCTTCAAGTTTCCGCACGACGAACTGGAGCGGCTCTACGGGATCGTCGTGCAGGAGCATTCGATCTACGAGCCGCTCGACCAGCACATCGAGACGCAGGTCGCGCGTGGCCACCTGATGATCGTCGAGGTCGACGCGTGGTTCCTGCCCGATACGCGCGGCACCAGCTACCGCACGCAGCATACGAAGACGACGATCGGCATCGACGCGATCGACCGCGAGAAGCACCAGATCGGCTACTTCCACAACAGCGGCTATTACGTTGCCGAGGATTTCGACTACAACGGGCTCATCGGCGCGAGTTCGCCGATGACGCTGCCGCCGTATGTCGAATGCGCGAAGCGACGCTTTGCGCCGCTCGACGAGCGCGCGCTGTGCGAAGCCTCGCTCGCCGCGTTGCAGCGCCACCTGCGGCGCCTGCCGGTCGTCGATCCGATCGCGGCGTTCCGCCGGCAGTTGCAGACCGATGCGCAGATCCTCGCGGAAGCGCCGCTCGAACGCTTCCATGCGTACTCGTTCAATTCGGTGCGGCAGCTCGGCGCGAATTTCGAACTGTTCGGCCACTATGCGCGCTGGCTGCACGCCAGCGGCTGCACCGGGCCGTTCGCCGAGATCCGCGCCGCGTGCGATCGCATCGCGTCCGAAGCGATGGTGCTCGAATTTCGGCTCGCGCGCGCGTGCGCACGCGGCAAGGAAGAACGCGGCGATGCGACGCTCGAAGCGATCGAGGCTGCGTACGCCGACCTCGTCGCGTGCGCGCGGCAGATCGGCGCGCCGCTGCGGCACGTGACGCCCGTGCGCGCCAACGCAGCGCCCGTGCCGGCCATGCGGTGACGCGCGCGCGCACGCTGCCCGCATGGTCGATGCGGGCGACGGCCGCGGGCGCCGTGCGCGAGCCGCGCGACCTCCCGGCCGACCACGACGGCTGGATCGCGGCGCCGGTGCCCGGCACGGTCGCGCAGGCGCTCGCGCTGTCCGGCCGGCTCGACGAAGCCGCGTCGCTCGACGAGCGCGACCACTGGTATCGGCTCGAACTGCGCGGGCGCGGGCTGCGCATCCTGCGCTTTCACGGCCTCGCGACGCTCGCGCAGGCCTGGCTCGACGACACGCCGATCCACTGCTCGGACAGCATGTTCGTCGCGCACGACGTGCCCGTGTCGCTCGACGGCACGCACCGGCTGACCGTCTGTTTCCGCGCGCTCGCGCCGCACCTGCGCGACGCGCGCGCGACGCGCCGTGCACGCTGGCGCACGCGGCTGGCCGAACCGGCCACGCTGCGCACGATCCGCACGTCGCTGTTCGGCCATATGCCGGGCTGGTTCCCGCCGTATGTGCCCACCGGCCCATGGCGGCCCATCGACGTGCTCGATCCGTCCGACGGGCCCATTCTTACCGATTGCAAACTGCATGCACGCGTCGAAGGCGACACGGGCTGGCTCGATGCGGAACTGACGTTCGCCGCGCCGCTGCCCGACATGTTCGCGGCGCGGCTGTCATGCGGCGAACATCACGCGACGCTCGAACGCGCCGGCGCCGACCGGCTGCGCACGAGCGTCGCGATACCGAACGTGCGCCGCTGGTGGCCGCATACGCACGGTGAACCGGCGCTCTACGAGATCGCGCTGCATATCGGCGATGCGCGCCGGTCGCTGGGCTCGACGGGTTTTCGCACGATCGACGTCGACGCCGGCGCCGACGGCAAGGGTTTCGGACTGCGCATCAACGGCGTGCCCGTATTCGCGCGCGGCGCATGCTGGAGCAGCGCCGCGCCGCTCGCGCTGCACGCGAACGACGCGACCTACGGCCGCCTGCTGGGGCTCGCGTGCGACGCCGGCTTCAACATGATTCGTGTCGGCGGCACGATGACCTACGAGGCCGACGCGTTCCACGCATGGTGCGACCGGCTCGGGCTGCTGGTCTGGCAGGACTTCGGTTTCGCGAACTTCGATTACGCGCTCGACGATCCCGCGTTCGCGGCCAACGTCGATCGCGAGGCGAGCCAGTTCCTGTCGCGTCACGGCCCTTCGCCGTCGCTTGCGGTGCTGTGCGGCGGCAGCGAGATCGCGCAGCAGGCCGCGATGTCGGGGCTCGGGCCGAAGCAGCGCTTCGTCGAGCTGACCGCCGACCGGCTGGCCGGCCACGCGGCCGCACACCGCCCCGACGTCCCGTACGTGCCCGATTCGCCCGACGGCGGCGTGCTGCCGTTCATGCCGCGCGAACGCGTGTCGCACTACTACGGCGTCGGCGCGTATCTGCGCCCGCTCGACGACGCGCGCCGCGCGGACGTGCGCTTTGCGAGCGAATGCCTCGCGTTCGCGAACGTGCCGGGCGATGCGACGCTCGCGGAACTCGGCTGGCCGGGCGTGCACGAACCGCGCTGGAAGGCGGCCGTGCCCCGCGACCCTGGCACGTCGTGGGATTTCGACGATATCCGCGACCATTATCTGCAGACGCTGTACGACTTCGTGCCCGACCGGCTGCGGCGCGAGGACCCGGCGCGCTACCTCGAGCTGTCGCGTGCGGTGATCGCGGACGTGATGCGCGAGACGTTTTCCGAATGGCGGCGCACCGGTTCGCGTTGCGCGGGCGCGCTCGTGTGGCAGTTCCAGGACGTGATGCCGGGCGCCGGATGGGGCGTGATCGACGCCGCGCACCGGCCGAAATCGGCTTGGTATGCGCTGCGTCAGGTGCTGCAGCCGATCCAGGTGCTGCTCGTCGACGAAGGCCTGAACGGGCTCGACGTGCATGTGGTCAACGAACGCCCGGCGCCGCTGTCGGCCGCGATCGAGCTGGTCGCGCTGCGCGACGGCCGCACGCCGGTCGCGCGGGCCGGCTCCCCGGTGCGGATCGCCGCGCACGACACGGTACGGCTCGGCTCGGCCGAGCTGCTCGGCCGCTTCTTCGACTGGACCTACGCGTACCGCTTCGGCCCCTGCGAACACGATACGGTCGTAGCGACCTTACGCGCCGACGACGGCACGCTGCTGTCGCAGGCGTTCCATTTTCCGTCCCGCACGCATCCGGCCGTGCTGGCGCGTCGCGAACCGGGGATCGAGGCATGCGTGTCGCGCACCGGCGCGACCTGGCACGTCGACATCGACACGCGACACGTCGCCCGCCACGTGCAGATCGACGCGCCGGGCTTCATGCCGAGCGACGACTGGTTCCATCTCGCGCCCGGCACGCCTGCGCGCATCGCGCTCATTCCATTGCGAACGGACGGGAAGCTCGCGGCGGCCGACGACTACGTCGCGCCCACGGTGGAAATCCGGGCCGTCAACGCCGCGCGCGCGGTGCGCGCCACGCAGGCCGGCTGACACGACGCTCGCGTCCGGCGCGAGCGTCATGCTGGCGCATATCAGTCGGACGAGCCCGTCCCGCGCGGTCGCTCGATGCCGTACGCCTCCATCCAGCGATACAGCGTCGCGCGCGACACGCCGAGCTCGCGCGCCGAAGCGGCGACGCGTCCGCGCGTCCGCAATAACGCGGTTTCGATCGCCTCGCGCTCGATCGACTTGCGGATGTCGGCGACCGACGGCGACGCCGCATCGAGACAGTATTCGAGCTCGAGATCCTGCGCGGTGATCAGGCGCCCCTCCGTCATCACGACCGCACGGCGCACGCGGTTGATCAGTTCGCGGACATTGCCCGGCCAGTCGTGCTTGTAGAGCGCCGTGATCGCATCCGTCGAAAAGCCGCGCACGCGATGGCGCGCATCGCCGCGGAAGCGTTCGAGCATGTGGTGCGCGAGCAGTTCGATGTCCTTGCCGCGCGCGCGCAGCGGCGGCTGGTCGATGCGCATCACGCACAGCCGGTGGAACAGGTCGGCGCGGAAACGCCCTTCCTCCATCGCGTCGCGCAGGTCGACGTGCGTCGCCGACACGATCCGGACATCGACCGGCACCGGATCGCTGCCGCCAAGACGATGAATCGAACGTTCCTGCAAGAACCGCAGCAGGCTCGCCTGGCTTTCATGCGGCAGGTCGCCGATTTCGTCGAGCAGCAGCGTGCCGCCGTTCGCGGCCTCGACGTAGCCGATCTTGCGCGCGTTCGCGCCGGTAAACGCGCCGCGCTCATAGCCGAACAGCTCGGACTGCAGCAGATGCGGCGGAATCGCGCCGCAGTTGACTGCGACGAACGGGCCGTTGCGCCGCTCCGAATGACGGTGGATCGCGACGGCCGTGAGCTCCTTGCCGGTTCCCGTTTCGCCGAACACGAACACCGGTGCGTCGGTGCGCGCGAAACGCCGCACCGTATCGAACAGCCGCAACATCGCGCTGCAGGTGCCGACGATGCCCTTTTCCTCCGATTCGAGCTGTTCGCGATCGCGCGCGAACAGGCACTCCATGCCATAGGCATGGCCGACCGTATCGGCGATCCGCTGGTGCGACGCCGGCAGCGTCACGTAGTCGAAGCAGTAGTCGCGCAACAGCGCGCGCACGTTCGGCGACGCCGTCTGGCCGACATCCACGAGCGCCACCCAGACGACGTCGCGCATCGACGCGCAGGTCGACGCGATGCTGCCGATCGCATCGGCATGGCCACCGCTCAGATCGAGAATGCCGCAGGTAATTTCGCCGGACGTGTCGCGCAGGTCGTTCGCATGCGCGACGACCGTCACTTTCCAGTCGCGGCGCGACAATTCCTTTCGCAGCATCACGGACGGCGACTGCGTCCAGTAAATCAGCGGACGCTGCCCGTTACCGCTCCCCGCGCCGGCGCTCTTATCGCGCGTTATTGGCATATTCATAACGAACCGTCACTCTCTGCACTCCGCGAACCGTCCGCGTGCGCTGCGGCCGGCGGCGCATGGCCGCCCTTCCGCGCTGCGTTTCCGCAGCCTTGGCGAAGATCGAAACTGCACACGGCGAAAACCCCCGGAGGTCGAGCCGGATGTCATCCGGCCTCGTTGTCATCGAACTCGAACGGAATGCGCGGCTGCGGGAGCCATGACATTCCGGCTTTGAAGCGACCCGCCGTCAGGCGGGGCACGCCGGCAAACGGACATTCCGTCCGCATGTGCGTCGCGTCGTACACGACAGTCGCGCCCGATGCTGAACCGGAGGGCTGCCAAACCGCGCCCGGATTGACCGCCCCATTTCATCCGCACCTGAATCTACACCCCGTTTCGAGATGACCTTGTTACCAAAAGATAATCCTGAATCAGTCGGTTACGCTGCCCGTGGCCCCGCGCTGCGCGCTTTTGACCACTGAGATTTGATTATCTCCGACCATTCCCGTCAATCAGTGGCAAATACTACTTTTCCGCAAGATTGATACGATCGATTACCTGCGATTTTCACCGAAATCTCCCAAAAGTGCGTGGGACCGCGCGTCCGGACCGCATAATCGCGCGCGCCGGCGGGTCGCCGCATCGCCTTGCGCCGGCGCGCGGGCCGCCCGGCCGTTACACGTCGTAATCACCGGCCTCGCGCCGCGCAGCCTCTTTTCGGCGAATTCCCCGCCGACAGGCTCGGGTGCCGGGCGCCGGGCATCGGACGCACGCCCGCGCGCCGTGCGGTGCAGCATGACGGCCCTCCCGGGGCGATCAGCCACCGCGCACGTCGCGACCCGAAGCAAACCCACCGGCCGATCAACGCGACGGTGCAAGCGCGCGACCGGCCGGTCGCGAACCACCGCAATCCTCGGTCCCGCGTCCCGGTGACCCGTTTTGCGCGCGATGTCGGTCGCGCCTCATTGCAGGCCGCCACGATGAAGCAATTATGAAAAGGCACCGGCCCCGACGGTGTGTGCTATCGCACATTGCGACGCTCCCGTGATGCGCACGTCGCGTCGTATCCCGCGCCGTGCATGCGAATCCGGAGCGTGAGTACGCTTTCGAACAGACCGCCGCACCCCGCATCCGGATGATGAAGATCGCCGCGCCGCACGGAACGACCGCGTCCGTGCGGCGCGGCGTGCCGAAGGCATCACGCGAGGACCGCATCATGGAATGGCATTGTTGTGAATTCGAACACCTGAGCGCCGTCGATCTCTACGCAATCCTGCGCGCGCGCAACGCCGTGCTGGTGGTCGAGGATGCGCACACGCATCTCGACATCGACGGCAAGGACGCGGGCGCGCTGCACGTCTATGCGAGCGTGCGCAACGGCGACACGACGGAAGTCGCCGCGTACGCGCGCATCCTGCCCGGCGACGACATCGATCCGGACGTCGTGATCGACAAGGTGCTGACGAGCGAAAGCTGCCGCGACGACGACACGCTCGAACGCCTGATCGGGCGCGCGCTCACCGCCGCGCAGGCCGCATGGCCGGACACCGCGGTGCGCACGCACGTCCCCGCGCCGCGTCAGGCATTCTACAAACAGTTCGGATTCCGCAAGGCCTACGGCCCGTATCTCGAACAGGGTGCGCCGTTCGTCGGCCTGGTACGGTCGGCCGACCGTGCAGCCGGCGCGCTGCGTCACCTGCTGTCGCGGGCCGTTTCCGTCTCCCGCAACGACGACACGCGCGCGGACGGCCGCGCGCGCACCCGGCTACCCGCCGATACCGGAGCGAACCGATGACCCCTACCCTTCGCCCGGTTCCCGAACCCGATCTGCCGAGCATCCTGCCGGTGATTCTCGCCGGCGGCTCCGGCACGCGGCTGTGGCCGCTGTCGCGCGAGCAGTATCCGAAGCAACTGATCGAGCTGGTCTCGAACGAGTCGCCGCTGTCGGCGACGGCGCGCCGCCTGAACGGCATCGCGAACGCGTCGCTCGGCGATACGCTGCTGCTCGTCTGCGGCGAACAGCATCGCTTCATGAGCGCCGAGCAGGTGCACGGCCGCTCGGCGCCCGCCCGCATCCTGCTGGAGCCGGCCGCGCGCAACACCGCGCCCGCGCTGACGCTGGCCGCGCTCGACGCGAGCGCGCTCGCGGACGACCCCGTGCTCGCCGTGATGCCGGCCGATCACGTGATCGTCGACGTCGGCGCGTTCCAGGACGCGATCGCACGCGCGGCGCGCTATGCGCAGGAAGGCGCGATCGTCACGCTCGGCGTGCTGCCGCGCCGCGCGGAGACGGGCTACGGCTACATCCAGGTCGGCGAGCCGCGCTCGGGCCGCCACGGCAGCCAGGGCGGCTACGCGATCGGGCGTTTCGTCGAAAAACCCGATGCGGCGCTGGCCGAACGCTATCTGCAATCGGGCGATTACTGGTGGAACAGCGGGATCTTCGTCACGCGCGCATCGGTCTGGCTGAAGGCGATCGGCGCGCTCGCGCCGGACATCCACGCCGCCTGCGAGAACGCATGGCGCGCGGGCGTCGCCGACGATCCGTTTTTCCGGATCGATGCGGCGGCCTTCGACGCGTGCCCGTCGGATTCGATCGACTATGCGGTGATGGAGCGCCTCGCGCAACACGGCGAGCTCGGCATCGAAGGCATCGTGGTGCCGCTCGCGGCCGGCTGGTCGGACGTCGGCACGTGGGACGCGATCTGGGAAATCATGCCGAAGGACGATCAGGGCAACGTCGCGCGCGGACCGATCGTGTTCGAGGATACGCAGGACAGCCTCGTGCGCTCCGAAGGCCGCCTCATCGCGTGCGTCGGGATGAAGGACGTCGTCGTGATCGAGACGGCCGATGCGGTGCTGGTCGCGAACAAGCACGACGTGCAGCGCGTGAAGAACATCGTCGCGCGCCTGAAGACCGACCAGCGCCCGCAGGCGAGCGAGCACCGCAAGGTGCAGCGGCCGTGGGGCCATTACGATTCGATCGATTTCGGCGAGCGCTTCCAGGTGAAGCGGATCGTCGTCGAACCCGGCCGGCAGTTGTCGTTGCAGATGCATTATCACCGTGCCGAGCACTGGATCGTGGTGCGCGGCACCGCGAAGGTCACGCGCGGCGCCGAGACGTTCCTGCTGTGCGAGAACGAATCGACGTATATCGCCGTCGGCGAAGTGCATCGACTCGAGAATCCCGGCCGGATTCCGCTCGAAATCATCGAGGTGCAATCGGGCAACTATCTCGGCGAGGACGATATCGTGCGGTTCGACGATCAGTATGGGCGGGCGGTCGTCGGGACGGTTCAGCCATCGTCAAGGACGACTTCCGCGCAACCCACGCCGGTCGTATCGCTCTCGGCCGGAGAACCCGGTTAGCCGGACGAGCGTCGGACAGGTGCATGCGAATCGCGCCGGCGCGTTGGCCGCGCCCCGCACGATCAATCGACGCCGCGTTGGGACCAGCGCGCCCGTCTGACGGATTCGCGCACGCGTGGCAGCAGTGACGTATCGGCGCCGACGGCGTCGGGCGCGCCCGGCCGAGACAGGCGCGTGCTCGTGCACGGCGCGCCCCTTGCCCGATGGTTCGCGGACGAACCCGCGGACGCGCCGGCGGCGCAATCCGGTTCAGGTCCGGCCCGCACCGGCATGCCGCCGATCCCCGACAGCTGATTGTCCGCCAGCCGTATGTCCGACACGTTGCCCCACAACCGAATGCCATCGAATCGCGCATTCGAAACGCGATTGCCGATCACGGTCACGCGCGACACCGAACCGGACCACGTGCTGACCTCGATCGCTGCTTGCTGCGTGAGCGGACGCGAATCGGTCCGACCTGTCGCCGTCTGAATATCGGCAATCACGTTGCGCTCGATCCGGACGTCAGACGAGCCGACCGTGCGGTTGCTGTCTTCCTGAGCGACGAGAATCCCGGCGCTGACCTGCACGTTGCGCACGATGTTGTTTGAAATCGTCACGTTCGCGCCGCCGACGACGGTGATGCCACGGCCCCACGGGTTGCCTTCCAGCGAGTTGCCGGTAATCATCACGTTGCGGGTCAGCACGCCTTCCGCCTGGTAGCTCACGACGGCGATCATGTCGTCGCCGGTTCCACGCACGACGTTGCCCTGCACCAGCACGTTGCGCGAGCCGTGCGTCATGTGAATGCCGTCCGCCAGCGTCGACAGCACCTCGTTGCCGACGATCGCGACATCCGCACCGCCGAACACGAAAATGCCCGCGCCTGCGCCACCGTCGACGATGTTGTCGAGCACCTGCACGTCGCGCCCCGTTACCTCGATCTTCGTCGACTCCGGCGTCGTGAGACGCGTGGTGCCGGTTCCCGTGAGCCGGAACCCGACGAGCGTCGTACCGTCGCCGTGCAACTCGATCGTCTGATCGTTCGGCGCTGTCGCGATCAGCGTCGCGCCGAAGCCCGACAGCACCACACGCGCCTGCCGCACGACGAGGGACCGGCCGACGACATACCGCCCCGGTGCGAATACAAGCCGCTGCCCCGGCCGCAGCGCGTCGAGCGCGCGTTGCAGCGCGTCGCCCTGATCGGCCGCGGCGGGGTCCGGACGCACGTACGCGTCCGGTACCGCCGCATCAAGCGCGGCCGGTTGGGTCGCGGAGGTGGCGGGCGCGGCGAGCGCCGGCCACGATAGCGCGCCCGCCATGCACATGCCGGCGACCACAAAGCGCGACAGGCGTTGCAATTCATGCATATCGTATCGTTTCCCTGACAAGTCTTCGTGCACGTCGAACCGCACGTATTGACGGCCGGCTGCGTGGCCTGTCCGCTAAGCCGACGAAAGCGGCGATGCTCCAACGTCGATTAGATCAGGGGCTCCGAACGGCTTCGGTGCGTCATCAGACCAAGCGCTCCAGTACCGCATCGACGACGCGATATGCCATGCGCGCGCGCACTCCCGAACGGTAGGCTCGCGAACTGTGCGCAGCCGCGCGATCCGTATCATGACCCCGATCGTCCGCGCGCCCGTCCGACTTCCGCACATGACCGACCTGACCATCGCAATCTGCAACTACAACCACGGCAAGTACCTGCGCGACGCGATCGACTCGGCGCTCGCACAGACCGCGCACGGCGTCCGCGTTCTGATCGTCGATGACGGGTCGACCGACGATTCGCGCGACATCATTCGCTCGTATGGCGAGCGCATTGCCGCGGTGTTCCAGGAGAATCGCGGTCAGGTTGCCGCGTACAACCGCGCGCTGGAGCACGTCACGTCGCGCTACGTCATCCTGCTCGACGCGGACGACCTGCTCTATGCCGACGCCGCGGCACGCGTGCTCGCCGCGTTCGCATCCGGCGATTTCGTGAAGGTCCATTTCCGGCTCGACGTGATCGCGCACGATGGCGCGCGAACCGGCGCGAGCGTGCCGCAGTCGGTGATCGATACGGATTGCGGCCGCCTGTTGCGCGCGGGCTGGCTGTACCCGTCGCCGCCTGCATCGGGCAATGCGTACCAGGTCGCTGCGCTGAAACGCATTTTTCCGGTGCCCGTCACTGCCGACAATCTCCATGGCGCCGATTTCTACGCGATCTACGGCATCGCGCTGCTCGGTGCCGTCCACATGATCGATGCGACGCTCGGCGGCTATCGCATGCACCAGCAGTCGAACACAAGCGCGGCCGACGGCCCGGCCCTCGCGCTCGCCAACTCGGAAGACGCGGCAACCGGTGCATTGAAGGCCGAACGCCGCTGGTCGATCCTGCGCACGCTTGCCGGCACGCGGTTGCGGGAAGCGCTACCGATGGCCCCGCTCGACTTCGCCATCGAGAAGGCGCGCTTCGCGAGCACGCTGTATCGCGCGCCGCTCGCGCGGCGCTGGCGCTGGTTCCTGTGCGAATCGGGACGCTACTGGCACACCGTGCTGCGCAACCCGTTCTGGCGCCCGGCCAAGAAAGTGGCGGTTACCGTGTTGTCGCTCGCGTGCTTGCTGCCATCGTCAACGCTGAGCAATCGCGCGATCCGCTATCTGTCCAATCCGCTCGCTCGCGTACGCAAGTCGCCCGACCAACGCACCGGCGCGCGATGAATCCCATCCGGACGCGACTGCGGCTGCCGATTCGCTTGTTCGGTTAGCCATCGCACCGAGTGCGTGCGGCGTGCGCTTCACAATGGTCCGGACCAATTGATGCATGCGTGGCGCGTAGATGTTCGCCGCCACGTGGCGTGTTCGCGCGATCAAGTCCGACAGACCGGAAGCAATGGCGGCGGCGATCGCGCATCAATCAATCAGGAATGCGTAATGGATAGGACGTACGGCATGCGTGGTCCGCTGACGACTTGACGATACGCCGCCTCCATCGTCGCACTGGGTAACGAACAGCGCGACCGAATCGACAGACCGAGAGATGACCCAGGAAAAGATCGTTCATATTGCCGAAGCATTCGGCGGCGGCGTGCTGTCGATGCTCACCTATCTCGCCAACCATGCCGCCGCGGCCGGCGTGGACGTGACGGTGCTGCACGCGATCCGCCCGGAAACGCCGGCCGATTTCTCGACGCTGTTCCGGCCCGACGTGAAGCTGGTCTATGTCGACATGGTGCGCGAGGTCAACGTCCGGCAGGATCTGCGGAGCGTGCACGCGCTCGTCCGTACCCTGCGCGACTGCAAGCCGACCGCGATTCATCTGCACTCGTCGAAGGCCGGCGTGCTGGGACGTATCGCTGCCCGGATCGCCGCCCCGAATGCAACGGTTCTCTACTCGCCACACGGCCTGTCATTCCTGCGCTGCGACGTGTCGCCCATCAAGCAGTTCGCTTATCTGAGCTTCGAGCGCATCGCGGCGCGCATCGGCGGCACCATTGTCGCGTGCTCGGGCAGCGAGCTCGGCGAGATCAACGGAAAAGTCAGGCCAAGATCGGCGGTCCTGGTGGAAAACGGCGTGAACGTCGCGGAGATTCCGGCCCGCCGTACGCGCGACGACCACAAGGTCGTGATCGGGATGAGCGGCCGCGCGTCGTTCCAGAAGAACCATGAAGCATTCGTGCGACTCGCCGACATGTTGCACGGCGCCAGCGTCGAGTTTCTGTGGATCGGCGGCAACGCGGCCGAGATCCCGGATTCCGCCGCGCGCGAGGCCGTCGCATGCAGTGGCTGGGTAACCCGCGAACGCGCGCTGGCGCTGACGTCGGAACTCGACATCTATGTCCAGACCTCGCGCTGGGAAGGCATGCCGGTCGCGCTGATCGAAGCGCAGGTTGCCGGAATTCCGGCCGTCGTGACGAACGTTGTCGGCAATCGCGACGTGGTGATTCATGGTGTGACGGGCTATGTCGCGTCAACCGCCGACGAGATGGTCGAGTACGTGACCGCCCTTCGCGACGATCGGCAGCTTCGCGAGCGGATGGGTGATGCCGCGCGAAAGCGGGCCATTCAGCGGTTTTCGATGAGCGCGATCTTCCGGCAATGGCATGCGCTTTACGGACTCGGCACCGACGAGCCGCGCGTCGACACGCGCGAGTTCAAGCCGGTTGCAGCGGATCACGTCAAAGCCTGATTTCGATATCCCCTTATGGACATGATCTCGTTCAAGAAACCGAAGCCACTCGTATACAACGGCCGATTCACCACGCAGAAGACAACCGGGGTGCAACGCGTCGCACGCGAGCTGATCGCCGCATTGATCAAGTTTCAGCCGCAGGATCCGGTAACCGTGCTGGTGCCTCCGCAGCCGGGCATCGAGGTAAGCGGAGCGAAGATGGTCAAAGTCGGCTTTTACAAGGGCGTGGTGTGGGAACAGCTGGTGCTCCCGTTGTTCGCACGCCGCGGCCGCATCGTCAATCTCAGCAATTCGGCATCCATTTTCATCGGCAACCAGATCATCTACATGCACGACGCGGCCGTGTTCGACACCCCCGCGCATTTCTCCCGCCCGTTTCGCATGTGGTACCGGGTCATGTTCTGGATCCTGGCGCGAACCTCCGTCTGCGTGCTGACCAACTCCTATTTCTCGCGGGATCGCCTCGCGCATCACTGCGGGGTTGCCGCGGAGAAGATCAGCGTCGTGCCGCTCGGCGCGGATCATCTCGACACCCTGGAACCGGACACCAGCGTGCTCGATAAGCATGCGCTGACACCGAACCGGTTCGTGCTCGCGGTCAGCAGCATGAATCCCACCAAGAACTTCGGCCGGCTGATCGCGGCGTTCAGGCAGATCGACGATCCGTCGGTCGATCTCGTCATCGTCGGGATGCAGAACACCACCGTGTTCGGCAAGCAGGACCTCATGGCGGCGGCGGAACCGAACGTCAAGTACGTCGGCTATATCAGCGACGAACAATTGAAGGCGCTGTATCAGCACGCCGCGTGCTTCCTGTATCCGTCGATCTACGAAGGCTTCGGCATACCGCCTCTCGAGGCGATGCGCTACGGCTGCCCGGTCGTAGTCGGCAAATCTGCGGCCCTGCCGGAAGTCTGTGCCGATGCGGCGCTGTACTGCGATCCGTATTCGCAGGACGACATCGCGCGGAAATTGCGGAGCCTGCTCGATTCCGACGCACTCAGGGCCGAGCTCAAACGCAAGGGAAGCCTGCACGCGGAGAAGTATCGCTGGAGCCGAAGCGCCGAGATGATGAAGGCGATATTCGAGGGGCTGTAGGACATCCGTCGGGCTGCACGACGACCCACTGTCGCCCACCGCACTGTCCTGCGCATCGGTCCGCCATACAGTGAACGACTGTCCGATATCCCGGCGGTGCGGAACCTGACGGGCCGACCGCCCCTTCATCATGACTGCTCGCGAAACCAGCCTCGATGTCGCCCGCGGCGCGGGAATCATTCTTGTCGTATACGGCCACGTGCTGCGCGGTGCCGTTTCCGCCGACCTTGTGCCGACAGGCGCGGCCGACACGGCATTCGCGTGGAACGACTACGTGATCTACACGTTCCACATGCCGTTGTTCTTCTTCCTGTCCGGCCTGCACGTCTGCAGCTCGCTGCGCCGCGCGCCGGACGGTTTCTTGTGGTCGAAGATCAGGACGATCGTGTATCCGTACCTGCTGTGGTCGATCGCGCAGGGCGCCGTGCAGATTGCAATGGCGTCGCACGGCACCAATCATCCGTTCACGCTGGACGACCTGCTGGCGATCGGCTGGCGACCGTTCGCACAGTTCTGGTTCCTGTACGCGCTGATGCTCTGCATGCTCGGCATCCGGGCTTTCGCGGCGGCCGTGCCGAATACGACGCGTTCACCCATGCCATCGCGGGCGCGCGGCTGGCTCGCCGGATGCGCGGTGCTCGGGCTGGTACTCGGCGCGGCGACGCAGTGGGGCATCCTGTCGATCACGCTGATGAACGCACCGTTCTTCGTGACGGGCGTCATTGCGTCGCAGGCGTTGCCCGGCTGGCTCGCGCGCAACAGCGGGCCAACCGCATGCGCCGCCACGGCAACGGCATTCGTCGCCGCAGTTGTATTCGCTCACGGCTTCGGTGGCGCGACGAGCATCTGGGCGCTTCCCGCCGCGTTCTCGGGCATCGCGCTGACGCTGCAACTCGCGCATCGGTATGCGTCGCAGCCGGCACGCGCGGCATGGCTGGCGGCAATCGGTTGCGCATCGATGCCGATCTACCTGACCCACATCTTCGCGATGGCGGCCGTACGGATCGTGCTGATGCGCGCCGGCATCACCGATCTCGCCTTACACCTCGTACTCGGCACGCTGGCCGGTGTCGCGATCCCGATCGTCGTCTATCTGGTCGCATTGCGGACAGGCTTCGCGCACATTGCCGGCTTCCCCGCGTGGCCAGGACGCGACACGGCGGTACGAACGCGTACCGCTTGAGCTTCGCGCGATCATCCCGAGGTCCGGGCGCCCTGCGAGCCGCTATGCCGTTGCACTGCCGCCCCGCTCGTTCGTTTCCGCGGCGCGCGTCCCGCGTCCGGATCCCGTATGCCCGGAAGGCCCAACGCCCGCCGGGCGCTTCCCGAACCAATGGAACACGATGATCGGCAACACGATCGGCAGGAAATTGCGTCCGCTGAACAGATTTGGCGTACGCATGATTTCCATCAGTGACACGTAGAGCACCGCGTGCGCGCAGCACCAGAATCCGTTGCCGCTGCGCCAGCCCGCATAGCTGCGGCCAACCATCCAGCCGAGCACGGCTGCGTCAAGCAGCCCGAACCAGCCCCATTCATAGAAGTGGACGAAGATCCCGGACGGATTGTTGAATTCCGGGTCCGCGTAGCTGTTCAGAAACAGGTTGAAGCTGTCGCTCGAATCGAACCACGGCTGGAACGTCGCGCCGATCACCGGAAAGCGCATCAGCCAATCGAACGTGAACATCGGATGGCCCTGCCCCCAGCCGAGCACGGCGAGCATCCCCGCACCGTTGTTCAGCGACGTCGAATAGTACAGGCCGAGCCGTTCGAGCGCGAAGTCGAAGATGTTGTCGTAGATGTTGACGTAATAGGCTTCCCATGAACGGTTGTACTCGTTCGCGATAAACAGCGCGAACAACAGCGGGATCGCCGCGTACGGCCCGAGCGTCAGCAGCCGCGCATACCGGCCGTGCAGCCGGAACCGCACGACCATCAACGCGAGCGGCATCACCATCTCGATCAACGCGAGGCGCTCCGCGAACAGGAAGCTGCGCAGCAGCGTCAGCACCGCGAGCACGGCCATGTAGATCTTGTAGCGGTTCAGGCCTTTCGCCGGCGTTCGGAACACGTAGAAATAGAGCGCGACGAACGGCGCCGTCGCCTGCGTGAACGAACTCAACCCGGTGATCCGACCGATCTGCTGGAGCATGTCGTACGCGGTAGCCTGCCCGTGCAGGAACTCGAGCAGCAGCGCCGGACGCGCGATGACTCCGCTCATCATCACGAGATTGCCGAACAGCGCGAGTGCAAACAGGCAATCGAGCACGCGCGGCGGCACCTCGACGGGCATTTCCGGCGGCCCGCGCCGCGTCCGCGCTTCGGTCGTCGCGAGCCACGCCGTGGCCGCCACCACCATCAGGAACAGCGCGCCGACGAACGCGTAGTAGCCGTCGAAATAGATTCTCGCGATCGACTTCTGGTCGCCCAGCAGGCTGAGCGACAGCAATCCGTACAACGGCAGGATGAACATCAGCACGAGCCGGGCCGGATCTTCCCACCAGTAGCCCGTGTAACCGCCCGCCGCACCGCGCACGCGCGCCATCCCGCGCAACGTCGCCGGGCCTGGTCGCGGCCCGGCCCCAGCCCTGCCCGCTCGCCGGTTCATGACGGGCGTTCCGCCCGTTGCCGCGACGCCATCATCCCCGTCAACCCCGACGTGGCCTGATGCGTGTTCGCATCGTTGTAGCCGTAGTCGTACCGTCCCGGCGCGCCCTTGTAGTCGTTCAGGATCACGCCCCGTACGCCGATATGCGCGTGCTCGAGCCGCCGCGCGCTTTCATCGAGTTCCGTCAACGTCGTCACGCCGCTCCGCGCGACGAGGAACACGGCGCCCGCCAGGTGCCCCAGCACCAGCGCATCGGCGACCGGGAGCAACGGCGGGCCGTCGAGCACGACCATGTCGTAGCGAGACGCGACCCGCTCGATCAGTTCGGCGAGCGCGGGCTGCAGCAGCAGTTCGCCCGGATCGGGAACGACGTTGCCCATCGCGATGAAATCCAGGCCCGGTGCGACGCCGCGCTTGATTGCGTCGTCGAGCGTGTGGGTGCCCGCCACCACGTCGGACAGCCCTGGCGCGCGGCTATAGCGGAACCGGTCGTGCAGCGATCCCTTGCGCAAGTCGGCATCGATCAGCAGGACGCTCCGCTTCGCGGCGCCCACGAGCGACGCGATGTTGGCCGCGACGAACGACTTGCCGACACCCGTCGTCGGGCCGGAAATCAGCACGACGGGATTCGATGCGGCCGGCATCGACAGTTGCAGCGCCGCCCGGAAATTGCGCAGGCTTTCGAGCGCCGCGTCCTGTCCGTCGGCCTGGACCTGCGTCGCCAGCATGCGCTGGCCGCGCCGGCGCACCTTTGACCGCAGCTCCGCTTGTGCCGCGACGGCGCTGTGCGGGACCGTCGCGAACACCGGCAAACCCGTCGCCCACTCGATTTCCTCCGCGTCGCCGATCGTGCCAACGACACGCTGCCGGGCGACCACGATCGCCGCGCCCGCCATCAGGCCGACCATCAGCAAGCCGACCACCGCGACCCCGCGATGCGGACCGATCGGTTGCTCGGCGACCTTCGCCGTATCGACGATTCGCACGGTGCCCGTCTTGCTGGCACGCGCGAGGACCATCTGCTGGCGCGTATTGAGCAGGTTCGTGTACAGCGCGGTGTCGACGGCCACGTCGCGCTGCAGTTGCAGCACGCCCTGCTCGACGGTCGGCAGTTGCTGGATCTGCTTGCGGGCCGTGTCGAGCGCGCGCTGCGCATCGGCGAGCTGCGCATCGACGGCCACGATGGCCGGATGCTTCGGCATGAAGCGCGTCAGCAGTTCCTCGCGCCGCTGCTGCAGCGTCTGCACGCGCGTCTCGATGTCGACCGACTGTTGACGCAATGCCAGTGCCTCATCGCTCGTATTGACCGTCCCGTGCGATGCACGGAATGCGTTGAAGCGGCTCTCCGCCGCTTCCAGCTGCGCCTTCAATTGCGGCAACTGGCCGTCCATGTATCGGATCAGCTTGTCGGCCGCCTCGGACTTGCGCTGCGTGTTCTGCGCCAGATACGCATCTCCGATCGCGTTCAGCACACGGCTGTCGTGCACGGGATCGATGCCGTCGAGCGTCACGCCGATCATGTTCGACTGCTTGCCGCGCTCCGAGATCAGCGCGTTCTTCTGCAGCCACGTCGTCGCCTCCTCGTCGCTGTAGCGCGTCAGGTCGAAGCGTGCGCCGGGCTGGCCGGCCACGTCGCGCACGAACACGTCGATCGGCCCCTGCGGCGTCTCGACGTGCAGCGGCTGGCCGATGCGGCCCTGCCATGCCGGTCCTTTCCGGCCGAAAAAGCCCGTGCGCTGCAGCGTGTAGGCGCCGTCGTCGCCGACGGTCAGCGCGAAACGCTTGCCGAGCAGGCGCTTGGGCACGTCGAAGGTCGGCACGTCGATGCGCTCGGTGCCATACACGTATCCGCCCGGCAACGGCGACGACAGCCCGTCGGCCGCGTTCACGAAGCGCCAGCCGATCAGCGGCAGGTAATGCGGCCGTGCGTCGAGGGCGAGGTTCGTGCTCTGGATCGCGCGGTCGAGCACCGCACGGGATTTGAGCACCTCGATCTCGGTCGATGCATCGGTCTTCAGATCGAACACCGACGACGGATCGCCGGGCGGCGACGTCTGCTTCGAATCGGTCTGGCTTTGCTCGACCTGAAACAGGATGTCGGAGCGGTAAACGGGAGCCGCGAACAGCGCATACAGGCCGCCCGCGAGCGCGCCCGCGAGCGCCGTGCAGACGATCAGTCGCCGGCCGCCATACAGCATGCTCCAGTAGCGGCGCACCGGATAGGACGGCCGCAGAATGCGCCCGCTGTGCGGGTCAGGCAGGGTCGAAGTGTTCATACAGCATCAGTCCCGTATGGCGCGACGCACGGTCGCGGTCACGAAATCCGCCTCGGGCATCACGGCGAAATGGCTTTCGCCGTCAGCGCACCTTGCGCGGACGACGGAATCAGCAGGTTCACGACGCGGCTCCAGCGCACCAGCGATGACGCATCGACGAACACGACGTCGCGCCGCTCGAGCGGAAACTGGTCGGCGAGCGCGAACGACGCGGGCGAGCTGCCGTCGAGGTGGTACACCCGCGGGCGATTGTCGGGGCCGCGGCGCACGACGAACACCTGGCGCGCATCCGACGTGTACTGACTCACGCCGCCCGTGTCGCCGAGCGCTTCGCCGAGGCTCATCCGGCCGTCGGTCAACGTCAGCGTCGCGGGCCGCGATACCTCGCCGAGCACGAATACCTTCGCGTCGCTCGCCGCACGCACGCGCACGAGATCGCCGTCGCGCAACAGGATGTTCGACGGATTCACGCCCGCCGCGATCAGGGCAGGCAGGCTCACGTTCACGGTCGTGTCGCCGCGCGTCACCGAAACCTGCGAGCGATCGGCCGTCGGCGTGAAACCGCCCGCGCGGTCGATCGCCTCGGGCAGCGTCATCGGCATGTCGTTGACGATCTGCAGGCCCGGCGTGCGCACCTCGCCGTCGAGATAGACCCGCTTGCTGCGGTAGCTCTGCACGCGCAGTGCGAGCTGCGGCTTGCGCACGTATTCGCCGAGCCGCTTCGTCAGCAGCGCGCGCGCCTGTGCCTCGGTCAATCCCGCCACGTGCACGAGGCCCGCGTACGCGAACTGGACGTTGCCGGTCGCGTCGACCGTATAGCCCGTCGCGACCGAGCTGGCGCCGACGCCGTCACCGCCGCCGAGCGTCTGTGTCGTCGGCAGGTTCAATTCGGGGTGGTCCCATACGACGATGCCCAGCACGTCGCCGGGGCCGATCGTATACGGCGTCGGCTTGCCGAACAGCCGGCGGATCTCCGCGTCGACATTGGCCGACCGCCCCGCCTGGTGCTGGGCGACGAATGCCGGCGTGATCTCGATCAGATCCTCGCTCGACACGTTCTGCACGCCGTCGAGGCCGCCCGACCCCGATGCGTCGGCGCTCACGCGCGCATTCGCGTCGCGCTCCGCCGGCGCGCGGTAAGTCATGCCCGGCGACAGCACACATGCGCTCAGCGCGCATGCGGCCGCCACGATCGCCATGCGCGACAGCCACGGTGCGCGACGGGCGCCGGGCCGCGGCGTGCCGCGCGTCGATTCCGGTTGCGTGGTGATTGACATGGTGTCCTTCCAAAACTGTGCGGTAACCCGCCGAACGCGGCGAATTCCGGCATTACGCTTGCCCAGCGCGGCTTGCATTGCAGCTTGCATGCCGCACCACCCTCTTCACCGCACGTCATTCCGTACGATCCGTCATGAACTTCTCTTCGTCGCTTGCGCCGTTCGTCTGCATCGTGTCGACCGGCTTCCTCTGTACCGCCGGTGCGCAAACGCTGTCCGGCACGCCTGCCGATACATCGCCCTTCGCGTCGTCGACGCTCGTTGCGCCGGTGCCGCCACAACGCTCGGCGCAAGCTGCCGGCGCGAACGCGGCCGCCGAACCCGCAGCGACTGCGTCCGCGGCTGCATCTGCGGCGACAGCACCCGCGAGCGCCGCCGTCCAGCCCGACACGCGGGCCCGCATCGCGTTGCGCCGGCCGCTCGTGCCGACGCGGCCACATCGCGCGCAGGTCGCCCATGCGCCCGCCGACGACGTATGGCGCAGCGACACGTTGTACGCATCGCCCTACGCGAAATCACCCTATGCGGAGCCGGGCGATCGCGACTGACCCGTCCCGGCCGGTCATGCCGCGGCACGACCGTGCATGCATCGATAAGGGATTGGACACCACGGCGAACGGCGCGTCTGTGAGCGACCCCACCGAACGTCGATCTTCATACGAAGCGGGGATCGCGCCCCAAAGCGCCGACGCGTGCGGCACCGCGCGCATCACGGGCTGCCGACCGACACGTTTGCGTACGATCCCGCTGCCGCTTCGCGCGCGACGGGATCGGCAACGTGCACGGCCGGCCTCGTCAAGTCGCGACCGAGCGCCTGCAAGCACCGCGCGATCACGATGTCCGTGCCGACCGCGCCGTACACCGCGTGATCGACCTGCGGCTCGAGATGCAGCCGCACGTGACGCGAGCATCCGAATGCGTGCTCGATCGCGCCGAAGTGGCGCCGGACATCGTCGATGCCGGGATCGAGCGCGCCATATACCAGGGTCGTGCGGACATTGCGCTGCGCAAGCACGTGCATCACGCCGCGTGGGGTGCCGGCGCGCGGCTTCCAGCCGACGCGCGCGGCCGCCTCCTTCACCGGCACGCTGACTCGCGCGATCGCATTGGCGGCGACGGCGCGCGCGATCGGCCGCAAATCGCGCCGTTCGCGCACGAGGCGTTTCCACTTCTGCCAGTCGCGCACCGACAGCCAGTAACCGCGCACCGAGTTGTTCCGCTGCTTCTGCACCGCGTCGAGCGAGAGCCCGGCCGGCCACACGAAGCGCGCCAGGTTTATCGCGATCACGCCGCCGAGCGACGGCGTCTTCACGGCCGCATGCAATGCCGCATAGGCGCCGGAACAGATGCCGGCCGCGACCACGTCAGGATGGCCGAGCGCACGCAGCCAGTCGGCGGCGGCCGCCACGTCGTCGCTCGACTGCGCCGAATACACGACGCGCGACTGGTCGTCGAGCGCAGCCGCGCCGCTGTCGCCGACGCCGTTCACGTCGATCCGCAGCGTCGTGACGCCGGCGCGTGCAAGCGTCCGCGCGAGGCGCACGCTGAAGCGGCCTTCGCCGCTTCGCGGATTCGTCGACGTGTTCGCGATCACGAGCGCCGGAGCGGCGGGATTCGCCGGCCCCGTATCGGCGGGACGGCACAGTACGCCGACCAACCGGTCCGGCCCGACCGCGACGACCTGCTCGGTCATGTCGGTCATGTCGAGCGCGGCGGCCGATTCGCCGTTCCACGGTGGATCATGCCGCCACATCGGGTCGACGCTGGCGGCCGTGCGCGGCACGCGTTCGCCGATCCAGCGCGCGAGCGTGTCGATGGCCGCGAGCGGCAGGCGCGAGCGCGTCCCGTCCAGCATCGTCGTCGGCCATTCGCGAAACGGATCGGCCGCCACGTTCACGCCCCGCGCGAGCAGCGCATCGCGCAACGCAGGTCCGTCCTGATCGGGCTGAATCAGCAGCATCGCATCAGGCAGCCTCGGGGCAGCGCGCACGACGTCGCACAGATCGACCGCCTTCAACGCGGCGACGAAATCGTCCGGAAAGCGGTGCCCGAGCACGTTCATGCAGGGCTCGTCACGATGGGCGGTGCGAATCGCAGGCGACGTGACGTCGAGCCACTGGCGATGCACGAACGACAGCTCGCGAAGATAAGCGCGTCCGCGCACGGCCGGCGCGAGCGCCACCAATGCGTCGACGCGCGGCGACGGGTGCTGCCCGTCGCCCGCGGCGGCCAGCATCGCGAACAGCGCGCCCGCGCGGATTCCGACGAGCGTCAGCGACGCGACACCGACCTGGTCGCGCAGCAGATCGATCGCATCGTGAATGCTGCCGACGGTCGCGGCGTACCGATCGGCGTCACGGTCGTCGCCCGCGGAATCGCCAGTGCACGGATAGTTGAATCGCAACACCGTGACGCCGTCGCGGGCAAGGCGCTCGGCGATCGCCCGCATGAGCTTGTGCGTCCACGATGCCTCGTGTCCCAGCGATTCGCACAGGATCACACCTTGTGTCGTCTGTCCTTCGTGCAGCCACCCCACGCAGCTGCCGAACGTAATCGGCTTCAATCGGTACTCCTCGGATCGGTATTTTTATCGGACGCGGACACGCGTTCGGGCCGCTCCACCGGAATGAGCGATCCACGATCGTGCGACTCGTCGATGAACGCGCGGCAGCGGCCCCCGCCGCGCCCCTGCGCGGCCCGCCCGGTTCCATGCGTTGCCCTGCTCCCCATGCCCGCGGGAGGTGATGTTGCGTGCCCGAGGCATCGTCGGGCGGTTTGCACCGTGAACCAAAACAGTGCGATCGATTAAAGCACTCGGTTCGAACGTCCTTCGGTGCGGCAGCTTACAAATAGATTCATCGCTGTCGCGAGACGACAACGCACGCCGACGCGCGCCGTGCCGCGATTCATGCCGCGCGCACGAACGGAATCCGCGAACGGTAGGCTCGCGAACATAGTCGTCCCGTGCGGCCCGTATCATGGCCGCCATACGATGTGGCCGTGCCCGGCGACGCCGGACGCGCCACCCACCCATGCAACCCGGGTCAGCGCCGACCGGATGCACGCGCGCACCGCGGTCCCATGCCGCCGCACCGCGACACTCACGGCGCCGACCGAGCGAATGTCAAACCTCAAGAAGAATTTCCTGCTGCTGCTGACGCTGCAGATTTCGATGTACGCCGTGCCGCTGCTGATCGCACCGCTGCTGACGCACGCCCTCGGGCCCGAAGGCTACGGGCAGCTCGCGTTCTCGCTCGCCGTCATCGCGTATCTCACCAACTGCACGAGCTACAGCTTCGACCTGACCGCCACGCCGCGCATCGCGCTCGCTCGCGACAACCGCGCCGAACGCTCGCGCATCTTCTGGGCGACGCTATACGCGCAGATCGGCATCGCGGTGATCTGCTTCGTCGTGCTCGTCGCGCTGACCTTTGCGGTCGAGCGCTTCGGCGAAGACCGCGACCTGCTGCTGATCGGGTTCGGGATGGTCGCCGGCGTGGCGTTCACGCCGGGCTGGTATTTCCAGGGAATGGAAAAGCTGCGCGCGCTCAGCATGATCCTGTTCGTCGGGCGCATCCTGAGCCTGCCGGCCATGTTCGCGCTCGTGCACAGCCCGGCGGACATCGATCGCGCGATGATCGTCAACGCAGCGGTGCCGACGCTGTCCGCGATCGCGCTGGCGGCCTATCTGTACCTCAACCGTGAAATCGACTTCGTGCGCGTCGGCGCGGCCGACATCGCCGAATCGCTGAAAGGCGGCTGGCAGGTGTTTCTGGCGTCGACGTCGATCGCGTTCTACGCGTCGACCAACACCGTGCTGCTCGGCTTCGTCTCGGGCAACGTCGCGGCCGGCTACTTCGCCGCCGGCGACAAGCTGATCCGCGCGGCGCTCAGCATGCTGCAACCGCTGAAGGCGGCCACCTATCCGCGCATCAGCTACCTGATGCGGCATGCGCGCAACGACGCGTTCTCGTTCCTGCGCAAGCTGTTCGTCGTGCAGGTCGCGATGGTGCTCGGCATCTCGCTCGCGATTTTCTTCGGCGCGCCGCTCGCCGTGCGGATCCTGTATGGCCCTTCGTACGAACCGACGGTCCAGGTGCTGCGCTGGATGGCCTTCATTCCGTTCATGGCCGGCATGACCGACCTGTTCGGTGTGCAAACGATGCTGCCGCTCGGGATGAAGTCGGCATTCACGCGAATCCTGATGTCGTCGGGCATTCTGAACATCGTGCTGGTGCCCGTGCTCGCCAGGTATTTCGCCGAGCGGGGCGCCGCCGTCGCCGTGCTGATGGCCGAGGCGGCGGTCGCCGCGGCACTCGCCACCGTCGTCTATCGCGCCGGGATTCCGATGCCCGGCAGTCCGGTCGCTCGACGCGGCTAGCCCACTGTCGGTGCCGCGCCGGTTTCCGCACGGGGCGACCGGCATCCGACGCTGTTCGTGTTCGATGCGCGCGCAACGAACCATATCGCACGGGCATACACGCCCCGACCTTCCGCCCCTCCGAGCGCCCCATGCGCAGGCAATTCTTACTCTGCCGCGCAGGCCCGATCGGGAACGATGACCGCCTCTCCGCCCCGCCGCGCGTCCCTACGAAATAAAGATCACACGTATCGGTAGAAACACCGATGCTGTAGTCAAACTACATTCGTACGATTAGTCGCTGCAGAGAATCGCTACATCCGATTCGGCAGCATCGGACGGTCCGCGTCGCCGTCCGCGTTGCTCGATCGAGCCCAACCGGCCGTAACGATTCCCCGCCTGGCTGGCATGCCGACGCGCAACCACCCTGCATCGCCAGCCGAATGCGTCCGGTGCGAATCCGCCGGACGTACGCAACTCCAGACATCATTCCAACAACCGGCAATACGATCAGGAGAGCAACATGCGGGACACACTCTGGCCGGCCGTCGTGCTGGCAGCGACCCTCTGCACCACCGCCTACGCCGGCGACGCCGATTTCAATGCGCAGGCTGACGCGACCGACACGTTCGCGTCAGCCGCCGCGCAACGGCGCGCCGACCTGCTCGTGCGCAAGATGACGCTCGACGAAAAACTACAATTCATTCATTCGCAATACGAAATGTCCAAGGTGCCGGGCGGCGGCGCCGGCTACATCCAGGGCGTGCCGCGGCTCGGCATTCCCGATCTCAACATGGTCGATTCGGCGACCGGCTCCGGCAGCACGTCGCAGGCCAGCACGACGTTCCCGGCCACGATCGCGGTCGCCGCGAGCTGGGATCGGCGGCTGTCGTACGACTTCGGCAAGCAGGTCGCGATCCAGTTGCGCGCGCAAGGATTCGGCATGGGCCTCGCCGGCGGCACCAACCTCGCGCGCGAGCCGCGCGGCGGCCGCCTGTTCGAGTATCTCGGCGAGGATCCGCTGCTCGCCGGCGACCTGCTCGCCGAACGCACGCTCGCCACGCAGCGGCAGAAAGTCATCGCCACGATCAAGCACTACGCGGGCAACGAGCAGGAACACGGCCGGATGGGCGGCAATACGCAGATCGACGAGCGCACGCTGCGCGAGCTGTACCTGCTGCCGTTCGAGATCGCCGCGAAGCGCGGCCGGCCCGGCAGCGTGATGTGCAGCTACAACCGCCTGAACGGCACCTATGCGTGCGAGAACCCTCACCTGCTGAACGACGTGCTGAAGAACGAGTGGGGCTTCCAGGGCCAGGTGCAGTCCGACTGGGGCGCCACGCACAGCACCGCCGCCGCGATCAACGCCGGCCTCGACGAGGAAGAAGACGTCGGGCCGAGCGTGTACCTGACGCCGGCGGCCGTCAAGCAGGCGATCGCGAACGGCTCGGTGTCGACCGCGCGCCTCGACGACATGGTGCGCCGCAAGCTCGCGGTGATGATCCGTGTCGGCGTGATGGACGATCCGGCCCAGGGCGGCGGCACGATCGATTTCGCGGCCGGCAACCGGTTCGCGCAGGCGGCCGCCGAGCAGTCGATCGTTCTGCTGAAGAACGACGGCAACCAGTTGCCGCTGGTCGCGTCGGCGCTGTCGCGTATCGCCGTGATCGGCGGCCATGCGGATGCGGCCGTGCTGTCCGGCGGCGGCTCGGGCAACACGCGCGACCCGGTATCGGGTTCGTTCGCCGGCTGCGGCGGCCTGACGTTCGGGTCGTCGACCGGGTGCAGCTGGTGGCGCAATCCGTGGCTCAAGGTCGACGTGCCGATCGTCGCGGCGATCCGCGCGCTGGCGCCGGCCGCCCAGGTCACGTATGCAGGCAACAGCGACCAGCAGTCGCCGTTCCGCGCATACACGCAGCAGGAAATCGATCAGGCCGCGGCGCTCGCGGGCCGCTCGGATGTCGCGATCGTCGTGGTCGCGCAGCCGGCCGGCGAGGATTTCGGCGATCTGCAGAGCCTGAGCCTCGCGAACCCGTCGAACCAGGATGCGCTCGTCGAAGCCGTCGCGCGCGCGAATCCGCATACGATCGTCGTCGTCCAGAGCGGCAACCCGGTGCTGATGCCGTGGAAGGACAACGTGTCGGCCATCGTCGAGGCGTGGTATCCGGGCGAAGCCGGCGGCAAGGCGATCGCGAACGTGCTGTTCGGTGCGGTCAATCCGTCGGGCAAGCTGCCCGTGACGTTCCCGGCGCGCGATCAGGACTCGCCGACGTGGGGGCAAAACGGCACGTTCGACCCCGACCCGGTGTACGCGGAAAAGCTGAACATGGGTTACCGCTGGTATGACGCGCGCAACATCAAGCCGATGTTCGAGTTCGGCTACGGCCTGTCGTATACGCACTTCGCGTATTCGGGCCTGTCGGTGTCGAAGCAATGGGACGGCTCGCTGAGCGTCGCGTTCACGGTGCGCAACGACGGGCGCGTGGCTGGCGCGGAAGTACCGCAGGTCTATCTCGGCGTGCCGTACAAGGACGAGCCGCCGAAGCGGCTGGTCGGCTGGGAAAAGATCCGGCTGAATCCGGGCGAGGCGCGGCGTGTGCGCGTGACCGTGTCGCCACGGATGCAGAGCGTGTGGGATACGTCGCGCAACGGCTGGAAGGTCGTGCCGGGCGGGACCGTGTATGTCGGCGCGTCGTCGCGCGATATCCGCTTGCAGGGCCACTGAGCAAGCGGCGATGAAGCGACCCGGGGGCGCCGTGCATCGCATGCGCGGCGCCCCTTCTGAACCACCACTGCGCTGAAGCGCCTTATCTGAACAGCAGCGCCAGCATCGTCGCAAGCGCCGCAATCGCGGCGATGCCCGCCACCACACCCGCCAGATGCGCGGCCACCACCACGCCGGCCGGCAATCGCGACACGATGCCGGCCATCACGCGCTGCCCGCTTCCAGCGTGTCGAGCAGCGGCCTCGCCAGATGCAGGACCTGGTACACCGTGCCCGCGCCGCCGTCGTCCGGTTCGTGTTCCGTCACGAGCGCACGCGTCAGCCGCCAGCGCAGCGGATCGAGGCTGACGGCCGCCGCGACCACGCCCTGCCGTGCCGCCGCTTCGCGATTGCGTTCGATCTCCCGCGCCAGTGCCGCATCGAGGTCGGCATCCGCCGGAATCTCGATCGTTTCCAGACGCGCGAAACGTCCCGTCGACGCACTGCCCTTGCGCGCGTCCAGCGCCACCTGCGTGTCGATCGGCGCGCGGCCGAAGCTGTCCGTCACGACCCGATAGCGGCCGTCCGTCACGAACCGCGCGAACGCCTGTTCGTTGCGCCACAGGTAAAACGACGCGTAGCCGTTTTCCGTCGCGCCGTGGCGGCCTGCCTCGCGCAGCAGGAATCCCTTGAACAGCAGGTCCGGCGTGTCGTCCCACAGGCGACCGCGCTCGCGCACACGCTGGCGGATGATGTCGAGGTCGTAGTCCCCCGGCAGGCGGTGCACGTAGTACGCGGTCAGCATGATCGACTCCTGGCGAAAGAAACGGACGGCATTCCGGACGGCATGAGCGCAGCGTAGAAGACCTTGAATCATTTGAAAAGACGATGGCAGAATATTTCAATGATTCGATTCTGAAATGACCGAGGGTGCGATGAAAACGCTCGACATCGAAGCCGTGCAGGCATTCGTGCTGACCGCCGATCTCAAGAGCTTCACGCGGGCGGCGGAGGCGCTGGACACCACGCAGTCCGCGGTGAGCCTGAAGATCAAGCGGCTGGAAGACGGGCTCGGCCGCCGCCTGCTGGAACGCACGCCGCGGCAGGTTCGTCTGTCGGCCGACGGCACCGCGTTCCTGGAGCCGGCGCGCGAACTGGTGGCTGCTCACCATGGCGCAATCAGCGCATTCGGCACGAGCCGGCGACGGCTGGTGATCGGCGTCAGCCACCATGTCGTCGGCGCCGATCTGCCGATGCTGTTGCGGCGGATGAGCGAAGCGGAGCCGGCGCTGGTGCTGGAGATCCGCGTCGCCGCGTCGCGCGACGTGCTCGATGCGTTCGATCGCGGCCTGCTCGATGCGGCCGTCGCGCTGCAGCACGACAGCCGGCGGCTCGACGGCGAAACCATTCTGTCGGAGTCGTTCGGCTGGATGGCGGCGGCCGATTTCGAATACCATCCGCCGCAACCGCTGCGGCTCGCCACGCAGGCCGAACCGTGCAGCGTGCGCCGCATGGCGGTCGACGCGCTGGACGAAGCCGGTGTCGCGTGGACGGAAGTCTTCGTCGGCGGCGGCGTGGCGACGATCGGCGCGGCGGTGTCCGCGGGGCTGGCCATCGCGGCGCTCGGGCATCGCGTGGCGCCCGCCGGCACCGTCGACATGGGGATGCGCTACGGGCTGCCGCCGTTGCCGACGCGCGACGTGGTGCTCTACTCGAATCTGACCGATGCGCACGCCCGGCAGGCGCTGCGCACGCTGGGCGCGGCGCTGCGGTCGTCGGTCGGCGTGCGTTGATGCCGTGCGCAGCGGCATCGAAATGCTTCGACGCGCGCCACGGTAAAATTCCGTCTTTGCCCCGCGCTCATGCAGACGATATCCATTCGTCCACGGGCCCCCGTCAAACGCATCGACCAGCTATCATCGCCTTGATTTCCCTACACTTTCCGCGTCGCGACGCATGAGTTACTCGCTCGCCGCCTCCACCATCCGCGAACTCGAAATCCGCAAGAGCCGTTTCATCGCGTACGCGGTTCCGGTCGAGGACCGCGATGCCGCGATGCAGGTCCTGCAACGCCTGCGCGACGAGCATCCGGCGGCCACCCACGTGTGCTGGGCGTTGCTGGCGGGCGGCCAGTCCGGTATGTCGGACGACGGCGAGCCGTCGGGCACCGCGGGCCGGCCGATCCTCGAAGTGCTGCGCCATCACGACCTCGACGGCGTGCTCGGCGCGGTCGTGCGTTACTACGGCGGCGTGAAGCTCGGCGCGGGCGGGCTGGTGCGTGCGTATACGGATGCGATCGCATCGGCGCTGCTCGATGCCGAGCGCGTCGAGCGCATTCGGCGCACGCGGCTCGCGGTCGAGATCGGCTACCCGGAAGAGGCGCGCGTGCGCCGCTGGATCGAACAAGCCGGCTATGAACTGGTGGACAGCGCGTACGGGATGACGGTGAAGCTCGTGATCAAGCTGCCCGAAACCGCCGAAGCCGCGGCAAGAGCCGAATTGTTCGATCTGACGCAGGGGCGCTCGGGGTTTCCTGATCTTTGAGCCGTTGCGGCGACAGCCCGCGCGGCGCGCGCGTACGCATGCACTGCATGCATTCGAACCGCCCACCCTCCGCCAGACCTCAAAAAAAACGCGCCGCATACCGCGGCGCGCTTCGTCGCATTGCGATCGACCGGGCGAATCGCTCAATAAACGTCCGGCACGATCATGTTGTCCGGCACCGGCCGGCGAATGTAATCCTCGTGATGCTCGCGCTGCGGCAGATCGATCGTCGGGCGCGGCACCTCGTGATACGGCACCTGGCCCAGCAGATGGTGAATGCAGTTCAGCCGTGCGCGCTTCTTGTCGACGGCCTGCACGACCCACCACGGCGCCTCGGGAATATGCGTGCGCTGCAGCATCTCTTCCTTCGCGGCCGTATAAGCCTCCCAGCGGCGGCGGCTTTCGAGGTCCATCGGGCTCAGCTTCCACTGCTTCAGCGGATCCGCGATCCGGCTCTGGAAGCGCAGCTCCTGCTCGTGGTCGGTGATCGAGAACCAGTACTTGACGATCTGGATCCCGCTGCGCACGAGCATCTTCTCGAACTCGGGCACCGACCGGAAAAATTCCTCGTACTCGTCGTCGGTACAGAAATTCATCACGCGCTCGACGCCCGCACGGTTGTACCAGCTGCGGTCGAACAGCACGATCTCGCCGCCGGCCGGCAGATGCGCGACATAGCGCTGGAAGTACCATTGCGTGCGCTCGCGGTTGTTCGGCGCCGGCAGCGCGGCAACCCGGCACACGCGCGGGTTCAGGCGCTGCGTGATGCGCTTGATCGCACCGCCCTTGCCGGCCGCGTCGCGCCCCTCGAAAATGACGACGAGCCGGTGTCCGGTATTCACGACCCAGTCCTGCAGCTTCACGAGCTCGCCCTGCAGCCGGAACAGCTCGCGGAAATATTCCTTGCGCGCCTCGCGACGCTCGGGCGAGAACAGCAGGTCCTCGCCATCGTCGAAGCGGCGGTCGTCGAGCTCCATCTCGAGCTCTTCGTCGTAGGCGTCGACGAGATCCTCCTCGAAACGGCGCTGGCGCGCTTCCATCGGGTCCGTATCGGTGCGGTTGTCGGTCTCGGTGCGGGTATCGTTGTCGCCCATGGGGCCTCCTTCCATCATTGACGCAGCCAAACTCGCCCATTATCCCAGCGTCGCGCGTCAAATTCATGAAAACGGGCGGCCAAGCCCGTCGGAAGCGAAATGAGCGGACCGGCATCGGGCACGGCTGCCTCGAGGATGCGTCCGAAGCCATTGCCGCGCGGATCGCGGGCTTCATCCGAACGACCGGCTGAAAAAATTCGGCAGCCGGGTCGAAACACCGGCTGCCGAACGGCGCGCGCGGCCGCTGTCGCCGCGCACGCATTGCTTCACGTCAACGTCAACGAATGACCCGCGTCACCCCCCGCCCGCGCGGATCGGCCATCGCTTCCGGCGTCTTCCCGTCGATCTTGATGACCTGGATGTCGCCGCTGAAATCCTGCCCCTTCAGCGTATAGCCGCGCGCCTCGATCTGCTTCGCGAGTTCGCCTTCGATCGGGTGGTACGGCTCCCAGAAGATCGTGTTCGGCGGCAGCAGCTGGTGATGGAAACGCATCGCACCGACCGCTTCCTTCAGCGGCATCTTGAAGTCGTAGATGTTGTTGATCACCTGGAAGATCGACGTGAAGATGCGCGAGCCGCCCGGCGTGCCGATCACCAGCGACACCTTGCCGTCCTTCGTCATGATCGTCGGCGACATCGACGACAGCGGGCGCTTCTTCGGTTCGATCGCGTTCGCGTCGCTGCCGACCACGCCGAACATGTTTGCGACGCCCGGCTTCGCGGAGAAGTCGTCCATCTCGTCGTTCAGCACGATGCCCGTGCCGTCGGCGATCACACCCGAGCCGAAATAGCCGTTGATCGTGTACGTGTTCGATACCGCGTTGCCCCACTTGTCGACCACCGAGAAGTGCGTCGTTTCAGCCTTCTCCGGCATCGTCGTGCCGAGGCCCGGCTGCACGCTCTTCGTGTCCGACGGCTCCTTCGGGTTGACCTCGGCCGCGCGCTTCGCGATGTACGCGTCGTCGGTCAGCTGCGCGATCGGCACCTTGTAGAAGTCGGGATCGCCGAGATACTGCGCGCGATCGGCGAACACGCGCTTTTCGATTTCCGCGACGAGGTGGATGTACTGCGGCGAGTTGAGCTTCACGCCCTCGAAGTCCTGCTTGAGGTCGGCCTTCATCTTCAGCAACTGCACGAGGCCGATGCCGCCGGAGCTCGGCGGCGGCGCGGTGATCACGTCATAGCCGTTCCACTTCGCCTGCACCGGCTGGCGCCACACCGCGCGGTACTGCGCGAGATCTTCGGTCGTGATCAGCCCGTTGCCGTCGCCGGTCTTCATCGACGCGGCGATCAGTTCGGCCGTCTTGCCCTTGTAGAAGCCCTCCGCGCCGCCGTTCGCGATGCGCGTCAGCACGTCGGCGAGATCGGGCTGCTTGAAGTTCGCGCCGGCCTTCAGTCCGGAAAAATACTTGTCGAAGTTGGTCTTGCCGCCAAACTCCTTCGATGCGTCGACGCCGCGCTGCGCGAGCTGTTCGTCGACGACGAAGCCGTCGCGCGCGTAGTGGATCGCCGGCGCGAGCACCTGCTTCCACTTCAACTTGCCGAAGCGCTTCTGCGCCTCCCACATGCCCGCGACCGTGCCCGGCACGCCGACCGCGCGCGGGCCGTACAGGCTCATGCCCTTGACGACGTTGCCGTCCTTGTCGAGGTACATGTCCTTCGTCGCGGCGAGCGGCGCGCGCTCGCGGTAATCGATGAAGTACGGCTTGCCGTCCTTGTAGATCGTCATGAAGCCGCCGCCGCCGATGTTGCCGGCTTCCGGGTACGTGACGGCCAGCGTGAACGCGATCGCGACGGCTGCGTCGATCGCGTTGCCGCCTTCCTTGAAGATCCGCTCCGCGGCATCCGCGCTGTACTTGTCGGCCACCGCCACCGCCGAGCTCGTCAGGACCGCGGGCTGCGGCCCCTTCGCGTAGGCGGGCGCGTTCGGCAGGAAGCCGATGCCGGCCACCGTCGCCAGCACGGCGGCGGATGATTTGAAGCGATTCAGCGTAGTCATTGCATGTCCCCCATGTGGATCTCCTTCAGGCACGACAAGCACCTGATCCGTGGATGGCCGCTGGCGCGCCGACGGCCATATGCCGGCTTCGTAGTATAGGGGCACAAAAAGGGTCGAACACGCGGCGCGCGACGAAAGCGTGCCGCGTGGGTGCGGCCGGTCACTTTGCGGCGCCGCGACGCACACGTGGAGCGTTCGGCACCGCCTGCGGCGCGCGCCGTCGCGCAATGCACAAAACCGAAAGTTGCGAATCGCGCGGCATGCCGTGCATTGCGCGTAAAAAAATCTGCAAACGCGCCGCGCGCGGCTCAGGCCGATCTGCGAAGATAGCGCCCCGCTTGCGCGCCGAATCATCGTTTCGTGCACGCGCCGCTTCACGTTTCCTCGTCTCGCTCGCTATGGCATCACACAATGCGCATCACGCGTCCGGCTTCGCGGCCGGCGTCGCAGCCGCCGTCCTCGTCGCGCAAACCGGTGCAACCGGCCCGTGGCATTCGGGCATGCTCGCCGCGTTCGCGGCGGGCGTCGCGGGCGGCACCGCGCCCGACTGGCTCGAAGTCGCCTGGTGGAGCCGCAAACGCCGCCTGTGGATCACGCATCGCACCCTCACGCACTGGGGTATCGGCTGGGTCGCGCTGCTCGCGCTCGGCTGGCACGGGCTCACCCATCATCCGCATCCGCTGTGGGCCGCGCCGCTGTTCGGCTTCGCCTGCGGCGGCGTGATGCACCTGCTCGCCGACTGGCCCAATCCGCTCGGCGTACCGTGGATCTGGCGGCGCCATTCGCTGAACCTGTGGAACAGCGGGCATTGCGACCTGATCGTCGTGGCCGCCGCGTGGGGCGGCACGCTGTGGCTCGCGCAGTCGCTGTGGTCGCGTGCGCCGTTGGTCGAACACTGGCTCGGCTGGCTGCATCGCGTCTAGGAGCGGTTCGCGCTCATCACGCACGTTCCGCTTTTCGGAAAAATTCAGGCTTGGGGCTCGGCCCAGTTGCAATTCGACACAATTCAGCGCGCGCTCGGCGTGCCGGCGGGCACGCAACTTTCCGTCCATTGAAAGCACGGCGCCGGCCCCCATCTGCATGGGAATCGTCGGCACGCATGCCCGGCACGCGCGCGCGGCGTCTGGCACACTGACGATTCGATTCGCGTGCGATCCGTCCGCACGCTCGCCCCCGCTCGCACCCTATTTCAACGCTCCGATGGACGTCACAGCTACCCGCCCTGCCGCCCGCGCGCTCGACGTGTTCCACCCGGCCATCGCCGCGTGGTTCCGGCGCACGTTCGCCGCGCCGACCGGCGCGCAGGCGCTCGCGTGGCCGCACATCAAGGCCGGCCGCTCGACGCTCGTCGCCGCGCCGACCGGCTCCGGCAAGACGCTCACCGCGTTCCTGTGCGCGCTCGACGATCTGGTGCGCGATGCGCTCGCGCACGACGGCACGCTGCCCGACGCGACGCTGGTCGTCTACGTATCGCCGCTGAAGGCGCTGTCGAACGACATCCACGTGAACCTCGACGCGCCGCTCGCCGGCATCGCGGAATCGCTCGCGCAACTCGGCCTGCCGGTGCCCGCGATCCGCACCGCGGTGCGCACCGGCGACACGACGCAGGCCGAACGCGCCGCGCTGCGCAAGCGCGCGCCGCACATCCTCGTCACCACACCCGAATCGCTGTACGTGCTGCTGTCGTCCACGTCGGGGCGGCAAATGCTGTCGAACGTGCGCTCGGTCATCGTCGACGAAATCCATGCGCTTGCGTCATCCAAGCGCGGCAGCCATCTCGCGCTGTCGCTCGAACGCCTCGACGCGCTGGTCGGCCGCGCGCTGCCGCGCATCGGGCTGTCGGCCACGCAAAAGCCGATCGACGCGGTCGCGCGCTTCCTGGTCGGCGGGCCGGCCGACGCGCCGCGCGACTGCGCGATCGTCGACACGGGCCACACGCGCGAGCGCGATCTCGCGCTCGAACTGCCGAACGTGCCGCTCGAACCGGTGATGGCGACCGACGTGTGGGAACAGGTGTACGACCGCATCGCGGGGCTCGCGGCCGCGCACCGCACGACGCTGGTGTTCGTCAACACGCGCCGCACCGCCGAGCGCATGGCGCGCCATCTCGCCGACCGGCTCGGCAAGGACGCGATCGCCGCGCATCATGGCAGTCTCGCGAAGGAGCACCGCTTCGACGCCGAGCAGCGCCTGAAGCGCGGCGAACTGAAACTGCTCGTCGCGACCGCGTCGCTCGAACTGGGCATCGACATCGGCGACGTCGATCTCGTCTGCCAGGTCGGCTCGCCGCGCGGCATCGCGCCGTTCCTGCAACGCGTCGGCCGCTCGGGGCACCACGTCGGCGGCGTGCCGAAGGGGCGGCTCTTTCCGCTGTCGCGCGACGAGCTGGTCGAATGCGCGGCGCTGCTCGACTGCGTGCAGCGCGGCGAACTCGACGCGCTGCGGATTCCCGAAGCGCCGCTCGACGTGCTCGCGCAGCAAATCGTCGCCGAAGTCGCGTGCACGGAATGGCAGGAAGACGCGCTGTATGCGAGCTTCACGCGCGCCGCGCCGTACGCGCGGCTGACGCGCGAGCGCTTCGACGAAGTGATGAAGATGCTCGCCGAAGGGTTCACGAGCCGGCGCGGCGTGCGCGGCGCATACCTGCATCGCGACGTGGTGGGCGGCACCGTGCGCGGCCGCCGCAACGCGATGATGACCGCGACCACGTCCGGCGGCACGATCCCCGACATGGCCGACTACGCGGTGCTGCTCGAACCGCAGGGCATCCAGGTCGGCACCGTCAACGAGGATTTCGCGATCGAGAGCCTCGCCGGCGACGTGTTCCAGCTCGGCAACCAGTCGTACCGGATCATTCGCGTGGAAACGGGCCGCGTGCGCGTCGAGGATGCGCAGGGTCAATCGCCGAGCATTCCGTTCTGGCTCGGCGAGGGGCTCGGGCGCAGCGACGAGCTGTCGGCGGCGGTCGGCCGGCTGCGCGCGCGGCTCGACGGACTGTTCGCCGATGGCGACCGGCAGGCGCGGACCGACGCGGCGAAGCACGCGAACGTCACCGAGGCAGGCAAGACGACTACCCGCGGCAAACGCCGAAAAGCGGCCGCCGAGACTGACGCGCAGCCCGCCTCGCCCGACAACGCGCCCGGCGGCACCGCGCTCGCCCCCACCGAAAGCCGCCTCGCGCCCGCGTTGCGCTGGCTCGTCGACGATCTGCACCTGTCGCCCGACGCCGCGCGCCAGATCGCCGACTACCTCGCGCGCACCCGCGCCGCGCTCGGCGCGTTGCCGACGCAGGACACGCTCGTGATGGAGCGTTTCTTCGACGAATCGGGCGGCACGCAGCTCGTGATCCATTCGCCGTTCGGCAGCCGGATCAACCGCGCCTGGGGGCTCGCGCTGCGCAAGCGCTTCTGCCGCAACTTCAACTTCGAACTGCAGGCCGCCGCGACCGACGACGCGATCATCCTGTCGCTGTCGCTCGCGCACAGCTTCGCGCTCGACGAAGTGTGGCGCTACCTGCGTTCGGCCAGCGCCGAGCACGTGCTGACCCAGGCGCTGCTCGACGCGCCGATGTTCGGCGTGCGCTGGCGCTGGAACGCGACCACCGCGCTCGCGCTGCCGCGTTTCACCGGCGGCCGGCGCACCGCGCCGCAACTGCAGCGGATGAAGAGCGACGATCTGCTCGCGACGGTGTTCCCTGATCAGGTCGCGTGCCTCGAGAACATCGTCGGCGAACGCGAGATTCCGCATCATCCGCTCGTCGACCAGACGCTCGACGACTGCCTGCACGACGCGATGGACACCGACGGCTGGCTCGCGCTGCTGCGCCGGATCGAAAGCGGCGCGATCGAGCTCGTCGCGCGCGACTTGCCCGCGCCGTCGCCGCTCGCGGCCGAGATCCTGAACGCGAAGCCCTACGCATTCCTCGACGATGCGCCGCTCGAGGAACGCCGCACGCAGGCCGTGCAGTCGCGCCGCTGGAGCGATCCCGAATCGGCCGACGATCTCGGTGCGCTCGACGCCGACGCAATCGACGCGGTGCGCGACGAAGCGTGGCCGCTCGTGCGCGACGCCGACGAAATGCACGATGCGCTGCTCACGCTCGCGTGCGTCGCCGACAGCGAGGCACACGCGCACGCAGGCTGGCCCGAGCGGCTCGCGGAACTCGCGGAACGCCGCCGCGCGACGAAACTCGCCACGCCGGGCGGCACCGCGCTGTGGGTGCCGGTCGAGCGGCTCGTCTGCCTGCGCGCGCTGCATGCGGACGCCCGTGCGACACCAGCGCTCAAGGTGCCGGCCGCATGCGTGCAGCCGTGGGAAGCCGATGCGGCGCTCGTCGACGTGATCCGCGCGCGGCTCACCGGCTTCGGGCCGTTGACGCTCGATGCGATCGCCGCGCCGCTCGGGCTGCCGCCCGCGTCGGTGGCGACGGCGCTCGCGGCGCTGGAGCGCGAAGGCTACGTGATGCGCGGCCGCTTCACGCCGGGCGCGACGATCGACGAATGGTGCGAACGCCACCTGCTCGCGCGCATTCATCGCTATACGGTGAAGCGGCTGCGTCGCGAGATCGAGCCGGTCGAACGCGCCGATTTCATGCGCTTCCTGTTCCACTGGCAGCACCTGACGCCCGACACGCGCGGCACCGGCCGCGACGCGCTGGCAGCCGTGGTCGAACAGCTCGAAGGCTACGAGGCCGCGGCAAGCGCGTGGGAAGACGCGCTGCTGCCCGCGCGGCTCACCGACTACACGGCGGGCGGCCTCGACGAGTTGTGCCGCTCGGGCAAGCTCGTGTGGACCCGCATCGGCGCGCCGGCGCGCGCGGCCGGCACGCCCGTGAAGACGACGCCGATCGTGCTGCTGCCACGCCGTCATCTTTCCGCGTGGCAGGCGCTGCGGGACCCCGATGCGCAACCGGCGCTGTCCGCGCGCGCCACGCAAGTGCGCGACGCACTCGCCGCGCACGGCGCGATGTTCTTCGATGCGCTGCTTGACGACCTGCACATGCTGCCCGTCGAACTCGAACAGGCGCTCGGCGAACTCGTGTCGGCCGGCCTCGTGAATGCGGACAGCTACGCGGGCCTGCGCGCGCTGCTGAAGCCGGCCGTCAAGCGCAGCGCGACGTATGCGCCACGCACGCGCCGCGGCGGCGCGCTGATCGGCGGGATGGACGACGCCGGCCGCTGGGCGCTCGTACAGCGTCAGGCACCGCCGGATGACGACACGCCTGCACCGAAACGCAACCTCGCCACGACCGATCCCGACGCGCTCGAACATATCGTGTGGACGCTGCTGCGCCGCTACGGCGTCGTGTTCTGGCGGCTGCTCGAACGCGAAGCCGACTGGCTGCCCAGCTGGCGCGAACTCGTGCGCGTGCTGCAGCGCCTCGAAGCACGCGGCGAGATTCGCGGCGGTCGCTTCGTCGCCGGGCTCGCGGGCGAGCAGTTCGCGCTGCCCGAGGCCATCCCGATCCTGCGCGAACTCCGACGGCAACCGGGCGACGGACAATACCTATGCGTGACGGGCGCCGATCCGCTGAATCTCGCCGGCACGCTGTTGCCCGGCGACAAGGTGCCGGCGCTGGCCGGCAATCGCGTGCTGTTCCGCGATGGCGTGCCCGTCGCCTCGCTGGTATCGGGTACGTTCCATTACGCGCCCGACCTGTCGCCTGCCGCGCGCGAGGACGCGCGCCTGCGGCTCGCGCGTTCCTGCTGACATCGGCTGACACGGTCGCGGCACGAGACTACTCGTCGCCGGGCCGCGCGAGCGCCATCGTTCGGGTAGCATCGGTGATCGACCGCGCGGGCTTTCGCGCGTCGTCCACACAAAACAAGACTCCCGGAGACTGCCGCTCATGCCTTCGCATGCCGATTCGCCCGCTGCTCATCACGCGGGTTCGCTGACCATTTTCCAGGGCGCCGCGCTCTATATCGGCGCGGTGCTCGGCACCGGCGTGATCGCGCTGCCCGCGCTCGCCGCCGAAGTCGCGGGGCCGGCCTCGCTGCTCGCATGGGCGGCGCTCGTCGTGCTGTCCGGGCCGCTCGCGGCCACCTTCGCCGCACTCGGCGCCCGCTATCCCGATGCGGGCGGTGTGTCGACCTACGCGCGGCGTGCATTCGGCCCGAAGGCTGCCGCCATCGTCGGCTGGTGCTTCTATTTCGCGGTGCCTGCCGGCGCGCCGGCGGCCGCGATGTTCGGCGGTGCATACGTCGCGGCCGTCACGGGCGGCGGACACACGACGGTCATCGTCACCGCCGCCGCGCTGATCGCGACCGTGTCGGCCGCAAATGCATTCGGCGTCACCGTGTCGGGCCGCATGCAACTGGTGTTGTCGGCGCTGCTCGTCGCGCTGCTGCTCGCCGCGGTGCTTGCGTCCGCGCCGCATGCGCGCGCCGTGAACCTGCATCCGTTCGCCCCGCATGGCTGGCTCGCGGTCGGCCAGGCCGCCGCGCTGCTCGTGTGGAGCTTCGCCGGCTGGGAAGCGATCACCCATCTCGCCGCCGAATTCCGCCGGCCCGCGCACGACATGCCGCGTTCGGCCGGCATCGCGGTCGTGGTCGTCGGGTTCCTGTATCTGTCGGTCGCCGCCGCGAGCGTGACGGTGCTCGGGCCTTCCGCAGGCGCATCGGGCGCGCCGCTCGCCGAACTGATCGCGGGCGGCATCGGCGGCCATGCGCAAGTGCTGGCGGCGGCCGCCGCGCTGCTGCTCACGCTCGGCACGATGAACGCGTATTTCGCGGGCGCGGCCAAGCTCGGCGCGGCGCTCGGACGCGACGGCGCGTTGCCTGCGTGGCTCGCGCAAGGCAGCCAGGTGGGCGGCGTGCCGCGCCGCAGCCTCGGCGTGATCGCCGTGCTCGCGGCCGTCGCACTGGCCGCCACGGCGCTGTCGGACGTCGGGCCGAAGCCGCTCGTGCTTGTGACGTCCGGATGTTTCGTGATGGTGTATGGGCTCGGCGCGGCGGCCGCGCTGAAACTGTTGCCGCGTGGCGGCATCGCGTATCGCTGCGCGTGGATTTCGCTGATTGCGGTGGCCGGACTGTTCATGACGACCGGCTGGTATTTCCTGTTCCCGCTACTGCTCGCGGGCGGCGCACTGCTTTATCTGCAGGTCGCCGGCCCGCGCAAATGACCCGGCATGCGCCCGCGGGCCGACGCCGGCCCGCTCGCCCCGCCCGGCGCGCGAACCATCACGTCGAGCCGCCCGTGCGCCGTTCGTTCGCGCCGGTCAGGCCGGCACCAGCTCGAAGCTGAGCCGTTTGCCGAGCGCGGCGGCCGCGCTCGCGAGCGTCGCCAGCGTGAGGCTCGTGTCGGTTTCGTCGAGCAGACGATTGAGTGCGGCGCGGCTGGTTTTCATCCGCGCGGCCATCGCGGTTTTCGTGATGTGCTGCGCCTTCATTTCCTGCCCGATCTGCCACGCGATCACGCGCTTGATCGCGGTGGCGGTGGCCGCTTCGAGATTGCCGTCCGCTTCGAGAAAGGCATCGAAATCGCTGCCGATATGCGGATTGTTCGTGGTCGTCATGTCGTACTCCAGTGCATGGCGTTGCCGGCTGCCCGACCGTCGGAGACGGTGTATTCCGGCGCAACCGGGGAATTCAGATGGCGTGCGTCAGCGCTTTCAGGCGCGCGACGGTGACGTCGAGATCGTTCGACGGCGTGGCGCGCGACTGCTTGAAGAAGCCGTGCAGCAGCACCATCGTGTCGCCGACGACCGTGAACAGCACGCGTGCGCTGCGCCCCGGCACCGCCACGCGGATCTCCCAAAGATCCTTCGCCATCTTGCGGACCAGCGGCATGCCGAGCGGCCAGCCGAGTTGAACGGTCTTGATCTCTTCGCCGATCGCCCTTCGATCCACTTGCCCGAGCGCGTTGAGCCATTCGCGCACCGGCTCGTTGCCGCGGGCCGAGCGAAAGAACCGCACGCCGAGCGTGGCCTGAATCTGCTGTCTCGTCATCGTCTTGCCGTCAATCGTATCAAAAACGGTACGATATGCCAAGCACCCCTATGACGGCTACTGGCCGAATGGCGGATCCCTGCAGCAAGAAAGGAGATCGGGCCCGGCGCGTCGCCCGGCCCGATGAATCAACGCTTGCCGCGACCGGGCTTGCGCGCCGCACGCGGCGCCCGGTGCGGGTGCGCATCGCCGAACCGCGATCGCGCGATGTCGCGCACCGCGTCGATCAGCGTCCGCGCGACCGGCGACGGTTGCGCATCGGTACGCAGCACGAGCCCGACCGGCTCGTCCGTGCCCGCCGACGGCAGCGGCAGGCGCGCCAGCGCGCCGGCCGACAGATCGTATTCGGCCGCATAGAGCGGCACGAACCAGACCGCGTCATTCTCGAGCGCCAAGGCGCGCGCGACCGATACCGACAGCACCTCGATGAACGAATCCAGCGGCGGCGCGCCGCATGCGCCGAGCAGTTGCTCGGCCGACTGGCGGATCAGCGTGCCGAACGGCGGCAGCACGACCGGATAGCGCGCCAGCTCGGCGGCCGGCGCCGCGCTCGCGAGCAGCGGGTGCCCGGCGCGCACGACCGCGACGAGCGGCTCGTTGTACAACTGCTCGAACGCGAGCCCGATCATCCGCTCGGGCTCCGACAGCCGACCGATCGCGCACTCGATCGCGCCGGATTTCAGACGCTCGAGCAACTCGGCGTTCGCGGCCGTCGCGATCCGTACGACGATGCGCGGCCAGCGTGCGGTCAGTGCCTTCATCAAGGCCGGCGCGAGCGAGGCCGCGACGGTCGGCAGCATGCCGATTTCCAGCGTCGCGGCGGCGGCCCCGCCCTCGCGCGCCAGCAGCCCGACGCCCTGCCGCAACGCCAGCACGCACGCATTCGCGTGCGGCATGAACAGCTGCGCTTCGCGGGTCGGCCGCGCGCCGTGCCGGCCGCGCTCGAACAGCTTCACGCCGAGGATCGCCTCCAGCTCGGCGATCGTCTTCGACACGGCCGGTTGCGTGATCGACAGGCTTTCGGCCGCCTTCTGCACGCCGCCCAGCTGCGCGACCGCGAGAAAACACTGCAGGTGCCGGAATTTGACGCGACCGTCGGCGATACGGTTATTCATAACGAGTCGTTATGCAAATGATGATGAATCGCCATTTTGCATAACTTTCCGGAAAGGCCCAAGCATTCGGCGCGGCATCACGCATGGCGCCGCAGCGCGTGGAATCCCGTCGGCTCCCAGATCCGTTTCGCGATCAGCAGGGCCGTACCGTGCTTCTGCCCCAGCGGCGCGGACGACGACTCCGCATGCAGCGCCGCCGCCTTGCTGGCGAGCCGCCGCAGTTCCTGTTCGAGCTCCGCGGCGGCCGCATCGGTCAGCATCCCCTGCAGGAACGTCATCGTCTCGCCCGGGCCGTCGAAGCGGCTGCCGAGAAAGTCGTCGAGCACGTGCGCATGGAAGTAGCGGCGAATCGGCCCGCCCGGCAGCCAGTCGAAATCGCGCGCGACGCGCACGCGAATCCGGTCGCCGGGCAGCAGCGCGATCACGTTCATCCGGTCGAGCATCAGCAGATATTTCACGCACTCGGCCTGCGTGAGCCGATAGGCCGACACGATGTCCTGCACGGTCCAGTAGTTGATCGCGCAGACGGCGACCAGCAGCAGTTTCTCGTCCGACACCAGCAACGCCTCCTGCTGCTCGGTCAGCACGCGCAAGCGCGGCGCGGACGCCGACGCTTCCTGCACGAGCTCGGCGAGCGTATAGCCGAGCAGCTGGGCGATCTCCGCGACACGCTCCAGCGTGAAGCGGCCGCTCGCGAACAGCCGCTTCACGCTCGTCTCGGACACGTCCAGCGCACGCGCGACGTCCCGGTAAGTCATTCCCTGCGCCTTCAGCTGGCGCTTCAGCGTTTCGATGAGTTGGGCGGTCTCGGTCATGGCGGTATCGAAAAATGATGCTCGAGGTCGGATATTAGGCTACTTGCGCATCCACATCAGCACTTTTGGTTACTTTGTCTGCATAATCCGCTCCGTCCTGTCACGCAACGACGGAGCCGAAATGACGACCCGAATCGACACTGCCCTCTGCGAACCGCACCACGCCGCCCCGCGCGATGCACGCGACACCGATCGCACGATGCCGCTCGCGACCGTGCGCACGCTGGCCGCCGGCGCACATGTCGGCGATCTGGTGTTCATCCGCGTACCGGCCGGTGCATCGGATGCCGCGGCTGGCGCGGTCGACACCTGGGCCAATCGCTTCGGCATCGTCGTCGATACGTCGGGCGACGAACCGCTGATCGCCGAGTCCACCGCGTTTGCGTGGACGAAGCTCACGCCGCTGTCGCGCTTCGTCGCCCGTACCGACGGCGGACGCATCGCACTGGCGCGCCGCGTCGCGGCAGCGTCGGCCGACGCGCAGCGTCACGTCCATGCGCTGGCCGAACAGCGAATCGATGCGCTGCTCGGCAGTCGCTTGAACCTGCGGGCGCGGCGCAGCTTCTGCGCGCAGTACGTGACCGACGTGCTCGGCGCCGGCCACGCGTCGACACCGTCGGCCCTGCTGCGCAGCGGCACGCTGGTGCTCGAATTCGACGGGATCGTCTTCGATCCCCGCCATCCATGACGACGGGCACGCTCGGGGAGACCGGATAACAACGAGAACGAAAGACAAAAAACAGCGACGGGCTGGCTGGAGGGCCGTGCACGGGGTCGTCACCGACGACGCGAAGCCCGATCGCTTTTTCCGCCGGACAGGTTGCCTGTCCGGCGGAATTTTCATTGTCAGGACGAACATAACGAACGGTTATGCGATTCGCGAAAAAAGGTCATTTTGCATAACTTTCCGGATTGGCTAAAGTCGTGCCATCCACTTCGCGAAAAACTGACAGGAGACGCCCGATGGATTCCCCCACGATCCTCACGCCGCGCGACTGGCCGTCGCATCCGGCCTATGTTCACCCCGAGTACCGTTCGTCCGTCAAGCGCGGCCCGACCCGCCCGCTGATCCCGCTGAAGGAGAAGCTGCGCGACCAGTACGCGCCCGTCTACGGCGCGGAAGATCTCGGCGCGCTCGACCATGACCTGACGAAGAACGCCGTGAAGAACGGCGAGCCGCTCGGCGAGCGGATGGTCGTCACCGGCCGCGTGCTCGACGAAGGCGGCAAGCCCGTGCGCAACACGCTCGTCGAGGTGTGGCAGGCCAACGCGGCCGGCCGCTACGTGCACAAGGTCGACCAGCACGACGCACCGCTCGACCCGAACTTCCTCGGTGCCGGCCGCTGCCTGACCGACGACGAAGGCCGCTACCGCTTCCTGACGATCAAGCCCGGCGCGTATCCGTGGGGCAACCATCCGAACGCGTGGCGCCCGAATCACATCCACTTCTCGCTGTTCGGCGATTACTTCGGCTCGCGTCTCGTCACGCAGATGTACTTCCCCGGCGATCCGCTGCTCGCGTACGACCCGATCTTCCAGGGCACGCCCGAGGCCGCGCGCGATCGCCTGATCTCGCGCTTCTCGATGGACATCACCGAAGAAGGCTATGCGCTCGGCTACGAATTCGACATCGTGCTGCGCGGCCGCGACGCCACCCCGATGGAGCGCTGAACCATGACGACGCTGAAGCAAACCCCTTCGCAGACGGTCGGCCCGTACTTCGCGTACGGCCTGTGCCCGCAGCAATACGACTACGACCTGAAAAGCCTGTTCACGCCGACGATTGCCGCCGCGCACGCCGAAGGCGAGCATGTGCTGCTGGTCGGGCAGGTGTTCGACGGCGACGGTAACGTCGTCGGCGACGCGGTGCTGGAATTCACGCAGGTGGACGGCGCGGGCCGCTATCCAGCGTCGCGCGACGACATCGCGAAATCCGGCTTCACGGGTTTCGCGCGCGTCGGCACGGGCACCGATCCGCAGCAGCGCTTCGTCGTCGAGACGGTGAAGCCGGGCCGCGTCGCCGCCGACGACGCGCCGCACATCAACGTGACCGTGATGATGCGCGGGATCCTCACCCATGCGTTCACGCGTGTGTACTTCGACGACGAGGCCGCCGCGAACGCGACCGACCCCGTGCTGAACGCGGTGCCCGCCGAGCGCCGCGCGACGCTCGTCGCAAAACGCGACGCGCAGCCGGGCCGGCCGGTCGTCTATCGCTTCGACATCCGCATGCAGGGGCCGGACGAAACCGTGTTCTTCGACGTTTGACGCGTGCGCCGGCGCGCGTTGGCTTCGCCTGCAACCGCACCGCCGCGTGGCGCGATACCGATGGGCATCGCGCCACGCGGCGTTTGGGGGACTCCGTCGCCCGCATTCGATGGTGCGGCGCATCGTGACCGGCGGAGCCGCGGATGCCCGTCCTCATCGGCTTTCCGCTCCGATATCGCATGCGCAATCGGAACGCATGCTGCGACAGCACATGAATCATGGGATCGACACGATATCGTTTGCGCGTTATGCAGCGTATGCTTCGTTATCCGCAACGAGCCGGCAGGATTGAATCGGACGAAGCAACAATGATATGGACGATGCGCGACGCTGCCCGACAGGCCGGTCGCGCATTTTTTCACACGGAGTGCCTTTGAACGCGTCTGGCCGAAGTTGGCGGACGCGTATTTTTTGGCGGCAGGCACCGCCTAGCGGCGACTCTCCAGATACCGGCTCGGCGTGTCGCCCAGAATGCGGCGAAACGCCGACGTGAACGCACTCGCGCTCGCATAGCCGAGATCGAGCGCGACGCGCGTCACCGGCTGCCCGTCGGTCAGGCGGGCAATCGCCGCGAGCATGCACACCTGCTGGCGCCACGCGGCAAAACTCACGCCCGTCTGCGCGCGGAACTGCCGCGTGAACGTGCGCCGGCTCACGCCCGCGTCGGCCGCGACCCGGTCGAGATCGGCCGCGATCGACGGCGCCGCGAACAGGTGCCGGCACACCTTCGCCAGCCGCGCGTCGGCCGGCAGCGGCGCATGCAGCGACAGGCGCGGCATCGTCGCGATTTCGGCGACCAGCAGATCCATCAGCTTGCCCGCGCGGCCGTCGACGTCGTACATCGCCGGCAGGTCGACCGCATCGTCGAGCAGTTGCCGCAGCAGCGGCGACACGCCATACACGCCGCACTGCGCGGGCAGCCCGGCCGCCTGCGCGGCGTCCGCGGCCACGAACGCGTTGAGCATCGTGACCGGCCCGGTCATCGTCATTTCGTGCCGCACGCCGGCCGGCACCCAGCACGCGCGCTGCGGCGGCACCAGCCAGCGGCCGTGCGGCGTCGACACGCTGATCGTGCCGCGCGACGCGAACGCGAATTGTCCGCGCACGTGCGCGTGATCCGGAAACGTCGTGCCCCCCGCATAGTCGTTGGCGGTCACGACCACGCTCCGGGGAATGTGTTCGTAGGGATCTAGCTGCGTATTTCTCACGGCCCGAATTCCATCATCAATGACCCGATATCGAAGGCGGTCGCCTTCGAACGATCCACGACTCGCTCCACCGTTGCGCGACCTCGCGGCCAACACCCATCCGATGAACGAGACGCCGTTCTCGCCGGTTGCGGCAATGGAAGCATTCCTGCTCGCCGCGACGGTTGGCACCGTCGCGACCGGCTGACCGGCCGCGCACCGGCGGCGGCGTCGCGGCACGCATCACCGGAGCATGAACGACATTGCCGACAGGCTGTTCAGCGTGCGCACCACGTGCTCGACCGACGGCCCGTCGAAGCGCAGCGTCACCGCATCGACGCGCTCGAGCGACGGCAGCACGCAGAACAGGTCGGCGAGCGCGACCGTCTGCACGCGCAGCGTGCAAGCGGCCGGCGCGGGCCGATGCGCGCCTGCGCGCACGCCGGACGACAGCGCATGCGCGACCGTTTCCCGCGCGGCGGTCGCGATCCGCGCGCACGACGCCGACGGCGTCAGCGTCTCGCCGCTCGATGCGCCGCCGGCCGTCTTGACCGTCTCGAAACGCGCGTCCGGAAACAGCGGCTGCGTTTCCTCGGCGAATACGTCGTCGCCGGTCGCGAGCGCGACATGCGCGCCGTATTCGCGCGCCAGCGCGCCGTACAGCCCGGCTTCGCCGAGCTCGACGCCGTTCAGCCACACCTGCGTGAACGCAAAGCTGTTGATCGTGTGCGCGAGCACGCCGCGCGTCTGCGATTTCGCGTGATAGCCGATCATGAACACGAGATCGGGCTGCTGTTCGACGCCCGTCATCATCCCGAGCGTACGCGGCTTGCCGAGCACGACGCGCGCCCGCGCATCGAGCCCGTCGGGGAGCAGGTTGCGGAAGCCGCCATGCGAATCGTTGACCCAGACGGCCTGCGCGCCGCCCGCGAACGCGCCTTCGATCGCCGCGTTCGCCTCGGCGGTCATCCAGCGGCGCGCGCGCTCGTATTCCGGATTGCCGGCGCGCGTCTGCTCGGTCGCGAATACGCCGGCGACGCCCTCGATGTCGGTCGAGATCAGGATCTTCATGACAGGGTCGAACGTCCTTCGTTGTATTCGTTGAACCACCGGTCGAGATCGGGCACCGCGTCGCGCAGCGATGGCCGCACGTGGCCGTCGCGCCCGGCGACCGTTACCGCTTGCAGCAACGCGTCGGCGATCGCGTGCTCGACGCTTTCGGCCGCGGCCATGAACAGCGGATCGAGCGCCGCATCGGCCACGAGGGCCGGCAGCGCGATCGTCGATGCGTCAGGCGCGATCGTGTAGGCGGTCGAGAACGCGAGCGCGATGTCGCCGCTGCCATGCCCGTACACGGAACCGGTGCGGGCCAGCCCCGCCGCCGCGCGGCGCGCGAGCCGCGACAACTGCCGCGCGTCGAGCGGCGCGTCGGTCGCCAGCAACAGGATGATCGAGCCCTGCTCGGGCGGCGCCGCGTGCGCGGCGTCGGCCGCGCGCCGTTGCGCGACGACGCGGCCGAGCGGTACGCCGCCGAGCGTCAGCATCGGCAGCCGGCCGAAATTCGCGAGCACGAGCGCGCCGACCGTATAGGGGCGGCCGGCCGCGACGGCGACGCGCGACGCGGAACCGATCCCGCCTTTCAGGTCGAAGCACGACATCCCGCGCCCGGCGCCCACCGCGCCGCGTGCGACGTCGCGCGACGCCGCGCGGCACGCGTCGTCGTAATGCGCGGCGGTGACCGCGAACGCCTGGATGTCGTTCAGGTAACCGTCGTTGCACTCGAACACGAGCGGATTGACGGTCGGCCAGTCGCGGCCGATCCGCGGATTCGCGGCGATCGCCGCGCGGATCTGCGCCTCTGCGACCGCGCCGACGCCGAACGTATTGGTCAGCGCGATCGGCGTATCGAGCGTGCCGAGTTCGTCGACCTGCACGAGCCCGACGCTCTTGCCGAAACCGTTGATCACGGCCGCCCCCGCCGGCACCTTGCTGCGGTACACGTCGCCCGGATGCGGCTTCACGACGGTCACGCCCGTCTGCACGCTGCCGGTGTCGAGCGTGCAATGACCGACCATCACGCCCGGCACGTCGGCGATCGTGCCGCGCGGCCCGGCCGGCAGCGTCGCGGCCCACATCGGCGCAGCCTGCATCAACGGCGCTCCAGCTTCGGGTCGAGCGCGTCGCGCAGCCCGTCGCCGAGCAGGTTGAACGCGAGCACGGTCAGGAAGATCGCGAGGCTCGGGAACACCGCGATGTGCGGCGCCGTCACCATGTCCGCGCGCGCCTCGTTGAGCATCGCGCCCCACTCCGGCGTCGGCGGCTGCGCGCCGAGCCCGAGGAACGACAGGCTCGCGGCGGTGATGATCGACGTGCCGATCCGCATCGTGAAGTAGACGACGACCGACGACACGGTGCCCGGCAGGATGTGCCGCATGATGATCGTCCAGTCGGACGCGCCGATGCTGCGCGCGGCCTCGACGTAGGTCATGTGCTTGAGCATCAGCGTGTTGCCGCGCACGAGCCGCGCGAACGCCGGAATGCTGAAGATCGCGACCGCGCAGATCACGTTGACCATCCCGTTGCCGAGGATCGCGACCACGCCGATCGCGAGCAGGATGCCCGGGAACGCGAACAGCACGTCGGCGACGCGCATCGTGATGCGGTCCCACCAGCCTTCGTAATAGCCGGCGAGCAGCCCGAAGAACGTGCCGATCACCGCGCCGAGCGCCACCGAGAAGAAGCCGGCCGCGAGTGAGATGCGCGTGCCCGCGACGATCCGGCTGAAGATGTCGCGGCCGAGCGAATCGACGCCGAACCAGTGCACGGCCGACGGCCCCGCGTTCAGCGCGTCGTAGTCGAAATAGTTTTCCGGATCGAACGGCACGATGTGCGGGCCGACGAACGCGAGCACGACGAGCGCCAGCACGAAGCCGCCCGCAATGAGCGCAATGGTCTGCTTGCGGAACTTGCGCCAGAATTCGCGCCACGGCGTGCGGATCGCGGTCGTTGCGGCCGGCGCCGCGGGCTGGACAGTCGCGTTCATGCGGGCCTCACTTGAACCGGATGGTCGGGTTGATGACCGCGTACAGCACGTCGACGGTCAGGTTGATCAGGATGAATTCCAGCGAGAACAGCAGCACGATCGCCTGGATCACCGGGTAGTCGCGCATCGTCACCGCGTCGACCAGCAGGCGCCCGAGCCCCGGCCAGTTGAACACGGCCTCGACGACGATCGAGCCGCCGAGCAGGAAGCCGAACTGCAGCCCCATCATCGTGACGACCGGGATCATCGCGTTGCGCAGGCAGTGCTTGAGCACGACCATCGGTTCATGCACGCCCTTCGCGCGCGCGGTGCGCACGAAATCCTCGTTCAGCACTTCGACGAACGACGCGCGCGTGAAGCGCGCCATCACCGCCGCGACCGCGGCGCCGAGCGTCAGCGACGGCAGCACGTAGCTCTTCCACGTGCCGTCCGGCACGACCGGCAGCCAGCCGAGCTTCACCGAGAAGATCTCCATCAGCAGCATGCCGAGCGCGAACGCAGGAAACGAGATGCCCGACACCGCGAGCGTCATGCCGAGCCGATCAGGCCAGCGATTGCGCCAGACCGCCGACGCAATGCCGATCGCCATCCCGAACGCCGTCGCCCACCCCATGCTGACGAGCGTCAACAGCAGCGTCGGCATGAAGCGCTCGCCGATCTCGGTCGATACCGGCCGCTTGCTGCGCGTCGACATCCCGAAATCGCCGTGCGCGATCTTCGCGAAGAAACGCGCGAACTGTGCGGGCAGCGGCCGGTCGAGCCCGAGATCGGCGCGCACGAGCGCGACGGTCGCCTCGTCGGCTTCGGGACCGGCCGCGAGCCGCGCCGGGTCGCCTGGCAGCAGATGCACGAACAGGAACACCAGCACCGCGACGATCGCGAGCGTGGGCAGCAGGCCGAACAGGCGTTTGACGAGGAAATTCAGCATGGGACACCGATCGAATCAGCGCACCGGCGGCCCGCGCCGCCGGCACTGCGTGGCGGGCAAACCGCCGTCATTTCAGCGAGATCTCGTCGAAGTTGAACGAACCGTCCGGCATCACGTACGCGCCCTGCAACCGCTTGCTGCGCGCATACACGATCTTCTCCTGCACGAGGAAGATCCACGGCGCATCGGCCCAGATCTGCTTCTGCGCATCGGCGTACAGCTCGGCCTTCTTCGCGCGGTCGACCGTCTCCAGCGCCTTCGTCAGGTCGCCGTCCACCGTGTCGTTCTTGTAGTACGCGGTGTTGACCAGCTTCGGCGGCGCCGATGCGCCGGCCAGCAGCGGCGTGATCGCCCAGTTCGCTTCGCCGGTCGACGACGACCAGCCGATGTAGTACATCCGCACCGGCGCCTTCGCCGGATCCGGCGCGCTCTCGACCTTCGCGACGCGTTCGCCGGCCTCCAGCGCCTGCACCTGCACCTTCACGCCGACCTGCGCGAGCTGCTGCTGCACGAACTGGATCGCCTTCTGCGACGTCGAGTTGTTATACGCGGACCACAGCGTCGTCTCGAAACCGTTCGGATAGCCGGCTTCCTTCAGCAGCGCACGCGCCTTTGCCGGGTCGTACGGCCAGGGCCCGAGCTTCGTCGCGTAATCGACGCCCTGCGGCACCACGCCGGTCGACGGCGTCGCGAAACCGGAGAACGCGACTTTCGCGAGCGCTTCCTTGTTCACCGCGTAGTTCAGCGCCTGGCGCACCTTCGGGTTGTCGAACGGCTTTTGCAGCATGTTCAGCGACACGTAGCGCTGCACGATCGACGGCCGCTCGACCACGTCGACCTTCGGGTTGCTCTTCAGGTCGGCCGCCTGTTCGAACGGAATGCGGAACGCGAAATCGGCTTCGCCCGTCTTCATCAGCGCCGCGCGCGTGTTGTTGTCGACCACCGGCTTCCAGTCGATCGCGTCGATCTTCGGATAGCCCTTCTTCCAGTAGCCGGCGAACTTCTTCACCTTCAGGTCGTCGGTCTGCTTCCATTCGACGAACTCGAACGGCCCGGTGCCGACCGGATGCAGCGCGATGTCGCGGCCCCACTTCTTCAGCGCGGCCGGCGAAATCATCACGGCCGACGGGTGCGCAAGCGTGTTGATGAACGCCGAGAACGGCTCGTGCAGCGTGACCTTCACGGTGGTCGGATCGACCACTTCGGTCTTCTCGATCACGCGGAACATGTTGTAGCGCTTCAGATGGTTCGCGGGATCGGTCACGCGGTCGAAGTTCGCCTTCACGGCCGCCGCGTTGAAATCGGTGCCGTCGTGGAACTTCACGCCCGAGCGCAGCCTGATCGTGTACGTCTTCGCGTCGGGGCTGGCTTCATAGCCGGTCGCGAGCACGTTGACGAGCTTCATGTCCTTGTCGAAGCCGAACAGCCCCTGGTAGAACGACTTGACGACCGCCTGCGACACCGTGTCGTTCGCGTCGTACGGGTCCATCGTCGTGAAGGTCGAATCCACCGCCATCACCGCGGTCTGCTGCGCGAACGCGGGCAGCGCGGCCGACAGCGCGAACGCGCCGGCGAGCGCGACGAAGCATGCGCGCGGACGAAACATCGGAAACGGATGCTGCTTGCTCATTTTGCTGGGCTCCTATCGGTGAATCGGTGACGCCTCACGGGCGTTTCGGTTTCGACTGCCTGCTGGTTCGCGCACCGTCATCGCGGCGCACGACGCCACTCCTCAATACGCGCCGCCCACGCGATGCGTCGCGACGTAATGATCCGGGCCGACCGCGACGAGCGGCGCGACGACCGGCTCGTCGCCGACCGCGCGGATCGGGCTCGGAATCTCGTCCGCCGCGAGCTGGCGCGGCGCATGCCGGCGCGCGGGGTCGGCCACCGGCACCGCGCTCATCAGCTTCTTCGTGTACGGATGCTGCGGCGCCTCGAACACCGCGCGGCGCGGGCCGATCTCGACGATCTGGCCCAGATACATCACCGCGACGCGATGGCTGACGCGCTCGACGACCGCCATGTCGTGCGAGATGAACAGGTACGCGACGCCGAGCTCGCGCTGCAGGTCGAGCATCAGGTTGACGATCTGCGCCTGCACCGACACGTCGAGCGCCGACACCGACTCGTCGGCGATCACGACCTTCGGATTCAGCGCGAGCGCACGCGCGATCGCGATCCGCTGGCGCTGGCCGCCCGAGAATTCGTGCGGATAGCGGCGCGCGGCATCCGGCGGCAGGCCGACCTTGTCGAGCAGCCAGTCGACGCGCGCCTGCGCTTCGCTGCCGCTCGCGACGCCGTGCACGAGCAGCGGCTCCATGATCGAGAAGCCGACGGTCAGGCGCGGGTTCAGCGACGCGAACGGGTCCTGGAAGATGAACTGGATGTTCCGACGCAGCGCCTGGAGGTCCGGGCCCTTCAGCGCGCTGATGTCGCGGCCGTCGAATTCGATCGAGCCGCTTTGCGATTCGACGAGACGCAGCAGCGAACGGCCGGTGGTCGACTTGCCGCAGCCCGATTCGCCGACGAGCGCGAGCGTCTCGCCCGCACGCAGCTCGAAGCTCACTCGCTCGACCGCATGCACGTATTGCGACACGCGGCCGAACACGCCGCTCTTCACCGGAAACCGCGTGACGAGATCGCGCACGCGCAGGATCGGCGGCGCGGCATGATCGACGGGCGGCTGCGCGTCGTTCGCCGCGGACGCCGTCGTCGCGGCCGTGGCCGTCGCGTTCGTGCCGTCCACCTTCAACAGCGGGAATTTCTCCGGTGCGTCGGTGCCCTGCATCGAGCCGAGCCGCGGCACGGCCGCGAGCAGCGCGCGCGTGTAGCGATGCGCGGGCGTCGCGAAGATGCGGTCCGACTCGCCCTCCTCGACCTTCTCGCCGCGATACATCACGAGCACGCGATCGGCCACTTCGGCCACCACGCCCATGTCGTGCGTGATGAAGATCACGCCCATGTTCATTTCGTCCTGCAGCCCGCGCACCAGTTGCAGGATCTGCGCCTGGATCGTCACGTCGAGCGCGGTCGTCGGCTCGTCGGCGATCAGCAGCGCGGGCCGGCACGACAACGCCATCGCGATCATCACGCGCTGTCGCATCCCGCCCGACAACTGGTGCGGATAGCGCGCGAACACGCGGCGCGCTTCCGGGATGCGCACGAGATCGAGCAGCCGCAGCGCTTCCGCGCGGGCTTCGGCCGCGCTCTTCGACTGGTGCAGCGCGATCGCCTCGCTGATCTGGTCGCCGACCGTAAACACCGGGTTCAGCGACGTCATCGGCTCCTGGAAGATCATCGCGATGTCCGCGCCGCGGATGCCGCGCATCGTCGCGGCGCTCGCCCGCGCGAGATCGACCAGCGCGCCGCCACGGCGCCGGAACGCGATCCGGCCGCTCGTGATCTCGCCGCCGCCGTGCTCGACGAGCCGCATCAGCGCGAGCGACGTGACCGACTTGCCCGAGCCCGATTCGCCGACGATCGCGAGCGTCTCGCCGCGATCGACGTGAAACGACACGTTGCGCACCGCGTCGAACGTCGCGTTTTCGCGGCGGAACGTGACCGACAGGTCGTCGACGGCCACCACGCGCTGCTCGGGCAACGTCAGGGGCGACGGGTTACGGCTCGAAGTCATGGCATCTCTCCTCGTGCGATCCGGAATCAGGCCGCATCGTCGCGGTAGATGCCGACGACCGGCGCTTCACCGACGCGCGCGTAGCCGCGGTACATCCCTTCGGTGTTGAACGGCATCGCGACGTTGCCGTGCGCATCGACCGCGATGATCCCGCCGCGGCCCGCGAGGCGCGGCAGCTTGTTCATCACGACGTCGTGCGCGGCGTCCGCGAGCGACGCGCCGCGATACGCGATCTGCGCGGCCACGTCATGCGCGGTCGCGAGCCGGATGAACATCTCGCCGGTGCCCGTCGCGGAGACGGCGCAGGTCGCGTCGTCCGCATAGCAGCCGGCGCCGATGATCGGCGAATCGCCGACGCGCCCCGGCTGCTTGTTCGTGATGCCGCCCGTCGACGTCGCCGCCGCGATGTGGCCGTGCACGTCGCACGCGACCGCGCCGACCGTGCCGTGCTTGCGGTCCGGATCGAGCGGCTCGGCGGGTTGCGCGGCGCCGCCGAACGCGAAGCTGGCCGCATCGTGGTCGAGCATCATCCCGGCCGCCGCGCGCGCCTTGACCCACTGCGCATGCCGCGCTTCGGTGTCGAAGTAGCCGGGTTCCGCGAGTTCGAGCCCTTGCGCGGCTGCGAACGCATCCGCGCCCGCGCCGGCGAACAGCACGTGCTCGCTCGCCTCCATCACGCGCCGCGCGGCGAGCACCGGATTGCGTACGCGCGTCGCGCAGCAGATCGCGCCGGCGCCGAGCGTCGCGCCGTCCATGACCGCCGCGTCGAGTTCGTGCTTGCCTTCGGCCGTATAGACGGCGCCGCGCCCGGCGTTGAACAGCGGACAGTCCTCGAGCATGCGCACCGCGACGGTCACGGCGTCGAGCGCGCTGCCGCCGTCGGCCAGCACTTGCTGCGCGGCCTGCAGGATCGCGGTGAGTTCGGCGCGGTACCGACGTTCGGTGTCGGTATCCATCGCTTCGCGCAGGATCGTGCCTGCGCCGCCGTGAATCGCGACGATCGCGGGTGAAGTCATGATTTTTTCGGACGTGGGGAAGAAGGGTTCGCGGCCGGCAGCGCCGCTTGCGGCTGCACGAGCCACGGCAGCAGGAATTCAGTCATCTCGGCGGCGGATTTCGCGGACCGGTGCGTGCGCAGCGCGACCGCATCGATCAGCGCCTCGATCATCGTGAGCACGGCCGCTTCCGACGTGGCCGCGAAACGCCGCTCGGCCTTCACGTACAGGTTCAGCGACGCGATCGGCGCGAGCGGCGATTGCGGGCCGTCGGAGATGCCGAGCACGCGCGCGCCGCGCGCCGCCGCACGACGCGCCAGCTCGATCGTGTCCTTCACGTAGCGCGGAAACGCGAGCGCGATCACGAGATCGCGCGAATCGGCCGTGTACAGGCGTCGCGCCGCATGCGAAGGCCCGCCGAGCAGCGCGAGCGACTGCACGCTGTCATGGCAGACGGACAGGCCATGCTCGATCAGCCCGGCGAGGAACGCGCTCGACCCGGCGCCGAGAATCAGCACGCGCCGCGCGCCGACGATCGCCTCGACCGCCGCCTCGACATCGGCCGCGTCCAGTTGCGCGCGCGTGTTCTCGATGTTGGCGACAGCCTGGTCGAATACCGCATCGATCCAGACTGCGCCGCGTACGCCGGATTCCTGCTCCTGCGCGGAACGCAGCCGCTCGACCGGCCCGAGCGTGGCCTCGAAGCCGCGCACGAGCGCCGCACGCATCGCCGGATAGCCGTCGAAACCGAGCGCCTTCGCGAAGCGGTTCGCGGTCGCGATCGACGCATTCACGGCCTGCGCGAGCTCGTCGATCCGCATCGTCGCCGCGCGAAACGGGTTCGCGAGCACGAACTCGCCCATGCGCCGGTGAATCGGCGTCATCAACGGCATCGCCGACGCGATCCGCGCGGCGATCGCGGGTTCGTCGTGACTGACATCGGGCGGAACGAGAGGCGTCATGCGAAGGGTTGTTGCAAGGTTCGATGAAAATGAATTTACACAATCTCCCGACTGAAAAGAAATAAATTTTCATCAGGATGTGTTGCGCCTCAACCGGCGTCCGTCGACCGTGCGGACGATCGTTCGGCCCCGCCCCACGGGCCTTTGACGGCCGATCGCCCTGCGTCGCCGCTCACGGTCGCCATCCGGTCATCGGGAAAACCCCGAGTACGTTCGTTCGAATGCAGATTCACGTTGACCGGATTCGCATTCGAACATAGGATGTTCGAAAATGATCAGTCGTCAGATAACATTGCAGATCTGTGACGACGAAATGTTCGCTCGAACACCGTGATTTCGATATGAACCGGCAAAAACCGGCGCGCATCAAGATCGGACATCGTACGAACCAAAACGAAACAAGCCATTCCGACGGATGGCCCTCATGGACCGGGCAGGCGCCGCGCGCCGCCCTCCCTGACAGGAGACAGCAGTGAAGACAGTCAAGGCGTTGCGCTGGTGGATCATCGTGCTCGTGTGTCTCGGCACGATCCTCAACTACCTCGCACGGAATTCCCTCGCGGTGCTCGCGCCCGAACTCAAGCAGGTGTTCGCGATCTCGACGCAGCAGTACTCGTACATCGTCGGCGCATTCCAGATCGGCTACACGATCATGCAGCCGGTGTGCGGCTTCATCGTCGACCTGATCGGGCTGCGGCTCGGCTTCGCGCTGTTCGCGATGCTGTGGTCGGTGGTCGGCGTCGCACACGGCTTCGCATCGGGCTGGCTGTCGCTCGGCATCCTGCGCGGCTTTCTGGGCCTGTTCGAGGCCGCCGCGATTCCGTCGGGGATGAAGGCCGTCGCCGAATGGTTTCCCGATCGCGAGAAATCCGTCGCGGTCGGCTACTTCAACGCGGGCACGTCGCTCGGCGCCGCGATCGCGCCGCCGCTCGTCGTGTTCATCTCGATGCGCTTCGGCTGGCAGGCCGCGTTCATGGTCACCGGCGCGCTAGGGTTCCTGTGGGCCGCGCTCTGGTACACGCAGTACCGGTCCCCGGCCGACCATCCGCGCCTCACGCCGCAGGAGCGCACGCTGATCCGCGACGGCCAGGCGACGATGCCGCCCGTGTCGAAGCGCCGCATCCGCGACGTCGTCACCGCGCGGCGCTTCTGGGCGATCGCGCTGCCGCGCTTCTTCGCGGAACCCGCGTGGCAGACCTTCAGCTTCTGGATTCCGCTGTACCTCGCGACCGAGCGCCACATGCCGCTCACGCAGATCGCGGTATTCGCGTGGATGCCGTTTCTCGCAGCCGACCTGGGCGGCATCGCGGGCGGCTACCTGTCGCCGTACCTAGCGAATCGCTTCAAGCTGCCGCTCGTGTGGTCGCGCGTCGCCGGCGTCGCGCTCGGCGCGGTGCTGATGCTCGGGCCGGCGACGATCGGGCTCGTGTCGTCGCCGTACACGGCGATTGCGCTGTTCTGCGTCGGCGGCTTCGCGCACCAGATGATCTCCGCGCTCGTCAACACGCTGTCGGCCGACGTGTTCGACCCCGAGGAAGTCGGCACCGCGAGCGGCTTCGCCGGGATGGCCGCGTGGATCGGCGGCCTTGGCTTCTCGCTGCTGGTCGGCGCGCTCGCCGACAAGATCGGCTATGCGCCGCTGTTCGCGTGCCTCGGGCTGTTCGACATCATCGGCGTCACGCTGCTCGCGCTGCTGATCCGCGGGCAGTCGAAGCAGGAACGCCTGCTCGCGCAGCACGCCTGACCTCCGTTTTCACCAGGAATCGCATTCATGACTTCGCTCCTTCATCCGCCCGTGTTCCGCGTCGCCAGCCACCACGCGAACCGCGTGTTGCTCGCGTCCGATACGGGCGCCACCGTCGAAATCTTCGTGCTCGAGGACGACATCGTGCGCGTGCGCGTGCTGCCCGACGCGACGGCGCGCACCCCGCGCACGTGGACGATCGCACCCGGTCTCGACGACGTGCCGCTCCACGGGCGCGACCGCCTCGACCTGAGCGGCTTCGCGCTGCCCCACTACGACTTCGTCGAAGACGACGACGGCGTGCGGATCGAAACCGCGCAGGTCCGGCTTACGGTGCGCCGGCGAGGCGGCCATTGCACGTGGTCGATGCGCGACGCGAACGGCGCATGGCGCGTCGCGCTCGCCGACCGCGCGACGCAGGCATACAACTTCGGCTGGTGGGACGATCGCGCGTATCACTACGTCGCCCGCGAGCGCGGCGACAAGGTGTTCGGCCTCGGCGAACGCGCGGGCGAACTCGACCGCACGGGCGCGCGCTTCGAGATGCGCAACATCGACGCGATGGGCTACAGCGCGAAAAGAACGGACCCGCTGTACAAGCACATCCCGTTCTACATCACGTGGTCGCCCGATGCGTGCCAGGGCTTCGGGCTGTTCTACGACACGCTGTCCGACTGCGTGTTCGACATGGGCCGCGAGCTCGACAACTATCACGGGCTCTATCGCTATTTCGTCGCCGAGCACGGCGATCTCGACTACTACTTCATCGCGTCGCCCGCGACGCCGCTCGCGGCCGCGCGACGCTTCACGTGGCTGACCGGGCGCCCCGCGCGCACGCCGAAATGGGGGCTCGGCTATTCGGGTTCGACGATGAGCTATACCGACGCGCCGGACGCGCAGCAGCAGATGAACCAGTTCGTCGAGCAGTGCGACGCGCACGACATCCTGTGCGATTCGTTCCACCTGTCGTCGGGCTATACGTCGATCGGCGCGAAGCGTTACGTGTTCAACTGGAACCGCGACAAGTTTCCGGATGCGAAAGGCTTCGTGCAGCACTATCGCGACCACGGCATCCGCCTGTGCGCGAACATCAAGCCGTGCCTGCTGCGCGACCATCCCGCCTTCGACGACGCCGCGCAGCGCGGGCTGCTGATCCGTTCCGCGTCGGGCGAGCCCGCATGGGTGCAGTTCTGGGACGAGGTCGGCGCGTACATCGACTTCACGCAGCCGGACGCCTACCGCTGGTGGCAGGAGCAGGTCACGTCGGCGCTGCTGGAATACGGGATCGAATCGACCTGGAACGACAACAACGAATACGAGATCTGGTCGCCCGACGCGATCGCGCACGGCTTCGGCCAGCCGTTTCCGGCGCGCGAAGCGAAGGTGCTGCAGACAATGCTGATGATGCGCGCGTCGCGCGACGCGCAGCGCGCGCATGCGCCGGCGCGGCGGCCGTTCCTCGTGTCGCGCTCCGGCGGCGCCGGCATGCAGCGTTACGTGCAGACGTGGTCCGGCGACAACACTACGTCGTGGGAAACGCTGCGCTACAACCTGAAGATGGGCCTTGGGCTCGCGCTGTCGGGCGTGTCGAACATCGGCCACGACATCGGCGGCTTCTCCGGCCCCGCGCCGTCGCCCGAATTGCTGCTGCGCTGGGTGCAGTTCGGCATCTTCATGCCGCGCTTCAGCATTCATTCGTGGAACGACGACGGCACCGTCAACGAACCGTGGATGTACCCGGAGATCACCGCGCAGGTCGCGTCGCTGATCAAGCAGCGCTACCGGCTGCTGCCGTACCTCTATCACCTGCTGTGGCTGTCGACGACGCGCTACGAGCCCGTGCTGCGGCCGACCCTCGCCGATTTCCCCGGCGATGCGCGCTGCTACGACGCGTGCGACGACATGATGCTCGGCGACGCGCTGCTGGTCGCACCGGTCGTCGATCCCGGCCGGACCGAACGCACGGTGTACCTGCCGTCGGGCGCACGCTGGACATGCTGTTCGAGCGCGCAGTCGTTCGACGGCGGCGCGAGCGTGACGCTGCCCGCGCCGCTCGACACGCCGGTGATGCTGCTGCGCGAAGGTCGCGTGCTGCCGTTGAACGTCGCCGACCAGCATTTCGGTGCGCGTGCCGACACGCGCGGCTTCGTCGTCGCACCGCGCATCGAAGACGGCGTCGCGTACGGCGAATGCGTCGAGGACGACGGCGAGACGGAAGCGTGGCGCGACGGCGAATACGGACTGTGGCGCATCGAGACCGGCCGCGAGGCGTCGGGCGAGCTCGGCGTGTCGGTCCGCTGGGACGGCCGCCCGGCGCGCCCGGCCGAGCGCGTCGAGATCCTGCTGCCCGCGTCGCTGCAAGGCCCGGTCGCCGTGCGCGGCGCGCGTGTCGAGCAGGATGCGGGGGACGGTGCGTGGCGCCGCCTCGTCGTCGCGTTCGACCACTGAACCACTGAAGCCAACCCGATCAGGCGGGCCGTTCGCGCGGCCCGCCGCCTGCCACAGAGGAGGCATTAAACCTCCCGCCCCTTGAAAAGATGAAGCACCCCGGAGATCGACAATGAAAGCACCCGTCAACCGTTATGCAATCCTGATTTTATCGGCCGCGTCGCTCGGCGCGACCGCCGCCCATGCGCAGAGCAGCGTCACGCTGTACGGCGTCGTCGACGATTCGCTCGCGTACGTGAACAACCAGCAAGGGCACTCGAACATCTACCTGCGCGACGGCAACCTGTATGCGTCGAAGTTCGGGTTGCGCGGCGACGAGGATCTCGGCGGCGGCACGCATGCGATCTTCGACCTGCAGGCCGGCTTCAACCTGAATACGGGCGCGCAGGCCGCCGCCGGCACGATGTTCAATCGCCAGGCCTTCGTCGGCCTGCGCAACGTGAGCTACGGCACGGTGACGGCCGGCCGCCAGTACACGCCCTACTTCCTGTTCGTCGGCCCGTACGCGTCGAGCAGCTGGCTGACCGGTGCGACCGGCGCGCATCCGGGCGACATCGACGGCCTCGACACGACGATTCGCGTGAACAATTCGGTTACCTATACGTCGCCGACCTTCGCCGGGCTGACCGCGAGCGCGATGTACGCATTCGGCGGCATTGCCGGCGCGACCGGCAAGGGCAACACGTTCAGCGCCGCGCTGCGCTACGCGAACGGGCCGATCGGGATCGCGGCCGGCTATCTGCGGATCAACAGCTCGGGCTCTTCCGTGGGCTTCCTGAATCCGGCCACCGCGTCGTCGGGCAGCTTCGCGGTGTCCGTGCTGAACCAGGGCTACCTGACCGCGAAGGCCGTCGAGCAGGTCGCGGCGGCCGGCAACTACACGCTCGGCGACCTGACGATGGGGCTCAACTATTCGAACGTGAAGTACCTGCCCGGCAACGGCTCGGCCTTCACCGATACGGCCGTGTTCAATACCTACGGCGCACTCGCCGCGTACCGCTTCACGCCGACGTTCTCGGTGGCCGGCGCATTCGCGTACACGCTCGCATCGAAGGCGAACGGCGTCGCGAACGCGGCCCGCTATCAGCAGTACTCGCTGAAGGAGTCGTACAGCCTGTCGAAACGCACGACGCTCTATGCGCTGCAGGCGTACACGCATTCGAGCGGGCGGACGCTCGGCGCGCAAGGCGCCGGCCACATCGTCGACGCGGCGCCGATCGTCGGCGATTCGCAGCAGCTCACGCCGTCGACGACGCACGGCCAGTTCGTCGGCATGGCCGGGATCGCGGTCACGTTTTGAACCCGCCCGACGGCGCCTTCCGCGCGCTGTCTTCTACCTGGACGCCTGGACGCTGCGCATGCCGTGCGCGCCGTCCGGGTGTCCGATATGCGTTTGCCGCGGCGTTTTTCCCGGCCTCGCCGGCCCGCCGCACGCACCGCGCGGGTTTTCTCGCTCGCCCCGATACCTTACAATTCGTCAGGTTTACCCTTCTGCATGCCCTGTTCTTGCAGTCCTGACACCGCGGTACACTCGACGCACGCCGTATCAGGGTCCGACGCGCACCACGCGCCGGGCGGCGTCGCGCCTCGTTGCGCCCACAACTGGATACCCGCCATGCCGGATTCCCGTCCCTCGCCCCGCACGACATTCAAGCCGCAGGTCGTCCTGCCCGCGCTCGTCGTGATCGGCGCGCTGCTCGTCGTGTGCGCACTGCGCCCGAGCGAAGCCGGCGCGCTGTTCTCCGCCGGCCAGCAATGGGTCATCGCACGGTTCGACTGGTTCTACGTGCTCGCCGTCACCGGCTTCCTCGTGTTTCTCGTGCTGATCGCCGCCAGCGATTTCGGCAACATCCGGCTCGGCCCCGACGATGCCGAACCCGAATTCAGCTTCGTGTCGTGGACGGCGATGCTGTTCGCGGCCGGCATGGGCATCGGCCTGATGTACTTCGGCGTCGGCGAGCCGATGCAGCATTTCCTGAAGCCACCGACCGTCGACCCCGGCACGTCCGCCGCCGCGCGCGAGGCGATGCTGATGACCTTCTTCCACTGGGGTTTCCATGCGTGGGCAATCTACGGGCTGATGGGGCTCGTGCTCGCGTACTTCGGCTTTCGCTACAACCTGCCGCTGACGCTGCGCTCGGGGCTGTATCCGGTGCTGCGCGAGCGCATCAACGGCTGGATCGGCCACACCGTCGATGCGTTCGCGCTGGTCGGCACGGTCGCCGGCATCGCGACGACGCTCGGCTACGGCGTGATGCAGATCAGCGCGGGCCTGCATACGGTCGCCGGATGGGACACCGGCAGCAACCTGTTTCGCATCGGGCTCGTCGCGCTCGTCGTGATCCTCGCAGGGCTGTCGGCCGCGAGCGGCCTCGACAAGGGCGTGCGCCGGCTGTCCGAGCTGAACCTGCTGCTCGCGTTCCTGCTGCTCGCGTTCGTGGCCGTCGCGGGCCCGACCGCGTTCCTGCTGCGTGCGCTCGGCGACAACATCGGCCAGTACCTGTCGAGCCTCGTCGACCTGTCGTTCCGCACCTATGCGTATGCACCGCCGCGCGAGGAAGGCTGGTTCGGCGGCTGGACGATCCTCTACTGGGCGTGGTGGGTGTCGTGGTCGCCGTTCGTCGGCATGTTCATCGCGCGCATCTCGCGCGGCCGCACGATCCGCCAGTTCGTGATCGGCGTGCTGCTCGTGCCGACCGCATTCAATCTCGTCTGGATGACCGTGTTCGGCAACAGCGCGATCTGGCTCGATACGCACGCCGCGGCCGGCGCGCTCGCGCAGACGGCGACCAACGTCGATGCGCTGCTGTTCCGCTTCTTCGATTTCCTGCCGTTGCCGCAACTGCTATCGATCGTCGCGATCGTGCTGATCGCGGTGTTCTTCGTCACGTCCGCCGATTCGGGCGCGTTCGTGATCGATCAGATCGCGACGCGCGGCAGCGCGCATTCGCCGGTCTGGCAGCGGCTGTTCTGGGCCGCACTGCTCGGCGTGACGGCCGCGGTGCTGCTCGTCGCGGGCGGGCTGGGCGCGCTGCAGGCGATGACGCTGATCGCCGCGCTGCCGGTCGCCATCATCATGCTCGCGCTCTGCTACGGGCTGTGGCGCGGGCTCGCGGCCGATCGCGCGCACTATTCGCAGGACGTTGCGCCTGCAACGAGCTTCTGGACCGGTCAGCACTGGCGCCATCGCCTGACGCACATCCTGCGGCAGACGACCGAGGCCGAAGCGCGCCAGTTCATCGCGGAAACGGTCGAACCGGCGCTGCGCAAGGTCGCCGACGAGTTGCGCGCGAGCGGCGTCGATGCGCACGTACAGCACGACAGCGACGATGCGGTGCGGTTGACCGTGCCGACAGCCGAACATCGCGATTTCGTGTACGGCGTGCGCGTCACCGCGAAATCCGCAGCCGCGTTCCTGGTGCGCGAGACGGCCGAGCCGGACGAGGCACGTGCGCACGTGTATGGCATCGTCACGTTCTTCGAGGATGGCCGGCTCGGCTACGACGTCGAATACCTGCGCGGCGACGAAGTGATCGCCGACGTGCTGCGCCAGTACGAACGCTACGTATCGCTCGCGGCAGACACCCGCACGCATCTGCTGAGCCGCGCGCCGGGGCACGCGACGGAGGCCGAATGAGCGGACTGCTGCAAAGCCGCGCGGTCGACGTCATCGCGCTCGGCACGCTCGCCGTGCTGTACCTCGGCGGCGCCGGCATCGCGCTGTGGCGAATCCGCACCGCGGCGCCGCTCGGCAAGGTCTACTGGATCGTCTGCGCGGCACTGCTTGCCGGCGGCGCGGTCGCGATGGGCGGCAACCTGTCGCCGGTGCCGAACAGCGGCGAAATGCCGCCGGGTTTCGCACTCGGCGCCGAGGCCGTTCTGCTCGGGCTGGCGCTGGTCGCCGGTGGCTGCGCGTGGTTGATGCTGCGCGCGCGCAAACGCTGACGCACGCAGGTCGCGCAGCCCCAGCTTCGTCACGCGGGCACGGTCGCGTGCGGGGCGAACGGGCGGCCATGCCGTTCCTCATCCGCTGCTTCCACGCTACATGTCATGCGGACGGCGCGCGCGCCGTCACCAGCCAGCACGCCGCATCGAAGCGCACCTCGGCGCCGTGCACGTACCGCTCGAACGCCGCGCGCATCGTGTCGATCACGCGCCGCCGCGTCGCCTCGTCCGTCTCCAGCAACGCCAGGCCGACCGGGCCCAGCCGGGCAAGGTAGTCGTCCAGCGCGGATTCCGACAGCACGCATGCCCGCTCGACCGGCTCGATCGCAACGTCGGCCCAACCACCGTCCGACAGCACCGACGCAATGCGCTGCCGGTCACCGAACGCGAACTGCCCCGGCGCGCCGGGTTGCCGCGCGGGCAGATTCGGCAACAGCGGCGCGGCCGCCCGCTCGGCCGTCGTCATGAACGGGTTGTCGGCCGCGCCGCGCCACGCGACGAACCGCATCTGCGCGCCGGGCCGCGCCGCATGCCGCAGGTTCGCGAACGCACGCACCGGATCGTCGAAGAACATCACGCCGAGACGCGACACGATCAGGTCGACGCTCGCCGGCTCGAACGCGTGCGTCTGCACGTCCGCGCACACGAACCGGGCGGGCAGACCACTGCGTCCGGCACGCCCCCGGGCGGCGTCGATCATTCGCGCCGAAATGTCGATGCCCGTGCACTGCGCGTTCGCGCCGAGCCGCCGCGCGATCGCGAGCGTGACCGCACCCGTGCCGCAGCCGACGTCGAGCACGCTGCTGGCAGACGACGCTGCCGCGCCATCCGCCAGCAGCGTTTCGAACGGCTCGAACATCCGGTCCAGCAGCGCCTGCGCATCGACCCATGCGCGCCCCGACGGACCGTTCCATAGCGCGGATTGCGCTTCATTGGGCCGGTTGGCTTCCATCGTCGATCCCCTTCCGTTTCATTGATCACGAACCGGACTGTGCCGCTTCAAGCCGGCTTGAAGTCAAGGACTGCCGGTGTGCGCCCCGTCACGCCCCGTTTTCACATTTCTTACATTCGCGCTGCGTATCGTTGACGACTTTCCTACGGTGCCTGCCCCTCCCATGCGACGATTCCTCACGCGCGGCCTGCTCGTGCGCTGCGCTCCCCTTGCTGCCCTCGCCGCGCTGTCCGCGTGCTCGAATCACATCGATACGCCGGCCGATCCGGCCAGCGCGTCGGCCAACGTCCAGGCCGCATGGGTCGAGATCGGCGATGCGAACCAGGCGATCGCGCGCGTGATCACGAACTACACGCCCGCGTCGGCCGGCGACCCGCTGTGCCCGCAACTGAGCGTCGACGGCAAGGTGTCGCGCATGGCGCTGCGCGCAGGCGCCGCGACCGTCCCCCAGCGGCCGACTGCCAGCGACCCGGCCGATTCGAAACCGTCGAGCTTCCCGGTGTCCGTCTGCGAGGCGACGCTGCCGGCTGGCGCGCAGGCGGCAAGCGTCGCGGGCCGCACGCTGCCGCTGCCGAAAGCGCAGCCGCAGCGCATCGCGATCATCGCGGACACCGGCTGCCGAATGAAGAAAGCCGACAACGCATGGCAGGCGTGCAACGATGCGTCGGTCTGGCCGCTCGATACGATCGCGGCCAGCGTCGCGAAGCTGTCGCCCGATCTCGTGCTGCACGTCGGCGACTACCACTATCGCGAGAACGCGTGCCCGCCCGATATCGCCGGCTGCAAGGACAGCCCGTGGGGCTACGGCTGGGATACGTGGCAGGCCGACCTGTTCCGCCCGGCCGCGGCCTTGCTCGCGAAGGCGCCGTGGGTCGTCGTCCGCGGCAATCACGAGGAATGCGCACGTGCGGGCCAGGGCTGGTTCCGCTTCCTCGACCCGCGCCCGTATTCGGCCGCACGCTCGTGCGACGATCCGGCCAACGACAACAACGCGAACTATTCGGAACCCTATGCGGTGTCGCTCGGCAGCGGCTCGCAGGTGATCGTGTTCGACACCGCGAAGGTCGGCCGCACGCCGCTGAAGACCACCGACGCGCAGTTCGGCATCTACCAGAAGCAGTTCCAGACGGTCGCGGCGCTCGCGTCGAAGGCCGGCATCACGACGACGATCTTCACGAACCATCATCCGATCCTCGCGTTCGCGCCGATCGCCGGCAGTACGCCCGCGCCGGGCAACCTCGCACTGCAGTCGGTGATGTCGAGCCTCAACGCGCAGGCGTACTACCCGCCGGGCGTGCACGTCGCGCTGCACGGCCACGTGCACGATTTCCAGGCGATCAACTTCTCCTCCGGGCACCCGGCGACGATCGTGTCCGGCAACGGCGGCGACAACCTCGACGTCGCGCTGCCCGACCCGTTCCCGGCCGGCCTGACGCCCGCGCCGGGCGCGGTGATCGAACGGCTGTCGCACAACAACAGCTTCGGCTTCCTGATCATGGAGCGCAACGCCGCGCCGGCGACGGGCTGGACGTTCCATGCGTATTCGGCGGCCGGCAAGCTGCTGGCGTCGTGCAATCAGTCGGGCCGGACGCTCGCCTGCGACAAGACGGGGTTCATCGCGCCGTGACGGAAGAAGTTCGATGCGACGGCCGCGGCAAGCGTGGCCGGCAGACGCTGCACACGCTTGCCGCCACCGTGCTCGCCGGCCTGACGCTCGCGGTTCACGCCGCGCCGGCCGAAACGGTGCTGCTTCCCGGCGCGCCGCCGTCGCGCGTCGTCGACACGATCGGCAACGGCACGCCGCAGGTGACGGGCAAGATCGACGCGGCCACCGCGCGCTTCGCGCCGGACCCGACGCTCGTCGCGCTCGGCCGCCGGATCTTCTTCGACCCGCGGCTGTCCGAGCCGCGCGGCATGTCGTGCGCGGGCTGCCACGATCCGGGCCGCGCGTTCGCGCCGACACTGTCGGCCGCATCGCTCGCGGGGCCCGGCGTGCCGGAAGGCAGCCGGCCCGGACGCTTCAGCCAGCGCAATGCGCCATCGCTGCTGTATGTGCGCTACGTGCCGCGCCGCCACTTCTACCAGGACGACGATGCGCCCGCGCCGTCGCCGTTCGGCGGGCTGTTCAGCGACGGTCGCGCGGATACGCTCGCCGAGCAGATCCGCGGGCCGCTGTTCGATCCGAACGAGATGAACAACCGGTCGCCGGCCGCGCTGCTGCGCAAGGTCGATGCGACCGAACTCGCGCCCGATCTCGCCGCGCGCTTCGGCGCGCCGGTGCGGCGCGATCCCGAGCAACTGGTGCGCGCGCTGGGCGCGGCCGTCGAAGCCTATCTGCAGAGCGACGAGATGGCGCCGTTCACGTCGCGCTTCGACGCATTCCTGCGCACGCGCAAGCCGCTCGCGCCGGCCGAGATGCGCGGCCTCGCGCTGTTCCGGAATCCGGACAAGGGCAATTGCATGACCTGCCATACGCTGTCGGACACGTCGAGCCGTCCGGAACGCTCGCTGTTCACCGATTTCGGCTACGACGCGATCGCCGTGCCGCGCAACCGCGCGCTGCCGGCCAACCGCGATCCGCGCCATTTCGACAACGGGCTGTGCGACACCGCGCGTCGGCTGCGCTGGCCCGAGCCGACGCAATGGTGCGGCTACCTGCGCACGCCGGGGCTGCGCAACGTCGCGCTCAAGCAGACGTTCATGCACAACGGCGTGTTCACGACGCTGCGCGACGCGGTCGCGTTCTACAACACGCGCTCGACCGATCCCGGCTTCTGGTATCACGGCGCCAAGACGTTCGACGACGTGCCGGCCGCCTATCGCGGCAACATCAACGTGAATTCGACGCCGATGAACCGCCGGCCCGGCACGCCGCCCGCGCTGACCGACGCGGAAATCGACGACATCGTCGCGTTCCTCGGCACGCTGACCGATGCGCGCTATACCGGCCGGGCCGCGCCTGCCGCCTCTGCGCCTCCTGCGGCCCGGGTCGCGCGCACCGCCGCGCCGGTGCGCTGACCCTGGCCGAACGGCCAGCCGACGCGCCCGCGCTTGCGGTTCGCGCAAACACTGGTTATATTTACAGTACTGTATTTATGAACAGTGAGGTGCGCGATGGAACATCTGGTCCGTATCGTCAACGACACCGATCGCCAAGTGCTGGCGTGGCTGCGTGCCCAGGTCGGCGATGCCCGCGTCGAGCGCGCGGCGCGTCAGCTCGGGCATACGCGCAAGCCCTTTCCGTCCGCCGTCTGCCGGTACCTGGGCATGAGCGCGCCGGCCACGCTGCGTCCGGCCCCCGCCCGGCCGCGCGCGGCACGCGATTTCTCGGTCGGCGATCGTTATTTGTCGCTGATCCGCCAGCACCTCGCCACGCATTCGGTCGGCCGATGAAGTGGCGGCGGCTTGCCGCTTCGGTACCGCGTCCGGCCGGAGCACTCGCGTATTCGGAAATCCGGCCCGCTGCCGCCGTCGCGCTTACGCGGCCGCCATGGCTTCCCGTACGAGGCGGCCGAGTATGTCGAACGCCGCCTCGTGCGCCGCGTCGAATACGCGCGTACAGGCAAGCCGGATATAGCCGTCGAAACGGTCCGAATTCGAGAAGATCGAACCGGGCGCGATCTTGACGCCATGCGCCAGCGCGGCGTCGAACAGCGCATCGGAGCGCACGCCTGCCGGCAACGCGATCCACAGCAACATCCCGCCCGGCGGCTGGTTCATCCGCGTGCCGGCCGGGAAATGCCGCGCAATCGCGTCGATCGTCACGTCGCGCTGCACGCGCAACTGTTCGCGAAACCGGTGCAGGTGTCGATCGAATGCGCCGGAGCCGACGAATTCGGCGGCCACGGCCTGCAGCAACGCGGCGTTGTGTCGACTCTGAGCGAATTTCAGCATCCTCACGCGCGCCTGCCAGCGGCCCGCACTCATCCAGCCGAGCCGCATCCCGGGGGCCAGCACCTTGTTGAACGACGGGCAGTAGATCACCGTGCCGTCGCGATCCCATGCCTTGACCGGCCTGGCCGCCGTCGGCGCCTCGACGAGCTCGCGATAAGGCTCGTCCTCGATCACGGCCACACCGTGGCGCGAACACAGCGCGACGAGCGCGGCCTTGCGCTCGTCGGGCATCACGCAGCCGAGCGGGTTTTGCAGGTTCGGCACGACGACCACGGCCCGGATATCCGGATAGGCAGCCAGCGCCACGTCGAGCGCCTCGATCGACAGGCCGGTCGTCGGGCTTGCCGGGATTTCGAGCGCCTTCAGGCCGAGGCTTTCGAGCAACTGGATCAGGCCGAAGAAGGCCGGCGATTCGATCGCGATCGTGTCGCCGGGCCGCGCGACCGCCCGCAATGCGAGATTCACCGCATCGACGCCGCCGCTCGTCGACATCACGTCGTCCGGCGTCAGCGTCACGCCGTAAGACAACGCGCGTTTGGCCATCGTCTGCCGGAATTCGGGCGAGCCGCCGACGGGCCCCGCGTCGGTCAGCAACGTGGGCTTGCGCCGCAGCAGCCGGATCGCGAGCGCCTGCAGGCGCTCGGTCGGATACAGCGCGGCGTGCGCGGATGCGCCGCCGAGATTCAACGCATCGGTCGCCGCGTTCGCACGGTCGATCACGCGCGATACGCGCTCGTGCAGCCCCGCGAACGGCGGCTCGACGCTCAGCGGCGGCCCGTCGCTTTCCGGCAGCGTGTCGAGCACGGCCGCCGCGCGGCGGCGCACGAAGTAACCCGAACGCGGCTTCGCGTCGCACCAGCCCGCATCCTCGAGCCGCCTAAACGCATGGATCGCGGTCGACAGGCTCACGCCGTGCTGCGCCATGCACGCGCGGACCGACGGCATCCGGTCGCCGGGCGCCAGCGTGCCGGCCGCGATGATGCGGCGGTAATGTTCGGCGAGCCGTTCGTAAAGCGGCTCGCCGTCCCTCGGCAAAGGCGTGCGGGATGCGTCGGCGAGAATCGTCATGCGGACCATCGTGCCCGCTGCCTCCCGCGCACGCCAGATACAGATCCGGGGAAAACCCACCGATACAGCAGCCCGAAATCGTCGCCTGCACCGCAACAGATTCCCGTCCCCTGAATCTGTCGTGCGCACGTCCGTTTCCCTAACCTGATTGCACGATGTCGCCTCGTCGTCGCGAGGCCGCACAACCGGAGTAACCGGAAAAAGGGAATCGCCATGCGGACGCAACACCTCCGGCTCGACGCCGGGCAAAGCCACTTTGCGTGGTTCGACAAGGGCAGCCAGTTGATCGTGCTGGACGGCGCGCTGGCGGTCACGCTGCGCCACGGCGGGCTCGACTGGCTGCCCGATGTACCGCAATACGTTCGCCGCGAACTCGACGAAGGCGAATGCCTGACGCTCGAAACCGCCGGTCATGTCGCGCTGTCGGCTCGCGGCAGCGGCGTGGTCAGCACAACGATCGTTGAACCCTCGGGGCAACGAGGCATGCTCTCGGTGTGGCGCGGCATCCTGCGCCGGCTGTCCGGGCGAGCGCACGGCGGCCGCCACGTAAGCGAGCATGTCTGACATCGCGACCTGCCTGCCGCGGGAAACACTGGGAGCTCATCGCATCATCGCGGTGACCGACGAACACATGATGTTCCGGGCAACCGTACCCGGCGAGCGTGCCCCGGCGTCACCGCCCGTTCCGCCGACGCTCGATCCACTCGAACAGGGCCATCCCGGCCAGCATCGCGACGACGAACCCGATCCCCTTGGCCGACCCGAAGCCGATCGACACGATCGCGGGCCCCGGGCAGAACCCGGCAATTCCCCAGCCGATGCCGAATACCGCACTTCCTGCAACGAGGCGCACGGTAATCGCCCGCGATGCCGGCAACTGCATCGGCAGGCCGAGCCACGACCGTGTCCGGCGCTTCGCCCACGCAAACGCGAACACGGCGACGCCGATCGCGCCCGCCATCACGAACGCGAGCGACGGATCCCAGCGGCCCGCCAAGTCGAGAAAACCGAGCACCTTCTGCGGATTGGCCATGCCCGACACGATGAGGCCGACGCCGAACAGCAGCCCCGCCAGAAACGCGAATCCTGCTTGCATGTCAGCCTCCCGCCACGTGCAGCCGCACGAAGACGGTCGCGAAGCCCGCGACCATGAAGGTCGCCGTGGCGACCATCGAACGCAACGCCCCGCGCGATATCCCGCATACGCCGTGACCGCTCGTGCAGCCGCCCGCGTACCGCGTGCCGATTCCCACCAGCAGCCCGGCCGCCAGCAATTCTGGCCAATTGGCGTCGACCTGCGGCGTCAGATCGCTCCCGACGAAACGCATCGCGACGGGCGCTGCGATCAACCCGGCGACGAACGCGGCGCGCCAGCCGCGCTCTGCGCCGCCCGCCGTCGGCAAGCCGCCCACGATCCCGCTGATACCGGCAATCCGGCCGTTGAACGCGACGAGCCACGCTGCCGCGAGCCCGATCAGCACGCCGCCGGCCAGCGACAGCCACGGCGTGAAATGAAGCGCATCAACCTGCATCGCGCGCCTCCTTCGCGGTCGCCCCGCAAAACTGTTCGTACAGCACGCCCATCACCGCGATCACGGCCGGACTGTCGAGCGAATAGCGGATGGACTTGCCTTCGCGGCGCGTACGGACCAGCGCGTTGTCCCGCAACACGCCGAGCTGCTGCGATAGCGTCGGTTGACGGATGTCGAGTCGCGCCTCGAGATCGCTCACGCCGCGCTCGCCCTGCGACAGTTCGCACAGCAGCAGCAGCCGGTCGGGATTCGACATCACCTTGAGGAGCGCGCACGCCGATTCGGCGGCGGCGCGCATCTGATCGAGGCCGGGCAAGCCGGCGGGAAGATCGTCGTTCATCGGGGCGGGATACGATTAAAGAACTAATATTATATAACTTTATATATTGTCGTATCCCGCTGCTTCCCGGATCGGCAATCCGGCCGCCCTTCCTTCTGTCAGGCCTGCTTGCCCGCCAACCCGTCGGCGGCTGCCGCGCGTACCGCACCTCCGCGAACCACGCCGAGCGCGAGCATCACGACCGCCGCGATCACGCGTGGCGCGGTAACAACGGCGAACGCGGTCAACAGCATCGCGTCGCCGATCCGAAGTGGAGGAAGAGTAAAAGGCGCGGCCCGGCCTGAACCGGGCCGCATCACCGCGACGCTGCATGCGTCACGCGCGGTCGCAGGATTCCGTGCCGTCGAGCATCAGCGTGCCGACCCGCGCGGGCACGAGCGGCGTGCGCGGCGCCAGCGGCGTCCAGCCGAACAACGCCTGCGCGGCCGCGCCGCACACGCGGCCCTGGCACGCGCCCATCCCGCAGCGCGATTGCAGTTTGGCGGCCGTCCAGCCCGGTTCCCGCGCGACCGCATCGAACCGCACGTCTTCGCAACGACACAGCAGCGTGTCGGGTCGCGCGAGCCGGCGGATCGGCTCCCGGATCGCGAAGCGCTCGCGCACGGCATCCGCGAACGCCTGCCAGTGCGCGCGGCGTGCAACCAGCGCGGCCAGTTGTGCGGTCTGCCCGGTCGCCGCATAGCCGGCGATCTCGCCTTCGACCATCGCCAGCTCGCTGCCGCCGACGCCCGTGCACTCGCCCGCCGCGAAACATCCGTCGCGGCTCGTGCGCTGGTGCGCGTCGACCGCCACCGCGCCGTTGTCGATCCGGCAGCCGAGATGACGCGGCAACACGGTGTTCGGCACGAGGCCGAAGCCGCACGCGAGCCGGTCGCAGTCGACGTCGAATTCGCGATCGCCCTGGCGAATTCGCACGCGTTCGAGCCGCTTATCGCCGAATGCCTCGACGACGTGCGCAGCGGGCCGATACGCGGTCGTAACGAGCTTCGCGGCCTGCGCGAGCTTCGACGGCCAGCGCCACAGCCCCGCGCCGAAGCCGGCCACGTCGCCCCATGCGGCCTGTTCGACCACGTGCGACACGCGCGCGCCGGCCTGCCGGGCCGTCGCCGCGCTGGCCAACAACAGGGGCCCGCTGCCCGCGATCACCGTACGCTGCCCGCGCACGTCGAGCCCGTATTTGATCAGCGCCTGCAAGCCGCCCGCGCCGGTCACGCCCGGCAGGGTCCAGCCCGGAAACGGCAGCAGCAGCTCGCGCGCGCCGCAGCAGAGAATCAGCGTCCGGAAATCGAGCAGCAGCCCGCGTTCGTCGTCTTCGAGCAGCAGCGTGCCCGGCTGCGTTTCGGCGACGATTCGGGTCGCCGCGAGGTGCGTGACGTTCGGCTGTCGCAGCACGGCGACGCGTTCGGCGGCGGCCGGCGTCGGTACAGCCGCTGCCGGCTGCCGCCAGATCTGCCCGCCCGCACGCGGGTTGTCGTCGACGATCGCAACGGTCGCGCCGCTTCGCGCGGCGGCCCGCGCGGCCGACAGCCCGGCCGGACCCGCGCCGACGATCGCGACGTCGACGCTCAGTCGTTCCTGTTTCATCGCGTGCGCTCCACCTGCATGCCGTCGCGGCACAGCGTCTGGCACGCGAGCCGGCGGCGGCCGTCGATCGTCATCCGGCATTCCTGGCAAATGCCCATCCCGCAAAACGGCGCGCGCGCCGCGCCCGTGCACGACACGCGCGTCGTGTCGTCGCCGCTCGCCGCGACGACGGCCGCGACGGTCGCGCCGTCGGCCACCGTCAGCGCGCGGCCGTCCAGATGAATGATCATGTCAGCCTCCGCCGCCGGGCCGCGCCAAGGGCGTAGCAGGGAATTCGCAGAGCATCGCTCTGCGCCTGCGTAGCCGGCCGGCTTTGCAAAGCCGGCCGTGGGCGGCTGACCGCCCCCTCGGGGGGAGCGTTGCATGGGACCGGAGTAAGCGCTGATGCACCAACTCCGGTCGACAGCGAACAAAGTGAGCGTGGGGGTCGTTTCATGTCAGCGCTCCGGTGACGAGGGACGCGCTCAGGAAGCGTCCCGGCAAATACGGTTCGATATCGATGGGCGGCCGCTCGCCGGCCATCAGCGCGGCGACGAGCCGCGCGCTGCCCGGCGCGGTCGTCACGCCGAGCCCTTCATGCCCGACCGCGAGCCACACGCCCGGCCGCGCCGGGTGCTCGCCGAGCAGCGGCAGGCCGTCGGGGCTCGCGGAGCGGAAGCCGGTCCATGCGCGGATGCCGTTCAGGTCGGCCAGATCCGGCAGATAGCCGACCGCGCGGCGCAGCATCCGCGCGAGCACCGGCGGCTCCACCTGCGCGTCCTCGGTGTCGAACTGGCGCGACGAGCCGATCAGCAGCTGGCCGGTCGGCCGCGGCTGCACGTTGAACGCGACGGACGTGCCGTCGCTTGCGTGCGCGCTCGCCGCATAGCCGAGCTCGACGAGCTGGTGCGACACGTGGCCCGGATAACGGTCGGTAATCAGCAGATGGCCCTTTTTCGGGCGCAGCGGCAGTTCGGGCAGCAGCGTACGCGCCGCGACGCCATTCGCGACGACCACACGCTCCGCGCGCAGCACGTCCCCGCTCGCGAGCGTCACGCCAGGGCCGTCGATCGCGACGGCCCGCTCGCGGCGCAACGTGATGCGCGGCGCGCGCTGCAGCAGCCAGTTCGCGGTGACGGGCGCATAGAGGATCGCGTCGCCCGGAATCCTCAGCGCGCCGCCGAGGCCCGCGCGCAGCATCGGCTCCAGTCGCGCGAGCGCCGCCGCGTCGATCAGCTCCCCGGCCACGCCGTGGGCAGCGAGCGTCGCCTGCTTCGCGCGCGCCAGATCCATTTCGTGCGCATCGGCCGCGAGCCACAGCGTGCCGCAGTTGCGGTATGCGCAGCCGTCGGGCATCTCGCCACTCAACGCGCGCCACAGTCCGATCGAGTAATGGCTCAGCGCGAGCTCGGCCGCGTTGTCGTCCATCGCGACGAGGTGCCCCATGCCCGTGCCGGTCGCGCCGCCGCTCGCGTCGTCGACGACTAGCACGCGCGGCCCGCGCTGCGCGAGTTCGTGCGCGCACGCCGCGCCGACGATGCCGGCGCCGATCACGACGACGTCGGTCTTCGTTTCGCTCACGACCCGATGCCCCAGCCGAACGGATCGTCTTCGTCGATCAGCAGCGTCGCTTCCGCGCTCAGGTGCGCGCTGCCGCGAATCGTCGGCACGATGCCGCCGTCGGCCAACTCGTAGCTTGCGTGGAACACACTGCCGATCACGCTCGCCTGCCGCCACACGACGCCGGGCGCGAGCTTGCCGTCGGCCGCGAGGCACGCGAGCTTCGCGCTGGTGCCGGTGCCGCACGGCGAACGGTCGTAGGCAAGGCCCGGGCACAGCACGAAGCTGCGGCTGTCGTGCGCGGGATCGTCGGCGAACAGCTCGATGTGATCGATCTCGCCGCCGTTCGCACCGGTGATGCCCGCGCGTTCGAGCCCTTCGCGCACGGCCGACGCATACGCGGTGAGCGCCGCGACGTTGTCGCCGGCGACGCGCTGCCCGTGGTCGCTGATCAGGAAGAACCAGTTGCCGCCCCACGCGACGTCGCCCTTCACGGGGCCGTATCCCGGCACGTCGAGCGCGACGCCCTGCGCATGGCGATACGCGGGCACGTTGCGCACGCTGACCGACAGGTCGTCGTGCAGGGTCGCCTCGACGGTGCCGACCGGCGTCTCGATCCGGTGCACGCCGGGCGCAATGCGCCCCATGTGATGCAGCGTGCGCACGACGCCGATCGTGCCGTGCCCGCACATCCCGAGATAGCCGCTATTGTTGAAGAAGATCACGCCGGCCGCCGCGTCGGCCGACACCGGGTCGCACAGCAGCGCGCCGACCAGCACGTCGCTGCCGCGCGGCTCGAGGATGCATGCGGTGCGGTAGCGGTCGTGCTCGCGCGCGAGCACGTCGCGGCGCTCGGCCATCGTGCCGTTGCCGAGCGACGGAAAACCGGACACGACGAGCCGAGTGGGTTCGCCGCCCGTGTGCGAATCGATGATCTGGATGCGCTTCATCATGAGCTGTCCGAAGTGGGGAAAGGAGCATAGCTTCCTCCGTCGCGCGTCCGTCCGCTTGTGGCTTTTCGATGAGGACGACGACGAAATCGGCATAGTGCGACGCGCCCTTCGCGCCCCTGCCGGCCGCTGTGCCGATTTCGTCATTTTGCTCCGCGATACGACTCAAGCGTGATGGACGTTTGCGCGGCGATACTGGTTGCCACACCGACACACCCGTCGGCCGACCGATACGAACGTAGGAGATTTCAGTGAGCCGCAAAGCCATTCAGTGGACCGGGGTTTTCCCGGCCGTCAGCACCCAGTTCAAGCCGGACTTTTCCCTCGACATCGACGCCACGCACCGCGTGGTCAAGAACCTGGTGAACGACGGCGTGTCGGGCCTCGTGGTCTGCGGCACGGTCGGCGAAAACACGTCGCTGTCGACGAGCGAGAAACTCCAGGTGATCGAGGCCGCACGCGACGCGGCCGGCGGCAAGATTCCGGTGATCGCCGGCATCGCCGAATTCACGACCGAATTCGCGCGCAACACGGTGCGCGAAGCGCAGCGCGTCGGCGTCGACGGCGTGATGGTGATGCCCGCGCTCGTCTACTCGGCGAAGCCGCACGAAACCGCCGCGCACTTCCGCGCGGTCGCAACGAGCACCGACCTGCCGGTGATGGTCTACAACAACCCGCCGATCTACAAGAACGACGTGACGCCCGACGTGCTGATCGCGCTGCAGGACTGCGAGAACATCGTCTGCTTCAAGGATTCGTCGGGCGATACGCGCCGCTTCATCGACCTGCGCAACGCGGTCGGCGATCGCTTCGTGCTGTTCGCGGGCCTCGACGACGTCGTGGTCGAGAGCATCGCGGTCGGCGCCGAAGGCTGGGTATCGGGCATGTCGAACGCGTTCCCGAAGGAAGGCGAGACGCTGTTCCGCCTCGCGAAGCAGAAGCGCTTCGACGAAGCGCTCGCGCTGTATCGCTGGTTCATGCCGCTGCTGCACCTCGACGCACGCCCGGACCTCGTGCAGTGCATCAAGCTGTGCGAAGAACTCGTCGGCCGCGGCAGCGCGGTCACGCGTCCGCCGCGCCTCGCGCTGCAAGGCGAGACGCTCGCGGAAGTGAAGGCGATCGTCGCGAAGGCGCTCGACACGCGCCCGGCGCTGCCCGACGTCGGTCTCTGATCGACGCCTCTGCGGCGGCGGTGCGCGGGCATTTCGCCTGCGCGCCGCCGTCTCCGGTCCGGCATGGCCTGCGGGCCCGTTCGCCCCCGGCGCCAGCCCGCGCCGCGCGTGAATGTCCCGCAGCCCGCCCCGGTCGCTCGAACCGGGCGTTGCCGGCCGACAGGCAGGCGCGGCTGCTCCGTCGGAGCGCGGCGCACCTCAAGCCTGTGCCGATATTCCCTCCAGGAGACACGCCCATGCCAGGCCAAGGCAATGCACACCCGTCTGTCCCGCTTTCCCGTTCCGCGCGCCCCGGCGTGGGTCACGGCAAGTTCAAGAAACAGCTGTCGCTGACCGATCTCACGTTCATCGGTCTCGGCGCCATTTTCGGTTCGGGGTGGCTGTTCGCCGCGAGTCACGTGTCGACGATCGCGGGCCCGGCCGGCATCTTTTCGTGGCTGCTCGGCGGCTTCGCGGTGCTGCTGCTCGGCATCGTCTACTGCGAACTCGGCGCCGCGCTGCCGCGCGCGGGCGGCGTGGTGCGCTACCCGGTGTTCTCGCACGGCCCGCTGCTCGGCTACCTGATGGGCTTCATCACGCTGATCGCGTTCTCGAGCCTGATCGCAATCGAAGTCGTCGCCGCGCGCCAGTATGCGGCCGCGTGGTTTCCGGGCCTGACGGTCGAAGGATCGAGCGACCCGACCACGCTCGGCTGGCTCGTGCAGGCCGCGCTGCTCTGCTTCTTCTTTTACTTGAACTATTCGAGCGTGAAGACGTTCGCGAAGGCGAACAACATCATCAGCATCTTCAAGTTCATCGTGCCGCTCGCGGTGATCGGCGTGCTGTTCACGTTCTTCAGGCCTGCGAACCTGACCGTGCACGGCTTCGCGCCGTTCGGCATGCCGGGCATCGAGATGGCCGTGTCCGCGGGCGGCATTATCTTCGCGTATCTGGGGCTCACGCCGATCGTGTCGGTCGCGAGCGAGGTGCGCAATCCGCAGCGCACGATCCCGATCGCGCTGATCCTGTCGATCCTGCTGTCGACGCTGATCTACGTGCTGCTGCAACTCGCGTTCATCGGCAGCATTCCCACCGACATGCTCGCCGCCGGCTGGCACGACGTGAACAAGGCGTTCTCGCTGCCGTACCGCGACATCGCGCTCGCGCTCGGCGTCGGCTGGCTCGCGGTGATGGTCGTCGCCGACGCGATGATCTCGCCGAGCGGCTGCGGCAACATCTACATGAACGCGACGCCGCGCGTGGTCTACGGCTGGGCGAAAACGGGCACGTTCTTCAAGGTGTTCACGCGCGTCGACGAAGCGTCGGGCATCCCGCGCGCGGGCCTGTGGCTCACGTTCGGCCTCGCGATCTTCTGGACGCTGCCGTTCCCGTCGTGGGAAGCGCTGATCAACATCGTGTCGGCCGCGCTGGTGTTGAGCTATGCGGTCGCGCCCGTGTCGGTCGCCGCGCTGCGCCGCACCGCGCCCGACCTGCCGCGGCCGTTCCGCGCCAGCGCGTTCGGCCTCACCGGCCCCGCGTCGTTCGTGATCGCCGCGCTGATCGTCTACTGGTCGGGCTGGAGCACGGTGTCCTGGCTGCTCGGGCTGCAAATCGCGATGTTCGTCGTCTATCTCGCGTGCCGCCGCTGGGTGCCGACCGCGCACCTGAGCCTCGCCGAGCAGGTGCGTTCGTCCGCGTGGCTGATCGCGTTCTATGCGGCGATGATCGTGCTGTCGTATCTCGGCGGCTTCGGCGGCACGGGCCGGCTCGCGCATCCGTACGACACGGTCGTCGTCGCGGCCGTCGCGCTCGTCATCTACTACTGGGGCGCGAACACCGGCGTGCGCGCCGACAAGCTGCAACTCGACGACGACGAGGACTGACGCGCCCGCACCCTTTCCCCTTCCATTGGCCGGGCGCCCCACGCCCGGCCCTGCTTTTTTCGAGGAAAACCATGCAACTCACAGGTCAGCTCCTGATCGGCCAGTCGGCCGTCGCCGGACAGAACGGCACCCTCCACGCGCTCGCCGCCGCCACCGGCGAGCCGCTCGAACCGGCCTTCGGCGGCGCGAGCCTGCACGATCTGGAAACGGCGTGCGCACTCGCCGACGACGCGTTCGACACCTATCGCGAGACGTCGCTCGAAGCACGCGCCGCGTTCCTCGACGCGATCGGCCGCCACATCATCGCGCTCGGCGACGACCTGATCGAGCGCTGCATCGTCGAAACGGGACTGCCGCGCGCGCGCATCGAGGGCGAACGCGGCCGTACGGTCGGCCAGCTCGCGCTGTTCGCGTCGCTCGTGCGGGACGGCGGCTTTCTCGACGCGCGGATCGACCCGGCACGCCCCGAGCGCAAGCCGCTGCCGCGCGTCGACCTGCGGCTGCGCAACGTTGCGCTCGGGCCCGTCGCCGTGTTCGGCGCGTCGAACTTCCCGCTCGCGTTCTCGGTGGCCGGCGGCGACACGGCGTCGGCGCTGGCGGCCGGCTGCCCGGTGATCGTCAAGGCGCATTCCGCGCATCCGGGCACGTCGGAGCTCGTCGGCCGCGCGATCCAGCAGGCCGCGCGCGAATGCGGGATGCCGGCCGGCGTGTTCTCGCTGCTGTTCGACGCATCGCGCGAGATCGGCCAGGCGCTCGTCGCCGATCCGCGCATCAAGGCCGTCGGCTTCACCGGCTCGCGCCGTGGCGGCGTGGCGCTGATGCATATCGCTGCGGCGCGAGCCGAACCGATTCCGGTCTATGCGGAAATGAGCTCGATCAACCCGGTGCTGCTGTTTCCGGCCGCGCTCGATGCGCGTCACGACACCATCGCATCGCAGTTCGTCGCGTCGCTCACGCTCGGCGCCGGGCAGTTCTGCACGAATCCGGGCCTCGTGCTCGCGGTCGACGGCCCCGCGCTGCGCGCGTTCGAAGCCGCAGCGGCCGATGCCGTGCGCGCCGTCGCCGCGCAAACGATGCTGACACCGGCCATCCACGCGAGCTATGCGCAAGGCGTCGCGGCGCTGCGCGATCACTCGGCCGTCGAACGGCTGGCCGAAGGCGTCGAAGGCGGCCGCCATCAGGCCCGCGCGGCGCTGTTCGCGACCTCCGCCGACGCGTTCATCGCGCACCCCGAACTGCGCGACGAAGTGTTCGGCCCCGCGTCGCTGATCGTGCGCTGCGCGGACGCCGACACGCTGCATCGCGTGCTGAAATCGCTCGAAGGCCAGTTGACGATCGCCGCGCATCTCGCCGACGGCGACGCGGCGCTGTTCGCCGCGCTGCGCCCGACGCTCGAACGCAAGGCCGGCCGCATTCTCGTCAACGGCTTCGGCACGGGCGTCGAAGTCGGCCATGCGATGGTGCACGGCGGCCCGTTCCCGGCGACGTCCGACACGCGCACGACGTCGGTCGGCGCACGCGCGATCGAGCGCTTCCTGCGCCCCGTGTCGTACCAGGACGTGCCGGACGCGCTGCTGCCGGACGCGCTCCGCAGCAGCAATCCGCTGCACGTGCCGCAACGCATCGACGGCGTGCCCGCCCCGCGCGAGGTGAACCATGGCTGAGCGCACCGCCGAAGTCGTGCTGTCGCTCGACGAAGTCCACGCGCTCGCGCTGCGCGTGCTGACGCACAACGGGATGTCCGACGCGCATGCGCGCGCCATCGCCAACGTGATCACGCAGGGCCAGCGCGACGAATGCCATTCGCACGGCGTGTACCGGCTGCTCGTCTGCGTGCGGTCGCTGAAGAAAGGCAAGGTCGATCCGCAGGCCGTGCCGACGTTGCGCCGGCTGTCGTCGTCGGTCGTCGCGGTCGACGCGCATCGCGGCTTCTCGCTGCTGAGCTTCGAGACCGGGCTGCCCGTGCTGGTCGAGATGGCGAAGCAGCACGGCATCGCCGCGATGGCGATCAACCACTGCTATCACTTCTCCGCGCTGTGGCCGGAGGTCGAGGCGATCGCCGCCGAAGGGCTGGTCGGCATCGCGATGAACCCGAGCCATAGCTGGGTGGCGCCGGAAGGCGGCCGCGAGCCCGTGTTCGGCACCAACCCGATCGCGTTCGCGTGGCCGCGCCCGGGCGGCGAGCCGTTCGTGTTCGATTTCGCGACGAGCGCGATCGCGCGCGGCGACATTGAGCTGCACGCGAAACAGGGCAAGGCGATTCCGGCGCACTGGGCGATCGACGCGGACGGCCAGCCGACCACCGACCCGAAGGCCGCGCTGCAAGGCGCGATGCGCACGTTCGGCGGCCACAAGGGGTCGGCGCTCGCGGCGATGGTCGAGCTGCTCGGCGGCGCGCTGATCGGCGACATGACGAGCCGGGAATCGATGGACTTCGACGAAGGCGTCGGCGCGACGCCGTGCCACGGCGAACTCGTGATCGCGTTCGATCCGAACGTGTTTCTCGGCGACGATCTCGACGCGGGGCTCGCGCGCGGCGAGCGGATGTTCGAATCGATCGTCGCGCAGGGCGCGCGGCTGCCGTCGCAACGGCGCTTCGACGCCCGCGCGCGCAGCATCGCAAATGGGGTGCGGATTCCGAAGCCGCTGTACGACGAGATCCTGACGTTGCTCGATTGATGCGCGATCGAGCGGCGCGGCTTCATCGTCGGCGGAACGGGCGACGGAGCCGCCGCCCGGTTGCGCCGGCGATGGCCTGCGTCGGGCTTCGTGTTTGCCGGGTCTGGTAGGACTCGCGCAGTCGGCGCAGTCGGCCGCTGTCCGCTGCACCGCCCGCGCCGCCCGCTCCCGCCGGCGCCGCCCGCCCGGCGGCTGTGGGATAATCGCGGAGTTTGCCCAGGGCGCAGCTCAAGAGGTTGTTCGCACGGGCGCGAGAGAGGCCTTTATTCCCCGAGCCTCCACCCTTTTCCCGCGATATTTCTTCAGCCATCACCATGCCCACTTACCGTTCCAAAACCTCCACCGCCGGCCGCAACATGGCAGGTGCGCGCTCGCTGTGGCGCGCCACCGGCATGAAAGACGACGATTTCTCGAAACCGATCGTCGCGGTCGTCAACTCGTTCACGCAATTCGTGCCCGGGCACGTGCACCTGAAGGATCTCGGCCAGCTCGTCGCGCGCGAGATCGAAGCCGCGGGCGGCGTCGCGAAGGAATTCAACACGATCGCGGTCGACGACGGCATCGCGATGGGCCACGACGGCATGCTCTATTCGCTGCCGAGCCGCGACATCATCGCCGACTCGGTCGAATACATGGTGAACGCGCACTGCGCGGACGCGATGGTGTGCATCTCGAACTGCGACAAGATCACGCCGGGGATGCTGATGGCCGCGATGCGCCTGAACATTCCGGTGATCTTCGTGTCGGGCGGCCCGATGGAAGCCGGCAAGACGCGCCTCGCGAACCCGGTCACCAAGGCCATCGAACTGAAGAAGCTCGACCTCGTCGACGCGATGGTGATCGCGGCCGACCAGTCGTATTCGGACGCCGACGTCGCCGAAGTCGAACGCTCGGCGTGCCCGACCTGCGGTTCGTGCTCGGGCATGTTCACCGCGAACTCGATGAACTGCCTGACCGAAGCGCTCGGCCTGTCGCTGCCCGGCAACGGCACGGTGGTCGCCACGCACGCCGACCGCGAACAACTGTTCAAGCGCGCCGGCCGCCGCATCGTCGAACTGACGCGCCAGCACTACGAGCAGGACGACGAACGCGTGCTGCCGCGCGCGGTCGGCTTCAAGGCGTTCGAGAACGCGATGACGCTCGACATCGCGATGGGCGGCTCGACCAACACGATCCTGCACTTGCTCGCGATCGCGCGGGAAGCCGGCATCGACTTCACGATGAAGGACATCGACCGGCTGTCGCGCATCGTGCCGCAGCTGTGCAAGGTGGCGCCGAACACGAACAAGTACCACATCGAGGACGTGCACCGCGCAGGCGGCATCATGGCGATCCTCGGCGAACTCGACCGCGCCGGCAAGCTGCACACCGACGTGCCGACCGTGCACGCGCCGACGCTGAAGGATGCGCTCGACCAGTGGGACATCGTCCGCACGCAGGACGAAGCGGTCCGCACGTTCTACCAGGCCGGCCCGGCCGGGATTCCGACGCAAGTCGCGTTCAGCCAGAACACGCGCTGGCCGAGCCTCGACCTCGACCGCGCCGAAGGCTGCATCCGCTCGTACGAGCATGCGTTCTCGAAGGAAGGCGGCCTCGCGGTGCTGACGGGCAACATCGCGCTCGACGGCTGCGTGGTGAAGACGGCCGGCGTCGACGAGAGCATCCTCGTGTTCGAAGGCTCGGCGCACGTGACCGAATCGCAGGACGAAGCGGTCGAGAACATCCTGAACGACAAGGTCAAGGCCGGCGACGTGGTGATCGTGCGCTACGAAGGCCCGAAGGGCGGCCCGGGCATGCAGGAAATGCTCTACCCGACCAGCTACATCAAGTCGAAGGGGCTCGGCAAGGCGTGCGCGCTGCTGACGGACGGCCGTTTCTCGGGCGGTACGTCGGGTTTGTCGATCGGCCATTGCTCGCCGGAAGCGGCAGCGGGCGGCGCGATCGGCCTCGTGCGCGACGGCGACCGGATCCGCATCGACATTCCGAACCGCACGATCGACGTGCTGGTATCGGACGAGGAACTGGCGCGCCGCCGCGAGGAGCAGAACGCGAAGGGCTGGAAGCCCGCGCAGTCGCGTCCGCGCAAGGTGTCCGCGGCGCTGAAGGCCTACGCGAAGCTGGTCATGTCGGCCGACAAGGGCGCGGTGCGCGATCTGTCGTTGCTCGACGACTGACGCAGCGGGCTGCGAGCGACCGGTAGCGCGTGACCTCGCCCCCGCTTGCCTGATCCCGAAGCCGCTCTCCGGAGCGGCTTTTTTTCGTCCGGTGCCGGAGCACCCGCGGCACCGGCGCGGTCAGTGCCGGCGTTCGTCCGGGCCGCCGCCACCGCCGCCGCGGTTACCGCCACCGTTTCCGCCGCCCTGCGGCTGCGCATAACCGCCACCACCTCCGGCTCCCTGCCGCACCGGCGGCGGCATCGTGCGGGCCTCGCCGCCCGGCGCGGGCGGCGGCCGGAGCACGGCCGGCGGCGGGCCGGCCGGACGCGCGTTGCCCGCTCCGCCCGGCATCGGCGTTGGCGCGGCCGGCGCCGGCATCCGGTTCGCACCGTTCCAGCCGCCGCGCGTCGCCGACGGCCGCGTGTCATGCACGGGCGGCGGGCCGCCCGGCGCGACCTGCATCGGCGCGCCCGGTTGCGGACGCCCTTGCGCCGGCGGCATGCCTCCGGGGCCGAGCCTCGGCTCCGGACGGCGCGCCCAGCGGTCGCGGTCCGGATACCACGGGCGGTGCCGGTAATAACGATCCCAGTACGCGCCGATCGCGAATCCGGTCACCGGCACGCCGATGATCGCGCCGTACTCGAGCAACGGCACGTAGCTGCCTTGATACGGATAGTCGAGCAGTTGCGCATCGATCCAGCCGCGCACGCCCGGCAGCGCGACGTCGCACCACGTGTAGTCGCTCAGGCAACCGAATACGCCCAGCGCGGTGCCGGGCGGAATCTGCGCGACCACCGGGTAATCGGGCGCCGGCCCCGCATACAGCTCGGCCGGCGAATTCGTGTAAGCGCTGCTCTGCGCATCGGCGACGCCCGGCGCGGCCGCGAGGCCAGCCAGGACGATGCACAGACTTCGGACAATCGTGTTCCTCATGATGCTCTCCCGCGCCGCCGCGCGCCGGTCAGTGCCGATGGCCGCCACCCCAGTGACCGCCACCCCAATGCCCGCCGCCCCACGGACGATGCCAGTACCCGCCGCGCCCGCCCCAGTATCCGCCGCCCCAGCGGCCCCAGAAGCCGATCGTCACGGGCGGCCCGTACCAGCCGGAGTAGTACGCCGGGTAGTAATACGGATACGGTGGCGGCACGTAGGCCGGGGCGACGTACATGGGCACCGTCGTGCCGGCGTCGACCTGCGCCTGCGGCACGGTCGACGCGGCCGGACCGGACGCAGTCGGTGCGGCCGGGATCTCGCGCTGCGTCACCGTGGCGGGCACCGGCGCGTAATAAGGTGCATAACCGTACGGGCTCGTGTAGTAGCAGCCGCCCAGCGTCAATGCGGCCAGCGCGACGACGGCGGGCCTCGCGGCGGAAATCGGGTTCATCTCGTACTCCGGCAGAATCCGCGCGCCGCCGCCGGGCGCGCGCCTGACTCTAGCTTACGTCCCCTGCAGATTTCCGCGCGTATGATCGGTTACTTTTTGTTTCCTGCGCCGGACGGCCGCGCGGGCACGCAGCGTGCTGGCCCGTCCGCGGCGCCGGCGTTGAAGTTGGCGCAAATGCCCTCAACTTGGACGATGTCGGGCTGACCGGCGCGGACGGGCGTCCGCGGTCCACCGGCAACCGCAAACCGGCGAGCTTCGGCCCGCCCTGACAGGAACGCGGCTCGCGCCGCCATCGACATGACTACGCCACGCCCCACTCCCCGGGCGGACACACCGCTCGATCCGATCATCCAGCTGCTGGCCCTTGCCGGCGAGCAGGGTTATCTGACGCACGCCGACCTCGTCGACGCGCTGCCGCCCGAAAGCGACAGCCCCGACGCGCTCGAGGTCGTGCGCGCCGCGCTGGCCGACATCGGCATCGCGGTACTCGACGAGCCGGCCGTGCCTGCACCGTTCGCCGGCGCGGCGCCGGTCGAGGTCGATCGCGACGCGCTCGACGAAGGCCGCGCCATGCTCGGCGACCTCGCGCGCGGCACGAGCGCGTCGACCGATCCGCTCGCGCTGTACATGCGGCGCATGCATGCGGTGCCGCTGCTCACGCGCGAAGGCGAAATCGTGCTCGCCCGCGAGATCGAGACGGGCCGCCATCAGATACTGCATGCGATTGCCGGCTATCCGCCCGCGGTCGACGCGCTGCTCGAGCGCCATCGCGCGACGGGTGCAACCGGATCGCCCGATGAAGAGGATCGCGAAACGTCCGCGCCCGCCCGCTACGACGCGCTGCACGCAGCGGTGTCGGCATTGCGCGACGCGTTGCATACGCATGGCAGCCGTTCGGCCGACTACCGTGACGCGCGCAACCACGTGGCGACCCTGCTGGGTTCGCTCGCGTGGGTCGCGCCGGCCGTCGACGACGCAAGTCGTGCCGTGCGCGCACTCGCCACCGCCCGCGATGATCCGTCGGCGACCGACGCCGCGGGCTTCGACGCGGTCGCGCGGCGCGCCCTCGCAGCCGCGCTGAGCGACGGCCAGCAGAAGGTCCGCGACGCGACGCGTGCGATGCTCGAGGCGAACCTGCGGCTCGTGCTGTCGATCGCGCGCAAGTACCTGAACCGCGGCGTCGACCTGTCCGACCTCGTGCAGGACGGTTGCCTCGGCCTGATGCGCGCGATCGAGAAATTCGAATACCGGCGCGGGTTCAAGTTCTCGACCTATGCGACCTGGTGGATTCGCCAGGCGATCGCGCGCGCGGTCGCGGATCGTTCGCGCACGATCCGCGTGCCGGTGCACGTCGGCGACCAGTACCAGCGCGTGCAGCGGCATGCGCTGCGCTTTCGGCAGCGCACCGGCCGGCGGGCCACGCCGGCCGAGCTCGCGGCCGAAACCGGCCTCGACGAAGGCAAGCTGCGCGCGGTGCTCGCACTCCCCGCCGAGCCGGTCTCGCTCGACACGCCGCTGCCCGACGCGGACACCGGCCTCGTGGAGCTGATCGAGGATCAGGCATCGGCCAGCCCGTTCGAGCAACTGGCCGACACGCGCATGCGCGAATGCGTACGGGCGCTGCTGCGTTCGGTCACGCCGACCGAGGCCGACGTGCTGCGCCGGCGGTTCGGCCTCGGCGGCGCCGAGCCCGACACCTACGACGCGATCGCGCAGGATGCGGGGATGTCGCGGGAGCGCGTGCGGCAGATCGAGAAACGGGCGCTCGCCGCGCTGCGTACGGCCGCCGAGGCCGAGAACGCGCAGTCGTTTCTCGACGCGTAACCGCATCGCGCGCGGCGCACGGTCATGCCGCACTCCGGCACGACCGTGCGCCGCGCGCCTGTGTTACGTTTGCCATTGACGCGCATCAAGTTTTCTTCATCGCGCGTCGCGACAATGGTTGACAGCCGACCGGCGCGTCGCTCGCCGCGTCCATTCCGTTTGTGCTTTCCGGGTCTCTTGCCATGCAGTCGACCGTCAGCCAGACGTACGAGGAAAACCGGACTGTCGCGGCCTGCCTGCGCGAGGCCTCGCAGTGGCTCGTCGACCAGGGCGCGAACCCGTATCGGGTCGCCGCGTACCGCGCGGCGGCCGATACGGTCGGCGCGCTCGACCGCGACATTCGAGGCGTGTTCGAAACCGGCGGCGTCGAGGCGCTCGGCGCGCTGCCCGACATCGGCGCGGGCGTCGCGCAGGCGATCGCCGAGTTGCTGGTCACGGGACGTTGGCGCCAGCTCGACCGCTTGCGCGGCGACGCGGAACGCGCGTCCGCCTTCGAAGCGGTGCCGGGCATCGGCCACGCGCTCGCGCTACGCATTCACGACGCACTGCACATCGACACGCTGGAGGAGCTCGAACGCGCGGCCCGCAACGGCCAGCTCGAAACGATCGCGGGCGTCGGCCCGCGACGCGCGGTCGGCATCCGCGCCGCGCTCGACGACGTGCTGAGCCGCCGCCGGCGCTGGCAAGGCCATATGCGACATGCCGGCCCCGGCACGGAGCCGCCCGTCGAACTGCTGCTTTACATCGATCGCCAGTACCGCAACAAGGCGGCCGCCGGCGTGCTGCCGACGCTCGCGCACCGGCGCCTGAACGCGGACGGTTACGTGCCGCCGCCCGTGATGCACATGACCAAGGGCGGCTGGCATTTCACGGTGCTGAGCCAGCATGCGGCCATGCGCACGCCGGAAGCCGGGCGCCCGACCGACTGGGTGTCGCTCTACTTCTACGACGCCGTGCAGTGCGAGCACCAGCGCACCGTGTTCACCGGAACGTACGGCGCGCTTGCCGGCAAGCGGATCGTGCGCGGGCGCGAGATGGAATGCCGCGTGTATTACGCAGGGTGATGCAGGCGTCGGCGGTTTCGCTGACGTCGAAGGCGGCACAGGCCGCGCCGCCTTTTCGCGATTCGACGGGTCGAACCCGTCACGTCGCCACGTAGCCTCTCCTGCCGCACCACTCCGAACCGCTACCGCACCGCCCGCTTCGCGCAGGCTCGCCGCCTACGCACCTTCCGCCTTCGCGCGGCGCGCCGGATGACGATGCGCGGCAATGCGCAGCAGCTTCTGGAACGACGGGCATTCGAGATGGTTCGCGGCCGGGCACACGGCCGCATGCCGCAGCGCGTCGCGTACCGCGCCGAGACGGCGGATCGTGCGATCGAGCTCGTCGGCCTTGCCGTCGAGCTTCGCGCGGTCGATCGCGGGCCGGCCCTCCGCGCCGACCATCGCGAGGATGTCATCGAGCGAGAACCCGGCCTCCCGCCCGAGCGCGATCAGCGCCAGGCGCTCCAGCACCGACTCGTCGTATTGCCGCCGCAGCCCGTGCCGGCCGATCGGAACGATCAGTCCCTTTTCCTCGTAGTAGCGCAGCGTCGACGCGGGCAATCCCGTGCGCCGCGCGACGTCCGCAATGTCCAGTCGGCTCATGCTTGACCTCAAGTGAACTTGAAGTTGCAAGATAGTCGCCCGACTCCACGAAGACAAGCCCCAACCGTCATGAAACCGTTGAAACCGCGTCGCATTCCGCTGTACCGCATCGCCATCACCGCCCGCTGTGGAGGGGCGCGATGAGCACGCCCGATGCCCTCCTCAAACTGCTGTTGATCGGCGCGGGCGCCACGCTCGTGATGGATCTGTGGACGCTGTTCCGGCGGCGTGCGTTCGGCATTCCGTCGCTCGACTACGCGCTGGTCGGCCGTTGGCTCGGCCACATGACGCACGGCCGGTTCCGGCATGCGTCGATCGTCACCGCCGCGCCCGTGCCCGGCGAACGCGTGCTCGGATGGGTCGCGCATTACGCGATCGGCATCGCGTTCGCGGCACTGCCCGTGCTGATCGCCGGCCCGGCGTGGATCGACGCGCCGACGCTGCTCCCCGCCCTCGTGGCAGGGCTCGCGAGCGTGGCCGCGCCGTTCTTCGTGATGCATCCGGCGTTCGGTTTCGGCATGGCGGCGTCGCGCACGCCGCGGCCGGGCGTCGCGCGCCGGCGCAGCCTCGTCACGCATCTGTCGTACGGCGCGGGGCTCTACCTTGCGGCGTACACGCTCGCGGCGCTGGCCGGTTGACCCGCGCACCGGCGTACCGTCAGCCGCACCAGCGTATCGCGCTCGTCGGGCGTGAAGCCGCGCAGCCCGTCATCGGCGGCGGTATCGCCCACCTCCAGCATCTGCGGAAAGATCTCGCGCGTCGCGACGTTGCTGATGATCCCGCTGTTGCTGCTGATCCGCCCGCCGCAGAAAGCGGCGAGCGTCGACGTCGCGCATGCGGCGATGGATTGACGGGCCCGCCTGCGCCCGTCCCAAGCCCCGTCAGGCCTTCATCGACCCGGTGCGCACGTAGCGCTCGTGCCACGACAGCGCTTCGGCGAGCAGATGCGGCGTGTGCTTGCCGAAGCTCTCGCGCGACGCGCGCTCGAAGTAGTCCTCGAGCATCGGCCGGTAGTCCGGGTGCGCGCAGGTCGCGATGATCTTGCGCGCGCGCTGCTTCGGCGACAGGCCGCGCAGGTCGGCCAGCCCCTGTTCGGTGACGACGACCGCGACGTCGTGCTCGGTATGGTCGACGTGGCTCGCCATCGGCACGATCCGCGAGATCGCGCCGCCCTTCGCGGTACTCGCCGACATGAAGCACGACAGGTAGCCGTTGCGCGCGAAGTCGCCCGAGCCGCCGATGCCGTTCTGGATCTTCGTGCCCATCACGTGCGTGGAATTCACGTTGCCGTAGATGTCGGCCTCGATCATCCCGTTCATCGCGATGCAGCCGAGCCGGCGCACGAGTTCCGGATGGTTGCTGATCTCCTGCGGGCGCAGCACGATCTTCTCGCGGAACGTCGCGATTTCGTCGGCGAAACGCTGCACGGCGGCGGGGCTCAGCGACAGCGCGGTGGCCGACGCGAAGCTCAGCGTGCCGTCGTCGAGCAGGTCGAGCATGCCGTCCTGGATCACCTCGGTGTAGGCGGTCAGGTTCGAGAAGCCGGCCGAGCTGAGTTCCGCGAGCACCGCGTTCGTGATGTTGCCGACGCCCGACTGCAGCGGCAGCAGGTTTTCCGGCAGGCGGCCGCGCTTCACTTCGTGACGCAGGAAGTCGATCAGCTGCAGCGCGATCTGCTTGGACGTCGCATCCGGCGCGGAGAACGCATTGCTGCGATCGGGCGCGTCGGTCTCGACGATCGCGACGATCTTGTCGGCCGGGCAGCGCAGATACGGCTCGCCGATCCGGTCGTCGCTCTTCGTCAGCGGAATCGGCTTGCGGTGCGGCGGCAGCGCGGTGCCGTAATAGATGTCGTGCATCCCGTCGAGGCCGAGCGGCTGCCGCGCATTCACTTCGAGGATCACGTGCTTCGCGCGCTCGAGCCAGGTCTTGTTGTTGCCGATCGACGCGGACGGAATCAGCAGCCCGTCCTCGCGGATGCCCGCGACTTCGACGATCGCGACGTCGAGATCGCCGTACAGCCCGAACCATGCGTATTGCGCGACGTGGCTCAGGTGGACGTCCTGGTAATCGACTTCGCCGCCGTTGATCTTGTCGCGCAGCGTGGGGTCGGACTGGTACGGCAGCCGCATCGAGATGCCGTTCGTGCGGGCGAGCGCGCCGTCGAGTTCCGGTGCGGTCGATGCGCCCGTCAGCACGTTGATCCGGAAGTCCTCGCCGCGCGCGTGCGCCGCGTCGATGTGGGCGGCCAGCGCGGCCGGCACGGCCTTCGGATAGCCCGACCCGGTGAAGCCGCTCATGGCGACGGTCATGCCGGGGCGGATCAGCGCGGCGGCTTCGTCGGCGGTGCGGACGAGCGAACGCAGGGCGGGAGCGAGGATGCGTGAAGAAGACATGGCTGGTTATCTGACGCTTGGGTCTGTCGTTGACGTCGCGGGGGGTGTCTCCTGAGCGACGCGAAGCCCTTGGGGCCGCGAGGGGCGGCCCGGCACCACAGGCACGGTCGGAGTATCGCAGAGGCGATCGCCGCGAAATGTCCGCTGGATGCAAAAGATCCTTGCCGGATTTGCCGGGTATCGAACGACCGTTCTGTGACAGGCGATGCGCCCGCGCCGGACACCCACGAAAGGTGCACGAAAGCATCGGGCGAATCGCCGGTTCGCGATCGCCGGCCGTCGCGCGTCGATCGACCGGTCTGCATCGACATCGGCGACGTTCGGCTCGGTCATCGCCGCGACCCGTCCGGCGCGGCCGATTGTCGCCCGATGCGGTTTATCCGGCGCTGACGGGGATCAAGGTCGCATGGGCTGCGCGACACCGGCCGGGCGGCGCGAAAAACACCGCCTCGCCGGCCTGCGAGGCCCGTCCGGCCTTGACAGCCGCGCGACGCGAACCACACTGGAAGACGGGTCCGGCGCCCGGTCGGCCGCGTCGTTCGCGGGTGCGTTTTTGAACCGGCCGATGCCTGCAAGACGCGGTAACACTCCCGCATGTCAGGACATTGATCGAATAAAAAGCAACAAATTACAATTCCGTATATATTTCGCCGATGGACCAAAGAAAAACCGTCAAACGCCCCGAGCCGCCCCCGCCACGCACCTGGGATGCGCGGCTCGCGCGCTCGCTTGTCCGGCCGCTCGTCGATACGCCGGTCACGCCGAATCACCTCACCACCCTTCGTCTGCTGATCGGCCTCGCCGGCGCCTGGTGCCTCGCGCACGGCGGCTTCGTCTGGGGCAATGCAGGCGCGTTCCTGATCGTGCTGTCGAACTTCGTCGACCACACCGACGGCGAACTCGCGCGCATCAGCGGCAAGTCCAGCAAAATCGGTCATTTTTACGACCTCGCGGCCGATGCGCTCGTCACGGTCGCGCTGTTCGTCAGCATGGGCGTCGGCATCGTCGCCCAGGGCGGCCAGATGGCCGCGTCGCCGGTGCTGCTCGGCGCGGTCGCCGGCGCGGCCGTCGCGCTGATCTTCTTCCTGCGCATGCGGATCGAATCGATCGCCGGCAAGGCCGGCACCAAGCAGGCGTTCGCCGGCGGCTTCGAGACCGAAGACGTGCTGTACCTGCTGCCGATCGTGACGCTCGTCGACGGCGTCGAGCCGTTCCTGCTCGCGGCGTCGATCGGCGCCCCGCTGTTCGCCGCCTGGGTCGTGATCGACTGGTGGCGCATCGTGCGGCGCGGCAACCTCCCGCAGACCCCGGCCGCGCAGAACCCAACCGAAATCCAGGCTTCCAAATGACTCCTAGCACGCGCGACGATTCCGTGCTGAGCCCGGCACGCCCCGCGCCCGTGCGCGCGGCCGCGGCCGATCCCGATCGCACCGTGGCCGACCGCGTCGGCCAGCTCGACCTCGACCGCCTGCGCGGCGACTACACGCGCCAGGGCTCGTTCCTCTACCTCGACACCTTCCTGCCGGCCGACGCGCACGCGAAGCTCGCGAACGCGGCCCGCGCGATGCAGGCCGGCCTGAACCGCAATTACCTGCCCGGCCACAAGCAGGGCGGCAGCGTGAGCCGCCATACGATCGACGAGCAGGCGCCGTACATCGCCGAGCTGTATCGCTCGAAGGCACTCATCTCCTTCCTCGAAAAGATCACCGGCGACAAGCTGATGCTGTCGCCGGACGACGATCCGCACGCGTACGCGCTGTATTACTACACGAAGCCCGGCGACCACATCGGCTGGCACTACGACACGTCGTACTACGATGGCCGCCGCTACACGCTGCTGATCGGCGTGATCGACGAATCGTCGTGCCGGCTCGACTACGAGCTGCATACGCGCAACCCGGACGTGCCTGATCAACCGGGCTCCGTGCAGATCGCCGACGGCGGCATCGTGCTGTTCGACGGCGACAAGCTGCGCCACCGCATCACGCCGCTCGGCCAGAACGAGATGCGCGTGTCGCTCACGTTCGAATACGTGACGAACCCCGGCATGCGGCCGTGGAAGCGCTTCATCTCGAACATGAAGGACGCGATCGCGTATTTCGGTTTCCGCCAGGTGTTCAAGCAACTGGCCACGCGACGCACGAGCGGGTCATGACACGCGCGGGCCTCATCCTGCTGTCCCTCGGGACCGCACTCTTCATCGCACTGCTGGCCTGGCAAGGCGTCGGCGCGGTAGCGTCCACGCTCCTCGCGGCCGGCTGGGGCCTCGCGCTCGTCGCGGCGTTCCACGTCGTGCCGCTCGCGATCGACGCGGTCGCGATCTCCGTGATGTTCCGCCGCGGGCAGCCGGGCGCCGAACTCGGCAACGCGCTGCGCGCGCGCTGGGTCGGCGAATCGGTAAACAGCCTGCTGCCCGCCGGGCAGATCGGCGGCCCCGTGCTGATGGTGCGCTACCTCGCGCAGCGCGGCACGCGGATGGCCGACGCGGCTGCCGCCATGACCGTCGGCACGACGATGCAGGCGCTCGCGCAGATGGCGTTCGCGCTGATCGGCATCGCCGCGTTCAGCCTGTATGCGACGCACGAGTCGGTCGCGTATCTGCGCACGCCCGCGCTGATCGCCACCGGCGTGCTCGGCGCCCTCGCCGTCGCGTTCTACGCGGCGCAGCGGCGCGGGCTGTTCGGCCGCGGCCTGCGCCTCGCGTCGAAGCTGCTCGGTCCGCGCGACTGGTCGTCGCTGGCCACGCGCGCCGACGCGATCGACGACGCGGTCGGCGCGCTGTACCGCGATCGCGCGAAAGTCGCGAAGACCTTCGCATTGAGCCTCGTCGGCTGGATCGTCGGCACCGCGGAAGTGTGGCTCGCGCTGCACTTCCTCGGGCACCCGGTCAGCTGGCTCGACGCGCTGCTGCTGGAAAGCGTCGGCCAGGCGATTCGCGGGGCGGCCTTCGCGATCCCCGGCTCGCTCGGTGCGCAGGAAGGCGGCTACCTGCTGCTCGCGCCGCTGGTCGGCTTGCCGCCCGACGCAGCGCTCGCGCTGTCTCTCGCGAAGCGCGCGCGCGAACTCGCGCTCGGCCTGCCCGGCCTGCTCTATCTGCATTTCAGTGAAAGAAACTGGCAGCGGCGTCGTGCGCCGCAGCCGCTCGCCGACTGATCGTTCAGATCGCCGGCTTTTTGGTTGGAGAACCCATGCGAGCCATCATTCTTGCGGCAGGCCTCGGCTTGCGCCTGCAACAACCGCCCGAGGCGCAGTTCCCGAAGTGCCTGCTGCGCTTCGACGACGTGTCGCTGCTCGAGCGCCATCTGCGCGTGCTCGACGCCGCGGGCGTCGATGACATCGTGCTCGGGCTCGGCTTCCAGCACGAGAAGGTCGAACAGGAGCTCAAGCGCCTCGGCCGCACCGCCGAGATCGTGATCAACGACCGCTACGACCTCGGCAGCGTGCTGACCGTGCATACCGTCGCCGATGCGATGACGCGCGGCGGCGACGTGCTGCTGATGGACGCGGACGTGCTGTACGACGAGAACATCCTGCACGCGCTGGTGGCCGATGCCGACAAGACCGTCGACCGCCTGCTGATCGACCGCGACTTCGAGGCCGGCGACGAACCCGTCAAGCTGTGCCTGAAGAACGGCGTGCCGGTCGAGCTGCGCAAGCAGCTCGCGGTCGACCTCGACTACGACACGATCGGCGAATCGGTCGGCTTCTTCCGCTTCACCGAAGGCACCGCACGCCGCCTCGCGACGATCGTCGCGGGCTACGTCGACAGCGGCCGCGCGAACATGCCGCACGAGGAAGCCGTGCGCGACCTGCTGCTCGAAGGCGGCCATTCGTTCGACGTCGCCGACGTCACCGGCTCGCCGTGGATCGAGATCGACTTCCCGAACGACGTCGCACGCGCGACGCAAGACATTCTTCCCCTGATTCAACGCACCACCGCCGGAGCCGCACGATGAACGCACGCGAACCCAACTTCACCGAATCGCGCAGCGCGCGCCTGCGCCGCATGCTCGTGAGCAGCGATCTCGAATTCCTGATGGAAGCGCACAACGGCCTGTCCGCGCGGATCGTCCGCGAAGCCGGCTTCAAAGGCATCTGGGCGTCGGGCCTCGCGATCTCCGCGCAGTTCGGCGTGCGCGACAACAACGAAGCGAGCTGGACCCAGGTCGTCGACGTGCTCGAGTTCATGGCCGATGCGAGCGACCTGCCGATCCTGCTCGACGGCGACACCGGCTACGGCAACTTCAACAACGTGCGCCGCCTCGTGAAGAAGCTCGAACAGCGCGGTATCGCGGGCGTCTGCATCGAGGACAAGCAGTTCCCGAAGACCAACAGCTTCATCGGCGGCGAGCGCCAGCCGCTCGCGGAAATCGACGAATTCTGCGGCAAGATCAAGGCCGGCAAGGATTCGCAGACCGATCCCGACTTCTCGATCGTCGCGCGCGTCGAGGCGCTGATCGCAGGCTGGGGGATGGACGAGGCGCTGCGCCGCGCGAACGCGTACGCGGAAGCCGGCGCCGACGCGATCCTGATCCACAGCAAGCTGTCGCGCCCGGACGAGATCCTGCAGTTCGCGCGCGAATGGAGCGGCAAGGCGCCGCTCGTGATCGTGCCGACCAAGTACTACAGCACGCCGACCGACGTGTTCCGCCAGGCCGGCATCAGCACCGTGATCTGGGCGAATCATCTGATCCGCGCGTCGGCATCGGCGATGCAGGCGACCGCGCGCGAGATCCACGAGAGCGAAACGCTGATCAACGTCGAGGACCGGGTTGCGTCGGTCAACGAGATCTTCCGCCTGCAGGACGCCGACGAGTACTCGGCCGCCGAGCGTATCTACCTGTCGTCGTCGTCGCGCGCGTCGAATGCCGCGATCGTGCTCGCCGCGAGCCGCGGCAAGGGCCTCGAAGCCGTGACCGAAGACAAGCCGAAGGTCATGCTGCCGGTCGCCGGCAAGCCGCTGCTGCGCTGGCTCGTCGACGGCTTCAAGACGCACGGCGTGAACGACATCACCGTGGTTGGCGGCTATCGCGCCGATGCGATCGATACGTCGGGCATCAAGCTCGTCGTCAACGAGCGCCACGCGCAGACCGGCGAGCTCGCGTCGCTCGCATGCGCGGCCGAACGCCTGACCGGCGACACCGTGATCTCGTACGGCGACCTGCTGTTCCGCAGCTACATCGTGCGCGACCTCGCGGAGAGCGAGGCCGAGTTCAGCGTGGTGGTCGATTCGTCGCTCACCGAGACCAATCAGAGCGTGCGCGACTTCGCCCTCTGCTCGGCGGCCGACGATCGCGGCCTGTTCGGCCAGAAGACCTATCTGCAACGCGTGTCGAGCGACGTCGCCGCGGGCACGCCGCACGGCCGCTGGATCGGTCTGCTGAACGTGCGCGGCGCCGGCGTCGACCGCCTGAAGGCGATGCTCGCGACGCTGCAGGCACGTCCTGATTTCGACACGCTCGACATCCCGTCGCTGCTGAACGAGCTGATCGCCGCCGGCGAGAAGATCGAGGTGCAGTACGTGCACGGCCACTGGCGCGGTGTCAACGATCTGGAAGACTTCCGTCGCGCGGGCGACTTCGCGCACGGCCAGACGCCGCTGTCCGAACCGGGTACCGGCAACGGGGGCGCGCAATGATCGAAGCGGCCCAGTTCGTCGAGGCCGCGCGCGAACGCGGCTTCGACTGGTACGCGGGCGTGCCCTGCTCGTACCTGACGCCGTTCATCAATTACGTGCTGCAGGACCCGACGCTGCACTACGTGTCGGCCGCGAACGAAGGCGACGCGGTCGCGCTGATCGCGGGCGCGACGCTCGGCGGCAAGCGCGGGATCGCGATGATGCAGAACTCCGGGCTCGGCAACGCGGTGAGCCCGCTCACGTCGCTGACCTGGACGTTCCGCCTGCCGCAGTTGCTGATCGTCACGTGGCGCGGCCAGCCGGGCGTGGCCGACGAGCCGCAGCATGCGCTGATGGGCCCGATCACGCCGGCGATGCTCGACACGATGGAGATCCCGTGGGAGACGTTCCCGACCGACCCCGAACAGGTCGGCCCGGCACTCGACCGCGCGATCGCGCACATGGACGCGACGGGCCGCCCGTACGCGCTCGTGATGCAGAAAGGCAGCGTCGCGCCGTATGAACTGAAGGCGAACCCGGCCGCGAAGCCGCGCGCGCACGTCGCCGCGCAATCGTCGTCGCGCGCCGCGTCGGCCGACGCGTGGCCGACCCGTCACGACGCGCTGCAGCGCGTGATCGCGCATACGCCGGTCGATTCGACCGTCGTGCTCGCATCGACCGGTTTCTGCGGGCGCGAACTCTACGCGCTCGACGATCGCCCGAACCAGCTGTACATGGTCGGCTCGATGGGCTGCGTGACGCCGCTCGCGCTCGGCCTCGCGCTCGCGCGCCCCGACCTGCGCGTGGTGGCCGTCGACGGCGACGGCGCCGCGCTGATGCGCATGGGCGTGTTCGCGACGCTCGGCACCTACGGCCCGGCCAACCTCACGCACGTGCTGCTCGACAATGGCGCGCACGAATCGACGGGCGGCCAGGCGACGGTGTCGCAGCATGTGTCGTTCGCGGGCGTCGCGGCCGCTTGCGGTTACGCGTCGGCGGTCGAAGGCGATACGCTCGACGTGCTCGATGCGACGCTCGCCTCAACCAGCGAGGGGGGCCGGCCATCCGGTGCGCAGTTCGTTCGCGTGGCGATCCGCACGGGCGTGCCCGACGGCCTGCCCCGCCCGACCGTCACGCCGGTCGAGGTCAAGACCCGTCTGATGCGGCACATCGGCGCCGAGCAGACCGAAGCCCACGTTGAAGGAGCCCATTGATGCTGCTGCTGAACCCCGGCCCGGTCACGCTCACCGAACGCGTGCGCCGCAGCCTGCTGCAACCCGATCTGTGCCATCGCGAAGGCGAATTCTTCGACCTGCAGGATGAAGCGCGTGCGCGCCTCGTCGCCGCGTACGAACTCGATCCGGCCGAATGGGCTGCCGTGCTGATGACGGGTTCAGGCACGGCCGCCGTCGAGAGCATGATCGCGGCGCTCGTGCCGCAGGACGGCAAGCTGCTCGTGATCGAGAACGGCGTGTACGGCGAGCGGATCACGCAGATCGCCACGCAGTACGGCATCGCGCATGACGTGCTCAAGCATGAGTGGATGCAGGCGCCGGATCTCGCGCAGATCGGTGCGAAGCTCGATGCAGGTGGGTACTCGCATGTCGCCGTGATTCATCATGAAACGACGACCGGCCGGCTGAATGATCTCGATGCGATCGCCGAAGTCTGTCGTGCCCGTGGCGTGAAGATGCTTGTCGATGGCGTCAGCAGCTTCGGTGCGGAAGCGATCGATTTCGGCGGTGGCGTGATCGACGCCGTTGCCGCTACCGCGAACAAGTGCCTGCACGGCGTGCCGGGCGCGGCGTTCGTGATCGTGCGCCGCAGCGCGCTCGTGAAAGCCGCGAGCCGGACTTACTACCTCGATCTCGGGCGGCTTGCGAAGCTGCAGGATCAGCGGAATACGCCGTTTACGCCTTCCGTGCATGCGTATTACGCGCTCGTCGAGGCGCTGCGCGAGTTTGACGAGGCTGGCGGCTGGCGCGCGCGGCATGCGCATTACAAGGCGCTTGCCGACCAGGCGCAGGCCGGGCTTGCGGCGCGCGGGATGCCGCTGGTGCTGCCGGAAGGTGCGTCGTCGGTCGTGCTGCGTGCGTATCGGCTGCCGCAAGGTGTAACGTACGAAGCGCTGCACGACGGACTGAAGGCGCGTGGCTTCGTGATTTATGCGGGGCAAGGCGGACTGTCGAAGGAACTGTTCCGGATCTCGACGATGGGCGCGATTCAGGCGGCTGATGTCGAGCGGTTGTTGGATGGTTTTACCCAGTTGACGCGGTAAGCGTTGTCCGTAACTTCGTCTACGAAAAGGCCCGGAAGGGCCTTTTTTGTTTCCGTACATTCCTCAGAAATACAGGGGCACGTTATCGGCATGCGAGCAAGCGTGACCCTACGGGATCGAGTCAGGAAACAGCCATCCGCTTTCCTATTTCTTGCTCGTTGTTAGAATGCAGCCAACCTCTGGTATTATCAACCTCAACCACGCACAAAAGCAAACCAATATGACCATCGACTATAGAGATTTTGTTTGGGAATGCGATTACGGCGAACACTCTTTCGTACTAAATCGCCTAAAAATTATTCTCTCCACACAAAACCCATACCAACTCGCCTATTGCTTTATTTATGCAAACAACAACCCATACAATCTAGAATTTTATATTGTTTTTGGATATGAAACCCCAGTTGACGGACAAATTGAGGAGATGAAGAAATCGATGGTGGCGTGCGGAGCCAGATATCGATCAGATCTCGTCAACGACGATCTATTCAGTGAACTTGCGAACAAACGCTTCCAATATGCAGCGACTGCCGGTCCAGACAGCATCGACTTCGTTACACCAAGTCTTTTTTGGTACAAAGATCGATCAGAGGTTGCATCCACCATTTCCATGAGGCCGCTAGGAAAGGCCCTACCTGTCTTTCTGAGTCACTCCTCACATAACAAGCCTTTTGTCGAGGACTTGATCCCGTATCTCAACGGAAAGGGTTTGCCCGTATGGTATGACAAGGTCAATATCCAATATGGGGAAACCATTGTAACCGCAATTCAATCTGGAATCGTTACCTCAGGCGCCGTTATATTTTTCATTACACCCGAATTCTTGGAGTCATCCTGGTGCAAGTTAGAAATGGAGGGATTCCTGAGTAGATTTGGTGGCGGGCATAATATCTTGATCTTGTGCGTCATCGCCAAAGATGTCAGCCACGACAAATTACCGATTTTTCTACAAATGAAGAAATATGTCCGCCTCAGCGAGTCTCTAAGTGTCGAGCACGTAGCCAACGAACTCATTCCCGCTCTTAAAGATCACCTGAAGCTGTAGCATGCCGGATAGTCTTGAACGCGATAACATGTGCTGTGCCGATCGGCATTACGTCGAAGTACACTTCCCATAATTCAAAGGGTGCACGGATCGATAAGCGCTTCAACGAAAATTTTCCATCGTGGTTACGAGATCTTTTTGTTTCGCCCTGCTGCTGGCGCTCACTGCCGCCCATGCCGCAGACAGCCAGTCCTGCAGCGACGAAACCGTCACAGCCATCGCCCGCTGGGCCGGCATCGCGAGCGCACGCATCGCCACGCGCGACGCGGACCGGCTCGTCGTCGCGTCGTCGTGCAAGGCCATGCCGAACGCGCCGCAAACGACGATCGCGGCCGTCGCGTTCGATTCGCTGCCCAAAAGCAAGAACCCGGACGAGAGCAAAAAGCTGCAGGTCGTCGCGCTCGTCGAGGGCGGCAAGGTCGTGGCGGCCGATCGGTCGGTGGTCGAAGAGGATGCGGCGACTGAGATCGGCGAGAACAGCTACCGCATCGACACGGCGCCCTACCGTTTGTCACCCGACGTGCGTGCGTTCGGCGTCGTGTTTACCAGCAGCGCGCGCGGGCCAAGTTGCGTGGACGCATACCCCGAGAACGACCTGACGCTGTGGATTCGCGACGGCGCCCGCCTCCGGCCGGTGTTCGGTACAAATCTCCATGGCTGGGTAGCCACCACGGGCACCGCTTGCGGCCCCGACACGAGCGACTTGCGTAGTGAATCTGCGCACATGACGATTGCTGTCGAGAAAACGTCTCACAACGGTTTCGCGGATCTATCGATTACGGCGCACGTCACCGATATGGAAAGCGACGACGACAATGGCTCGGCCACCGGGAAACGTACCATGCGCACGATCGTCAAATACGACGGCAAGTCGTATGGAATCGATATGTTCCGCGACTTCTGGTATTCACCCGCCTCGAAGAAGCGCTTCAAGTAAGGCCACGCGAATCACCACCCCGCCCACCTATTCCACCACCTTCGGCCCGATCGCATCGGTCGGCGCCGGCCTCCGCAACGCGTCGTCCCGCACGCGTCGCGCCTCGCGCGCCGAATAGCGATCCTTCAGCCGCAGGAACGGCTTTTCGACGAGGAAATAGCTGGCGGTCGCGGCAATCAGTGCCCACACGATACCAAGCGGAAACCCATGCGGCACCGGCAGATCCGGATTCGCAAAAGGCTGCTGCCACAGATAAAGACTGAACGAGATCGTGCCGACGAACACCACCGGCCGGGCGCGCAGCCAGCGCGCGCACCAGAACTCGCTGCGAAAATTCAGCACGACGATGACGATCGCGATCAGCGCGGCTTCGAGCGTCACGCCGTACGTCGCATTCCAGAAGCCGCCGAGCCGGTGTTCGGCGAGCGGCATGCCGAGCAGCACGACGAACACGAGCGCCGTCACGATGCGCGCCTCGCCGCGCCACGAGCCGATCCACGCTTCGAGCCGTTCGCGGTTGAGCGACGCATAGCAGCCGATCAGGATCGGATCGATACCCGTATGCAGCATCATCCCGAGCTGGCCGCGCAGCGCGGGCGCGAGGAAATACGTGGTCGCACGGACCAGCGGCACGATCAGGATCAGCGCGGCCAGCCAGCGCGTGCCGGTGCGGCGGATGCCGAACACGAACAGCAGCGGCCAGAACCAGTAGAACTGCTCCTCGAGCGCGAGCGACCAGAAATGGCCGAGGTACCACGCGCCGTCCGGATGCAGCGCGTTGTCCCCGGTCAGCCCGAACCACGCCGAGTAATTCCACAGGTGCAGCGCCGCATAGAGCCACTGCCGGCGGTCGACATCGAACCCGCCGGCGAACGCGACGATCGCCACCGCCGCGAGATACACGTAGCAGGCCGGCCAGATCCGCAGCGCCCGGCGCACGTAGAACGACGTCAGCGCGATGCCGCCCGTGCGCGCAAACTCGGCGCGCAGCACGTTGGTGATCAGGAAACCGCTCAGCACGAAGAAGATCAGCACGCCGAGCCGCCCGTCGGCGATCAGCCGCAACGGCGCGTACCAGCCGGTATAGCCGCCGGGTAGCACATGCTCGGCATGACCGACGACGACCATCGCGACCGCGACGGCGCGCAACCCGGTCAACTGCGTGACGCGATGGTTCATCGGCTGGTTTCCGTTGGCACGGTGAAGGAGCGGGAATGGGCCGGCGTCCGATCAGCCCGCCGACCTGTCGCCGGATTTTGTATGAAAAATATCGGAATGAAATTGCTTCAAAAATCCGCGTGACTCACACCGCCGGCGACGCCGCTTCCCGGCGGGTCAACGTCCGGCGCGACGAATGGGCATAATGACAAACCTTGTCCGGCGGCGGCCGGTCCGATGCCCACGCAACGACTTTTGCGGCGCAGCAATCCACGCAGTCCCGTACCCCGCCCGCGCACCGGTCCGCGCCTCGTCCGCCTCCTGTCGACCCTCACCCGGAGTCTGCCTGTGTATCCACCGATCGAACCTTACGCCCACGGCCACCTCGACACCGGCGACGGCCATCGCATCTATTGGGAGCGCTGCGGCAACCCGGCCGGCAAGCCCGCCGTGTTCCTGCACGGCGGCCCCGGCGCCGGCTGCGGTCCCGACCATCGCCGCCTGTTCGATCCCGAGCGCTACGACATCCTGCTGTTCGACCAGCGCGGCTGCGGCCGCTCGACGCCGCACGCGAGCCTCGAGAACAACACGACGTGGGATCTGGTCGCCGATATCGAGCGCCTGCGCGAGATGGTCGGTGCCGATCAATGGCTCGTGTTCGGCGGCTCGTGGGGCAGCGCACTGGCGATCGCGTATGCGGAAACCCATCCGGAACGCGTGAGCGCGCTGATCGTGCGCGGCATCTTCACGATGCGTCGCGCGGAATTGCTGTGGTACTACCAGGAAGGCGCGTCGTGGCTGTTCCCCGATCTGTGGGAAGACTTCGTCGCGCCCATTCCGGAAGCCGAGCGCGGCGACCTGATGGCCGCCTACCATCGTCGGCTGACCGGCGACGACGAAGCCGCGAAACTCGAAGCCGCGCGCGCATGGAGCATCTGGGAGGGCCGCACGATCACGCTGCTGCCCGATTCCGCGCTCGCCGCGCACTTCGCGGACGGCCACTATGCGCTCGCATTCGCGCGGATCGAAAACCACTACTTCGTGAACAAGGGCTTCGTCGAGGAAGGCCAGTTGCTGCGCGACGCGCATCGTCTCGCCGGCATCCCTGGCGTGATCGTGCAGGGCCGCTACGACATCGCGACGCCGGCGCGCACCGCGTGGGAGTTGTCGAAGGCGTGGCCGGACGCCACGTTCGAAATCGTGCCCGGCGCCGGGCACGCGTACAACGAGCCGGGGATTCTGGAGGCGCTGGTTGCGGCGACGGACCGGTTCGCCGCCTGAGCGACGTCACGCGACGCGACGCGTGTTGCCGTGCCTGCCGGCACGCTCACGCGCCGCCCCATCACAACGCCGCTTCGACGATCGTCCGGCCGCTGATCGCCCGCTCGACGAGCTGTTCGTCGCCGACCTTGCGGATCGCGTCGTCGAGCAGCCCTTCCGGTTCTTCGGTCGCCACCTTCAGCAGGCCCGACAGTCCGCGCGCGTCGAGCACCACCAGCGTTTCCATCGAATCCGCACGGCTCACGAGCACACGGCGGAATGCCGGACCCGCGCCGAAGCTCGCACAAAGCTCGATCGTCTCGTTGCCGAGCGTGTAGTCGAAGTTTTTGATCATGATCTGCCGCCGTTGCAGGGAAATGGCGACGCGCGACGGCGCGGCGCCGTGACGTCGACGCACCCGCGCGTGCCGCCGGCGCGCCGGACCGGGGTCCGAGCCGTTCGCCGGCATCACCATGCTAGGCGTGCAGAATTAACGAAGACTTAAAGCGTTGGCAGGGTCTCGCGCCCTGGTGGGACGCGCATCGGGGGTGCCAAACCGGCCGGTCGTCGCACAAGCGGAGCTCACCACGAATAGCCCTGCATGCCGTAATTCGTATCGTGTCGGCGTCCCCACCACGGCAGGTAGGCATTGTTGCCGCCGCGTGCGCGGAACCAGTCCTTGTCGGGATCGATCGGCGTGAGCTTCGACGGTGGCCGGACAACGACCGCGACGGGATGCTCGGGATCGGTCGTGCCGGCGACGAGTGCGTTGCCGCCGAAGTGGTTGATCCGGCCGATCGCAAGCGCGACGTCGGTCAATGCGCTGCCGGTTCCCATGTCGCCGAGTAGCGCGGCCGTGTTGAATGCCTGCTTCGAGTGGTCGTATTCGGGGAGGGTTTCGGTCAAGGTCCGGGAGAGCGAGGCAAGACGTGCCGACGATGCATCGCTGCCCTTGCCTGCGTCGTGAACGATGTAATGGAGATCCGGGACCGCGACGCCTGCGTTGCGTGACGCCTGGTCGATGGTCGCCTTCCACGCCTGCACGGCGCGGGTCGTGCCGACCTTCTGCGGAAAATCATGCGTATTGCCGGTTGCGGCCTTGCCGATCCAGGCGAGCGGTTCGCGCTCGGTTTTGAAGGCTGGGCCGGCGAGGAACAGCGCGACCAGATTCTCGTTGATCTGTGCATCCGTGGGCGGGAAGTTGGGTGCGTCCCAGTTCATCACCCAGACGCTCTTGTCGGGGTTCGCCTGCAAGTAGTCCAATGCGTTGTTCAGCGATGTGAAGCCGGCGTTGGGGCCGCCTTGCGTGATTTGTACGTCGGGAGGCGTGTCGCGGCTCCACAAAGTCTTGGGTGACGGCGGGCCGATCTCGAAGAAGTTCATCATCCGATCGATCATGCGCGATCGGGCATAGGCCGCGTCGAGGCGAAGTGGAGTGGCAATTTCGACCCGGATACCAGCGAGTTCACGCCAATCGATTTGCTTCTCGGGCTTCACCGTGTAGAAATATTTTGCGTTGCTAATATAACGGGTGCGTATGAGCAGGATGAATTTATCAATGTACTTGGCATAGAAGCCCTTGAATGTTTCTACCCCTTCGTTGCCATATACAAGCGCGCCAATCGATTGAAGCGTTGTAAAGGATGTCGGATCGGTCCGCACCATGTCATCGTTCCCGTTCGGCGCAGCAAGCCCTTGCGTCCACAACAATTGCCATTCGGTCGGGTAGTCCATCCGCTGCAAAGGATTCAACCAAATCAGGCCGACAACCTGTGCCACAAATGGCTTCACTGACTCTTCTGCGGCCGGCGTTGCATTTGCTGCCGGCTCCGAAGCGGGCACGGCATGCGCCGAACGCGTCATGGCCGTGGTAGACAGAAACACCATGAGTGCCACCAGGCCGGGCACGACTACAAATCGTTTCATCCAATCTCCTATCTCCAATTGTGTTCGGTCTGGTTGTTCAACGTGTGTCATTAGCAAAGCCAGCAACAGGGCGGCGATCATCCACGCCAAGACCGCAACGGCAACACGTCTCGGCCATGTGGCGATCAGCGTCTTCATATTGCACCCCCAACTTTCAGATAAATCTGTCCTTCGCGTTCGTCAACGATCGCGGCGGGAATATTGGCTTCGCTTTTCTCGGCATGTACCCATTCGTGGAGGGGCGTTCTATCGAAATTTCCTGACGAAAAATAGTCGCAGTACTTCTTGTTCGGATTGTCATTCGGGATGCCATCCCCCATCCGCCAATCGGCTTCAAGCCGTAGCATCTTCATTTGCTTGGGCGTCAGATAGCAAACCCCGATCGCCACATCGTACGCAAGCGCCTTTTCGGCATGCTCCGGATTGGTCATCGTCGTGGAGTGATTCGTCGGGCTGTTGGTCGAGCCACGATCGAGCCAATCGACAATCTGCTTGTCGCGCCATTCCTTGTAGCCCTCCGGTATTTCGCTCTTGCCGTCCTCGCCGATCACGTGGCCATTACCATCGAGCCATTCCGTATTCAGCGTTCGCCGCGCCTCCATCCGCATCAGCGCGCGGTCCTCGTAACGCTGTCCGGCTTCGCTCTCTGCCGTCCCTTGCGCGACACTGTCCGCGTTCTTCGCCTCGTACTGATCGTAAGGATCGTCCGCACGCTTGTCTGCCTCGCTCTTGCTTGCGTCGCGCCATGCGGCCGGCGGATCGTTGCCTTCGTTGAAGTCGCTTGTCGCATTGCCGTCCTTCGTTTCGATGGGCTTGCCGAAACGCAACGCTTGCGGCGCGAACGGTTCGTCGAGCGCCGGCGCGTCCGCCACCACGGCCCAGCGCTCCGGCGGATCGGCGTTCACGCGGAACATATTCAATGCCGAGCTGAACCCGGTCACGACGAACATCAGCGGCGCGGTTGCAAGCGTAGCCGCCACGCCCCAGACACTTTCGTTCCCTTTGAGCGCACCGATGAGGTTGAACTTGGCAGGTGGCGAAGGCGGATACCAGAATCCCGACGTCTTCCCCTTTTGCCGATGCCGCCAGTCATCTTCCCAATACCGATAGCGCTCCTGCACGCCAACCTGGAAGCCGGAGGCAAAGACGCGCTGCGTCAGCACGCCGGGGACGCTGATATCGTTCAGCTCGTTCTTGTCGATGCCGCGCCAGCCGATGCCTTGAACCGTGACCGCCGAAATCACCTGGTCGTGTGGACAGCAATACGCGGTGACGCGACCATATGTCGATCCGTTCAGGCCGTGGCGAGCCCGATCCTCTTGTGCCGCATAAGACCGCTTGCTGGTCGGTGATACCCGTTCGTTGGCCATGTCTTCATCGATCTTGCCGGCGGGCAGTTCGTAGGCTTTGCGCGTGCCGATGATCGACAGAAACTTGCCGAACGTTTTCGTGCGCGCGGCGTAGGTCTGCCGTCCGCGACGACCGCTGCCGTCCCTGGTCGCGCGTTGCGACCAGGTATCCATGAACGTATCGGATGGGTTTAGGCCGTCCGCGCGCGCAAGGCTGTACGGCGCATTCGCCAGTACGTAGGCATCCGCCACGCAATGCCCGCTACGTCCCCACGGATCTTCGACGTCGGGCAGCGCATCGCCGAAAAACGCCGCCGTCAGGCCCACGATGTTGCCCTGGCTATGGCATACGACGGTAATCGGTACGTCGGCCTGCATGCGGCGAATCGACTCGATCAGCCTCGCAAGGCGCAACGCCGCGAGCACGCCATATGCGCGGGGTGGCGCGCGATACAGCGGCCGGTTGGTCGGGTTGATGCCCTGCACGGTTATCCACCCGGCCGCCCGGTCGTCGAGGCCGCCGTGCCAGAGATCGGGCAGGCTCGCGCAACCGTTCGTGAACGGGCCGCCGCCCCAGTAGTCCTTTTCGTTCAGGAAAATCTTGTCGCCGTATTCTTTGAGTTCCTCGGCTGTCGCCCGATAGCCCCACCGGAAATGAATGACCGGCGAGAACGACGGATCAGGCTTGACGTAGTTGTCCGCAAGCAGCTTCGGATTCAAAAACCCGTCCGGCGTCACGCTTTCCGTGTACTTCGCCGGCACCAATTGCCCGGCGTCGATGCCGTGATACATCAATTGATCGTCCAGCCGGCCGAGCCGGCGATTCAGGCCCTCGCACAGCCCTTGCTCGGCGGCTTCGAACCATTCGCCTTCGGAATTCACACCATGGACGAAGATGACGATACCGGGCAACGGCATTTGCTTGATGCAGATCAGCCGAGTGTCTTTCGTCCACATCGACACCCCGTCGCCTCGGCCGACGACGATCGGTGGAGGCTTGCGTGGCGTTCCGGTGCTGTCCGACTCGGTGGCATCGATCGACCGTGCGACGGGTTCATCCGTCGCCGATCGATGATCGGGATAAAGCTGCGTCACCCTGGCTCCTGCGCGCGATTTGGTGTTTTGCTGCCGTTCCGCCGCCAGCCGTTCAGGCTGACGCGACGTGAACGCAGATCCGGATCATCGGAAATCCGGGCACCAGCGCACAAGTGCAGTTTTCTCTTTTCCTACAGAATTGAACTCGTCCGACTCAATCGAACAGAATGACACGTGACTTTCCGGTCATGTCTCACGGTCGAGTACGAAGTGTCTTCCGAGCCGCGCGCATGGACCGTCCGGTTCGCAGCCGTCACGAACGTACGCGCCTGCAGACACGCGATCAACAAACGACCGCTCCGATCGGCGAACCCGCGTCAATCGGCATCGAGCGGCTCGACCGTCACGCCGACCTTCAGTTCCTGATCCGCGCCGCCGCCGCGGATCACGCCGCGCAGCGGCGTCACGTCGGCATAATCGCGGCCGACCGACAGCATCACGTAGTCGTCGCCCGGCGCTCGATCGTTGGTCGGATCGAGTTGCAGCCAACCGCCATCCTCGGGCCACGCGGGGTCGTAAACCTCGACCCACGCATGCGACGCGTCGGCGCCGATCAGCCGCGGCTGGCCCGGCGGCGGCTGCGTGAGCAGGTAGCCGCTGACGTAACGCGCGGCCAGCCCGAGCGAGCGCAGCGCGCCGATCATCACGTGCGCGAAATCCTGGCACACGCCCTTGCGCAACCGCAGCGCGTCGAGCGCCGACGTCGTGATGTCGGTGCTGTTCGGCGTGTACGCGAAATCGGCATGCACGCGCCGCATCAGGTCCCATGCCGCCTGCACGAGCGGCCGTTGCGGCGTGAAGCTCGCGGCCGCGTATGCGGCGAGTTCCGGGTCGCACGCCACGTGCGGCGACGCGAACACGAATTCGCTCGCGGGGTCGTAAGGCTGCCCCGCGCGGAACCGCAGGCGGTCGCGCACGGCCTCCCATGCGGTGGCATGCGCGGCGTCCGGGTTCGCGATCGCAGGCGGCGGCGCGCCGCGCGCGCCGAGCGACCACACGGGCGGCGTCACGCGCACGGTGCTGCGGCTGCGCACCAGCAACGTGTCGTGCGGCAGGTTCAGCGCGAACGACGCACGTGCATTGCCGAACGCGTCGACTTCGGTACAAACCGATTCCGGTGCGGGTTCGATGTCGAGCGAGAACGACAGCACCTGCTGGCGCGGCGTCGCGAGCGGTTGCAGGCGTGCCTGGTGCTGAGCGGATTCGACGCGCGCCGCGTAACGGTATTCGGTGTCGTGCGTGACACGCAGCAACCGGCCCGGTGCGACGGCGGCCGGCGCCCCCGTCGCGGCCGGAGCCGAGGGCGGCGCCTGCCGTGCGTTGCCGGAACCAGCCGGGGTTTTCGGTGCACCTTTCGTCGTCACCATAGCGTCCTGCCCGCCTCGCGCACGTGACTGAAATAGCGCTCGCCGATCCGGTTCGACAGCTCCCAGACGGCCTTTACCGTCGTGTCGAGCGCGGCAAGCAGCTTGTCGTGCCGGCCGTCTTCGGCGGTCTCGCACAGCTCGTGCAGCGACCACGCGGGGATGTCCGGAACCGTCTCGGCCAGTTCCGACAGCGCATAGCCTTCGCCGCGTTCGACCTTCGTCAGCCGGCCGCGCAGCGCCTGCACGACCCAGCCGAGCGAGCGCGGGTTGTCGGTATCGAGCACGACGAGCGACAGCAGCGGCGCGACGTCGAAGCCGCGCTGGAAGCGCGAGCGGAACGTGATCGTGCTGTCGAACAGTTCGAGCACGAGCTCGAAGCCGTCCTGCCGATGCACGGCGCCTTCGTCGAACGCGAACTTCAGTACGCTGCACAGGAAGTCGAGCCGGTCGATCTGCCGGCCGATCGACAGCAATCGCCAGCCGTCGTCGCGCGTCATGTTGTCGGTCTGCGCACCGGTGATCGCGCCGAGCAGCAGGCCGAGGCGCTCGAGCAACTGCAGCGCGTCGTTGCCGACCTGCTCCTCCGCTTCCTGCTGTCCTGCGCTGTCGGCGAACAGTTGGGTCGCGTCGTCGATCAGCCGCCACTGATCGCTCGACAGCCGTTCGCGGATCGCGGCAGCCGCGCCGCGCATGCCGAACAGGCACGACGCGATCCCCGACGTGCGGTCGGCGCCGCGCGTCAGCGACGTCGCGAGCTCATGCTGGAACGCGCGCGGCGCATCGACGGCGTGCGGCGCGTCGGCCGCGATCAGCCCGGTGTCCCGGCACAACGTGTCGATCAGTTCCAGATGCGCGGGGCTGTCGACGTCGTCTTCGCCGCGCAGCCGTTCGAGCGCGGCGCGCGCGAGGCGCATCAGGTTGGTCGCGCGCTCGGTGTAGCGGCCGAGCCAGAACAGGTTCTCGGCCGCGCGGCTCGCGATCGCGCGCGGCCGTTCGACGAGGTCGTCGGGGCCGAGATGCGTCTGCAGCAGCGTCGTCGAATCGACGATGCCCTCGGTCATCACCCACGTGTCGACGGTGCTGCCGCCGCGCGGCATCGGCGCGTTGAACAGCGCGTCGCGCGTGCCGACCCGCGACAGCCCGCCCGGCAGAAGCCGCCAGCGCTGCGCGCCGTCGGCGAGCGCGAACACGCGCAGCAGCAGCGGCTTCGGCACGATGCGCGCGCTGTCGTTGCCGTCGGGCGCGTCGGGCCGCGGCCAGGTCGGCGCCTGCGACAGCGGCAGGTCGGCCTGCACCGTGTAGTGTCCGGGCTGCGCGAGAATCCGCGCGCGCCATTCCGCCAGTTGCGCCTGCGTGAGCCGCGCGCCGATCACCGGTTCGAATGCACCGCCTTCCTGCACGTCGGGTGGATAGGATGCCTTCACGATGCCGCGCGCGAGCTGCGGCAGCGCGTCGTCGCACGCGGCCGCCTCGCCGCACCACCACGAATGCACGGCCGGCAGCGTCAGCGTTTCGCCGAGCAGCGCTTCCGCGAGACGCGGCATGAAGCCGAGCATCGCCGGCGACTCGAGGAAGCCCGAGCCCGGCGCGTTCGCGAGCAGCACGTTGCCCGCGCGCACGGCCTGCAACAGCCCCGGCACGCCGAGCATCGAATCGGGCCGCAGTTCGAGCGGATCGAGCCACGCATCGTCGACGCGCCGCAGGATGCCGTGCACCGGTTCGAGCCCGCTCAGCGTCTTCAGGAACACGCGGTTGTCGCGCGCGGTCAGGTCGCCGCCTTCGACGAGCGTGAGGCCGAGATAGCGCGCGAGATACGCATGCTCGAAATAGGTCGCGCTGTGCGGCCCCGGCGTCAGCAGCACGATCCGCGAACTCTTCGCGGCAGGGCTGAGCGACTGCATGCTCTGCAGCAGCGCGCGGTACGCGGACGCAAGCCGCTGCACGCGCAGCCCGCGAAACCCGCGCGGAAAGAGCCGCGACACGATCAGCCGGTTCTCGAGCAGGTAGCCGAGCCCGGCCGGGCCCTGCGTGTGCTGCGCGACGATCCGCCATTGGCCGTCCGGGCCGCGCGCGAGATCGAACGCGACGACGTGCAGCCACGTATCGCCCGGCACGCGCGCGCCGCGCATCGCACGCAGATACCCGGGGTGGCCGGTCACGAGCGCGGGCGGCAGCAGCCCGCGCTGCAGGATCGTCTGCGGCCCGTACAGGTCGGCCAGCGTCGCATTGAGCAGCCGCACGCGCTGCAGCACGCCACGCTCGATCCCGACCCAGTCCTCGGGCGTGACGATCAGCGGCAGCAGGTCGAGCGACCACGGGCCGACCGCGCCGTCGCCGGCGCGCTGCTCGTGCAACTGGTAGAACAGGCCGTTCTCGCGCATGCGCCGGTGCAGCGCGTCGGCGCGGCGGTCGAGGTCGGCCACGCCGTCGCTGCCGATCGACGTGAAGAAGCTGCGCCACGCGGGCGCCAGCGCAGGCGCGTGCAGGCCGGCCGCGCTGCCGCGCAGTTCGTCGTAGCGGCCGGCGGCGGCCGGCGCCGCGAGCGCGGCGGCCAGTTCGGCGGCGTCCGGCTGCGCGCCGGTATCGAAAAGCGTGGGCATCGCGTCGAGGGCGGCGAGATGATCGAGGTCAATGGGCGGCACGATGTCGTTCCGTCGTCAGGGTGCGGCCGCGCATGCGCGCCGCCATTCAGGCGGCAAGCCGCAGTGCGGAACCGCATTCTGCCCGCATCCTAGCATTCCGGCGGGGCCGCGACCGGCCGGTGCGCCGGGCGGTCGCGAACCGCGCATCGTCGTCCGCCCTGTCATCGATCGATCACGGCCGCCGCAAGTCGAGCGTGAACGGGAATTCGCGGCTCGGCGCGGCGGCCGCGACCTCCATCCGGCCCGGCGTGTGCCCGATCTCGACGAAGCGTGCGAGCCGGCGGCTCTCCGCTTCGTACGCATTGACCGGGAACGTCGCGTAGTTGCGCCCGCCCGGATGCGCGACGTGATACCGGCAGCCGCCAAGCGAGCGTTGCAGCCACGTATCGACGATGTCGAACGTGAGCGGCGCGTGCACGCCGATGGTCGGATGCAGCGCCGACGGCGGCGACCACGCCTTGTAGCGCACGCCCGCGACGTATTCGCCGACGGTGCCGGTCGGCTGCAGCGGCAGCGCGCGGCCGTTGACGGTCACGACGTGCCGGTTGTCGTTCAGCCCCGTCACGCGCACTTCGAGCCGTTCGACCGACGAATCGACGTAGCGCACCGTGCCGCCGGGCGCGCCTTCCTCGCCCATCACGTGCCACGGTTCCAGCGCGCCGCGCAGCGACAGTTCCATCCCGTTCACCGCGATCTGCCCGAACAGCGGAAACCGGAATTCGAAGTGCGGGGCGAACCACGCCGGATCGAACGCGAAACCGGCGTCGCGCAGCTCGGCCAGCACGTCGTCGAAATCCATCTGAAGAAATTCCGGCAGCATGAACCGGTCGTGCAGCGCGGTGCCCCAGCGCGTGAGCGGCGTCGTGTACGGCGCGGCCCAGAAGCGCGCGACCAGCGCGCGCAGCAACAGTTGCTGCACGATGCTCATCCGCGCATGCGGCGGCATCTCGAACGCGCGCAGTTCGAGCAGGCCGAGCCGGCCGGTGGACGAATCGGGCGAATACAGCTTGTCGATGCAGAACTCGCTGCGGTGCGTGTTGCCCGTCACGTCGATCAGCAGGTTGCGCAGCACGCGGTCGACGAGCCACGGCGGCATGTCCTGCCCGAACAGCAGCTTGTTGCGCTGGATCTCCGCGAACGCGATGTCGAGCTCGTAAAGCTGGTCGTTGCGCGCCTCGTCGACACGCGGCGCCTGGCTCGTCGGCCCGATGAACAGCCCCGAGAACAGGTACGACAGCGACGGATGGTTGTGCCAGTACGCGATCAGGCTCGCGAGCAGATCGGGGCGGCGCAGGAACGGGCTGTCGGCCGGCGTCGCGCCGCCGAGCACGAAGTGGTTGCCGCCGCCCGTGCCGACGTGCCGCCCGTCGACCATGAACTTCTCGCTGCACAGCCGCGATTGCCACGCGGCGTCGTACAGGAATTCGGTGTGGTCGACGAGCTCGTCGAAGCTCGCGGCCGGATGGATGTTCACCTCGATCACGCCGGGATCCGGTGTCACCTGCAGCAGCTTCAGCCGTGCGTCGCGCGGCGGCGGATAGCCTTCGAGCACGAGCTTCACGCCGAGTGCGTGGGCGGTCAGCTCGATCGCGCCGAGCAGGTCGAGATAATCCTCGAGCGCGGCGAGCGGCGGCATGAACAGGTACAAGATGCCGTTGCGCACTTCGACGCACAGCGCGGTGCGCGTGATCCACGCGGCCGATTCGAAGCGCTCGGGCCGGCGATGCGGGTCCGCGGCGCCCGGTCGGCCACTCGCGGCCGTGCCGTCGTCGCGCCACTGCATCACGGTCTGCGCGGACGCTTCGCGATGCACGCCGGCCAGATAGCGCGGCGCGTCGGCCGGGCCCGCGTAACGGGCGCGAATGGCGGCGGCGTCCGGCAGCACGTCGCGCGGCGCGAACGGATCGCGCTCGACAAGGTACGGATAGTCGGCGCGCGCCGCCCACGGCAGCGAATCGAGCGGCAGCCGATAGCCCATCGGCGAATCGCCCGGCACGAGATACATCCGCTCGTCGCGGAAGAACCACGGGCCCGTCTGCCAGCGCGGCCCGTCGAGGCCCGGCGCGTCGTCCGTGCGCTTGACCGGCAGCACGTAGCCGACCACGCTGTCGAGCTGCTGCTCGAAAACCTTGCGCAGCCGCGCGCGTTCGAGCTCGTCGTCGAGGCGCGCATCGAACGGATCGACGTTGACGGGCAGCCGGCGCTCGCGCCACAAGTAATACCAGACGTCCTCGTAGCCAGGCTGGATGAATTCGCCGCTCAGGCTCAGCCGCGCGGCGAGTGCATCGATGAAGCGCTTCGCGTCGTCGGTGGTGTACGACGACGGTTCGCGCTCGTCGGCGAACAGCGACGGATCGTGCCACACGGGCTGACCGTCTGCGCGCCAGAAGATCGACAGCGCCCAGCGCGGCAGTTGCTCGCCCGGGTACCACTTGCCCTGCCCGAAATGCAGGAAGCCGCCGTCGCCGTATTCGGCGCGCAGCCGCTGCACGAGTTCGGTCGCATAGCCGCGCTTGGTCGGGCCGAGCGCGTCGGTGTTCCACTCGGCGCCGTCGCGATCGTCGATCGACACGAAGGTCGGCTCGCCGCCCTGCGTGAGCCGCACGTCGCCGGCGGCCAGCGCGCCGTCGACCTGCGTGCCGAGCGCGAGCACGGCCTCCCACTGCGATTCGGTGTACGGCTTCGTCACGCGCGGCGATTCGTACACGCGCGTCACGCTCATCTCGTGCTCGAACGACACCTCGCACTCGTCGATCAGCCCTTCGACCGGCGCGGCGCTCGTCGGCTGCGGCGTGCACGCAAGCGGAATATGCCCTTCCCCGGCGAGCAGGCCCGACGTCGGATCGAAGCCGATCCAGCCGGCGCCCGGCAGATAGACCTCGCACCATGCATGCAGGTCGGTGAAATCGACCGACGTGCCGCTCGGGCCGTCGAGCGATTTCACGTCGGGGGTCAGCTGGATCAGGTAGCCGGACACGAAGCGCGCGGCGATGCCGAGATGGCGGCACAGCTGCACGAGCAGCCACGCGCTGTCGCGGCACGAGCCCGACGCGAGTTCGAGCGTCTGCACGGGCGTCTGCACGCCCGGCTCCATCCGCACCAGATAACCGATGTCGCGCTGAAGCTGCTGGTTCAGCGCGACGAGGAAGTTCACGGTGCCGGCCGGCGTGCGGTCGACGCCGTCGAGATACGCGCGAAACAGCGGCGCGGCGCTCGTCTGCGGGTCGCACGCGAGATACGGCGCGAGTTCGGTCTTCAGCGCGTCGTCATAGCTGAACGGGTATTGCTCCGCGCTCGCTTCGAGAAAGAAGTCGAACGGGTTGTACACCGACATCTCGGCGACGAGATCGATCGTGATCTCGAAGTGCTCGGTGCGCTCCGGAAACACGAGCCGCGCGAGATAGTTCGAGAACGGATCCTGCTGCCAGTTGATGAAGTGCTGCGCGGGCTCGACCGTCATCGAATACGCGAGGATCGGGGTCCGGCAATGCGGCGCGGGCCGCAGTCGCACGACCTGCGGGCCGAGGTTGACGAGCCGGTCGTAGCGATAGCGGGTGGTGTGATGCAGCGCGACGTGGATGGACATGGGAGCTCGAGTCGGGTTGGGCCGGCCGCGCACGCCGCGTCGTTTGCGACGCGGCGGCCCGGCATGGCGGATGCGGCGAAAGCGCGCCGCGGGTCAGACGAGTTCCGGCGTCTGCACGACGCTGATCTCGACGCCGACGGCCGTCGCGCCGAGCCCCGTCACCGGCTGCGCGTCGCGATGGTCGAGGCCGACCGCGATGCGCACGTAGCGTTCGTCCGGGCAACGGTTCATGAACGGGTCGAAACCGACCCAGCCGAGCCCTTCGACATAGGCCTCCGCCCACGCATGGCCGGCCGGCTGCTGCATCAGCGCCGTGGCTTGCGGCTGCGCGCCGAGCGCCGCGTGCGGCTGCCCCTGGGATTGCGACTGCGATTGCCCTTGCGATTGCGATTGCGCGGCATGCGATGCGCCGAGCACCTGCTGCATCCCGTCGCCGCTCTGCAGCGCGAGCGCTTCCTCGTCCTCGACGTCGGTCCCATTCTGCTTCGCATCGGCGATGCGCTGCATCGCGCTGTCGGCCAGCACGTAGCCCGAGATGTAGCGCGCAGGGATCTTCAGCACGCGGGCGGCCGCGATGAACGCGTGCGCATGGTCGCGGCTCGTGCCCTCGCCGCTTTGCAGCGCGGTTTCCGCATCGACGGGCGCGTCGGCGGCCAGGTTCGGCGCGTACGCGATGCGGCCGTGCACTTCCGTCATCAGCCAGTGCAAAGCGTCGAGGCCGTGCGGCTCGATCGGCAGCGCGTCGGTCAGCGCGCGCACGGTGTCGCCGGCCTTCGTGAGCGCTGTTTCGCGCTCGAAGATCCACGGCGGCGCATAGCCTTCAGGATTCCCGATAATGCCCGAGCGGTCCTGCGTCTCGACGACGCCGGCCGCCACGACGACGATCTCGGCCTTCGCGCCGCGATCGTGGCGCACGAGGTCGATCCGGTTGCCGAGCCCGTCGGCGTAAGACAGCGTCGGCTCGACGCCGTCGATCGTGACCTGCCACGCGCGCACCGTCTGCCCGGGGCCCGACTGCGGGCGCAGCCGCAACCGTTGCAGCGCGTGGGTGGCCTGATCGTCGAACTGATAACGCGAAATGTGTCGGATGGCGAGTCGCATGGCAAGTCTCAGTCGAAGTTGTAAGCCTGGGCGATTTCGAGCCCGAGGCTGTTGTTACGGCCGATGAAGTCGGTCAGGAACTCGTGCAGGCCGCTCTTGAAGATTCGCTCGACCGACGTATCGGACAGCATTTGCAGGATCTTCGTGGCCGTGTCGTGACATGGGTGTATCACGCCGTAATCCTTCGCGAGCAGGTTCAGGCTCGATACGACGCGCCCGTAGCAATAGCGCAGCGAACGCGGCATGCGGCCGTTCAGGATCAGGTAGTCGGCAATGTTCAGCGGCTTGTACTGCACGTCGTACACCCAGCGGTACGAGCGATGCGCGGCCACGCAGCGCAGGATCGTCTCCCATTGGTAGTTGTCGAGGATCGTGCCGACGTGCGATACCGACGGCAGCAGCAGGTGGTATTTCACGTCGATGATCCGCGCGGTGTTGTCCGCGCGTTCGATGAATGCGCCGATCTGCGCGAAATCGAAGATCTCGTTGCGCAGCATCGTGCTGTAGAAGCTGCCGAGAATCAGCGCGGTTTCGCGTTTCACCTGGTCGAGCACGGCCGGCAGCTCGCTTTCCGGCACCGGCTGCGCGAACGCGCGGCGCAGCGCGAGCCACGCGCCGTTCACGCTTTCCCACGCCTCGCGCGTGAGCGCCGTGCGTACCATCCGCGCATTCGAGCGCGCGGCCTCGATGCACGACAGCACGCTCGACGGGTTGTCGCGGTCGCGCAGCAGGTAGTCGGTCACGGTATCGGCCGCATACGCGTCGTATTTCTCCCGATAGCCGTCGTCCGCGCCCGAGCTGACGAGCACCGACGACCATTCGGCCGGCGCGTCGGCCGTGCGCGTGAGCGCCATCCGCAGCCCGGCATCGACGATGCGCGCGATATTCTCCGCGCGCTCGATATAGCGGTACATCCAGTAGAGACCGCTTGCAGTACGTCCCAGAAGCATCTCGTGTCCACTCCGTCTTCGTTCGGTTCGCGCGCCGACTCCGGCGCGCGCGGTCGTGCCCGGCTCAGTCGGCCAGCACCCAGGTGTCCTTGGTGCCGCCGCCCTGGCTCGAGTTGACGACCAGCGATCCTTCCTGCAGCGCGACGCGCGTGAGCCCGCCGGGCGTGATGCGGATCCGGTCCGACACCAGCACAAACGGTCGCAGGTCGACGTGGCGCGGCGCGAGGCCGGCGTCGGTCAGGATCGGCGTCGTGGACAGTGCGAGCGTCGGTTGCGCGATGTAGTTCGCGGGACGCGCGCGCAGCTTCGCGGAAAATGCCTCGAGTTCGGCCTTCGACGCGCACGGCCCGACCAGCATCCCGTAGCCGCCCGAGCCGTGCACCTCCTTCACGACCAGTTCGTCGAGATGCGCGAGCACGTACTTCAGGCTGTCGGCCTCGCCGCAGCGCCAGGTCGGCACGTTCTCCAGCAGCGCCTTGCGGCCCGTGTAGAACTCGACGATTTCCGGCATGTACGAGTAGATCGCCTTGTCGTCGGCGATGCCGGTGCCGGGCGCATTCGCGATCGTGATGTTGCCCGCGCGGTACACGTCCATGATGCCGGCCACGCCGAGCACCGAGTCGGGGCGGAACGTGAGCGGATCGAGGAACGCGTCGTCGACGCGGCGGTACAGCACGTCGATCGGCTGGAAGCCTTCGGTCGTGCGCATCGCGACGCGGCCGTCGATCACCTGCAGGTCGCTGCCCTCGACGAGGTGCACGCCCATCTGGTCGGCGAGGAACGAATGCTCGTAGTACGCGGAATTGTGGATGCCGGGCGTGAGCACCGCGATGGTCGGGTTGTCGGCGTTGCCGCCCGGCGGGCACACGGCCGCGAGCGACTGGCGCAGCATCTGCGGATAGGTTTCGACCGGGCGCACCTTCACCTGCTGGAACAGCTCGGGGAAAAGCTGCATCATCGTTTCGCGATTTTCCAGCATGTACGACACGCCGGACGGCGTGCGCGCGTTGTCTTCCAGCACGTAGAACGCGTTCTCGCCGGTGCGCACGATGTCGACGCCGATGATGTGCGTGTAAACGTTGCCGGGCGGCCGGAAGTCGATCATCTCCGGGATGAACGCCTCGTTGTGCGCGATCAGGTGCTTCGGCACGATGCCCGCGCGCACGATTTCCTGGCGGTGGTAGATGTCGTCGAGGAACGCGTTCAGCGCCATCACGCGCTGCTCGATGCCGAGCGACAGCCGGCTCCATTCCGAACCCGAGATGATGCGCGGGACGATATCGAACGGAATCAGCCGCTCGGCGGCTTCCGCGTCGCCGTAGACGGCGAACGTGATGCCTGTCTTGCGGAACACGCCTTCCGCGTCGTGGGCCTTCTGGGCGAGGCTCGCAGGATCCTGCGTGTCGAGCCATTGTTTCAGGCGCGCGTAAGGCGCCCTCACCATGTCGCCGGATTGCAGCATTTCATCGAATGGCTTCATCGATCTTCTCTCCATCGATCGTTTTCCCCGGCATTGCGCATGCCGGACCGGCGTACTGATTGCTTTGCAAGGAACGTGCCTTGCTCGATCCCTTCGATATCCCCCTGTTTTGCGCCGTGCAGGCACGCCTGCGCGGCATTGCGCACCATAACGGTGCAACGTCGGGCGCGACGGGCGCTGGCGGTGCGCCGCGAGCGCACACGGCCGATGCTGCGCCGCGTCCGACGAACATAGTTCCCCCGCGTGTCACGAATGTGCAATCTGCACTGCACCAAAAACGGCGAGCCGGGCCCCCGGAACGACCGTGAACGGGGCGGGCCGGCACGCACACGGCGCAGCCGGCCCTGGGGAAGTGCCGTCCGGGCGGCCGGGACAGTCCAACGCGGTGAACTGTCCGGTTAACCGGTCCGGCCCCTCAACGCTATGCAGCCGTAATCCCGCCGACAACGCCCATGCATATTTCGACTGACACCGATCGAAAAAAAACATCGGCCCGACCGGCGCGATGCGCGGTACGCTAGAACGTTGGTGCAGCAGACGGCGCCGCCTTTCAGGCGCCCGACTATAAAAAGCGAAGATCGAAATGGAAGCAAAGTGGCTGGAAGATTTCCTGAGCCTGGCGGATACCAAGAGTTTTTCCCGGGCCGCGCGTCACCGGCACCTGACGCAGTCGGCGTTCAGCAGACGAATCGCCGCCCTCGAAACCTGGATGGACGCGAAGCTGGTCGACCGGAGCATCAACCCGGTCGCGCTGACGCCCGCCGGCCAGATGTTCCGCGGGCTCGCCGCGGACATCCTGCGCAGCATGTATGCGGCGCGCAATCTCGTGAACGGCTACGATCAGTTCGCGGCGAGCGACCAGGTCGTGCGCTTCGCCGTCGCGCACACGCTCGTGTTCACGCTGTTTCCCGAATGGCTCAAGCAGCTCAATAGCGAGGTCGGCCACGTCACGGCCCGCGTCAATGCGGTGAACGTGCCGGAGGGCGTGCAGCAACTGGTCGAAGGCGAATGCGACCTGCTGCTCGGCTATCACCACCCGCAGTTGCCGATCGTGCTCGATCCGAACCACTTCCCGTTCGTCAGCCTCGGCGTCGAGCGGATCCTGCCGGTGTCGTCGCCCGATGCGCGCGGCAAGCCGGTGTTCCAGCTGCCCGGCACGCCCGACGCGCCGCTGCCGCTGCTCGCGTATTCGTCGGGCGCGTTTCTCGGCAACATCGTCGAGATGCTGCTGCTGAACGCGACCGAGCCGTACGTGCTGCACCGGTGTTTCGAGACGCACATGTCCGAGGCGCTGAAAGGCATGGTCGTGGCCGGGCACGGCATCGGCTGGCTCCCGGAAAGCTGTGTCGCGAAGGAGCTCGTGGACGGCACGCTCGTGTGCGCGGGCGCCGGCGACTGGATCACCGAACTCGAAATCCGCCTGTATCGATCGGCGCGCAAGCGCGGGCTCGCGGCCGAACAGCTGTGGGCCTACATCATGAACCGGCCGCGCACGGCGCTCGACGGCGCGATCGGCACCGAAGAGGCGGCCGCGCCGGCGATGCGCAGCGCGCGGCGAAGCGCGGGCGGCAGCCGCTGATCGCGCATTCGCGCCGTGAGCATCCACGGCGCGAATGCGCGTGGTTTCAATAGCAATCGATAATCCCGTCCGACGCCATAAAATCCCTTGCAGACCTGTAATCGATCTGCGGAAAAGCGCAAACGTTTGCGAATTCACATCGTATTTTTTACTGTTTTCGGTATTAAGTAAGAATATTCAGCGAGATTTTCCAGACAGAAATACCTTGTTACACAAGTTTCCATTTACCTGTAACTGCCGGGATGATCAAAAACGTCGCACCCTCATTTCACAATCCACGACCTGTACTCGGACCTTCATCGATTCGCCTTGAATACAGGTGCAATAGTTTCTTTTATCAGTCGTTATTTTTCGGCACGAAAGTCGATACCTCCGACGTGATTCAAAGCGTGCTCGATCATCGCTACCGACGAGCAATTTCCATGTTCGGAATTCTCGACTTTATTCAGAATTAAGAAATCCTCACCAATCCGTCCTTATCCTGTTTAGATAGGATCTTTCCCTTCGTCCCATTCGGGCCACACGCAGTTGTTGGTTCAAAAACCATCGTGTATCAATAGCGTGTCGCAAAAAGAACGTTGGCAAATTCGACTCGGCGTCGATGCGCGTCATCGCGTCTGGACGGGAGATTGCAATGTCACCCTCGCTTCGACAACATGCTCGCCCTTTCCTGAGCGCCGTGCTTTCCACGCTCTGCATGAACGTCATGGCCCAGACACCGGCGGCTTCGTCGCCGGCGTCCGGGCCGGGGGCGAACCGGTACGTGATTTCGTATATCTGCGGTGACGCGCGGATCGACGGTACCGCGCCGCTTCCGCCTGACGGACGCCCGTACAACCTGGGCGTGTCTTTCCTGTCGGAGAGCACCGGACAGCCGCTCTCCAACGTGCAAGTGCGCCTGCGCCGGCATGGGCGCGTGCTCGTCGAATTCAATGCATCGGGATCGCGCTGCCTGTTCAGCGTGCCGGATGCAAGCTACCGGGTCGAAGGAACCTATCAGGGAGCAACCCAGTTCGCGATCGTCGAGACGGGCACGCTCACGACGCAGTTGCGATGGTGAGCGTCGCGCCGATCGCGTCATTCGTCGAACGTATCGAATCAAGGAGCCTTGAATGCCTCGTGCAGAACGACCGGACGACTCGCCCGCCCGTGAGCCGAAACCCTCGTGGGGTCCGGGAAAGAATGCGGCGCTCAGCGTCGCCGCATTTGCCGCGATCTTCGGCGCCTTCGCGTATGTCGAGCGAGACGCGAGGATCGGCCACGCGAGCGTGACGCACGATATCGCCGGCGTGATCGAAAACGCCGCCGGCAAGTACCGCGAGTTCATCGTGGCGGCAACGGGCGGCGCGTCCGGCACCGCGGCGCCCGCGGGCTCGACGGCGACGGTCGCGCAGGCCGGGCCGATTCCGCCGTCTGCCTCGGCGACGCCGGCCATGTCGGCCGCAGCCGAACCGCCCGTACCGCCGCAAACGACGGCCCGTTCCGACGTGAAACCCATGCGCCCCGCGCATGTGCCGGCGACGAAGCTCGCGGCCGAGCCGCACGCCGCGTCGGCCGCCAGGCGCACGGCGCGCGCCGGCGACGCGCACCGGACATCCCGTTCACAGGCGCTGGCGCGCACGAGAAAACACCCCGACCCCGTGCCGAAACGGCAACCGCAATCGTATCTCGCCGGCACGTCGCACATGGAAGCGACCACCGTCACACACGATGAGCTGGAAGGCGCCCGCGCGCTGGCCAAGGCGCGCTGGTGCGCACAGATCGACGAATGGAGCTGTGTGGAGCAAAACGCGAGCCGTGCACTCGCCATCGATCCGAAGAACAGCGAATCGCGCGCGCTGCTTGGACAAGCGATCCGCAACCGCTTGTGAGCGGGCCGGATGTCGCCGGGCCTTGCCGCCCGGCGGCATGACGGCCGGCGACGCGCGCCGTCGGGCGTGCAACCGATGTGATCGTTTCAAAGTGAGGAGACACCGTGGCTAACAATCGTCAACAACAATGCACCACCGTCGTTCCGCCGACCCGGCGGATCCTCCTGCATGCGCCGCTGCTGTGCCTGCTCGTCGCGTCCGGCCCGTGCCTTGCCGGCGAAGGCGACGCGCAGCCGCAGGTCGCCCAGGGTTCCGGTACACAGCCCCCTCAAGCGCCGACGCCGATCGCGCAGGCGTCGGATACGTCGATGCAGATCGCGCAGGGATCGAACCCGGCGACGCCGACCACGGTCGTGGTGGACCCCGACGCGCCGCAGCCGAGCGGGCCATCGTCGAATGCGCCGATGCTGCTTGCGCAGGCATTCGTCGACACCGCGCCGCCGGATACGTCGGCGCCACGCGCGCAGACGTCGGATGCACCGCAGCCGCCCGCCCAAACCGCGACCGCCGCACCGCCCACACCGCCCACGCCACCGACTACGCCGACGCTCACCGCGCAGGCGTCCGGCACGCCGATGCCGAATTCGCCCACGCCCATGACCCAGCCATCCGGCGCCGAACCGCCGTCGTCCCGGCAACCGACTTCACAGTCACCCGGCGCGCAGCTCCCCGGCGAGCCGATCCAGCGATCGCAAGGACCCGACGTAGAGGCGCCGAATGCGCAGGCGCCGAATCTGCGCACCGCCGACGTCGCGACGGTCCGCAACGACGTGTTCGGCCTCGCGGCGAGCGGCGGCGCGGTCAAGGCGCTCGACGAAGCGAAGGCCCGCCCCGATGCGTTCTCCGCGGTCGACATCGCGCAACTCGAAGAACTGTCGATTCGCCAGCAGGTGCGCGGCGGACGCGACAAGTCACGTTCGATGACGAGTTCGGACCGCTTCGACGGGCTCGACAACGCGCTGCGCGCGGCCGACGACCTCGACAAGCGGATGCCGGCCACACCCGAGTACACGCCGGTCCGCACGGCGCTCGCGGGCGATCGGGTCGTCGCCCTTGCGGCACGCGGCGACATGAAGCCGGCCGTCGCGACGTTCGAGACGATTCCGTCGAATGCGGAGATCTCGATCGACGCGCTGGCGGCCGTCGGCGACGCCTACCTGTACCTGAGCGAGCCGGCCAAGGCGAACGCCGTCTACGCGCGTGCGCTGCAGCAGGCGACCGCGTCGCCGACGGATCGCGCGACCCGCGGCTTCCAGTACGGCGCCCGCACGCAGCCGATCGAGCTGCGCGAAGGGCTGTTCTGGTCGTACGTCGACCAGGCGCGTGCGCCCGAAGCGAAACAGGTGCTCGACGACATGGAGAAGTCGCTGCCGCCTGTCAAGCAGGTGACCAACGTCGGTCCCGGAGAAAGCGACTATCTGCGCTACTACCGGCTGCGCGCGCAGTACCTGATCTTCACCGGACACGTCGACCAGGGGATCGCCGCGCTCGAAGAACTCGAGAAGCAGGTGCCGTTCAACGCGGAGATCCGCGCCGCGCACGCCGACGCCGTATCGGGCCAGTCGCATCCGCGCCAGGCGATCTCGATGTATCGCGCGTCGCTGACCGATCACCCGGACAGCGTCGAGATGCTCGCGGGCCTCGGCCGCGCGTCGCTCGTGGCGGACGACTACGCGACCGCGAAGACCGTCGACCAGACGCTCGGCAACACGTTCCCGGACAGCGGCGCCGTGCGCGGCTTCAAGCGCGACTACAAAGCGTACCGCAGCCCGGTGTTCACGACCGACCTGAGCTTCGAGCACGGCAACAGCGCACTGGCCAACAACAGCTTCACGTCGGACAGCTATGTGTATTCGCAACCATTCGGCGACAACTGGCGCGTGTTTTCGCACACGTTCTACGGTTTCGCGCAGACCGACGACGGCAACCTCAGCCGCACGCGCACGGGCATCGGCGGCGACTACCGGCACGGGCCGCTCACGGTGCTGGGCGAAGTCACGCGCTCGACGGGCGGGGACGGTCGAACCGGCGGCCGCGGGACGATCGCGTACGCGCTGAACGACTACTGGACGGTCAGCGCCGGGCTCGACACCAACGACAACTCGCTGCCGTGGAAGGCGTATGCCGCGCACATCTGGGGCCGCTCCGCGAACGTCGAGGTCGTGTATCGCCAGAACGACCGACGCCAGGTCAGGCTGAGCTACGGCGTGAGCCGCTACAGCGATTCGAACTTCCACCAGGAGATCGCGGCGACCGCCACGCAGCGCGTGTACACGGCTGCGAACCAGCTCGTCAACGTCTCGCTGAACCTCGGTACCGACAGCAACACGCGCCGGGACGCGCCCTACTTCAGCCCCGGTCGCGACTACGCGGCCGCCGCGACCGTGATGCATCAGCTGACGCTGTTCAAGAAGGGGGACGTGGGGCTGCAACAGCGCGTGTCGGTGTCGGGCGGCGTGTACAACGAGCGCGGCTTCGGCACCAGCCCGCTGTGGAGCGCGCGCCTCGAGCACGCGTGGACGTTCAAGCACGACATCACGCTGAGCTACGGCGTCGAGGTCAGCAGTCACGCATACGACGGCCAGCGCGAGCGCTCCGAAACCGGCTTCCTGTCGCTCAACCTGCCGTTCTAGCAAGGAGATCGGGCAATGCTGCAATCCAGACGGACCTTCATGTGCGGATGCCTCGGCACGTTTGCCGCCTGTTCGCTGTTTCCGGGCGTGACCGGCGCCAAGATGATCGACCTGCTGCCGCCGTCCGATCCGGCCGACGGCAAGACGTTCCGCGTGATCTGCATGCACGACGTGCGCGACAACCTGATGGCGTCGTTTTCGTCGCAGACGGCCATCATCGATCCGTTCGCGGTCGACACCGGCACGCTGACCGCGATCTTCTCGTGGCTGCAGACCAACAACTACCACACGATCACGGTCAAGCAGATCGAGGCGTCGCGGCACGGCGGCAAGCCGCTGCCGCCGCGCTCGGTGCTGCTCACGTTCGACGACGGCTTCCGCAGCCACTATACGAAAGTGCTGCCGCTGCTCGAGCGCTTCAAGTATCCGGCCGTGATGGGCCTCGTCACCGCATGGATCGACACGCCGCCGGATACGCCGATCCGCATCAGCGACAAGGTTCAGGTGCCGCGCGACTACTTCCTGTCGTGGGACGAGGTGAAGAAGCTCGGGCAGTCGGAATTCGTCGAGCTCGGCTGCCACACGCACAATCTCCATCACGGCGCGATCGCCAATCCGCAAGGCAACGAGTTGCCGGCGACCACGTCGCACCTCTATCTGCAAGACCAGAAGCGCTATGAGACCGACGCCGAGTTCCACGCACGCGTGCACGACGACCTGCAGACGTGCGTGCGGCAGATCCGCGAACGCACCGGCATCGTCGCACGCTCGATGGTGTGGCCGTACGGCGCGGAAAACCAGCCCGTGCGCCAGATCTCGACGTCGCTCGGCATGGACATCCAGTTCAGCCTCGACGCCGGCCCGAATACGCCGGACGTGCCGCTCGACCGGCTGAGACGGATCCTGATGATGTACGACGTCGACATCGGCGGGTTCGAGCGCTCGATGCGCGAACCGGCGTCGAACCGCGGCGACGTCGACGTGCCCGAGCGCACCGTGCAGGTCGACCTCGACCAGGTCTACGATCCCGATCCCGCGCGACAGGAAGCGAATCTCGGCAAGCTGATCGAGCGCATCTACCGGATGCAGCCGAAATCGGTGTACCTGCAGGCGTATGCGGACCCGAAGGGCACCGGCGTGGCCGAAGCGGTGTATTTCCCGAACCGGCACCTGCCGATGCGTTCCGACCTGTTCTCGCGTGCCGCGTGGCAACTCAATACGCGCGCCAACGTGCAGGTGTATGCATGGATGCCGGTGCTCGCGTTCCGGCCGCCTGCCGACAAGCAGCGCAGCCTCGAGGCCGTCACGGCATTCGGCGGCGCGCCGGCCCGCGAGAACGGCACGCGCGTGTTCCGGCTGAGCCCGTTCGATCCCGATGCGCGACTGATGATCCAGCAGATCTACGAGGATCTCAGCAAGCATGCGTCGTTCAGCGGCATCCTGTTCGGCGACGACGCGGCGCTCGACGATTACGAGGACGCGGGCCGGCATGCGCTGCGCACCTATTCCCAATGGGGGCTGCCGGCCGACGTCGGCAAGATTCGCGAGAACCCCGACCTGATGAAGCGCTGGACGCGCCAGAAGACGCGCCACCTGATCGACATGACCCGGCAGCTCGAGCAGATCGTGCTGGCTCACCAGAACGTCGGCGACGTGCTGACCGCGCGCAACATCTTCGCGATGCCGGTGCTCAAGCCCGAATCGGAAGCATGGTATGCGCAGAACTACGACGATTTCCTCGCCGCCTACGACTACGTCGCGCTGATGGCGATGCCGTACATGGAGCAGGCGAAGGACCCGGAAGGCTGGCTGGACGAACTCGTGAAGGCGGTGCGCACGAAGCAGCGCGGGCTGCAGCGCACCGTGTTCGAACTGCAGTCGTACGACTGGCACGCGCAGAAGGCCGTACCCGCCAGCACGCTGCTTGCTCAGATGCGGCGGCTGCGCAGCGAGGGCGCCGTGAATTTCGGCTACTACCCCGACAACTTCCTGAACGGCCAGCCGGAGCTCGACGCGATGCGCGACGTGATGTCGCTGAAGTCGCGCCTCGACCCGACCTCGATCAACGCGCTGATGCAGATGCAGCACGCGCAGGGAACCAAGACGCCATGACCTCCCATAGCCTCATCCAGCGCCTGCAGGATTTCGTCTTCTACTATCCGTTCTTCATGTCGTATCTGTGGATGATCGGCGGCGTCGTGCACTACTTCCTGCTCGAGGAGGGCCGCGAGCTGTCGACGCGCACGATCGCGTCGAGCGGCATCCCGAAGGTCTCGATCGTCGTGCCCTGCTTCAACGAAGCCGCGAACGCGCGCAGCGTGATCGCGCATCTGAACGGGATGCAGTATCCGAACTACGACATCATCGCGGTCAACGACGGCAGCAAGGATCGCACCGGCGAGATCCTCAACGAGCTGGCCGTCGAGATTCCGCGGCTGCTCGTGATCCATCACGCGCGCAACGAAGGCAAGGCGGTCGGGCTCACGACCGCGGCGGCCGTGTCGAACGCGGAGTACCTGCTGTGCATCGACGGCGACGCGCTGCTCGCGCACGACGCGATCGGCTGGATGCTCGAGCACTTCCTGACCGACCCGGGCGTCGGCGCGGTGACCGGCAACCCGCGCATCCGCACGCGCACGTCGCTGCTCGGCCGCATGCAGGTCGGCGAGTTCTCGTCGATCGTCGGGCTGATCAAGCGCACGCAGCAGGTGTACGGCCGCATCTTCACGGTGTCGGGCGTGATCACGATGTTCCGCAAGACCGCGCTCGCCGACGTCGGCTACTGGAGCTCGGACATGCTGACCGAGGACATCGACATCAGCTGGAAGCTGCAGTGCCGCGACTGGCGCGTCGTGTACGAGCCGCACGCGCTCAGCTGGATCCTGATGCCCGAGACGATCAAGGGGCTCTACCGGCAGCGGCTGCGCTGGTCGAAGGGCGGCATCCAGGTGCTGCTCAAGTACGCGGGCACGCTGATGCGGCCGACGCAAATGATGATGTGGCCGCTGTTCGTCGAGTACCTGATCGGCATCGCATGGGCGTACTCGATGTCGTTCATCCTGCTGCTCGCGCTGATCGACGTCGTCTACCCGCTTCCGCCGAACTGGCATGTGTCCGTGGTGCCGCACTGGCACGGGATGCTGCTGGTCGCGACCTGCATCCTGCAGCTGATCATCGGCAGCATGATCGATCGTCGTTACGACGAAAAACTCCTGATGTACTTCCTTGACACCATCTGGTACCCCGTCGCGTTCTGGCTGATCAGCATGATCACCACTGTCGTCGCCCTGCCCGCCGTCGTACTGCGGGGCCGCGGCAAGCGCGCCGTTTGGGTCAGTCCCGACCGAGGCATTCAACATGAAGAACGCGCCGATTATTGACCTTTCCCTGCGCGCACCGCGCGACATGATCGCCGAACGCGGCAGCATCGTCGGGCCCGTGCTCGTCGCGTGGTTCCGCCTCGTGCGGCCCGCGCTGGTCGGGGGCGTATGGGCATCGATCTGCATCTACACGTATCGCTACCTGTTGCCGTTCAACGAGGCCGAGATGCCGATCGAACAGATCGTGTTCTACGTGACGAGCATCGCGCTGATCGCCGGCACGATCGTCATGTGGCTGATCGCGGGACGCGTCGTGCATCCATTCGCCTATCGGTTACGCGTATCGAAGATGATGCGGCGCTCGGCCAGCGTGAAGGTGCGCTCCGTGCCGCCGACCGCGTTCGCGAGCGAGCGCCGGCGCGGCGCGCGGCGCACGACGCGCATTCTCGTCGCGTCGCACGATGCGAACGGGTCGATTTCGGGCATCGAATGGGTCGCCCATGCCGGGCCGCAGCCCCGCGAATAGCCCGCCGGAGACGTGCCGCGCCGGGCGCGACGCCTGCCGCGCGACGCGGCGCCGCTTCTGACATCGCGCCGGCGCGCGTCGCGCGCCAGCCGTAAAACTTCATGGAGACGAGGTGAATCATGTGCGGAATCGTCGGAGCAAGCGGCCTGAACAATCAGGTGCCGCAACTGGTCAATGCGCTGAGCCGGCTCGAATATCGCGGCTACGATTCGTGCGGCATCGCCGTGCAGGGCGACGGCCGCCTGCGCAGCGAACGCACGCTGCGACGCGTGACGGATCTGCAGGATCGCGTGCTGACGCTCGGTCTCGAAGCACAGACCTGCATCGCGCATACGCGCTGGGCGACGCACGGCGCGCCGTCTGAAATGAACGCACACCCGATCATGTCGGGCGACACGATCGCCGTCGTGCACAACGGAATCATCGAGAACCACGACACGCTACGCGCCGAACTGAAGCAACGCGGCTACACGTTTCGCGGACAGACCGACACCGAGGTCATCGCGCACCTGATCCACAGTTTCTATCGCGACGACCTGTTCGACGCGGTGGTGCGCGCCGTCAAACGGCTGCACGGCGCGTACGCGATCGCAGTGCTCGGCGCGCGCGAGCCGCAGCGCCTCGTCGCCGCGCGCGCCGGCTCGCCGCTCGTGATCGGCATCGGCGCCGAGCAGAACTACCTCGCGTCCGACTGCGCGGCGCTCGGCGACCTGACCGACCGCTTCGTGTACCTGGAGGACGGCGACGTCGCGCTGATCACGCCGGAGCGCATCGCCGTGGTCGACGCGGGCGGGCAGGACGCGCGGCGCCCGCTGTGCGAAGTGAAGGCGCGCGCGGACGACGCCGCGCTCGGCCCGTACCAGCATTTCATGCAGAAGGAAATCTTCGAGCAGCCGAAGGCGATCGACAGCACGCTCGATGGCATCGACACGATCTCGCCGGCGCTGTTCGACGCGACGGAAGGCACGCGCGCGCTGCTGTCGCGGGTCAGAAGCGTGCTGCTGCTCGGCTGCGGCACCAGCTACTACGCGGGCCTGACCGCGAAATACTGGCTGGAAAGCATCGCGGGCGTGCCCGCCCAGGTCGAGATCGCCAGCGAATTCCGCTACCGCGATACGGTGGCCGATCCGCGCACGCTCGTCGTCGGCATCTCGCAGTCGGGCGAAACGGCCGACACCATCGGCGCGATCGAACAGGCACGCGCGATGGGCCAGGCACTGTCGTTGGCGATCTGCAACGTCGCGACCAGCACGATCGCGCGCAACGCGCCGCTGCGGTTCCTGACGCGGGCCGGCGTCGAACTCGGCGTCGCGTCGACCAAGGCGTTCACCACGCAGCTCGTCGCGCTGTTCGTGCTGACGCTGACGCTCGCGCAACTGCGCGGCCGGCTCGATGCCGCGCAAGTCGCGGCGCATCTGAAGCAGTTGCGCGCGCTACCGGACCGCATCGGCCACGCGCTCGCGCTGGAAACGCAGATCATGGGCTGGGCCGCGAAATTCGCGCGCACCGAGAATGCGCTGTTCCTCGGCCGCGGCATCCATTTCCCGATCGCGCTGGAAGGCGCGCTGAAGCTCAAGGAAGTGTCGTACATCCACGCGGAAGGCTATGCGGCCGGCGAGCTGAAGCACGGGCCGCTTGCGCTCGTCACGAGCGCGATGCCGGTCGTCACGATCGCGCCGGACGACCGCCTGTTCCAGAAGCTGAAGTCCAACATGGCCGAGGTGCGCGCGCGCGGCGGCCGGCTCTACGTGCTGGCCGGCAATCAGCTCGAGATCGACGCCGACCGCGACACGCACCTGATCCGCGTGCGCGAATCGGGCGACCTGCTGTCGCCGATCGTCAACGTGATCCCGCTGCAACTGCTCGCGTATCACGTCGGCTGCGCGCGCGGCGCCGACGTCGACAAGCCGCGCAACCTCGCGAAATCGGTGACCGTCGAATGACGCGGCGAACGCGCGCGGGACAGGCGGTCATGCGGCTGGCCGCGACCGTGCTCTGCGGCGCGGGCGGCGTCGGCGCAGGCTCGCCGGCCCTCGCCGGCGCGCCGGCCGTGCATACGGTCACCGTGTCGAGCGCCCCGTCGCCGCAGGACACCGGCGACCCGCGGCGCTTCATGCACGGCATCGGCGTGGCGGATGCGGGCGACGGCAAACGCTGGGTATTCTTCAGCAGCTCGGGCATCGTGCCGCGCGGTGCGCTGCGCAGCGGCAACTGGCCGCATGACGTGTACGTCGGCGAATGGCTGCCCGACAAGCGGCGCGCGCTGCGCGTCCGCACGTTCATCAGCCGCCCCGAGGCGCAGGAACCCGTGTCGATCGCGCAGAACGCGCGCGGCGACATCTTCGTCACGTTCGAGGACGGCTGGAACACGTCGCAGGAAGTCAGCCAGCGCTACGGCGTCTACCGCCGCGACCTGAAGCCGATCAAGCCCTATCCGAACGACGTCGAATCGGGCGGCCATTCGGGGCACGTCGCGACGGTCGGCGACCGCTTCGTCGTGTTCTATTCGGCCGACTGGGTCAACGGCGGCGGGGTCGACAACCTCGGCAGCGGCAACGGCGTCTACCTGAAAACCTACGACGCGGCCGGGCGCGTGCTGAACCATGTCGCGGTCGCGCCGCACCGCCGCGAGTGGTGGCCCGTGATCGCGGGCTCGCCGCGCAACGCGCTGCTGGTGTGGCAGAAGTTCATCGAAGGCAGCACGGACGCGACGCTCGAATACGCGATGTTCGACCCGGTCGCCGCGAAGCTGGAAAAACTCGGCTCGCTGAACGGCGCGATCCAGTACTACGTGTATTCGGCCGCCTATGTGCCGGACATCGACCGTTTCATCGTCGTCACGACGACGGCGGACGATCGCGGCGTCGCGATGCTGATCGCCCCGGACGGCCGCCGCACGGCGACGCTCGACTGCCTGCCCGCGTCGGTGCGCGAATCGGACATCGGCGTTTCCGGCACGCACGCGTACGTGCCGACCCGCGACGGCCGGCTGCTGACGCTCGCGCTCGCGCCGGCGGACATCGCGATGAGCGGCGTGCAGCGCTCACCGATTCCGTGGGGCTCGACCGGCGTCGCCGGCTTCCCGGCGCGCGGCACGGCGATGCATTTCGTGTCGCTGACGCCGTCGGGAATGCGCGAAGCCGATTTCGAACCGAAGCAAGACACGCCGATGCCGAAAAACGAAGCGACGTGTTCGAATCATTGATGGCGGCCCGGTAACGCAATGTCGTCGTGAACGCGGGCAGGCCGCGTGTCGCCAGCGAGCCCTTCGTCTTCCCTCCGTCCGGACCGCGCTATGACACCACCCCGCCAACCCGGTAGTCGGGCGCGCTGTCGCGGGCCTGTCCGACCGCGACCGCCGCGCCTTTCCTCTGCCGAATTCGCCAGCGCCGCGCGTACCGGATAGACTGTCGCCCGATTCCTTCCATCGGCCGCGGCGCCCCGCCTCCTGCCGCCGCCGGAACGCCCCTTCCCGGAGAACGAATGCTGAAGCGCCAGTGGTTCTCGCTTGTGCTGCTGACGGTTTGCCTGCTCGGGCAACATGCGTCGGCCCAGTCCACGCTCGAACTCGACACCGACGGCACGGCCCGCGCCGTCTCCCGCCAGACGCTGCTCGCACGCGCCGACGCGGCCGACATCCACGTGCCGCGCGACATCGCATACGGCCGCCCGATGACGTTCCGCGCGGTGCCGTTCGCCGCGCTGCTCGGCGACACGCCGCTGCCGGACGACGGTGTGCTCGAAACGCGCGCGGCCGACGGCTTCGCCGCGCAACTGCCGCTCGATCTCGTGCGCCGCCGCGCGCCGGCCGGCGCGACCCCGTGGCTCGCGATCGAGGATCCGGCCCGTCCGTGGCCGAAACTACCCGGCAAGCAGGTCAGCGCGGGGCCGTTCTATCTCGTCTGGCTCGGCCCGGACGCGTCGTCGGTGCGCGGCGAGCAGTGGCCGTACCAGATCGTGCGCATCACGATCGAATCGTCGCCGCTCGCGCGCTGGCCGTCGCTCGCGGTCGACACCGCATTGCCCGCGAACGATCCGGCCCGTGCGGGCCAGCGTCTGTTCGTCACGCAATGTCTCGCGTGCCACCGCATCGACGGCGCGGGCAGCAGCCACGCCGGCCCCGATCTGAACACGCCGATGAACCCGGTCGACTACTTTCAGCCCGCCGCGCTGCGCCGCTACATCCGCAATCCGGCGTCGGTGCGCGACTGGCCGGGCCGCAGCATGCCGGCGTTTCCGCCCGATCAGTTGAGCGACCGCGAACTCGACCAGATCGTCGCGTATCTCGCGCATAGGGCGCGGCGCAAGGCAGCGAAGTAACGCGGGCGCGCCGCTGCTCGGCCGCGCGCGTCGCGCTTATGCTTCCTGCGCGCTCTGCAACACCGCGCGCAACAGCACGTCGGCGCCGGCCGTCGCCCATTCCGGCGTAATCGCTTCGGCCTCGTTGTGGCTCAGCCCGTCGACGCACGGCACGAAGATCATGCCCGTCGGCGCGACACGCGCGACATAGCACGCGTCGTGGCCCGCGCCGGACACGATGTCCATGTGCGACAGCCCGAGCGAGCGCGCCGCGTCACGCACCGCATCGATGCAGCGCGGCGCGAACGGCACCGGCGCATACGTGAAGATCTGCTCGACCTGCGCGCCGAGACCGGTTTCGTCGGCCACGCGCGCGAGTTCCGCGCGCAGCGCCGCGTCCAGTTCGTCGAGTACCGCGTCGTCGGGGTGACGGAATTCCACCGTGAAGAAGCAGCCGCCCGGCACCGTGTTGCGCGAATTCGGCCGGGCCTCGATCATCCCGACCGTTGCGCGCGCATCCGGTGCGTAACGGCGGCCGAGCACGTCGATGAACGAGATCATCCGCGCCGCGCCGACCAGCGCGTCGCGACGGAACGCCATCGGCGTCGTACCGGCGTGCGCGTCGACCCCGGTGAGCGTCACCTCGTACCAGCGCTGTCCCTGCCCGGCCGTCACGACGCCGATCGTCTTGCCGGCCCGCTCGAGAATCGCGCCCTGCTCGATGTGCAGTTCGTACGCCGCGTGCACCGGATAGCCGCCGACCGGCTCCGTGCCCGCGTAGCCGATCCGTTCGAGCTCCTCGCCGATCGTCCGGCCCGCGCCGTCGGTGCGCGACAGCCCGTATTCGAGCGTATAGACGCCCGAGAACACGCCGGCCGACACCATCGCCGGCGCGAAGCGCGAGCCTTCCTCGTTGGTCCAGATCACGACGTCGACCGGACGCTCGGTCTCGATCCCCGCGTCGTTCAGCGCGCGCACGACTTCGAGCCCGCCGAGCACGCCGTAGATGCCGTCGTAGCGGCCGCCGGTCGGCTGGGAATCGGCGTGCGAGCCCGTCATCACCGGTGCGGCGTCCGGATTGCGGCCCGCACGGCGCGCGAACACGTTGCCCATCCGATCGACGCGCACCGCGCAACCGGCATCGCGCGCCCACTGCACGAACAGGTCGCGCGACTCGCGGTCGAGATCGGTCAGCGCGAGACGGCACACGCCGCCCTTCGGCGTCGCGCCGATCTGCGCCATCCGTTCGAGCGACGCCCACAGGCGTTCGCCGTCGACGCGCGGCACGCTCGCCATATCGGTATCGTCACGCATCGCCGTTCTCCGGCGCCCGTTGCAGCGCATAGCGGAAATCGCAGCGCTTGCCGCCCTGCATGATCGTGCTCGTACGCGTGAGCGCAATGTCCGGCGCATAGCCCTGGATGAAATAGCTGTCGCGCGCGCAGCTCAGCAGGTGCCCGATCTCGCCGAGCCCCATCGCGTGATACATCTGAGCGTAGCTGCAGCGATGCACGTCGTAGTCGTAGTGCGCGTCGTCCGCGCGCCGCACCTCGACGTCGAGCGCATCGTCCTTCTCCCACAGCACCTGCAGCGCGATGAACGACTTCACGCTCGTGCCGCCCGGCTCCTGCGCGGCGAACGTACGGCCCGCGTCGACGGCCGCGCCGCGCACGGCTTCGGCGATTACGGCCTGCGCGCGCTCGGCGCCGAATTCGCGCTTCATGATCTCGTAGATCGGCTTGATGATTTCCGCTTCGATGCGGCGCCGCGCGAGGATCCCGAGGCGCGTGTCCTCGGGAGCGGCGGCGGATGTCGGGTTCGCTTCTGTCATGGGAATCGTCCTGGTTATTGTCGTTTTGTCGTTACCTGGCCGCGGTGCGCGAGCCGCCGAGCACGTCGACGACGGCCCACTTGCCGCCTCGCACCTGATAGATCGTGAAAGCCGGGTCCTTCAGGTTGCCTTCGGCGTCGAACGCGATGCGCCCGGTCACGCCCGGTCGATCGGCCGCACGAACGGCCGCGACCAGCTTCGCCGGCTGCGTCGTACCGGCCTTCTGCGCGGCCGCGATCAGCGTGGCGGCCGCGTCGTACGCGAACGGCGCATGCAATTCGATCGGCGCATGAAAGCGTGCCTGGTATTGCGTGTCGAACGCCTTGCCGCCCGGCATCCGGTCGAGTGGCAGGCCCGGTTCGAGCGCCGTCACGCCGTCGCCGTCCTTGCCCGCGAGCGACAGGAAGGTCTGACTCACGAAACCACCCGCGCCGAGCAGCGGCGCGTTCACGCCGAGCTGGCGCATCCGGCGCGCGATCGGCGCGGCCTGCGCGTCGAGGCCGCCGAAGAACACGAGATCCGCGCGCTTGCCCTTGATCGCGGTCAGCACGCCGCTGAAGTCGGTCGTCTTGTCGTTCACGTACTGGCGATCGACGATCGTGCCGCCGTTCGCCTGCACGCCCTTGATGAACTGATCGGCCAGCCCCGCGCCGAACGACGTGCGATCGTCGATCACCGCGATGCGCTTCGCCTTCAGCGTCTTCACCGCGTACGCACCGGTGAAATGGCCGCCGGCATCGTCGTGACCCATGATGCGGAACGCCGTCGCGTAGCCCTGCTGCGTGTATTGATGGCCGGTGGACGCCGGCGCGATCTGCGGGATGCCCGCATCGCGGTACACGCGCGACGCCGGCACGCTGCAGCCCGTGTTCCAGTGACCGACGACACCGATCACGTGCTGGTCGACGAGTTGCTGCGCGACCGCGACGGCCGTGCGCGGGTCGGACTGGTCGTCGGCCGCGACGAGCTTGTAGACGACCGGCTTGCCGCCGATGGTCGGATGCTTCGCGTTCGCGTCGTCGATCGCGAGTTGCGCGCCGTTCTGCAGATCCTTGCCGATCCGCGCGGACGGGCCGGTGAGCGGCGCGGCGAGACCGATCAGGACCGTCTGCGGCGCGGACTGCGCGGACGCGGGAACGGTAGCGACCAGGGCGGCCGCCGAGAAGGCGAGGCTGACGGAGAGGAAAGCGATTTTCATGTGCGGGGATCGGTCGGCTGGATCTGAAACATGAAAAATATTAAATATTCGACATCCAAACCCCAAATACCCAATTGTTGGATGCTTATGCCGTTCCCGACACATTAACGTATCACCCTGTAAATACGGGATATTTTTGTGTTGTCGCTTACCCTGATTTTTCGATAAAATTCGATACATGAAAAATATAGAACAATTGCCGCACGATCCACCGCTGCGTGCGGTGCGTGCGTTCGAAGCGTTTGCGCGTCTCGGGTCGGTCACCGCGGCGGCCAGCGAGCTCGACATCACGCCGTCGGCGGTCAGCCATCAGCTGCAACTGCTCGACGCGTTCATCCAGACGCCGCTGACGGTACGCGAAGGCCGGCTGCTCGCGCTCACCGACGAGGGACGCGACTACTACCGGTCGATCAGCGCGGCGTTCTCGGTGCTGCGCAGCGCGACGCGCTTCGTGCGCGACCGTTCGTCGCTGCGCCAGATCACCGTCAGCCTGATTCCGCTGCTCGGCATCGGCTGGTTCATCCCGCGGCTGCACGCGTTCCTGGCCGACAACACCGATGTCGACGTCACGGTGCTGTACGCGCATCACCGCAATTACCGAAGCGATGCGTCGGACCTGTCGATCCGTTTCGGCACCGGCGACTGGCCCGGCTATCGCTGCGAGCGGCTGCTGCCGGGCGCGATGGTGCCGATGTGCAGCCCGTCGTTCCTGAAGCGTCACGGGCCGTTCCGCACGCCGGCCGATCTCTCGCGCGCGCCGCTCGTGCACGACGAGGATCGCAGCACGTGGGTCAACTGGCTGCAGGGCGCCGGCGTGCGGCACGTGTCGCACGCGGTGGGGCCGATGTTCGAGGATGGGCAACTCACGCTGAGCGCCGCCCGCGCGGATCTCGGCGCGGCGTTGCTGCGTGCGCCGCTGGTCCAGCGCGAACTGGCGAACGGCGAACTCGTGCAGCTGTTCGATCACGCGCTCGACGACGGGCGCGACTATTACCTGTGCACGCGCGAGGACGCGGACACGCCGGACGGGGCGCGGCGGCTGGCGGCGTGGTTGCGGAAGATGGCGGGGATTTGAGCGGCGCGTGTCCCGCCGACCGAACCGCGAAGCGGTATTCGCTTCGGATCGGCGGCGACCTTGCATTTGCGCAACCGCATATCGATGATGGATGCATCAAGTCATGGAGATTGCAATGCGCACGATCCCGATCGATCTGTCGGATGACCAGCATGCCGCGTTGAGCCTCATCGCAGCGGCCAGGAACCGCTCCCGCGCCGAGATCATCGGCGACGCCATCGACGCCTATATCGCGCGACACGAACACACACTTGTCAACAATGTGTTCGGTCTATGGAAGGGGCGCGAGATCGCCAGCCAGGAGGACCTGCGCTCGGAATGGTGAGTGCACGTACAGCCCTTATCGCCTGAATCACCTTCGGCGCCGTCCGGAACCGATTCGCCGGGAGGCGATCGTCACCAGAAGCCCGCCGTCCGGCCATCGCGGCCCCAGCGTCGCAACTACTCATCCGATGTCCCCCGCCCGCCCCCGCCAATCAAGGGCCGGAAGCAGATAGAAAATCCCGATGCCCCGGATTGAAACAAGCAATTTCACAAGTTCAGGGTGAACCCGGATACTGGCAACACTCCACTCACCCCTGACGAAAAGGAATTGTCCAGATGCCGATCATCAACACCCAAATCAAGCCGTTCAAGGCAACCGCTTACCACAACGGCGAATTCGTGCCCGTCTCGGAAGAGAACTTCAAGGGCAAGTGGTCCGTCGTCGTGTTCTATCCGGCCGACTTCACGTTCGTCTGCCCGACCGAACTGGGCGACCTCGCCGACCGTTACGCGGAATTCCAGAAGCTGGGTGTCGAAATCTACGGCGTGTCGACCGACACGCACTTCACGCACAAGGCCTGGCACGACACGTCGGACACGATCGGCAAGATCAAGTACCCGATGATCGGCGACCCGACGCTCACGCTGTCGCGCAACTTCGACGTGCTGATCGAGGAAGAAGGGATGGCGCTGCGCGGCACGTTCGTGATCAACCCGGAAGGCGAGATCAAGCTGTGCGAAATCCATGACAACGGCATTGGCCGCGACGCAGGCGAACTGCTGCGCAAGGTCCAGGCCGCGCAATACATCGCCGCTCACCCGGGTGAAGTGTGCCCGGCCAAGTGGACGCCGGGCGCGGAAACGCTGACCCCGTCGCTCGACCTGATCGGCAAGATCTAAGGGGCGCAGCGCGCCTCGCACGAGGCGCGCGACACGCGTCACCACGGGCGGCCTCGCGCGGCCCGCGCCCTCCTCCGGCACGACGTGCCCGACCAGCATCATCAATACGGAATCCGAAACGCCATGCTCGACGCCAATCTCAAGAACCAACTCAAAGCGTACCTCGAAAAGATCACGCGCCCGATCGAACTCGTCGCCTCGCTCGACGACAGCGCGAAATCGCAGGAACTGCTGGCGCTGCTGAACGAGATTGCGTCGCTGACGGATCGCGTGACCGTGGCCGAACGCCGCGACGACGCCGAGCGCAAGCCGTCGTTCTCGATCGGCGAACCCGGCAAGCCGGCCGGCATCCGCTTCGCCGGCATCCCGATGGGCCATGAATTCACGTCGCTCGTGCTCGCGCTGCTGCAGACGGGCGGTCATCCGATCAAGCTCGACGACGACGTGATCGAACAGATTCGCGCGCTCGACGGCGACTACGCATTCGAAACGTATTTCTCGCTGTCGTGCCAGAACTGCCCCGAAGTCGTGCAGGCGCTGAACGTGATGTCGCTGATCAACCCGCGCATCCGCCACGTCGCGATCGACGGCGCGCTGTTCCAGGATGAAGTCGAATCGCGCCAGATCATGGCCGTGCCGACGATGTTCCTGAACGGTGCATCGTTCGGCCAGGGCCGCAGCAGCGTGAAGGAAATCCTCGCGAAGCTCGACACGGGCGCCAGCGAACGCGCGGCGAAGTCGCTCGAAAACAAGCCGGTGTTCGACACGCTGATCGTCGGCGGCGGCCCGGCAGGCGCGGCCGCGGCGATCTACTCGGCACGCAAGGGCATCGCGACGGGTGTCGTGGCCGAGCGTTTCGGCGGCCAGGTGCTGGACACGATGGCGATCGAGAATTTCGTGTCGGTGCAGGAAACCGAAGGGCCGAAGTTCGCGACCGCACTCGAACAGCACGTGAAGCAATACGACGTCGACATCATGGACGTGCAGCGCGCCGACGCGCTGATTCCCGGCGACGTGCACCAGATCCGCCTCGCGAACGGCGCGGTGCTGAAAGCGAAGACGATCGTCCTCGCGACCGGCGCACGCTGGCGCGAAATCAACGTGCCGGGCGAGCGTGAATACCGCAACCGCGGGGTCGCGTACTGCCCGCACTGCGACGGCCCGCTGTTCAAGGGCAAGCGCGTCGCGGTGGTCGGCGGCGGCAACTCGGGCGTCGAGGCCGCGATCGACCTCGCCGGCATCGTGAAGGCAGTCACGCTGATCGAATTCGGCACGCAACTGCGCGCGGACGAGGTGCTGCAGCGCAAGCTGCGCAGCCTGCCGAACGTGACGATCGTCACGCAGGCGCAGACGACCGAGCTGACTGGCGACGGCAGCAAGCTGAACGGGCTCGTGTACAAGGATCTGCGCTCGGGCGACACGCAGCGCATCGAGCTCGAAGGCGTGTTCGTGCAGATCGGCCTCGTGCCGAACACCGAATGGCTGAAAGGCACGGTCGAACTGTCGAAGCACGGCGAGATCGTCGTCGATGCGCGCGGCGCGACGTCGGTGCCGGGCGTGTTCGCGGCCGGCGACGTGACGACGGTGCCGTTCAAGCAGATCGTGATCGCGGTCGGCGAAGGCGCGAAGGCGTCGCTCGGCGCGTTCGACCACCTGATCCGGCAGGACGTGGCCGCGCCCGTGACGACCGCTCAGCCGCAAGCCGAGGAAGCGGTCGCCGCCTGACGGACGTCAGCCCCGACGACATTAAGGTTTGTCTCTCTTGGCCCCGCATGCTTTGGTCGGCGTGCGGGGCGCTTTTTATGCCGAAGGCGTTCGCGGTTACTTGGTCGCGCTCGGGCCGCCGTCCGCCGGCGCAGGCGCCGTCGACTTGAAACTGCTCGACTGCCTGACCAGTTGCTCGGTCATCGCGGCCGCCACCGGATTCGCGCCGGACGACCCACTCCCCTGCCGGTACGAACCGGTGCTCGCCGGCATCGAAGAGATCGACGACATCGACGGCGGCGGCAACGACGGATCGAGCTTCGCCGATTCCCTGACGAGCGCGGCGGTCTCCGGCGTTTCGGATTTCGTCGCGGCCGGCGGCGCGGCGGTGGCGTGGCGTTCGAGGCCGTCGCGCTTGCGCGGCGCGCGCTGCGTGACCTGCGCGGGTGGCATGGACTGAGCGGATTTCGCGGCCGGTGCCGGTGCCGGTGCCGGTGGGGTCGAATCCTGCGCATCCACCGTTACGACATTGACCTTCGGCGGCGGCGCAGCGGGCTTCGTCACGAGTTGCGGCTTGTCGCTGACGACCGGGACCGCGGGGGCCGGCGCAGGCGCGGCGGCGACGCGCGCGGTCGGGGCCGGCGCGGGTGTTGGTGCGGCTGGTGCTGTGGGTGCCGCGACAGCCGCCTGTTTCGGTACTGTCGCAGCAGCCGGCGCCGGCGCCGGCGGCGCGATCGCGCCCTGCACCGCGTGATCGCTGCCCGCGGACGCCGCGGCAACGGGTGCGGCCGAATCGGCGATGCCGGCGTCTTCGATCGCACGGTGGTCCGCGCGCAGGAGCATCACGTACGCGGTGCCGGCCGCGGCGACCAGGAGCCCGCCGGCGATCATCATGGTTTTACGGGTACTCGTCATGCTTGCTCACCGACCTATCGATGTGAACAAGCCATCATACGCGGCCAATGCACGTTGATCTCGCACGAATACATTTGGTTGCATTGACGGCGGCGCAAGGCCGTCGGCCCGTGCGAGGCCGCGCTATCGTCAGACGGAAAGCAACCGCCCACTCTCGCCCGTCGTCAGATCCAGAAAATCGCGACCGCGATCCCGCCGAACAGCAGCCACTTGACGATGTAGTACACGGTGCGATTCCACGCCTTCAGCCGCTTGCCGGCGCGGCGAATCGCATACAGGTACCGGAACGCGCGATTGAGCCCGCCCGTGCGATCGCCGGTTTCGTTCGGCGATGCGGCCGCGCGCATCAGCAGTTGCCCGACCGCATCGTTGACGCGCTGCGCCCAGCGATATTTCATCGGGCGCGCGACGTCGCAGAACAGGATCACGCGATCGTGCGCGGTGCGGTTTTCGGCCCAGTGCAGGTACGTCTCGTCGAACATCACGGCGTCGCCGTCGCGCCACGCGTACGCTTCGCCGTCGACGACGATCCGGCACGCATCGTCGTTCGGCGTATCGAGCCCGAGGTGATAGCGCAGCGAGCCCGCATACGGATCGCGATGCAGGCCGAGCTTCCCGCCCGGCGGCAACTGCGCGAACATCGCCGCCTTGATCGACGGCATCTGCGACAGGATCTCGACCGAGCGCGGACACAACGCCTGCGCGGACGGATGCGGCGCGTCGTACCACTTCAGGTAGAACCGCTTCCAGCCGCGGCGAAAGAACGAATTGAAGCCGATGTCGTTGTACTCGCCCGACGCCTTGATCCGGCTCGCGTCGCGCAACGCGAGCGCTTCGCGGCGAAACGTGCGCCATTCGCGCTGCAGCACCGCGAGCTCCGGAAAATGATCGGTGTCGAGAAACGGCGTGGTCGGCACCGACGAGAACGCGTACGAAAAGCAGTTCAGCGGTGCGGTAAAGGTCGAGTGGTCGGATAGTTGCCTGAACAACCGGTGCCGAACCTTGCCGCGCCGATGCGTGTACGCGACGCACACAATGAACACGATCAACAGGACCCAGCGCATCGATATTTCCCCCGTAGCTCTTTCGAAGAAATTCTAGAGACGGGGAAAATTTCCTGCTCTGACGGTGCAGTCGTGCGGTGTACGTCTTACAACGCGGCGAGATAGCCGACCGATCCGTGCCGAAACGCCCGCGTATACGGGCTTTTCCGGCAATCTGCATGCATGCGCGGCAGGCTACCGACGCACGCACCCGCGGCGATTATTCCGGAAACGGCAAATCAGTTTGTCCGTCTGCGCGCATACCGAACGTGTTGAGCGTCATCGCGACGAGCGCGTAATAGCCGAGCAGCGCGACGAGATTCACCACGGTCTCGTGGCCGAAGCGCGCCTGCGCACGCGCGAACGTCGCATCGCTCACGCGCTTCGTGTCGTACAGCTCGGTGGCAAACGCATGGATCAGCGCGTCGTCGTCCGATTCGAATGCGGGCGCGACGCCCAGCCGGATCGCGTCGGCCGTCGCGGCCGGCACGCCGGCCTCGAGCGCGATCGGATGATGGATGTGCCACTCGGCCTGCGAGCGCCAGCGCGCGGCCGTCACTAGAATCGCGAGTTCCGACAGGCGCAGCGGCAGCCCGGTGCGATAGCGGCAGAACGCGCCGAGCTTCTGCGCGTGCTGGGCCAGTTCGGGGCTCGCGATCCAGCCGAGGAACGGCCCGTTCAGATTGCCGCGCGGGCCGCTGAGAATGTCGGCGAGCACGGCCTTCTGTTCGTCGGTGGCCGACGCCGGATCGAAAGGAGGCAGTCTGTCTGTCATGGTGAGGAATCATTGAGGTCGGGGTTTACGCGCCGGCCGACGCGAGCGCCGCGCCGATCGCGCCGGACAGCCGCTCGACGATCGTGTCGATCTGCTGCGCGGTACAGACGAACGGCGGCGCGATCAGGATGTGATCGCCGTGCACGCCGTCGATCGTGCCACCCATCGGATACACCATCAACCCGCGCTGCATCGCTTCGCGCTTGACCGCCGCATGCAGCTTCAGCGCGGGGTCGAACGTCGCCTTGGTGTCGCGATCGCGCACGAGTTCGACGCCGACGAACAACCCGCGACCACGCACGTCGCCGACATGCGGATGCGCGCCGTAGTGCTCGCGCAACGACGCACGCAACTGCTCGCCGCGCGCCTTCACGTTGTCGAGCAGCTTCTCTTCCGCAATCACGCGCTGCACTTCGAGCGCGGCCGCGCACGCGGTCGCGTGGCCGAGGTACGTGTGACCATGCTGGAAGAAGCCGGAGCCGTCGACGATCGTGCGATAGATGCGGTCGCTGACGAGCGTCGCCCCGATCGGCTGGTAGCCCGCACCGAGCCCTTTCGCGATCGTCAGCAGATCGGGCGCGACACCGTCTTCGTCGCACGCATACAGGTAACCCGTGCGCCCCATCCCCGACATGATCTCGTCGAGGATCAGCAGCACGCCGTACTTGTCGCACACCGCGCGAATCTTCTTCAGGTACGTGCGCACCGGCGGCACCGCGCCGGCCGTCGCGCCGACCACCGTTTCCGCGACGAACGCCGCGACGTTTTCCGCGCCGAGTTCGACGATCTTCCGTTCGAGCTCGTCGGCGAGGCGCTGCGCGTACGCTTCGTCGGTTTCACCAGCCTGCTGGTCGCGGTACGCATAGCACGGGCTCACGTGGTGCGCTTCGATCAGCAGCGGCAGGAACGGCTCGCGCCGCCATGCGTTGCCGCCGATCGCGAGCGCGCCGAGCGTATTGCCGTGATAGCTCTGGCGCCGGGCGATGAAATGACGGCGCTGCGGCTCGCCCTTCTCGACGAAATACTGGCGCGCGAGCTTCAGCGCGGCCTCGATCGCCTCGGAGCCGCCCGACACGAAATACACGTGGTCGAGCCCGGCCGGCGCGGCGTCGACGAGCCGGTCGGCCAGTTCCTCGGCCACTTCCGTCGTGAAGAACGACGTATGCGCGTAGGGCAATTGCTGCACCTGCCGCTTGATCGCGTCGATCACGCGCTGGTTGCTGTGACCGAGACACGATACGGCCGCGCCGCCGCACGCGTCGATATAGCGTTTGCCGGTCGAATCGATGATCTCGATGCCGTCGCCTGCGACGGCAACGGGCAAGGTGGCGCACGGGGCGCGATGGAAAACGGTCGTCATGCGTGGCCTCATGGATCAGGATGTGTGCGGCGCGTGCCCGGACGGCCATCCGACGCCAGCCGCGATCCCGTCCAGTTCCGCGACGAGACCGCGGTATGCGGCGAGCGCAGCCTGCCGCAGCGCATCGACGAACGGACGGCCGCGCCGGCGGCGCACGGCCTGCCATGCGTCGCTCTACTGCATGTACGCGTCGCATACCGGGCGGGCGAGCTCGCCCAGGCGCACGCGGATGTCGTGCAATAGGATCAATTCGGCCGCCATGCAGCGTGCGCCCGATTGGCCGGCCCCGTCAAACGATGTCGGGACGCACGCGGCCAGACGTTCGCAACGCACGATGACGAATTAGACAATGACGCAACATATGTTGTCAATAGCCCGCGATCGACAACACCGGATGCGGCCGGCACACCGCGCGGTCACGCCGCGACCCCGCTCGCCTGATGCGACACGAGCCGCGCATACGCGCCCTGCCGCGCCATCAGCTCCCCGTGGCGGCCGGCCTCGATCACGGCACCGTGCTCGATCACGAGGATCAGGTCGGCATGGCGCACGGTCGACAGGCGGTGCGCGATGATGATCGACGTGCGTTGCGTCATCAGGTCCTCCAGCGCCGCGCGGATCTGCTGTTCGCTGATCGTGTCGAGGTGCGACGTCGCCTCGTCGAGGATCAGCACCGGCGCATCCTTCAGGAACGCGCGCGCGATCGCCACGCGCTGACGCTGGCCGCCCGACAACTGCACGCCGCGCTCGCCGACGCGCGTCGCGAGGCCGTCCGGCAGCCGCGCGACGAAGTCGCCGAGCGCCGCGTGGTCGATCGCGCGCCGCACGTCCGCGTCGGACGCGTCGCTCGCCGCGAGCCGGATGTTCGCTTCGAGCGTGTCGTTGAACAGGTAGGTATCCTGCGCAACGAGCGCGATGTGCTGCCGCAGATCGTCGAGCCGCAGGTCGCGCAGGTCGACGCCGCCGAGCGTCACGCGGCCCTGCTGCGGATCCCAGAAGCGCAGCAGCAGACTCGCGATCGTCGACTTGCCGGCGCCCGATGCGCCGACCAGCGCGACCGTGCTGCCGGCCGGCACCTCGAAGCTCACGCGGTCGATCGCGGGCACGCTGCGCCCCGGATACGTGAACGACGCCGCGTCGAACCGCACCGCCGAATTTCCCGGCATCGCGTGCGTGCCGTCCGTCACCGTCACGGGCTCCTTCTCCAGCGCGCGCAAGCGGCGCGTCGACGCGATCGTGTCGGCAAGCTGGCGCGCGACCTGCCCGATCTCGGCCACCGGCATGAACGCGGCCACCGCGACCAGCACCAGCAGCGGCAACGACTCGCGCGGAAACCCGCCGCGAGCGCACCACCACGCACCGAGCGCCGCGACGGCCAGCCCGCCGAGCCCGCTCGCGACTTCCAGCGCGGCGCTTTGCATCGACAGATCGTCGAGCAGCTTCGCGCGCTGCCGGCGGTACGCATCGACTTCGGCCACGAACGCCGCGCGCCGGCGCGCGATCGCCTCGAACGCGGTGAGTTCCGCGAGCCCCTGGATCGTTTCGGTCAGATGCGCGCCGAGCTGGCCGAGCGCGTCGCGCGCGCCGGTGCCGAGCCGGTCGACGTCGCGCCGGGCCAGCACGGGCGCGAGCCCGGCCCACAGCAGGAACGGCAGCAGCACCAGCGCGAGCGGCCACGCGACCGACGCGAGCAACACCAGCACCCCGGCCGGCACGAGCACCGCGACGAACGCGGGTGCGAGCGTATGCGCGTAGAAATACTCGACGGTCTCGACGTCCTGCGTCGCGAGCGCCACGAGATCGCCGGAGCGGCGGCGCAGCAGCCCGGCCGGCGCGAGCCGTTCGAGCGTCGCGAACAGCGCGATGCGCATTTCCGCGAGCAGCCGGTACGCCATGTCGTGTGCGAGCCACGATTCGAGCCAGTGCAGCACGGCCGCGACCGGCGCGATCACGAGCAGCGCGGCCACTAGCCCGGTGCCGACATGGCCGGTCGGTACCGCGCCGACCACCCATGCGCCGATCACACCCACACCGATGAACGCGAGCACGCGGCCGATCCCGAACAGCACGGTGAGCACGACCTTGCCCTTCCACGGACGCACGAAGCGCAGCAGCGTCTGCAACGTCTCCGGCCAGCCGATGATCGCCGCGTCGTCGTTCAGCGGCCGCACCTGCGGGCCCGACGACGCGCGCGCGGTCGCGCCGGCCGCCGCCGCCACGCCGACGGTTTCGGCGACCGCTTCCAGCTGCGGCCCCATCAGCCGTCGATACGGGCCGTCGCGCGCGATCAGCGCCGCATGCGTCCCTTCGTCGACGACCTGCCCCTGGTCGAGCACCAGGATGCGATCGGCGCCGATCACGCTGGACAGCCGGTGCGCGAGCACGAGCGTCGTCCGCCCGCGCGTGAGCCGGTCGAGCGCCTGCTGGATCAGTGCTTCGTTCTCCGCATCGACCGACGACAGCGCCTCGTCGAGCAACAGGATCGGCGCGTCGCGCAGCAGCGCGCGGGCAATCGCGATCCGCTGGCGCTGGCCGCCCGACAGCATCAGCCCGCGTTCGCCGATGCGCGTCGCATAGCCGTCGGGCAGCGACGAGATGAAATCGTGCGCGTTGGCCGCGCGCGCGGCGGCGATCATGTCCGCGTCGCTCGCGTCCGGGCGGCCGAGCCGCAGGTTGTCGGCGACGCTGCCGTCGAACAGCGTCGCATCCTGCGCGACGACCGCGATCATCTCGCGCACCTGGTCGGCATCGAGCGTGCGCACGTCGTGGCCGCCGATCCGGACCGCACCGCCCTGCGCGTCGTGCTGGCGCAGCAGCAGCCGCACGATGGTCGACTTGCCGGCCCCGCTCGGCCCGACGATCGCGACCGTCTCGCCCTCGCGCACCGTGAAGCTCAGCGCCGCATGCGCGTCCGCGCGGCGCCCCGGATACGCGAAGCTGACGTCGTCGAACACGATCTCCGGCCGCAGGCCCGCTACGCGCGGCGCGTCGACGGAACGCGCATGATCGCCCGCGTCGAGCAGCGCATGGACCGCATTCGCCGCCGACTGGCCGATCATCCCCTGATGCAGCACCGCGCGCAGGTCGCGCAGCGGCCGGAAGATCTCGCTGCCGGCCATCAGCACGATCAGCAGCGCTTCGAGGCTCATGTCGCCGTGCTGCACGCGCCACGCGCCCACCGCGATCGCCGCGGCCGCGCCGAGGCCGGTGCCGAGATCCGTGAAGAGCCGCGTCAGCAGCCCGAGCGCGAGCACCCAGAACGTGCTGTCCGACAGCGCGCGCGCCTTCGCGGCCAGCTTCGCGCCGAACGCGGTGCTCTGCCCGAATGCCTTCAGCGTCGGCAGGCCCTGCACCGCGTCGAGAAACTCCTCGCCGAACGCCTTGAACGCGGTCGAACGCGCGAGCGCCGCGCGCTTGTCGGCGCGATGCACGAGTTGCGGCAGCGCGAGCGTGACGAGCGCCGCGACCAGCAGGATCGCGGCCGTCGGCACATCCCACCACGCGAGCACCGCGAAGATCATGACCGGCGCGCACGCGGCGATCGCGAGCTGCGGCAGGTAGACGCCGAAGAAGGTCTGCAACTGCTCGACGCCGTCGACGACGGCCAGCATCACGCCGCCCGTGCGTTCGCCGCTGAACCACGCGGGGCCGAGCGCGGCGATCCGGTCGAACAGCCGCGCGCGCAGCGTCGCCTGCACGCGGCCCGCCGTCTGCTGCGCGAGCACCGTGCGGCGATGGTCGAGCCATGCGCGCAGCAGCACGCAAGCCGCCGTTGCGGCGACGGCCTCGCCGATGCCGCGCGCCGGCGCGCCGGAAAACACCAGCGCCAGCACGCGGCCGAGAAACACGAAGCGCAGGATGCCGACACCCATCGCGAGCAGCCCGAGCGCGACGGCCGCCGCCACGCGCCAGCGCAGTCCCGCCATCATTGCCCATAGTCGTCGGTCGAAATACATGCAGCCCTCCGGTCGGTGTTTCGTTGCGTTTTTATTGACCGGATCGAGGCTACCCGCGCCGCTCGCGCGCGGCAAAAGATGATTTTTCAACGGGTGTTGAGTCAACTACAATACCCCGCATGTCGCACCTTCCTCCCCTCAGCGCACTGCGTGCTTTCGAGGCGGCCGTCCGCCTCGGCGGGTTCGCGCGCGCGGCGGCCGAGTTGAACGTGTCGACCAGCGCGGTCAGCCACCAGATCCGTTCGCTGGAGGAATCGCTCGGCGCGCGGCTGCTCGAACGCAGCACGGGGCTCGGCGGCATCGGCCTCACGCCGGCCGGCGCGCGGCTGCTGCCGGCGGTCGGCGATGCGCTGTCGCGTCTGACCGACGCGTGCGCCGAGATTCGCGGCACCGCACAACGGCTCACCGTGTCCGCCAACGCGCCGTTTTCGTCGATGTGGCTCGCGCGCCGTCTCGCGGAATTCTCGTCGCTGCATCCCGACACCCCGCTGCATGCGGTCGTGCTCGACGACGAGCCGGATTTCGCGCGCAGCAGCGTCGATCTGGCGATCGTGCACGTGCCCGTGCATCGGCTGCGCGCAGACGACGACGTGCTGATCCGGGAAACCGTGTTTCCGGTCTGCAGCCCCGAACTGTTTCCGTACGCATCGGAGCACGTCTGCCGCTCGCGGCTGCTGCAGGAGATGCACGAGGACAGCCCCGAGATCGACTGGCGCAACTGGGCCGTGCACTTCGGCTTGCCGGACGACTTCGACACGAAGATCGTCCGCTACAGCAGCTTCAGCCAGGTGATCGGCGCGGCCGTCGGCGGCGCGGGCATCGCGCTCGGCCGCGTGCCGCTGATCGAGCCCGAACTGCGCAGCGGGCGCCTGGTGCCGCTGGTGCCGGGTCTCGCACGCGATGCGTCATGGCGCTTCGTGCTGCGCCGCCATCCGTCGACGCGGCACCGGCTGCTCGATCCGTTGATCGCGTTCCTGCGCAGCGAAGCGGACGCGCCGCCGTTCGTGTCGAAGATCGTTGCGCCCGCATCCAATGACAGTCACGCACGAGGCGCGGGCGGCGCCTGACGAGCGCCCGCACGCAATGCCGGCGGCGCGTTGCCCGTGGGCGGCCGCTTACGGCGTCGCGAAGAACAGCCCGACGACGCACGCCATGCCGCCGAACCATACGAGCGAACGCAGCGACGCCCAGTTCAGCAGGTACATCAGCGCATAGACGACGCGGATCGCGACGAACGCGATCGCGAGCTGGTCGACGCGATGCACGTTCGCGCCGTTGTGCCACGCCACCAGCAGCGCGACCGCGAACAGCGCGAGCGCTTCCCATGAATTCTGATGCGCGGCCTGCGCGCGGGCGCGCCAGCCTTCGAGCTTCGCCAGGTAGTCGCGCGGCGTACGGTTGTCGTAACCCTTGCGGGCCTTGGCGAGAAACGTCATCGGGAACGGCAACAGCGCCACGATGAACAGGCACAGCTGGGACGTCGTCATCAAAGTCTCCTCCGTTATGATTACATTGATCAATGACAAGATCGCCGAGAGCTTAGCATTGCGCCGTGCCGTTCGCGCACGGGTTTTCTAGACGGGAGACTCGGCCGCACACGCCGCGGATGACGGCGCCCGGCCCGCGCCGCCGCCAAAATTTCCACCAAATCGTCGATAAATACGTTAATTAAAACTGGTCGAACACCCATAACATAGCGCTCAACACTGGCTTGACGCGCCCCGCGCGCGGCCAGCCCCGGCCAGCCCCTTTTCCCCCGCGCTACCCTGCGCCGAACGACATCCGACCCGAGCCCTTGCCATGCCCCGTCCCATCGTCGCCCATATCCGCCCCGACGCCGTTCGCCACAACCTCGACTTCATCCGCCGCACCGTCGCGCCATCGCGCGTGTGGGCCGTGATCAAGGCCAACGCGTACGGCCACGGCATCGAACGGATCTACCCGGGCCTCGCGGCCGCCGACGGCATCGCGCTGCTCGATCTCGACGAAGCCGTGCGCGTGCGCGAGCTCGGCTGGGACAAGCCCGTGCTGCTGCTCGAAGGCGTCTTCGAACCGGCCGACGTCGAGCTGGCCGATCGCCATCGGCTGACGGTCGCCGTGCACTGCGACGAACAGCTCGACCTGCTGATCGCCGCGAAGCCGCGGCAGCCGATCGACATCCAGTTGAAGATGAATTCCGGCATGAACCGGCTCGGCTACCGGCCGGCCGTGTTCCGCGCCGCGTGGGAACGCGCGGCGAGCGCGCCGTCGATCGGCAAGATCACGCTGATGATGCATTTCGCGAACGCCGACGAAGGCGAAGTCGATTGGCAGCTCGACCAGTTCGACGCGACCACGGCCGGGATTCCGGGCGAGCGCTCAGTGTCGAATTCGGCGGCCGTGCTGTGGCATCCGCGCGCGCACCGCGACTGGGTGCGGCCCGGCACGATCCTGTACGGTGCGTCGCCGACCGGCGCGGCGCGGGATATCGCCGACACGCCGCTGACGGCCGCGATGACGCTGACCAGCAAGATCATCGGCGTGCAGACGCTCGCGCCCGACGAAACGGTCGGCTACGGCCGCCGCTTCACGGCCGACCGGCCGATGCGGATCGGCGTCGTCGCGTGCGGCTACGCGGACGGCTATCCGCGCCACGCGCCGACCGGCACGCCGATCGCAGTGGACGGCGTGATGACGCGCGTCGTCGGCCGCGTGTCGATGGACATGCTGACCGTCGACCTGACGCCGTGCCCGAACGCGGGCATCGGCTCGAGCGTCGAGCTGTGGGGCGACCAGGTGAAGGTGGACGATGTCGCGGAAGCCAGCGGCACGATCGGCTACGAGCTGATGTGCGCGCTCGCGCGCCGCGTGCCGGTCGTGATCGTGCCGCCCGGCGCGTCGACCGTGCAACCGGCGCTGCGCACGGGGAGCTACGGACGCTGACCGGAGGCGCTGCGGCGGGGCGTCACGTCGTAGCGCGTTGCACCCACCGTCGGGGAGACAACGCGGTCCCTGCCCACCTCCGTCACCGCATCACGAACGCCACGTCGGCTTGCGCTTCTCGAGGAATGCGTCGATCCCCTCGCCCGCATCCTCTTCCATCATGTTGCGCGCCATCGCGTCGCCCGCGTACGCATACGCTTCGTCGAGCGGCAACTCGCGCTGACGATAGAACATCTGCTTGCCGACCCGCACCGCGGCCGGACTCTTCGCGACGATCTCCGCGACCTTGCGCGCGACGGCCGCATCGAGCGCGTCCTCGGGCACGGCTTCGTTGACGAGCCCCCACGCGGCGGCCGTCGCCGCATCGACGAAACGGCCGGTCACCAGCATGTCGAACGCGCGCTTGGCCGCGACGTTGCGGCTCAACGCGACGGCCGGCGTCGAGCAGAACAGCCCGACATTGATGCCCGACACCGCGAAGCGCGCGGTATCGGCCGCGATCGCGAGGTCGCATGCCGCGACGAGCTGGCAGCCGGCCGCCGTCGCGATGCCATGCACGCGCGCGATCACCGGCACCGGCAACGCGCGCATCGCGAGCATCACGCGGCTGCACTGCGCGAACAGCGTGCGGTAGTAGTCGAGTTCGGGCTTGCCGCGCATCTGCCGCAAGTCGTGGCCGGCGCAGAACGCCTTGCCTTCGGCCGCCAGCACGACGCAGCGCACGTGCGGATCGGCGGCCAGCGTATCGAAGGCATCGTGCAAAGCCGAGAGCATCGCTTCGGACAACGCGTTGAACTGCTGCGGGCGATTCAGGCGCAGCGTGACGACGCCGTCGTGCGCGTCGCGCAGCAGGATCGGCTCGGCTGTCTCGTGAATGGGTTCCATGGTGTTCCGCTTGACGGGTTCGGCAGGTTTCGATGCAACGCGACCGGGCGAAACGCTTATCCGTCCGTTCGCGGCATCGTCACGAAATGGTCCTCCACATTCCGCACGGCGTCCAGCCGCGGTGCCGCACGCGCACGCGCATGCGTGGCGGTCAGCCGGCCATGCGCAACGCCCGTGCCCGTCTCGCGTCAACGGCGTCGTTGCGCGGCGTCCGCGCGGCCTGCCGTCCTCGCGGCCAGCGCGGCGATCGCATAGGCGACGCAGCCGAGCGCCGCGACCGCCCACAGCGCATCGGTCAGATCCGGCAACAGTATCGTCGCGGCGCCTGCCACGGCCACGCCGAGCAGGCTGCCGGCCTGACGTGCCGCGTTGAGGAACCCGGATGCCACGCCCGCCGCGTCGGCAGGCACCTGTTCGAGCACCGTCGCGATCATCGGCGCGACCGACAACGCGGTCCCGGTGCCGAAGGCGGCCATGGCGATCCAGACCACCGGCCACCGCGCATGCAGCGCGAGCGCAAGCGCGATCGCCGGAATGGCCAGCGCGGCCATCGCAAGACCGTTCGCCATCAGCGTGACCGGACGAACGCGGCCATGCAGTTTTCCCGACAGCAGATTGCCGAGCGACAGACTCAGCGCGAACGGCAGCAGCGTCAGCCCGATTTGCCGCGCGCTCATGCCGAAGCGCCCGTGCAGGTACAGGCTCAACACGAACAGCAACCCGAAGTAGCCGACATAGACGAGACTGCCCATCAGGTTCATCGCGACGAACACGCGATTGCGAAACCACGCGAGCGGCACCATCGGATGGCGCGCACGCCGCTCGACGACGACCAGTACCCCGGCGGCGAGCGCGGCGATCAGCAATGCGGCGCGGACCTCCGTGGCGCCGGCGCCGCGGGTCGGCAATTCGATCACCGCGAAACATAGCGCGCCGAGCGCCGCCGCACCGACGCACTGGCCGGCCCAGTCGAAGTGGCGCACATCCCGCGCGACCGATGCGCGAACGAGCGCCGCCGCGCCGGCAAACGCGACCGCGCCGGTCGGCACGTTGATCAGGAACGCGCTGCGCCAGCCCAAATCGTCGACGAGGATGCCGCCCAGCACCGGCCCCACCGCGACCGCGACCGACGCGATGCCGGCCCACACCGCGATTGCCCGCGCGCGCTCGGCCGGCACGTCGAACGTGCTGCGTACGATCGCGAGCGATGCGGGCAAAAAGAGCGCGGCACCCATGCCCTGCACGAAGCGCGCGGCCACGAGGATCGCCACCGACGACGCGACGCCGCACGCCGCCGATGCGCCGACGAACAGCGCCAATCCGGCAAGGTACACGCGCTTCGCGCCGAACCGGTCGGACAGCGCACCGCCCGCGAGGATCAGCGCGGCGAAGCTGAGCGTATAGGCGTCGACGATCCACGCGAGTTCCGCGACCGTCGCGCCGAGGCTCGTGCGCATCGCCGGCAGCGCGACGTTGACGATCGTCGAATCGAGCACCGCCATGAACATGCCGACCGCGACGAGCGCGAGCGTCAGGCGCTGCTCGCGCTTCGTCGCGCGGCTCGGGGCCGCCACAGCGAGGGGAACGGGGACGGAAACGGAACGGCAATCGGACATGACACCTCCATGCGGATGCCGGAAGTCTAGGACCGGGCGCGCGATGCGGAAAAGTGATAATTTCGCATTTCCCCGATGCAGATTTGCATCACCGTTTCCCGTCCGTCGCCGCCTGCCCGATGACACAATCAGTCCGTATGAACTGGGACAACGCCCGCTTCTTCCTTGCGCTGGCGCGCACCGGCACGCTGCGCGGCGCCGCGACGCAGCTGAACGTCGACCAGGCGACGGTCGGGCGCCGGATCGCCGCGCTCGAGGACGAACTGTCGGCCCGGCTGTTTCTGCGCACGCCGTCCCTCTATGTACTGACGACCGCGGGCGAAGCGCTGCTTGAACCGGCCGAAACGATGGAGCGCGCGTCGCTCACGATCGAACGCCGGGTAATGGGGCTCGACGAGCAACTGGCCGGGTCCGTGCGGATCGCGACGACCGACACGCTCGGCAAGCGCTTCGTCGTGCCCGCGATCGCCCGCGTGCGGCGCCGGCATGCCGGCATCGACGTCGTGTGCGTGACGTCGGCGCAAATCACCAACCTCACGCGCCGCGAGGCGGATCTCGCGATCCGCACGTTGCGGCCGGAATCGCCGGACCTGATCGCCAGGCGGCTCGGGCATCTCGAAACGGGCATCTACGCATCGCGCGCCTACCTGGCCGAACGGGGCGAACCGGTCGCGAGCAGCGCGTTCGACGGGCACGATCTGGTGATGTATCAACAGCCGGTGGTGCCGACGATGTGGGACGCGCTGTGCGGCGAGCCGACGTCGCGCGGCCGCGTGATGTTCCAGACCTCGTCGACGATGATGCTGGTGGAGGCGACGCTGGCGGGGCTCGGAATTTCGGAGCTGCCGTGCTTCCGCGCCGACACCGAGCCGGAACTCGTGCGACTCATGCCGCAGCGGTGCAATCATTTCGACGTGTGGCTCGTCGCCCATGCCGATCTCTACAAGACCGCGCGCGTGCAGGCGGTGATCGAAGCCGTCGTCGAGGAGTTCGCGACGGCGGCGGCGAGCCGATAGTCAGCCTCCACGCTTCAGGGCGTCAGCGCGCGGTCGCGTTCCGCCCGCTGCGCCATGCACGCACACCCGACCACAACTGACCGACGCCGACGGCGAAAAACACCGCCCCCATCGCGCCGATCGCCAGCACGCCGCCCCAGATCGCGCCGAACGTATTCATCCGCGCGGTCATCTTCGGCGCGTCCGGCGCATAGCGCACTTCGACCGTCGCGCCGTCCTGCACGCTGACGTCGCCGCCCTGCGCATATTCGACCCGCTCGCCCGTGAGCGTCGTAAACGCGATCTCCGGATGATGCGTGCCCGCGTTCAGCTTGACGACACGCCCCGGCACGACGACCGACGTTCGCAGGAATTCGCGCGTCGACTGCGCGTACAGCGCGACGCCGATCAGGATGCACGTGCCCACGATGGTAAAAACGACGCCCTTCGCGATCTGCATTCCCGTGTGCCGCGCAGCGGGTCGCCCGTATTCGGATGCCATCGGTTTCGTTCCGTTCCTGATGTTCGTCAATGCCGGGCGTGCGGCGCACGATGCGCCGCCACGCCGCCCTCGGCATCCGGCAGGATACGGACATCCCGGCGCGCTGTAAATTGCGCGCGCAACCGTTCGACGGCCCGCGGGCGCGTCAGCCCGCCAGCTTCTTCAGCGCGTCGAGCACCGCGTCGCCCTTGAACGGCTTCACGATCCAGCCCTTCACGCCGGCGGCCTTGCCGCGCTCCTTCATCGCCGGGCTGCTCTCGGTCGTCAGCATCACGACGTTGACCGCCGTGTTCGCCAGTTCGCCGCGAATCTTCTCGACCATCGTCAGCCCGTCCATGTTCGGCATGTTCACATCGCTGATCACGAGGCGCACGCCGGGCGTCGCCTTGAGCTTCGCGAGCCCGTCCTTGCCGTCGACGGCCGTCGCGACGTCGAGCCCGTGATTGCGCAGGAAGCCGGCCACTTCGTCGCGCACCGTGCCCGAATCGTCGACCACCAGAATCTTTGCCATGTCGTATTCCCCTTTTCGTTGTTGCTGACTTCAACATTCAAAACAGTTCGAGTTCGCCGGACTCGACCATCGGCCCGACGTCCTGCACCGATTCGCGGAAATCCTCCGGCGACCAGCTGAGGCTGAACACGAAACGCTGGTCGAGACGGACCGAGCGCCCCGATGCCGGATCGGTCATCCGGTACTTGAAACAGAGCTGCGGACAGTCGCCGCCGAACGAGATGAACTTCTGCTTGTGATTGACGACGAGCGGCACCTGCACCGGATGGCGCGCCAGCGCCTCCGCGTCGCCGAGATAGCGGTTCTTGAACGCGCCCCACACGAGGTTGGTCAACTCGCCGAGCACGCTGTTCACGTCGCGGAAATCCGGCGCGCGGCCGCCGTCGCGCGTGCCGCCGATCATGTCGAGCAGCGGCTGCTCGCTCGTCTGCAGCAGCATGTAGCCGCGGCACCATGCGCTTTCGAGCGCGATCAGGCTGAACACTTCGCCGAAGATGATCTGGTCGCGCACGATGCACGGCGTGTCGTGCTCGATCGTCATGCCCGGAAACAGGCTGTCGAGGCGCGCCTCGGTGATCTCCGAGATGCCGCGCACCAGCGCGTTCGGGTAGTCGCGGCCGAACAGATATTCGTCGATCGCGCGCGCGAGCGGCGTCATGTCGTCGGCGACGTAGGCCGCGCAGGCGACGCGTGCCAGCGCATCGGGCAGCCCGTCGCGCGACGCGAGCGATTCGCGGCGCAGGATGATCGGCAGCTCGGGCCGCAGCGCGTCGATCTGCGTCGCGATGATCGCGCTCTCGGCCGGCGAGCCGCCGTAATCCTCGGCGAGCAGGATCGCGCCGAGATCGATGTTCGAGCGCAGCACCTTCAGCAGCCGGCTGCGCCGCACGGTCAGGCCGACCAGGTTGTGCGCGTCGCAGAAACGCTTGAGCGCGTCGGCGTGCACGCGGCTATCGTCGAGTACGAGCACCTTGCTGACGGGTTGGTCTTCGGTCATCTGATGGACTCCTGATGGTCGGTCAGAACAGTTCGAGCTCGCCGCCGGTATCGACCGTGGCCGTTTCCGGCACGTGGAAATCGACCGGCGCGTTCGCGCACACGCACAGCGTCGCGCCGACCCGCACGTCGCCGTCGAGCGTCAGGTCGTATGCGGCGACGTAATCGGGCGAGAGCGCGTGCATGAAGTCGAGGCTCGCGCCGCTCAGCAGGTAAGGCGTCGACATCCCGAGATCGGGAAACGGCGCGGTCAGCGCCTGGTTGATCGCGCCGCAACACAGGTTCGCGACTTCCATGAACGCGTCGGTCAGCGGCCGCTGGCTGTTCGCGCCCGCCGTCGCACCGGCGAAATGGCGACGCGTCGCGTCGTCGTCGCTGAAGCGCAGCGCGAGCAGCAGCCGGAAATGCAGCGCCGAGATCGTCAGCACGACGACATGTCCGGTCACTTTCGGCTTCGATCGCGACTTCGCTTGCACGCGATCCGGCGCATCGTGTTCATGCCCGGCGGCCGGCCGGATGTCGCACACGCCGCCGGCCGCGAGCCGCGTGCGCGCGGCATCGAAGAAGATCCGCTCGAACCCGGCCCTCGCCTGCGCGCTGATCACGCGGCTTCTCCTTCGATCCGTGCATGCAGTTGCCCGGCCAGCGTCTCGACGGTCGCGAGCGCGGCCGTGATCATCTTGCCGCCGGCCTGGATGTCCTGGAACGTCGCGGCCGTCACGAGATCGTTGCGGTTCAGGCTGTCGCGATAGCTGTTCGACAGCTCCTGCGAGCGCGCGGCCAGCCCGCGCACCTCGCTCGCGACGATCGAGAAGCCGCGCCCGGCCGTGCCTGCACGCGCGGCCTCGATCGACGCGTTCAGCGACACGATCGACACGTGCGCGACGATCGCCGACAGCTCCTGGTTCTTCGCGCGCATGTCCTGGTTCTGCGTGGTCAGCGAGATCATCTGCTCGTGCCAGCGCTCGAACGTGCCGGCGAGCCCGCGCAAACGCGCGGCTTCGTCGGCGATCTTCAGCGCATGTTGCGCGAGCGCGGCGCGCTCGGCCGACAGCGCCTGCACCGCGTCGCGCTGCGCGCCGTTCGCGGATGCCTCGCGCGTCAGCGCCTCCTCCAGCTGCGCCTCGCGTTGCGCCCATGCGTCGGCTGCTTGCGCATGCGCCGACGCCGCTTCATCGGCGCGTGCGGCGGCTGCGTCGAGCGCACCGCGTAACGCGTGCGTGTCGCGTTCCATCGACGCGACGAGCCGTTGGCGCATCACGCGAAACACGACCGCCGCCGCGACCGCGACGACCCCGCCGCCCGCCAGCGCGGCGGCCATCTGGATCATCCATGCCTGCACGATCACGCCGTCACTCCGCCGCGCCGATATCCGCGCTGCGCGCGCGCTGCGCGTGCCCCGCGCCGTGCGCGGCACCGTCCGCCGCGAAGCGCGCCGGCAGCGACACGATCGTCTCGAACGCGCGATACGGCGCGCCGACGCGATCGTCGGTGAAGCGCAGCGCGATATCGCCGCCGTCGCGCTTCAGGAAGTTGCGCACCGCGTCCATGCCGACGCCGCGCCCCGATACTTCGGTCACCATCTGAGCGGTCGAGAAGCCCGGCCGGAAGATCAGCTCGGCGACGTCCTCGTCGGACAGCGCCGCTTCGCTCGCGGCATCGATCCAGCCGCGCTCGCGCGCGATGCCGCGAATCCGGTCGAGCGCGAGGCCGCGGCCGTCGTCGGCGAGCACGAACCACAGTTCGCCGCCGCCCACGCCGACCGCGATGTCGATCGTGCCGGACGCCGGCTTGCCGGCCGCGCGCCGCGCGTCGGACGATTCGATGCCGTGGTCGATCGCATTGCGCAGCAGGTGCATGAACACGTTCTTCAGCGTCGCGACGATCTCGCTGCGCACGCGCTGGCCGTGGCTGTCGATATGCACGACGGGCGCCGGCTTGCCGAGCTCGGCCGCGAGCGACGGCAGCGATTCGATCACGCCGCCGAGCGCGTCGCCGATCCCTTGCGTGCCGAGCTGGCTCAGCATGCGGCGCACCGCATCGCGCGCCGCGTGCCAGTCGGACGCGTTCGCCGGATCCGCGCCGTCGAGCACGCGCAGGCTCTCGCTGATGTGCGCGCGCTCGACCATCAGGAAATCGGCGCCATTCGGTGCCGGCTCGCCGCTGCGGCCGAGCGTGACCGCGTTGATCGTCGCGTAGTGGTCGACGGCCTCGCGCACGCGCGCCAGGTCGTCCATCAGCGCGTCGCGGTTCCACTCGGGGCCGCCGTCCGCGCGGCGCAGCGATTCGTACGCCTGCTCCGCTTCGTGGACGATGTTCGTCAGGTGCTGCAGGCTGTACGTGCGTGCATTGCCCTTGATCGTGTGCATGTTGCGGAACAGCGCCGCGACGATCGAGTGATCGACGCGCTCGTGCTGGCGGATCATCCGTTCGTTCTCGCTGAGGAAGCCCTTCGCGCTGTGCACGAAGTCGTGGAACTTGTCCTGGCTGATCGACAGAATCTCGCCGATCATCTCGAGGCGCCGCTGCTGTTCGCCGGCCTGCGCGGTCAGCTCGCGGATCTCGGTCACGTCGCGCACGCACAACATCAGGCGCACCACGGTGTCGGTCTCGTCGGTGATCGCCGACCAGCTCAGGTCGAGCCACTTCTCTCGGCCGTCCGGCATCCGCTTCGCGACTTCGTTGACGAGCAGATGCTCGTTGAACTCGAAGTTCATGCTGTCCTCGCCGAGGCACGCATGCACGGCCGCGTCGACCTGCGAGCGCGCGTCGGCGCCGATCGCCGAATCGTCGAACACGAGCGCCATCAGGTCGCGCCCGGCGATGTCGTTCGTCTCGAAGATGGTTTCGAGGTACGCCGAATACTCCGCATGCACGACGCCGCCTTCGACGACGGTCAGGATGCCCTGCTGCATGTTTTGCAGCATCGCCTGGATGTCGGCTGTCTTCTGCTTCAGTTGCGCGGCGTTCTCCTGGATCTTCTCGATCATCCCGTTGAACGCGACGATCGAATGGCCGATTTCGTCCATCCGACCCACCGGCACGCGGCGCGTGAAATCCTGGCTCGTCGCGATCTCGCTCATCGCCGTCTGCATCCCGATCAGCGGGCGCGTGATCTGGCGATACAGCACGAAGCCGAGTGCGGTCAGCAGCACGATCACCGTGCCGGCGACGCCCGCGATCGCGGTCGCCGTGGTCGCGAGCATCCCGTTCAACGCGCCGATCGCGTCGTCCTTCTGGCGGTTCTTCTCGACGCGCAGCGTGTCGACGATGCTTTCGAGTTCGTCGCGATACTGCGCGACGTTCGCGAACAGGTACGCCTGCGCCATCTCGACCTTGCCGTCCGTCTTCATCTTCACGGTGTCGTCGATCGCCGCGAAATAGTTCGCGGCGCTGTCCTTCGCCTGCGCGACGAGCCCTTCCTGCGCGCGGCCGACCGCCGATTTCGCCTGCCCGTCGAGCGCGGCGCGCAGTGCAGCCTGCTTCGCCTTCAGCTCGTCGCGCGCCTGCGCGGCGGTGTTCGCGTCGGGCGCGTAGACGAGCGTCATCGTCGCGATCTGGATGTTCTTCACGTCGGCGACGAGATCCGCCGACGCAAGCGCGCTCGGCACGATTCCCTGGGTGACCTGACGCACCTCGGACGCGCTCTTGCGCGTCTGGTACACGGCGTAGACGCCGATCGCGGACAGCGCGAAGAACGTCAGGACGACTAGCAGCGTAATGCGATGACGGATGGTCATGAGTACAGCTCCCCGCGGCGATCCGGGTTCGATCGCCCATTTGTCTATTGAAAGAATGAGCGCCGCATTATCGGGGATGGTGTATGACTGTCCGATGACCGAAAACCAATCGATCATCGAGGAAATCGCAATGATTAATTGCGCACGGAAATGCCTAAAGTTTTTTGCGGATTTGCCGTTAACTTTCCGCCACCATGCCCCGTACGGCTGCGGCGCTCGACGAATTGCCGGAATAGCGGAAATTCATTGTTTTATTCATGCGCGCAACATCCGTCTTATTGAATTCCGGCAAAACGTTTGCGCATTATCGACGGGCGGTTTGTTTTGGTATTTTTTATAATCGTCTCAGTATTCGCCCGGCTGGTTCGTTAGTGTCGACTCTGCATGATCGACCGTTCAGCCTTCGTCCGGCTCGGCGAGCCAGTCTTCGAACTGCAGCCGCGGAACGCGCTCGTACTCGCGGACGTTGTGCGTGACGAGCACCAGGTGCCGGGCACGCGCCTGCCCTGCGATCAATGAGCCGTAGGGGCCGATCGGCGTGCCGGCCGCGATCAGATGCGTGGCCGCGTGACATCGTGACCGGCTCTCGAAACGACCCGTGCCCCGATTCATTCCCAACAGGAAACAATCAATCCCGTCCTGGCGATTCCCCTGCCGATCCGCTCGCTCTAGACTGTCGCATCGATCCTCTTCCGGACCCACGCAATGACCGACGTCCTGTCGCTGACCACCGAACCCGAATCCGGCCTTCAATACCGGCTGCGTCCGGCCACCGGCCGCGCCGCCGCCCGCCTGTTGCTGCTGCATGGCGTCGGCGGTAACGAAACCAACCTGCTGAACGTGGCCGACACGATCGATCCGCGCATCGAAATCGCGTTCCTGCGCGGCCCGCTCACGTTCGGGCCCAATCAGCATGCGTGGTTTCCGGTGCGTTTCGGCCCGAACGGCCCTGAAATCGATGCGGCGCGTGCGGACGAGAGCCGCATGCAACTGATCACGCTGCTGCATGCGTTCCGCGCGCGAGATGGCGCGGCGCCCGCGTTGCCGACCGTGATCGCCGGCTTCAGCCAGGGCGGCATCATGAGCGCGAGCGTCGGCCTCACGTCGCCGGGCGACGTGAACGCGTTCGCCGTGTTGTGCGGGCGCGTCCTGCCGGAAATCGATCCGCTGATCGCGCCGCGCGATGCATTGAGCACGCTGCACGCGCTGGTGATGCACGGCCGCTTCGACGACAAGCTGCCCATCGCGTGGGCCGACACGGCCGACGCGAAGCTGACGGCGCTCGGCGTCGCGCACGACACGCGGCTGTATGCGGCCGGCCACGAGCTGACCGCGGAGATGGCCGGCGATTTCGGCCGATGGGTCGGCGAGCGCGCCGGGCTGAACTGAATGTGAATTGAACCGGAACCGAACGCACCGGGGGCGCCGGCCCGCGAACGGACCGACGCCCCCGGTGCATGACGTCAAGCGTTCATCACGCGTTCTGCGCGGGATCCGCAACGGCGCGCACGGATGCCGGCATCGCCGCCGCCCGTTCGCGCTCGGCACCACGTTTCGCCAGCTTCCAGCCGATCACCAGCGCGAGCACGACGACCGGAATCATCGCGATGGTCCACGTGCCGCCGGGGTAGTCGAACGCCATCAGCACCAGCACGCCGACGAGGAACGCGAGCGTGAGCCACGACGTGAACGGCGCGCCGGGCATCCGGAACGACACGGCCTTCATCTCGCCACGATCGACCGCGCGGCGGAACAGGATCTGGCACATCACGATGAAGCCCCACGTCGTGATGATCCCGAGCGACGCCATGTTCAGCACGATCTCGAACGCCTGCGCCGGCACGATGTAGTTCAGCGGCACGCCGATCGCGTTGATCGCGACCGTGATCAGGATCCCGCCGTACGGCACGCCGCGCGCGTTCATCCGCGACACGAAGCGCGGCGCCGAGCCGCCCATCGCAAGCGAGCGCAGCACGCGGCCGGTCGAATAGAGACCGGAATTCAGGCTCGACAGCGCGGCGGTCAGCACCACGACGTTCATCACGGTCCCGACGTACGGCACGCCGAGCTTGCTGAAGAACGTGACGAACGGGCTTTCATGCGAGCTGTACGCGGTCCACGGCAGCAACAGCGTCAACAGCACGACCGAGCCGACGTAGAACAGCGCGATGCGCCACATCACGCTGTTGATCGCCTTCGGCAGCACCTTGCGCGCGTCGGCCGTCTCGCCCGCCGCGACGCCGACGAGTTCGATGCTCGCATACGCGAACACGACGCCCTGCACGATCAGCACGGCCGGCAGAATCCCGTGCGGGAAGATCCCGCCGTGATCCGCGACGAGATGCAGCCCCGTCATCTGCCCCGCCACCGGATGGCCGCTCGCGAGAAACACCGCGCCGACCGCGAGAAACACCGCCAGCGTGCCGACCTTGACGAGCGAAAACCAGAACTCCATCTCGCCGAACACCTTCACGCCGATCATGTTCATCACCGACACGATCCCGAGCGCGCCGAGCGCGAACACCCATTGCGGCACGTCGGTGAACACGGCCCAGTACTTCATGTAGATCGCGACCGCGGTAATGTCGACGATGCCGGTCGTCGCCCAGTTCAGGTAGTACATCCAGCCCGCGACGAACGACGCGCGTTCGCCCATGAACTCCCGTGCATACGACACGAAGCTGCCGCTGGTCGGCCGGTGCATCACGAGTTCGCCGAGCGCGCGCATGATCAGGAACGCGAACACGCCGCACACGAGATACACGAGCGCGAGCGCGGGCCCCGCGCTTTGCAGGCGGCCGCCCGCGCCGAGAAAGAGGCCGGTGCCGATCGCACCGCCCATCGCGATCATCTGCACGTGCCGCGGCTTCAACTGCTTCGCATAGCCGGCTTCGTGCGACGCGAACATCGCATCGGGATCGGCATGCGCGGCATCCGCGCCGCCGGCCGGACCGGCCGGGCGCTCGCTGGGGTGTGTCATCGTGAGTCTCCGTTGTTTGTAGATGTGTCGCGCCCCGCTCCGGAGGCGCTTTCGGTACGACCGCGAACCGGCTCGCGTCAGAACGCGCGCGGCCGGATCAGCGCTTCGGGCTGCAGCGCTTCGTCGAGTTGCGCCTCGGTCATCAGTTCGCGCGCCAGCACGACCTCGCGGATCGACTTGCCGGTCGCATGCGCTTCGGCGGCGACGGCGGTCGCGCGCTTGTAGCCGATGTACGGATTCAGCGCGGTCGCGAGCGCGACCGAGCGCTCCATCGTTTCGCGCAGCCGCTCGGGATTCGCGGTGATGCCGCTCACGCATCGCTGCGCGAGCGTCGTGCACGCGGCCGTCAGGTGGCTGAAGCTGCGGAACAGCGCGCTCGCGATCACCGGTTCGAACGCGTTGAGCTGAAGCTGGCCGGCCTCGGCCGCGAAGGTGATGGTCACGTCGTTGCCGAACACCTCGAACGCGACCTGGTTCACGACTTCCGGAATCACCGGATTGACCTTGCCGGGCATGATCGACGAGCCGGCCTGCACGGGCGGCAGGTTGATTTCGCCGAAGCCTGCGCGCGGGCCGCTCGACAGCAGCCGCAGGTCGTTGCAGATCTTCGACAGCTTGACGGCGATCCGCTTGAGCACGCCCGACACCTGGACGAACGCGCCGCAATCCTGCGTCGCCTCGATCAGGTTCGGCGCGGTGCTCAGGTCGAGCCCGGTGATGCGGCGCAGCGCGGCCAGCGCCTTCTCCGCGTATTGCGGATGCGCGGTGATGCCCGTGCCGATCGCGGTCGCGCCGAGGTTGATCTCGCGAATCAGCCAGCCGGCTTCCTGCAGCCGCGCGATGTCTTCCGTCAGCATCACCGCGTAGGTCGAGAATTCCTGGCCGAGCGTCATCGGCACCGCGTCCTGCAACTGCGTGCGGCCGAGCTTCAGCAAGCCGGCGAACGCGTCGGCCCGCTCCGCGAATGCATCGCGCAGCCGCGCCATCGCCTCCAGCAGATGTTCGACCGCGAAGCACGTCGCGATCCGGATCGCGGTCGGATAGACGTCGTTGGTGCTCTGCGCGAGATTGACGTGCTCGTTCGGGTGCAGGTATTCGTACTGCCCGCGCGCGTGGCCCATGATTTCGAGCGCGCGGTTGCAGATCACCTCGTTCGCGTTCATGTTGGTCGACGTGCCGGCGCCGCCCTGGATGACGTCCACGACGAACTGGTCGTGCAGCCGCCCTTCGCGGATCTCGACGCACGCGGCGGCGATCGCATCGCGGAACGGCCGCGGCAGCAGCCCGAGTTCGCAATTGGCGTCGGCCGCCGCTTCCTTCACGGACGCGAGCGCCATCACGAGGTACGGCAGCGACGCGATGGTGCGGCCCGAAATGTCGAAATTCTCTTTCGCGCGCAGCGTGTGGACGCCGTAATAGGCGGTATCCGGAATGCTTCGTTTCCCTAAAAGATCCGCTTCGACGCGGAAGCCGTGTTCTGCCATCGTGCCCTCCTGAAATGTCTCGTGCCGCTCGCCGGCCGCCGCTTGCCGACGCGACGGGTTCGCATTCTATGCCTTTGCAAAAACATGCTCCGTTCTGTATTATCGAAATCGGTTTTGCGTGGGACGCAACAGCGAGAATCGAATGAAAAAAGGCGCGAGAGAAACCGGCATCGATCACCTGGGCGCGATGCGCGCGTTCGTGCGGGTGGTCGAAACGGGGAGTTTTTCGGCGGTCGCGAAGGAGATGCACGTGTCGACGTCGACGGTCGCGCGCAAGGTGACCGCGATCGAGGAGGCGCTCGGCGTCGCGCTGCTGCACCGTTCGACGCACAGCGTGACGCTCACCGAGGCCGGCCATATCTATCTGGAGCGCGCGGTCACACTGATCGCCGATCTCGACGACACGCTGCGTGTCGTCGCCGAGCTGAATGCGCAGCCGAGCGGCCCGCTGAAGCTCACCGCGCCGGTCGCGTTCGGCCGCCGCCATCTCGCGCCGCTGATCGCGCCGTTTCTCGCGCGCTACCCGACGATCCAGCTCGACGTGCGGCTCACCGACAACCACAACGACCTCGTGGCCGGCGGCTTCGATCTCGACATCCACGAAGGCGAGAACTACCTGGACAACCTGGTCGTCCACCGGCTGTCGCGCAACGACAGCATCCTGTGCGCGACGCCCGGCTACCTCGACCGCTGCGGGCGCCCGGCGACGCCGGACGACCTGAAGCATCACAACTGCCTGCGCTACGTGCACCCGGAAGGCGATCCGCGCTGGGAGCTCGTGCGCGGCGACACGCGGCACAGCGTGCTGCCGGCCGGCAATCTCGTCACCGACCATTCGGAGCTGTTGCTGGAGGCGACCTGCGCGGGGCTCGGCATCGCGGAATTCGAGATCTGGCTGGTGCGCGACCTGCTCGCGAGCGGCCAGCTCGAAGCCGTGCTGCCGCGCTACCGGCTGCAGAACCGGCTGACCGGCGAATTCATCTACATCGCGTATCTGGCGAACCGGCGCAGCTCGGCGAAGCTGCGCGTGCTGAAGGATTTTCTCGCGGAACACCTCGCGCAGATCGGCGAGCTGTCGGAGCGGGAGCTGGCGAAGATTCGCGACGCACGCGCGTAGCGCGCGCCGCGGTACGGCCCGGATTGCGGGCCGACGGCATCGGCGCGGCGACCGCGTTCAGGCCGCCTGCAATTCGAACGGGAACGTCGCGTGCCCGAACTCGACGCCCTGCGTGTTGAGCATCCGCGGCCGGTGGAACGCGGACAATTGCGCACGCTGCTCGGCCGTGCCGATCTGCAACCGCTCGAGGATTTCGCTGACGACCATATAGAGCACGTCGAGATTGCCGTCCTCGATCTTCACCGAGATGCCGAGCGCGCCGTCCGCGCCGAGTTGCCGCGTGCGTTCCGACGCGCGCACGCCGATTCCGTAGCACGCATCCGCGCCGAGCTTGCCGACCACCTGCCCGCCGAACGCGTTCATCAGCACCGTGCAATAGCGCCCTTCGCCGGCCACCAGCTCCGGATGAGCGGTCATCGCACGGTGAATGCGCGCCAGTGCGCGAATGCGGTCCGTGAGTGCGCCGCCCGCTTCCACCGCGTCCGCGCCGTCGGCCAGCGACGCGTACAGGCGCGCCAGCCGATCCAGCGAGAACGCCGGGGTCGGCAGGTTGCAGCCGTCGATGCCCCAGTCGACCTCGTCGTCGCGCAGCCCGCATGCATCGGCCACCACCTGCTTCACGCGCACCTGCATCGGATGGTCGGGCAGATGGTAATCGGCGATCGCGGCGCCGATCGCCTGCGCGCCGGCCAGCATCCCGACGTGCTTTCCCGAACAGTTGCTGCATACGCCGGTCGGCGTGTAGTCGCGCTTGATCCACGCCCGGTACACCGCGTCGGACAACGGCGGATGGCCGCCGCAGCGCAGATCCGATTCGTGTGCGGCGACCTTCGCGAGCATCGCGCGCGTGCGTTCGATGTGACGATCCTCGCTGCTGTGCGACGCGCACATCAGCGCGATGTCCGCATCGTCGAAGCCGAAGCGCTCCGGCGCGCCCGTCTCGATCACCGATAGCGCCTGGGCCGGCTTGGCCGCCGACCGCGCGAGCGTCATCCGGAACGGATCGCCGAACCGGGCCAGCAGCCGGCCGCGTGCATCGACGACCGCCACATGGGCGATGTGCGTGTTCTCGATCGCCTTCCCGCGGTACGTGACGACCGCTGCGCGTGGGGTGTCCATCCTGTTCTGTCTCCTTGCTCGCGGGCCTGATGCCGGGGCCCGTCCAACCGGTACGGCAGTGTAGCGAGTCGCCGCCGCCGCGTCGGCCCTCGTCATGGAAAGCGGTGTTGCATGCGACGCAAAGGCGGTCGCCTTCCACGAAAGATTGACTGAATTAGTACAAAAAACCTTCCATCGGTTACCTATTTACCGCTCAGCGGCGCGCCGCAGCGGGAACTGCCGCACGCTCGCGCCTGTGCCAGGGCGGAGGCGGACCGAGGTATGCGCGTCGCGTCAGGCGTCACGGAAACGCCAGCAGCCGTGGACGCTATCGATATTCGTCGATCTCGATCACTGCCCCGACTGATTCAATGAGTTGGCGGGTAGCGTCCGACACGTAGGGCGCACGATCACCTTTCTCGTTGTCCCAGTAACAGAAGAACCGCATACGCGCCCCTGCTTGTTCGATACGCTCGAGAAGACCTTCACGCGGCAACGAGAGTCGTTCGATCAGGTAGCGGAGATGCGGCTCCAACCGATCGCTTTGAATGGCGGCCTTGCTTTCCAGCGCCCATAGATTGAGTTTTCCAGGCCGGGAACTCAAGCGCCCGGAGGGCAGCAGATAGGGCTTCCCTTTCGTGATCGTTCGACTCGGGAAGATGCCGAAGAAAGCGGTCCACGTGTCCGGGTGCGCGCCGTCCGATGAAATGATGAACGTCGCGTGCGCAAGGGCGCTATCGGTGGGCGGAGAGGGCTCAGCGTGCATAGTCATGGATGTTATCAATAATTACGCCTTTGAATTCAACGTCGCCGCTGTCGTGGAAGATAACGTTGTCGGCCGGTCCCAAGCCGTTGGCGGGCTTCAAGATATGCAGCATCTGCCCGAACGTCTTGCGATCGTAGCCGAGCATCTTTGCCGCAAAGTTCGGATTGTTGGTCGCCGCGGCAAGCGATTCAACACGCTCGCCAATTGCGAGTGCGGCATAGTCGAACGGCTGCGCATCTCCAAGCAATGATGAGGCACCACCCGTAAAACCGGCTGTGCAGCCGGCGCCACTGCCGCCAATAACGCTTTCCAAGTAGGCCAACAGCGAGTCGCCAGACACGTCGTCAGGCATCACCCAACTCGGCAGGGGTTTGTCGGCCGGCAGCGAAGTCATCCGCGGCACGCTGGCAAGCCTGCTGGCACGCGGGAAGGGTGGAGTTGACGGCTGGCCGCCACCGCTACCGCCACCCTCGCCTACCCTGCGGTCAATCTCGACCGCTACGCGACCGATTTCTATGGCGGATTTGAGCGCGTCAAGCGGCGTGCCCTGAAGCACATCCAGACCCAGTTGCCGCATGTACGCCAACGCGTTGGCAGTGAGGCCCGCATATTTCGGCCAGTGCAGCATCAATTCCGAAACGGCGCTGCGTTGCCCCATCGATCGGCTTGCACCGATAGAACCTGTGGCGCGAGTCAATGTCGCGCGTTTTCCTGAACCTAAATCGAGAGTTATCGAGGTCATCCCGTGTGCTCCGCTTTTTATATCAATCTGCATTGCAAAGCGGGATAACACAATAGAGCTATTGACTGCCCTCCCCGGCATCCGATGGTTTCGCGGTATTTACCTGCGGCAATCCCTTGTGCACCTGGACCACATGCGTACTGGTCAATGGATAGCTCGCCGCCTGCGAAGCAGCGGTAATCGGCAAGCGCGTGCGGCCAAGGTACTTGCCGCTTCCTCGAGGGCCACTACCATTCGCCGGAACCGGGCATACATCAGGCGGCAAGCCTTTTTATTCATCGCTCTCTGTTGACAATCTTACTCGAATAACACCAGAAAACTCATTGCCATGAGATCACGGGGAAAATCAAAACGATTGTTAAATATCGGAAATTTAAAAATCAATATATTTAGAACTTACCCGATTGATTTTCAAAAAAATCAATTTAATCATCCCGTCCCGAACTCAGTCGGCATGACGCTCACGCGCTGATGGGCTTCATGACCGAGGACTGCGTGTTCGACGAGACCGGCGGCGCCGACATCCCCGGCACGCGCTTCGTCGGCCGCCGGCCTGATGCAGCCTCAAGCACTCATGCATGGCGCGCACGTTCACGCGAGGTGGTACCGCAGCCAGAAGGTTTCGCGGCACGCGTTGTCGAACGTCAACCGCGACGGGTTGATCGGCTGCGCATCGGGATGGCGCAGCACGTCGTAGTCGATCCAGCATTCGGCGCACAGCAGGTCGGACGGCGCACGGTCCTGCTCGACCGAGCGGCGCACGATCGCGCCGTTGTCGAACCGGTATTCGGTTTCGTCGCGGGTGACCTCGACGTCGTCGTCGGTCCAGCGATCATGCGATGTCGCGTGCGACACGACCGACACGGACCCGGCGAGCCCGTGGATCGCGGCGACGTAGGAAATAAGCTTGTCCATGGCGAGACGGCGAACTGGCGGATGGCGCGCTTCGCGCCACGCATGCAGCGCGAAGCGGCCCGAGCGGCGAGTATAGCCGCGCGCCGAAGACCTTGCCGCTGGCGGGGTTTCGCGCGCTACGCGTCCAGCGCGAGCAGCGCGAACGTCGCGAGCCAGTGCTCGCCCATGTAGTCGCCCGCCACGTGCGCGAGCGCGCTCGCGAGATGCCGGTCGGCCGCATCGAGCAGCTTCGCGCGCCGCGCATCGCCTTCCGGCAGCGCGCCGGCCAGCGAACGCTGGCACCACGCACGGCTCAGGTTCAGCCCGTCGAGGTGCGCGATCTTGCCGTCGCTGCGGTCGCTGACCGTCGCCGGCTCGAACAGCGTCGCCGGCTCGCCGCGCGCGAGGTCGGGCAGGAAGCGCGCGAACCAGCCGTCGAATTCGGTGGCCGGCAGCACGCGCCGCATCAGTTCGGCTTCCATCAGCGCGGGCGACAGGAATTCGTCGCCCGACGGCTCCCACGCCTGGCATGCGACGTCGTTCAGGTGCCAGCGCTTCGCGGTATCGACGATCAGCGCGGCGAGCCCGTCGCGCTGCGTATCGCGCGCGAAATCGAGCGTGAGCGCCAGCGCGAACGCGGTGTTGAAGTGCGTGCCGACGCGCAGCGGATAGGTCGCCTTCGGCAGGAAAGTCTCGAAGCGCGACACGAACAGGTCGGCCAGCGGCGCCATCGTCTTCGCCCAGCGCGCGGCCTGCGGCAGCACGCCCTTCAGCGCGAGCCGCTCGAGCTGCGCGACGAGCGCGAGCAGCCATGCCCAGCCGTACGGCCGCTCGAAGCCGCTGTTGTGCGGCAGCGCGAGATACGCGCGTTCGCCGGCAACGTTCGCGTCGGTAAAGTGCGCGTCGACGATCGCGACGATGCGCTCGGCCTCCGGCAATGCCGGGTAGCGTTCGAGCACGCGCAGCACGAGCCAGTAGCCGTGCACGCACGAGTGCCAGTCGTAGCTGCCGTAGAAGATCGGGTGCAGCGCGCGCGGCCCCTGCACGTCGTGCGGACCTTCGAGCGCATGCGTGAGCTTGTTCGGATATTCGCGGGTCAGGTGTGCGAGCGCGAGCGACGCGAATTTCGACGCGAGTTCGGGGGTCAGTCGGTCGGTCATGAGGATCTCGTCCATCGAATCAGAAGCGGAATACGAACGCGTACATCAGCAGCGTGTTCACGGCCAGCAGCAGCACGGCCGTCGGCCACTGCGCCTTGATCACGCCGTTCTTGTCCTTCAGTTCGAGCAGCGCCGCGGGCACGATGTTGAAGTTCGCGGCCATCGGCGTCATCAGCGTACCGCAGAAGCCGCTCAGCATTCCGATCGCGCCCATGATCGCCGGATTGCCGTGGAACTGGTGGACGATCAGCGGCAGGCCGATGCCGGCCGTCATCACCGGGAACGCGGCGAAGCCGTTGCCCATGATCATCGTGAACAGCGCCATGCCGACCGTGTAGGCCGCGACCACCGCGAACGGCGAATCGATCGGCACCCACTCCTTCACGAGCCCCGACACCACGCCGCCGACGCCCGCGACCGCGAACAGCGCGCCGAGCGCCGCGAGCATCTGCGGCAGGATCGCGGCCCAGCCGACCGCGTCCATCGTGTGGCGCGCTTCCTTCAGCGCATGCACGGGCGAATCGCGCAGCATCGCGAGCGCGACGACGAACGCGACGATCGTACCGAGCACGAGCGAGATCAGCGTCACGCTCTTCGGCTCGACGAACGGCACGAGCTTCAGCGCGAACGTGCCGATCAGCGTGACGAGCGGAATCAGCAGCGCGGGCAGGAACAGCCGGTTGCCGAAGCGCTGCGCGAGCGTCTCGCGCCGCACGGCCGCCGCAACGCCTGCCTCGTCCGACTGGCCGCGGCCGAGCTTGCCGGAGCCGGCGATCAGCGCGAGCGCGATCGCCAGGCAGCCCATCACGAAATGCGGCAGCAGCGCGCCGAACAGGAACGTGACCGCGTAGATGGCCCAGAACGCGAAATTGACGACGCGCCGCGGATTCGTGCGGTCCGTCAGGTTGAAGTACGCGAACGCGGCGAACATCAGCCCGGCGAGCGTGTACAGCGATTCGAGGCCGATCATCGCGCGCCCTCCTGCTTCACCAGGCCGAAGCCGCGCGCGAGCCGGCGGTCGAGCAGCGCGAGGCGCGTGCAGTGAATCAGCAGCGCGGCGATCGCGGTCGGGATCGCCCACACCGACAGGTGCAGCGGCTCGATGGCGATGCCGTTTTGTTCGAGAAAGCCCTTGATCAGCAGGATCGACTGGATCGCGATGAAGATGTCCTCGCCGAAGAACACGGCGACGTTGTCCGCGCCCGACGCATGCGCGCGGATCTGCTGGCGCACCGACTCGGGCAGTTCGCCGTGCCGGCCGACCGCGGCGGCCTCGGCCATCGGCGCGATCAGCGGCCGCACCATCTGCGCGTGGCCGCCGAGCGACGTGAGGCCGAGCGCGGCGGTCGCCTGGCGCAGCACGAAGTACAGCATCAGCACGCGGCCCGTGGTGGCCGCCTGGACCCGCGAGATCATCCGCTTCGCCTGCTCCTTGAGCCCGTTGCGCTCGAGCAGCGCGATCACCGGCAGCGTGAGCCAGATCAGCCCCATGTAGCGGTTCTCGGTGAACGCCTTGCCGAACGCGCTGACGATGTCGACGAAATTCAGCCCGCCCGCCAGCCCCGTCACGAGCCCCGCGATCGTGACCACCAGCAGCGCATTGAAGCGCAGCGCGAAGCCGATCACGACGATCGGCACGCCAATCAGCACCAGCATTTCCCCTCCTTGTGTCTGGACGCGCGGCACGTCGGCCGCGCGCGGCCGGCCCGGTTTGCATCGGGCTCGGACGGCGAAATCTAACACGAGACTTTATCGATAAAAAGTCGACAATTTGGCGGTTCGGGTAAACGTTGAAGCCGACGGACACCGTGCCCGCGCCGTGTGTCGGCCACATTTCATCGGACGAATCGGGCCGGCCGGCCCGCACGCGTGGCGCGGGCCCGGGACGCCGACTAAACTGAAAAGCATCGGCAACGTACGGGAGAGCCGCCATGATTGACGTATTCCAGACCATCGGCAGCCGCGCGTTCTCCGCCCATCTGGCGAAGGACGGGATGGTGACGCTGATGGAGCAACGCCATGAAGTCGACCGCGTGACGCTCGCGACCGCCTATGCCGCGCTCGTCGAGGAAGCCGAGCAGGAAAGCGACCTGCTCGACGCGACGGTCGAAGGGATGATGCGCGCGCTGATCCAGGGCTACGCGCGCAGCCACTGACGGCGCGGCGGCGGGGCCGCTGCGCGGCCCGATGCCGCGGTACGGGCCGCTATGCAGCCGGCGTGCCCGCGCCCACGCCAAACCACCGGCCGTCGCGCAGTTGTCGGTAATCGGCCTGCGTGAAGATCCCCAGCAAATTCGCCACCGCGCCGTTGCTGGCACGATCGCGTTCCGTCATGAAGGCTTCGACCGCGTCGCGGCCGGCGAACAGGATCGTGCTGAAATACCGCTCGCGCTCCGCGTCGCAGAGGTTCGTCTCGCTCAACTGGTACGGATGGTGAAGCGCCGCGAACAGGAAGTAATAGCGTTCGGCGTCGTCGCGCAGCATGTGCACCGCATCGGGTTCGACCGGAAAATCGCGGTAGAACGACGCGTGTCCGCTCTCGATGTGGATTCGGTACAGCAAACGGCCGTCCTGCTCGATCACGATCGGCGCATGCGGGTCGCGGCTGACGAGGACGGTATCGGGCACGGTCATCCGGTTCTCTCCTTTCTTTTTGTCGACGCCGGCACGGTAACATGCGGACTTTTGCGGCGTGTCCGGACGGGATCGACTGGCCCGCTTGCAGGCAATGCGGCATCGCCATAGAGGAAACGCACTGAAACGGCACCATGCGCAAATTTTTCGATTGCCGCCGCCCGCGCCGCATGACAGCATTCGGGCGTCGTCAACCCAAAAGAATGCCGCGCCGTCCGGCCGCCGATGCCGCCCGGACGCGCCGAACCGGCTGCACCTTCCATGAACCCGGCCCACCTCCAACAACACTACGAACCGACCGGAGAATTCCGCTTGTGAACATCGGCATCGTCAACGACCTCCCGCTTGCCGTCGAGGCGATGCGCCGCGCGATCGCGCGACGGCCCGAGCACCGCGTGCTGTGGGTCGCGACCGACGGCGCGCAGGCCGTCGAACTGTGCGCCGCGCAGCCGCCCGACATCGTGCTGATGGATCTGATCATGCCGAAATTCGACGGGATCGAAGCGACGCGGCGGATCATGCGCTCCGAACGACCGTGCGCGATCCTGATCGTGACGAGCTGCATCGGCGCGAACGCGTGGCGCGTGTTCGAGGCGATGGGCGCCGGTGCGCTCGACGCGGTCGATACGCCGCGGCTCGGCGACGGCTCGGCCGGCGACACGACGAAACTGCTGCTCGCGAAGATCGACCAGATCGGCCGTCTGCTCGACGCGCCGGGCGGCACGCGCGTCACGGGCGCGGCCGCGCGCGGCGGCGCCGGCCCGCTGGTCGCGATCGGCGCATCGGCCGGCGGCCCCGGCGCGCTCGCGTCGATCCTCGGCAGCCTGCCGGCCGATTTCAATGCGCCGATCGTGATCGTGCAGCACGTCGATCGCGCGTTCGCCGAAGGCATGGCGCAATGGCTCGACGGTCAGACCCGGCTCGCCGTGCGCGTCGCGCACGAAGGCGACCGCCCGCAGCCGGGCGTCGCGCTGCTCGCCGCGACCGACGATCACCTGCGCATCACGCGCGCCGGCACGCTCGAATACACGCGGGAACCCGCCGCCACGCCGTATCGTCCGTCGGTCGACGTATTCTTCAACAGCCTGACCGAGCACTGGCCCGGCCGCGTGATCGGCGTACTGCTCACCGGGATGGGGCGCGACGGCGCGATCGGCCTGAAGGCGCTGCGAATGAAGGGCTACCATACGATCGCGCAGGACGAGGCGACCAGCGCCGTGTACGGAATGCCGAAGGCAGCCGCGACGCTCGGCGCGGCGCGCGCGATCCTGCCGCTCGGGCGCATCGCGGGCGAGTTGGCGGCGCTCGCGCGGATCTGAGCCCGACGATGACCGCGCGCAACGCCCATGCCTGCCCTTGCAACAACCGCAACAACCCGCATCGACCATGACGATTGACCTGACTCGCCCGCCGGGCGGCCCGACCGGGTCGCCCGCCGACGCGCCGGCGATGGTGCTGCTGGTCGACGACCAGACGATCGTCGCGGAAGCCGTGCGCCGCGCGCTCGTCGACGAGGACGGCATCGACTTCCACTACTGCCCGCGCTCGGACGACGCGATGGCCGCCGCGATCGAGACGCGCCCGACCGTGATCCTGCAGGATCTCGTGATGCCCGGCACCGACGGGCTGAGTCTCGTGCGCGCGTACCGCGCGAATCCGGCGACGCGCGACGTGCCGATCATCGTGTTGTCGACGCAGGAAGAACCGGTGATCAAGAGCGCCGCGTTCGCGTGCGGCGCGAACGACTATCTGGTCAAGCTGCCCGATCGCATCGAGCTCGTCGCGCGCATCCGCTACCACTCGCGCTCATATATGAACCTGCTGCAGCGCGACGAAGCCTATCGCGCGCTGCGGCAGTCGCAACAGCAACTGCTCGAGGCCAATCTCGAGCTGCGGCGCCTCACGCACTCCGACGGCCTGACCGGCTTGTCGAACCGGCGCTATCTCGACGAATACCTGGCCGCCGAGTGGCGGCGCGGCACGCGCGAGCGCAGCGAGCTGTCGCTGCTGATGATCGACGTCGACAACTTCAAGCTGTACAACGACACGTACGGGCACGTGTCGGGCGACAGCGTGCTCAAGCAGATCGCGTCGACGATCGAGCGCTGCCTCGGGCAGTCGGGCGATCTCGCCGCCCGCTTCGGCGGCGAGGAATTCGCGGTCGTGATGCCGGCCACGTCGCCGGGCGCCGCGCGGCTGCTCGGCGAGAAGATCCGGCTCGCGGTCGAGGCGTTGCGCGTGCGGCACGCGCATGCGTCGACGGGCAACCAGATCGTGACGATCAGCATCGGCGGCGCGAGCATCGTGCCCGCACCCGGCCTGCCGACGACCGTGCTGATCGAGGCGGCCGACCGCGCGCTCTATCGCGCGAAGCACGAAGGCAAGAACCGGGTCGAGATCGATCCGTCGCCGACGCCGCCGGGCGCCGGCGGGTTCGGCGCGCGCTAGCTAGCGCACTCACGCGCCAGGTCCGGCGAGCGCGCCGCGCTCACGCGGCGCCGAGCCGGCGCGCGTAGTCGTGCGCATCCAGCGGGCGGCTGAACAGATAGCCCTGCTGCATGTCGCAGCCGATCTGCTGCAGGAACCACGACTGCGCCTGCGTCTCGACGCCTTCGGCCGTGACCTTCATGCCGAGCGAATGCGCCATCGCGACGACCGCCTGCGTGATCGCGACCGAGTCGTGATGATCGGGCACGCCCGACACGAACGAACGGTCGACCTTCAGGTTGTGCAGCGGAAAGCGCTTCAGGTACGCGAGCGACGAATAGCCGGTGCCGAAATCGTCGACCGAGATCCGCACGTTCATGTCCGTGAGCGCTTCGAGCATCGGCAGCACGGTGTCCGTGTCGTTCATCAGCACGCCTTCGGTGATCTCGAGTTCGAGCGCGGACGGGTCGAGCCGCGTTTGCGCGAGACAGCGGGCGACCGATTCGACGAGCCCTTCGTGAAACTGCCGCGGCGACAGGTTGACGGCCAGCATCAGGTCCGGCGCGATCGTGCGGCGCCACTCGGCAGCCTGCCGGCACGCGGTTTCGAGCACCCATTGGCCGATCGCGACGATCAGCCCCGTGTCTTCCGCGACCGGAATGAATTCCGCCGGCGACATCGGTCCGAGCTCGGGGCTCGTCCAGCGCAGCAGCGCTTCGGCGCCGACCGTGCGGCCGGTGCGCGCGTCGACCACGGGCTGATACGCGAGCCGCAGCATGTCCGACGCCAGCGCGCGCCGCAGCGACTGTTCGATCGCGAAGCGGCGCTGCAGCCGCAGGTTGAGCTGCGCGGTGAAGAACGTGAAATGGTTGCGGCCGTGCTGCTTCGCGTCGTACATCGCCGAATCGGCGTTGCGCATCAGCGTCACGGCGTCGTCGCCGTCGCGCGGCGCGACGCTGATGCCGATCGATACGCCGAGCCAGTATTCGTTGTTCGCGATCGCGAACGGCTTCGCGATCGCGTCGATGACCTCGCGCGCGAGCCCCGCGAGACGCTCGGGATCGTCGCAGTCGTCGACGAGGATCACGAACTCGTCGCCGCCGACGCGCGTCAGCGCGTACTGGCCGCCGCCGCACGCCGCGAGCCGCGCGGCAACGCTGCGCAGCAGCGCGTCGCCCGCGTCGTGGCCGGCCGTGTCGTTGACCTTCTTGAAGCCGACCAGATCGATGAACAGGATCGCGACGCGCGCAGACCCGGCCGCCGCATCGCGCACGCCGAACAGCTCGCGCATGCGGTCGCCGAGCCAGCGGCGATTGTAGAGGCCCGTCAGCGCGTCGCGGGTCGCCATGTAGCGCAACTGCTGCTGCGCTTCGCGCACGGGGCCGATGTCGTTGAACGACACGAGCACCGAGTCGGCCTGCGTCTCGCCCGGCCGCACGATCGGCACCGCGTTGCCGCGCACCCAGATGATGTCGCCGTCCGCGAGACCGAAGCCGACCGTGTAGTCGAGCATCGGCGTGGCCGTCTCGAGCGCGCGCCGGCTCGGCCAGTCGTGCGGGTCGATCGGCGTGCCGTCCTCGTACAGCTTGCGCAGGATCACCGTGGACAGCCGACGGCCGACGAGTTCGCCCTTCGCGCGGATCATCCGGTTCGCGCTCGGATTGCTCGCGATCACGACGCCCTCGCGCGACACGACGAGGATGCCCTCGCTCAGGCTGTTGACGACGAGCCGGTGATGTTCCTCGCTGCGCGCGAGCTGCCGTGCGATCCGGTCCTGGTGCACCGCGAGGCCGACGCTGTTGCCGATATCGCGCAACAGCCCCGTTTCCTCGTCGCTCGGGCGGCACGGCCGATGATGATAGACGGCGAACGCGCCGAGCACGACGCCCGCGTCGTCGAGGAACGGCACCGACCAGCACGCGCGCAAGCCGAGCGGCAACGCGATGGCGCGATAGTCGGCCCACAGCGGATCGGTTTCGATGTCCTCGACGGTGACCATCCGGCGCTCGTACATCGCGGTGCCGCACGAGCCGGCCGCGGGGCCGATCGTCGCGCCGTCGATCGCCGCGCTGTACTGCGCGGGCAGCGACGGCGCCGCGCCGACGCGCACGTGCACGCCGTCCGTATCGAGCAGCAGGATCGTGCACGACGCACCGTCGCCGAGCAAAGCCTCGGCACGCCGGCAAACTTCGACCAACAGTTCCGGCAGCGGCGTGTTGCGTGTGATCAGCCTCAGCACGCTCTGCTCGGATGCGAGCACTTCCGCGGCGAGCCCGAGGCTGTAGCGAGAACTTTGCGGTTCGGTATTCAAGTGAATCCTGCCGTCTGTCCGACCGGGTCTGGTGCGCCCGGTTCGTTATCGATATTTCGTGCCCTGTTCCGCTCCGGGTTTACGCCGATCCCCGGTGCGCCCCGTTTGCGCGCCGAGCGAGGGCGCGCCGAAATGTATTTAACACCAATCCGTGACGATCGACATACCTGCTTCCATCAGGGGATACGCTCGGTTGCCGCGCGGCGGGCGGCGGCGGCCGGTGCGATGAAAGGTTGCTGCGCCGCACGACGGCGCGGGCGCGCCGCCCGTCAATCCTTCCGGATGTGCTGACCGGCCGGGCGCGCGCGACGGCAGGCGCTGTCAGGCCGGCACCGCGCGCTTGTCCTGCTTCCGGCTCCGGCGGGGGCCCGCATCGCGGCCTCCCCCGCCGCGTTTCCGTATCCGTGATTCAATGTCGATCGAACCGGCGCCGCGCCATCCGGCGGCACGGCGATGTGGCCCCTCATCGAACGACCTTCACTGGATCACCATGACGAACCCTGCCGAAATCAAGGCGCTCGTTTTCGATGTCTTCGGAACGATCGTCGACTGGAGAAGCGGTGTCGCACGCGGCGCCGCCGCATTCCTGGACCGCCACGCGCCGACGCTCGACCCGTTCGCGTTCGCCGATGCGTGGCGCGACGAATATTCGCCGTCGATGGAAGAAATCCGCAGCGGACGCCGCCGTTACGTGCGGCTCGACGTGCTGCATCGCGAGAACCTCGTCCGTACGCTCGATCGTTTCGGGATCGTCGACGTGCCCGATGCCGACATCGACGCACTCAATCTCGCGTGGCACCGGCTCGATCCGTGGCCCGACGCCGTCGCCGGGCTGCACCGGCTGAAGCGCCGTTACATCATCGCGCCGCTGTCGAACGGCAACATCCGGCTGATGGTCGACGTCGCGAAGCACGGCGGGCTGCCGTGGGACGCGATTCTCGGCGCCGAGGTGGCCCGCGCGTACAAGCCGTCGCCGGCCGTCTATACCGAAGCGGTCGAGATTCTCGGCCTCGCGCCGGCCGAGCTGTGCCTGGTGGCCGCGCATAACGGCGATCTGGCGGCCGCGCGCCGGCTCGGGCTGTCGACCGCGTTCGTGCTGCGGCCGACCGAGCACGGGCCCGGCCAGACGACCGACCTGCAAGCCGACGATGCGTGGGATTTCGACGTGAGGGATCTGAACGAACTCGCGGATCGGCTGGGTTGCCCGGGCTGAGTGTGCCGGGCGGCGCGGCCCGCCCCCGCGCCGCGATCGCGAGGCGGCGCACCTCCGCTACTTCACCACCGCCCGCCATGCGGTTCGCGCGTAGATGAGCAGCAACGGCAGCAGCGCCAGCGCGAACAGCAGGCATAGCGCGAGCACCCACACCGGCCATTGCTGCGGATTCCCGTGCGCCCAGTAACGGTACGGCACGCTCAGGAAGGCAAGTTCCATCAACAGCGCCCCAAGCGGCACGAGTCCGTTCAGCACCGCCGCCACGCCGAAGCGCGCCGCGCCGTCGATCTTCTTCCCGGCCCCGTACGCCGCGATCAGGTACACGAAATACCCGACGATCGCGACCATCACCGTGCCGCCGGCCAGCAACCCGATACTCCGCACGCTGCGTTCGTGCCACTGATGCGCCCCTTGCGGCAACACGACATCGATCTTCTCGCCGATTTCGGGCACGGCGCCCGAGCGAATGTTGCCGGGTAGCGTGATACGTTCGCCATCCGGCATCACGGCTTCCAGGATCGACGTGTACTTGATGCACCGGTACGACGAGGTTCGCCCCGAACTGTCGCGGCGCTCGCAGGTATCCCACTCGGACTGGTAGGACACGACGGTCGCTTCGTATTTCGGCGATACCGCCAGTGCGTAAAGCTCGTCGCCGATCCAGTACGCGAACGGGAACAACAGCGACACGAGGCAAAAACACACGAGCCACCAGAACGCGACCGCGCCGCCGGAGCCGCGCTTGCCGCCCGTCTGTCGGCGCACCATGCGCGACGCGAGCCAGTAGGCGGTCACGCCGAATACCACCACGCATACCACGAACACCTTGCCCGCATGCGTCAAAGCCATTTGCCCTCTCCCCGCTAGCCGGTCGAATCGCCGCCGGCCGTGTTGTCATCCAGATCGATCATCGCATCGCCGTCGCGCCCCGCCCGTCGACCGCTACGCCGGCTCGCCGACGAACCTCAGCGTGCCCGACTCCCCCGACAGCAGCGCGCAGTTCGCGTCCGCCGCCGCGCGCAGGTAATCCCACAGCGCGGTCACGCGCCGCAGCTTGCGCAGATCCTCGCGGCACGTCAGCCAGAAGCACCGCGTGACGACCACGTCGTTCGGCAGCACGGGCACCAGCGCCGGCTGCGTGGCCGCGATGAAGCACGGCAGGATCGCGAGGCCGCCGCCCTGTAGCGCCGCGAAGACCTGCGCGATCACGCTCGTCGTGCGCAACCCGGCCGTAGCACCAGGCACCGCGCGGTCCAGGTACAGCAGTTCGTTGCTGAACGCGAGATCGTCGACGTAGCTGATGAATGCGTGCTGCGCGAGATCGTCCGTGCAGGTAATCGGCGCGTGATTCCCCAGATAGTCGCGCGTCGCATAGAGCCGCAACTGGTAGTCGCACAGCTTCGTGACCACGTAGGGCCCGCGCTCGGGCCGCTCGAGCGTGATCGCGAGATCGGCCTCGCGCTTCGGCAGGTTGACGAAATGCGGCACCGGCAGCAGGTCAACCGTCACGTGCGGATGCGCGGCGCGAAACTGCGCGAGCTGCGGCGCGAGGAAAAAACAGCCGAACCCTTCGGTCGACCCGATCCGCACGTGACCCGACAGCGCCTCCCCCGTGTTCGCGACCTGGTCGCACGCGGATTGCACGGTCGTCTCCATCGCATCCGCATACGCGACGAGCCGCTGCCCTTCGGCCGTCAGCGTGAAGCCGCCGGAGCGCGACTTGTCGAACAGCAGCGTGCCCATCGCGGCTTCGAGCGCGCGGATGCGCCGCGCGACGGTCGTGTAGTCGACGCCGAGCCGCTTCGCCGCGCCGCTCGCGCGCTGCGTGCGCGCGACTTCGAGGAAAAAGCGCAGGTCGTCCCAGTTCAGGTTGCCGGAAACCGGCTCGGTGGCATGTCGCATCGGCGAGGAAAAAGGAGGGGTCTCCGGGCCGGCCGTCGATATGCATAAATGCACATCCAACCGGTTTCTTTATCGGTACATCGTGAATCTGCGCATAACTATACTCGACCGTGACCTGCGGACCATGAGCCGCGGGCAATAAAACCGGAGACACCATGCAGACCCGATCCACCCTCGATGAGCATGCGACCATCGCGACGCCGGCGCCCGAGCGCACCGCGAAGCATTACCTGCTGGCCGGCTGGGCCAGCATGGCCGGCACCACGATCGAGTGGTACGACTTCTTCCTGTACGGCACGGCCGCCGCGCTCGTGTTCAACCGCATCTTCTTCCCGTCGCTGGACCCGGTCGTCGGCACGCTCGCCGCGTTCGGCACGTTCGCGGTCGGCTTCATCGGGCGGCCGATGGGCGGCATCGTGTTCGGCCACTTCGGCGATCGCATCGGCCGCAAGTCGATGCTGATGATCACGCTGCTGCTGATGGGCGTGCCGAGCATGATCATCGGGCTGATCCCGTCGTACGACAGCATCGGCTACTGGGCCGCCGCGCTGTTGATCGCGATGCGCTTCCTGCAGGGGATGGCGGTGGGCGGCGAATGGGGCGGCGCGGTGCTGATGGCCGTCGAGCACGCGCCGAAAGGCCGCAAGGGGCTGTTCGGCAGCCTGCCGCAGACGGGTGTCGGGCTCGGCCTGATCCTGTCGTCGGTCGCGATGGCCGCGGTGGCCGCGCTGCCGGAAGCCGACATGCTGTCGTGGGGCTGGCGCGTGCCGTTCCTCGCGAGCATCGCGCTCGTCGGCCTCGGCTGGTTCATCCGCGCGAAGGTGCCGGAATCGCCCGACTTCGAGAAGGTCCGCAAGCAGGGCAAGGCCGAGAAATCGCCGGTGACGGCCGCGCTGCGCCGCCATCCGCGCGAAGTGCTGACGATCGTCGGCGCACGCGCCGCCGAGAACACCTGGTTCTACATGGTCGTCACGTTCGCGCTCGCTTACGCGACGCAGCAGCTGCATCTGCCGAAGGCCGAGATGCTGCACGCAATCACGGCCGGCGCGGCGCTGTCGCTCGTCACGATGCCGCTGTGCGGGCATCTGAGCGACCGCATCGGCCAGCGCCGGATGTTCGCGATCGGCCTCGTGCTGATGTGCGCGTTCGCCGCGCCGTTCTTCATGATGCTCGGCACGCAGCAGACGTCGTATGCATGGTGGGCGATCGTGCTCGGCCTCGGCGTCGTGTTCCCGATCCTCTATGCGCCGGAATCGCTGCTGTTCGCGCAGCAATTCCCGGCGGAAATCCGCTACAGCGGCATCTCGCTGTCGGTGCAGCTGGCCGGCGTGATCGGCGGCGGCTTCGCACCGATGATCGCGACGTCGCTGCTCAAGGCCGGCGGCGGCCAGCCGCACTACGTGATCGCGTACCTCGTCGGCTTCGGCGTGTTCGCGCTCGTGTGTACCGCGTTGATGCGGCCGGCGCGCGCGTAGCGCCGCACCCGCATTCCATCGATTTCAGTTCGACCTGCCGTCCGCCGTGGCCGCACGCGCGGCGGACGCAGGCCACCCTTTTGCTTCGCACCACCGTTTCCCGGAGAGTTCCATGAACGCCGCAGTTCCCCAGACCACCCTCGCCCTGCCCACCGCCAAGCTGCTGATCGACGGCGCGTTCGTCGATTCGCAAAGCGCCGAATGGGGCGACATCGTCAACCCCGCGACGCAGCAAGTGATCGGCCGCGTGCCGTACGCGACGCTCGACGAGGTCGATGCCGCGATCGCGTCCGCGCAGCACGCGTTCCAGACCTGGAAGACGACGCCGATCGGCGCGCGGCTGCGCATCATGCTGAAGTTCCAGGATCTCGTGCGCCGCAATCTCGAACGGATCGCGCACACGCTGACGGCCGAGCAAGGCAAGACGCTGCCCGACGCGCAGGGCGACATCTTCCGCGGCCTCGAAGTGGTCGAGCACGCGTGCTCGATCGGCACGCTGCAACAAGGCGAATTCGCGGAGAACGTCGCGGGCGGCGTCGACACCTACACGCTGCGCCAGCCGATCGGCGTGTGCGCGGGCATCACGCCGTTCAACTTCCCCGGGATGATTCCGCTGTGGATGTTCCCGATGGCGATCGTCTGCGGCAACACGTTCGTGCTGAAGCCGTCCGAGCAGGACCCGCTGTCGACGATGCAGCTCGTCGAACTCGCGATCGAGGCCGGCGTGCCGCAAGGCGTGCTGAACGTCGTGCACGGCGGCAAGACGGTGGTCGACCGCCTGTGCACGCACCCGGACATCAAGGCGATCTCGTTCGTCGGTTCGACGCGCGTCGGCACGCACGTGTACAACCTCGGCAGCCAGCACGGCAAGCGCGTGCAGTCGATGATGGGCGCGAAGAACCACGCGGTCGTGCTGCCCGATGCGCACCGCGAGCAGTCGATCAACGCGCTCGTCGGCGCGGGCTTCGGCGCGGCCGGCCAACGCTGCATGGCGACCTCCGTCGTCGTGCTGGTCGGCAGCGCGCGCGACTGGCTGCCCGATCTCGTCGAAAAGGCGAAGGCGCTGAAGGTCAACGCCGGAGCCGAAGCCGGCACCGACGTCGGCCCGGTCGTGTCGAAGGCGGCGAAGGAACGCATCCTGTCGCTGATCGACGCCGGCGTGAAGGAAGGCGCGACGCTGCTGCTCGACGGCCGCGACGTGAAGGTGCCCGGCTACGAGCACGGCAACTTCGTCGGCCCGACGATCTTCTCGGGCGTGACGACCGACATGTCGATCTACACGGAAGAAATCTTCGGGCCGGTGGTGGTCGTGATGGAAGCCGACACGCTCGACGACGCGATCGCGCTCGTCAACCGCAATCCGATGGGCAACGGCGTGGGCCTGTTCACGCAGAGCGGCGCGGCCGCGCGCAAGTTCCAGAGCGAGATCGACGTCGGGCAGGTCGGCATCAACATTCCGATTCCGGTGCCGGTGCCGTACTTCAGCTTCACCGGTTCGCGCGGCTCGAAGCTCGGCGATCTGGGCCCGTACGGCAAGCAGGTCGTGCAGTTCTACACGCAGACGAAGACGGTCACCGCGCGCTGGTTCGACGACGACACGACGGCCGGCGGCGTGAACACGACGATCGCGTTGCGCTGATCCGACGGAGCCCGCACATGGAAATCGCCTTCATCGGACTCGGCAACATGGGCGGCCCGATGGCCGCCAACCTGCTCAAGGCCGGCCACGCGCTGACGGTGTTCGACCTCGACGCGCACGCGGTCGACGCCGCGGTGCGCGCCGGCGCGACCGCGGCGGCGTCGCCGCGTGACGCCGCCGCGCGCGGCTCGTTGATCATCACGATGCTGCCGGCCGCGCAGCACGTGCGCGTCGTCTACCTCGGCGACGACGGCGTGCTGGCCGGCGCACGCGCCGGCGCGACGCTGATCGACTGCAGCACGATCGATCCCGGCACCGTGCGCGCGGTGGCCGACGCCGCCGCGCAGCGCGACTTTCCGCTCGCCGACGCGCCTGTGTCGGGCGGCACCGGCGGCGCGCAGGCCGGCACGCTGACCTTCATGGTCGGCGCGGACGCCGCGCTGTTCGGGCGCATCCGCCCCGTGCTGCTCGACATGGGCAAGAACGTCGTGCACTGCGGCGGCACCGGCACCGGGCAGATCGCGAAGATCTGCAACAACCTGCTGCTCGGCATCTCGATGATGGGCGTCGCGGAAGCGATGGCGCTGGGCGCGGCGCTCGGCATCGAGCCTCCGGTGCTGGCGGGCATCATCAACACGTCGACGGGCCGCTGCTGGAGTTCGGACGCGTACAACCCGTATCCGGGCGTGAGCGACACGGCGCCGGCCGCGCGCGGCTATGCGGGCGGCTTCGCGGCGAACCTGATGCTGAAGGATCTCGGGCTCGCGACCGAAGCCGCGCGCGGCGCCCATCAGCCGGTCTGGATGGGCGCGCTCGCGCAGCAGCTGTATCAGTCGATGAGCCAGCAGGGGCTCGGCACGCTCGACTTCTCCGCGTGCGTGAAGCTGTACGAGGCGCAGCCGGCCTGACCCGCCCGGCCGACGCCGGACGTGCGCCGACCCGCGATGTGCCCGTAGGGCATCGCGGGTCGGTTTGCATGCGGGGGAAGGAAAACGCGGGCGGCGCGATCATGCCGCCGATCGGTCAACCGCGCGGGTTCGACGCCGTCTCGAAGGTCGGATGGCACTCGAACGCGAGTTCCGAGCGCGCGTCGACACGGCGGCCGGCGGTCAGGGATTCCTGCTTCATGCTCGCGCGCATCCCGCGCTGCGAGCAGTAGTTGGTGGCTTCGCTGACGGCCTTCTGATGGGCGTCGGCCCACGTCGTCGACACGCCGACCGTGCGCGTCGTCACGGTGAATACGTTCGGGTTCGACGTCGCGGTCACGTCGGAAGCAGTCGAACACGCGGCGAGCAAGCATGCAGTCGCCGCAATGGTCAACCATCGCAGGGTTCGAAAAGAGACTGGAATGGGCATGGAGGGCAAGCGCACGCCGGCCGGCGTGCATTAAGCAACATAGGCGACAGTATGCCTGCTCGATCGCCGGAGATCATGCCCCTTTCGGTGAACACATTGTTTCGAATGGTTAAACGATGGTCGAACCTGGCAAGATTTACAGCCGTCGCCGGCCATCATTTTCGTCCGACAGGTCATTTCGTCCGGCGCGACGGTCGACGCACGCCCGCCTGCCGGATTCTCGCGCACGCTCCCGCGAGCGTTCGGCACGCCGGCTGACCCCGGCGCGTGGCGCGCGGATGTGCTTTTTACAACCGCGTCGATCGCGCAGCCCGCTCCCCCCAACGCCCCGCGTCGGGCACCCCGCCGTCGTTCGCCGGCTTTTTCTCCGCACAGGCACACCGCTTGCGTCACCTCCGCGCCCGCCATCCGGCGGACAGCCATCTTCCTTCCAACCGGCGCTGCGCCCCGCGCGATCCTTTGCGCGGCGGTCCCGCATCGCAAGGCAGGTTTCCTGAACGAGAGGACGACATGAAATCAATACGAACGATAGTGGCCCTGTGCTCGGTCATTTCCGTGCTCACAGCGTGCGGCGGCGGCGACGACGCCGGGACCGTACTCGGCATCTCGAAGCCGCAGGCGCGCTTCATCAACGCGGTGCCGGCCGGCCCGAACCTCGACTACTACCTGAACGCGAAGGTCGACCAGTCGGGCGTCGCATACAAGGGCGTGACGCGCTATCACGACATCGACTCGGGCACGCAGACCGCGAGCTACGACGTGTCGGGCACGACCGCGACCGTCGCATCCCAATCGTTCAGCGCCGCGAACGGGCACCACTACACGACGATCGCGCTGCCGAGCACGACGTCGCTGATCTCCGTCATCGACGATCCATACGCGAAGGGCCTGCTGTCGGACAAGGCGCGCGTGCGCGGCTTCAACGCATCGCCGAACGCGCAGAACGTGGACGTGTACGTCGTGCCGCCCGGCACCGACATCACGACGCAGAGCCCGACGCTGGCAGGCGCGGCCTACCAGAATGCCGTGCCGGCCTCGACGCAGGATTCGGTCTACCTGAACGGCGGCACCTACCAGGTGATCGTCACGACGGCCGGCAGCAAGTCGCCGATCCTCAAGACCGCGCCGGTCAGCATCGCCAACAACGCGGACTGGCTGCTCCTGACGATTCCGTCCGGCGGCATCGGCGACGTGACGCCGAACGACATTCACGTGCTCGTCGCGCAGGGCAACGACGCCGATACGTCCGCGCAGGAGCTGGGGCCGCAATAACGCAGCCACTCACGCGGCAACGGGCCGAAAACGACACACGGCGGCCGGTGCGATTGCATCGGCCGCCGTGTGTCGCATACCGGTATCGAGCGTCGATATCGCTGCCCGCTATCGGTCGTCGGTCCGTTCGAGGCAGATCACGTGCTCGGCGCGCGTCCCGTCGCCGTGCTCGACATCGACGTCGCCGACATGGCGCACGCGCCAGCCCGGGCGCGTCGCGATCTGCGGCATGTTGCCGGACGGCCGGCTCTCGATTCCGCCGAGCCCTTCGTCGGGCGTATCGACCGCTTCGTCGAGCAACGCGTTCGAATAGATCACGTTGTCCTGCAGTTCCGACGCGCCGGTGCGCGCCTCCATGCCTTTGCCGTCGACGTCGACCGTGTTGTCGGTCATCGCCATGTTCGCGTTGTCGAGCGTGACGATCCGGCCGGCGGCCCGGCGCACCGGATCGCCGCTGTCGACCGCGTGCGCGTCGACGTCGATCTCCGGCAGGCCGGTCGGCATTTTCCCGGCAACGGCCTCCGGCGTCAGCGGACGCTGCGCCGTCTGGGTGGCCTGGGTCGCCGCGTCCGGCATGTCGCCGGCCGCCGGCGTCTTCACCGGGCTCTTCGCGATCTGTTCCCGCTGCTTTTCCGGGGTAGGGTTCGATTCCGCGTTCTGCATCGCACCTCCTTGCCCGGCCGGCGGACGTCGGCGTCACGCCGTCGTCGCCGCGCCGGAATTCGCTACAACGGTCCTTGCAAATCTTTCATGCGCACCGCTCCGCACGTACGCCGTTCGGCGCACGCGCCGACGGACACGGCGCTCGGTGGGCGAATCGGCGGCACGCTGGCGCGCCGCCCGCCCCCCCAATGCCGGTCAACCGCCGCCGCTCGCGCCGGCCGGGGCGGAAGCCGCGCCCGGCAGGGTCGTGCCGGCCGCGCCGCTGCTCGGCATGCCCGACGGTGCGGTGGAAGGCGCGGCCGACATGCCGCTCGCTGCGCTCGAATCCGAACTGGCTGCGCCGTTGTCGCCCTTCTTCTGGCAACCCGCGCCCGCCGCCAGGCCCGCGATCAGGATGCCGGCGAAGACGGCTCGCGATACGTGACGAATGGAATATCGCTGCATGACACCTCCGCTGATGTCGATGTGGATGGAACCCGCTGACTCGCAATATGCGTGCCGTCGCCCGTCTCCGCGGCCGCGCGCCATTGCATTCATTTTTCAAATGACGCCCAGCCGAATATTTAATTTCCCATCGCGGTAGCCGCCGCCCATACTCGCGAACAAATCCGAGACATAACGTCCACCGGGGCCCGGCCCGCGCTGCGTACGACATGCGGCCGGTGTCGCGCCCCGCACATGGAAGGAGACAACGGCGTGCAACTGGAAGCCATCCACCGCGCGGGCATCGGGCCCGGCGCGGACGACGCATCGCATCGAACCGACACGGCCGCGCGCGATCCCGCGCTGAGCCCGCGGCTGCACAACGCCGACCTCGCGCCAACCCAGGCCGAAGGCCGCACGTGGGGCCGCTACAGCATCTTCGCGCTATGGACCAACGACGTGCACAACATCGCGAACTACTCGTTCGCGATCGGGCTGTTCGCGCTCGGCCTGTCGGGGTGGCAGATGCTTGCGTCGCTCGCGATCGGCGCGGTGCTCGTGTACTGCTTCTTGACGTCCTCGTCCGCCTAAAAGCGAAGGATTCCCACACCTGGCGATGCACGTCCGCATCGGAGAATGTTCAGCGCAGCGTTGATATCTCGATCATGCTCGACACCACAGTCACTGCAGGCCCATTCTCTTATTCTCAGTCCCGCGATACCTTTCGGCCGCGTCGTGCTGGCTTGCGACCCGCACGCCGAACAGGACTGGGTAGAACCGCTTTCGTCGACTTCCTCGAACGTGGCTCCGTGCGCGATCGCTTTGTAGCGGAGCTTGTTTCGGAAGGACGACCAGGATGCGTCGTAGACGCTTTTCGCCATTCTGGTTCTGGCGAGTTTTGCGGCCGACACGTTGCCGACCGCGATGTAATCGAAGCGCCGCACCAGATCGAGCGCGAGCTTGTGCTGGAAGTCGGCACGGGCATTCGCGACCTTGGCGTGCAGCTTCGCGATATGCCGCTTGTGCTTTCGTGCCCGTTGCGCTTTCGCCAGCTTCTCCGCCGCGCGTCGGCCGAACCGGTCATTCGGCAGTTTTTCGCCGGTCGAAAGTGTGGCGAAGTCTTTCAGGCCGAGATCGATGCCCACGCCGGAACGGACCGGGCGGGCCTGCACATCGGGCATCTCGATCGCGATGTTCAGAAACCAGTTACCACGCGCATCCTGCGCAAAGTTGGTCCCGTCCTTGATCTTGCCTTCGGGAAGCGGTCGGCTGTTGAACACGCGAAAGGTGTTGCCGGCAAAGCGAAACGCGTCGCCTTCGCGCTTCAGGTCGCGGCCCTTCAGCGGCACCCAGCCCAGCGATTTCCTGCCGCGATAGCGCAGGTAGGGCCGACGGTACTGACTGCGCGACTTCGCATATTGCTCGCACGTCGCGTTGACCGTGCCGGAGTGGATGCCGAGTTCCTTACTGCTACCGGTCGTCAGCACGTTCAGGTCGAAATCCGTCGGCCACTTCTTGCCCCACTTGAGCGCGTGCTTCTGTGTGTCGTTGCAGTAGTTCCAGACGTAGTTCACCGCACGGCTCTGCTTGTTGAGCAGTCCGTTGAGCGACTTCACGCGGTAGCGGTAGACAAGAATCATGCAGGTGATCCTAACCCGTGGAAGAAGCTGTCTGTCAACAGCACGCCGTCCCGTCCCGCCATCCGCCCCGAAGGAAGTCCCCTTGGGGGAAATGGCGGGGTTTATCGGAGCAAATTCTGATGAGAATCCTGGTAGTCAACGTCAACACGACCGAGTCGATCACCGACGCGATCGCCGCGCAGGCACAAGCCGCCGCGTCGCCGGGCACGGAGATCGTCGGGCTCACGCCGCGCTTCGGCGCGGAGTCGATCGAAGGCAACTTCGAGAGCTACCTCGCGGCGATCGCCGTGATGGACCGCGTGTTGAGCTACGACGAACCGTACGACGCGGTGATCCAGGCCGGCTACGGCGAACACGGCCGCGAAGGGCTGCAGGAACTGCTGACGGTGCCCGTCGTCGACATCACCGAAGCGGCCGCGAGCGTCGCGATGCTGCTCGGCCATCGCTACTCGGTCGTCACGACGCTCGACCGCACGGTGCCGCTGATCGAGGATCGCCTGAAGCTCGCCGGGCTCGATGCGCGCTGCGCGTCGGTGCGCGCGAGCGGCCTCGCGGTGCTGGAGCTCGACGAGGACCCGGCCCGCGCGATCGAATCGATCGTCGTCGAAGCGCAGCGCGCGGTGAAGGACGATCGCGCGGAAGTGATCTGCCTCGGCTGCGGCGGGATGGCCGGCCTCGACCGGCAGATCGAGGAATGCACGGGCGTGCCGGTCGTCGACGGCGTGTCGGCCGCGGTCGCGCTCGCCGAGTCGCTGGTGCGCCTGAAGCTGAAGACGTCGAAGGTCCGCACGTACGCGCCGCCGCGCCCGAAGCGGATCGTCGGCTGGCCGGGCACCTTCGCGAAATGACGGGCCGCCGGCCGGCCGCCGTGCGGCGCGCTCAGCCTGTCTCGCCGGCACGCGTATCGGCATGCGGCGCCCGCTAGACTCAACCGCCCCGCCCCGCGACGCGGGCGACGCCGCGGGCGCGCTCGACGTGCTCGATGCGCGGCTGATGCGCATCCTGCTCGTGCTGCTGACCGAGCGTACCGTGTCGCGCGCGGCCGTGCGCCTGAACATGTCGCAGCCGGCGACGAGCGCCGCGCTCAAGCGGCTGCGCACGCTGCTCGGCGATCCGCTGCTGGTGCGCAGCCGCTACGGGATGGTGCCGACCGAGTTCGGCGCGCGACTGATCGAGCCGCTGCGCAACGCGCTGCGCGTGATCGACTTCATCCGCGTCCAGCAGCCGACGTTCGACGCGCGCACGTCGGTGCGCACCTACCGGATCGGCTGCCCCGACTATCTGAACGTGCTGTTCGTGCCGAAGCTCGTCGCGCTATTCCGCGAGCGCGCGCCGAACGCGCAACTGGTGTTTCATCCGCTCGGCGACGGGTTCGACGACGAGCGCGCGCTGGCCGACGGCGAACTCGACGTCGTGATCGACAACCGGCCCGCACGCCGGTCGCGCTTCCGGCAGGACGACCTGTTCGACGACCGCGTCGTGTGCCTGATGCGCGCGACGCATCCGCTCGCGCGGCACGGCGCGATGACGGCCGCCGGGTTCGCGGCGGCGCCGCAGCTGTGCCCGACGCCGTCGTGGCTCGAAGCGTCCGGCGCGATCGACCGGCAGCTCGAACGCGTCGGCCTGCAGCGGCACATCGTCGTCACGCTGCCGCATTTCGAACTCGCCGCGCATGCGCTGGTGCGCAGCGACCTGATCCTCACCACCACGTACCGGCTCGCGCGGCACTACGCGAAGCTGCTGCCGCTCGCCGCGGTCGCGCTGCCGGCCGAGCCGCCGGACATCGCGTACCGGATGACGTGGAACGAATCGGGCGCGTGCGCGGAAGGCGGTCGATGGCTGCGCGGGCTGATCGCGGAAGCGACGCGTGCATGGCTCGACGCCGACGCGATGCTGCCGGCGGTCGCCGCGGTCGCCGCCGTTGCCGCTTCCGGGGTCGATGCACACGCGCCGAAACCCGCGCCGGCCGTCACCGATCCGCCCGGGCTCGCCCAGCGCGCGCGCCGCAGACCGGGCACGCATTGTCATGCGTCGCCTCCGGCGCGCGTCGCACAGGCCGCACGCATTCATCGCATCGCGACGAAGTCGCACTGATCGGCCCGAGCGTCCACGGCAGGATCGTGCACAACGTCATGCGCGTCCGCGCATCGGTTGCGCAAGCAACTTGTACGCAACGACGGCCGAACCGAGCGCGAGCACGCCGCTCACCGTCAACGCATCGGCGAACCCGCTCGCGAACGCGACGGGCGCGGCCTGCGCGAGCGCGCCGGCGGCCGACGGCGGCACGCGGCCGAGCGCCTGCGCGAGATCGCCGGCCAGCAGGCTCGACATGAACGATGCATCGGCGAACGCGCGCAGGCCAGGCGTCGCGGACAGCAGGCCGTCGAGCCGCGCATGCGTACTCGCCGCCAGCACCGCGCCGAGCACGCCGACGGCCGTCACGATCGCCGAGAAGCGCGTCGTCGTGCTGATGCCCGACGCCATGCCCGTGCGATCCGGCGGCACGCACGCCATGATCGCCTTCTGCGTGTCGCCGTTCATGATGCCCGCGCCGCATCCCGTCACGAACATGCCGAGCGCGACGAGCCGGTAGTCGCCGCTGGCCGTCAGCGCCGCCGTCGCAAGATTGCCCGCGCCGATCAGCGCGAGCCCGCCCGCCAGCACGCCGGCGGAAGACACGCGCGCGGCCAGCGCCGCGCCGAGCGACGGACCGGCGATCATCGCGAACGCGAACGGCAGCATCCCGAGCCCGGCATCGATCGCCGACATCCCGAACGCGTTTTGCAGGTACAGCGGCAGGAACGTCATCATCACCTGCGCGCACGCCGCGTAACCGAACATCGCGAGCACCGCGCCGACGAAGCGCGGCTGACGAAACAGCGCGAGATCGATCATCGGCCGCGCCTGCCAGCGCTCCGCGCCGACGAATGCCGCCAGCAGCGCGGCCGCGAGCGCGAGCCGGCCCAGCGTCGCGGCCGACAGCCAGCCGTGCGACGGCGCGCCGATCAGCGCCGCGATCGCGCAGGCGAGCGCCGCGCCGAACAGCAGGCTGCCGGCCGCGTCCACGCGTTTCGCCTGCGGATCGTTCGATTCGTCGATCGCGACGCGCGCGCCGGCCGCCAGCAGCAGGCAGACCGGCAGGTTCAGCAGGAACACCCAGCGCCAGCCGATCCATTGCGTGATCGCCCCGCCGACGAGCGGCGCGATCGCCGTCGCGATCCCCATGCACATGCCCCAGATCGCCCACGCACGCGCCCGTTCGCGTCCGTCCGGGAAACGGTTCGCGATCACCGCGAGCGCGGCGGTCAGCAGCAACGCGGCGCCGCCGCCCTTCACCGCGCGCGCGGCGATCAGCCAGCCGGCCGACGGCGCGATGCCGCAGCCGAGCGACGCGACGAAGAAGAGCGCGAGCCCCGCGAAAAGCATCCGCCGGCGCCCGAAGCGGTCGGCGAGCCCGCCGGCCGGCAGCAGGCACGCGGCGAATGCGGTCATGTACGCGCTCACGACCCATTCGATATCGGCGAAGCTCGCGTGAAAGCCGCGCGCGATGCTCGGCAGCGAGACGGCCACGACGTTCGTGTCGAGCACGATCAGCGCGCAGGTCGCGGACGCGACGGCGAGCGTCGCGGCGGCAGGCAAGTTGCCGCCGGCGCGCGAAGCGGCCGCCGCGCTCGCGCGCGACGCCGGTGAAGACTGGGACATCGGCCACTCCGGAACAGGATGAACGAGCCGTATGCTAGGCTTGCCCGCTATTGCCTGTCATTGACATTTCAATGCCGTTTCATTGACGAAAATTGCAACCATGAGCCAGCTCGAATTCCGTCACGTACGCGCCTTCCTGAGCGTCGCGCAACATCTGCACTTCGCGCGCGCGGCCGACGCGCTCGACATGGCGCCGCCCGCGCTCACGCGGCAGATCCAGGAAGCGGAGCGCGTGCTCGGCGTGCGGCTCTTTCACCGGTCGCGCCGCGCGGTCACGCTGAGCGCGGCCGGCGAAGCCTATCTCGCGGAAGCGCGTGCCGCGTTCGACCATCTGCAGCGCGGCAGCGAACTCGCCGCGCTGGCCGAACGCGGCGAACTGGGCCGGATCGAGATCGGCTATGTGTCGTCGGCCGTTTATTCGGGCACGCTGCAGCGCACGGTCGGCGCGTTCCGCACCGCGCACCCGCGCATCGAGCTGAACCTGCGCGAAGTGCCGATGGACGACGTCGCGAACCAGCTCGACGCGGGCCGCCTCGACCTCGCGTACGTGCGCCCGCCGTTGCCGCTGCCCGGCGGCTTGCGGATCGTCACGCTGCAGCGCGACGTGTTCGTCGCCGCCGTGCCGGCCGATTCGCGCCATGCGGCGATGGCGGCCGTGCGCGCGGCGGACCTCGCCGACGCGCGCTTCGCGGTGCCCGAACAGGAGCTCGGCACGCTCGAAGTCGCGCGCCGCGGCCGCTTCGCGCCGGTCGTGGCCGCGCGGCCGGGCGGCCTGCTGGCGGTGCTCGCGTGCGTGTCGGTGAACGGCTGCGTCGCGGTGATTCCCGATGCGCTCGCCGCTTGCGTGTCGCTGCCGGGCGTCGTGTACCGGCCGATCGCCGGCAAGCCGATCATGTCGGCGCTCGCACTTGCGCACCGGCGGTTCGAAAAGGCGCCTGCGGTGCGGGCATTCCTGCGCACGGTCACGCCGGCCGCGTAAGGCGCGCTCGCAAGCGCTCGGGCTTCGGGCAGCGGCGGCCGCATCGACGGTTATCACGCGAATATGCATTCCACGATTCGATGTTTGTCGGCCGGAAACCGATTCCGTAACCTGCCCGGCAGCCGCGCCGCCCGCGCGCGGATCACCGAGGACACGCCGCCGATGACCCACTCCTTCGCCACCGCGCGCCGCCGCACACTACAGCGCCTTGCCGCCCTCGCCACCGCGCCGCTCGCGGGCGGCCTCGCGCTGCCCGCCCGCGCGGCCGGCGACGACCTGTCGGGCGTCACGCTCGTCCTCGGCGACCAGGCCGGCGGCCTGCGGGCGCTGGCCGAAGCCGCGCGCGTGCTCGACGGCGCGCCGTACCGGTTCCGCTGGGCCAACTTCCAGGGCGCCGCGCCGCTGTTCGAAGCGCAGCGTGCGGGCGCGATCGACCTCGCACCGGCCGGCGACCTGCCGGTCCTGACGGCCGCGCTCGGCGATCCGTCGTTGCGGATCGTCGCGACGCGCGTCGGCTCGCCGACGTCGCTCGGCATCGTCGTGCAGCCCGACTCGCCGGTTCGCACGGTGGCCGACCTGAAAGGGCACACCGTCGTCGTGTCGTCGGCGCGCGGCAGCATCTCGCAATACCAGTTGTACGGCGCGCTGCGCGAACAAGGGCTCGCGCCGCGCGACGTCGACGTGCGCTTCGTGCTGCCGGTCGACGCGTTCGCCGCGTTCGAGGCGAAGCGGATCGGCATCTGGGCCACGTTCGATCCGTACTACGGGCATGCGGTGCGACGCGGCGCGCGCATCGTCCGCGACGGCAGCGGCATCAATTCGGGGCTCGCGTTCCTCACGTCGCCGGTCGACACGCTCGACGATCGCGGCAAGCGCGCGGCGCTGGCGGACGTGCTCGCACGGCTCGCCCGGGCGGGCCAATGGGCGCTCGCGCACCCGGCCGACTACGCGAGCGTCTATGCGTCGCTCACGCGCCTGCCGCCCGACGCGGCCACCGATATCGCGCGCCGGGCCGCGCTCGCGCAACGCAGCCTCAGCGACGCCGACATCGCCGTGCTGCAGCGCGTCGCCGATCGCGCGGCGGCGGACGCGATCCTGCCGCGCCGCGTCGACGTCGCGTCGATCGCCGTCCGGCAGGTGTCCGCCTGAGCGACGCGGCGCGAGGACGTGCTCAGCGCGGCCGCGCCATATCGAGATCCGGCACGTCGTCGCCGAACGTCGACGCGACGAGCGTGCGCATCGCGGCGATCAGCAGCGTCGGCCCCGACTGGTTAAACGTGCAGCGCTCGCCCGCGGCCGGCACGGCGCGGTGCAGCACGGCACGCCACGCGCCCCGCCCGCCGTCGCGCTCGAACGCGGCGAACGGCAGCCGCTCGACGATCGGGCCGCCGTCCGCCCACGACGACGACGGCGCGAACGACGTCGGGACGCCGCCCGGTTCGCGGATCACCGTGCATCGCGACGTGTCGATGCGCGGGGCGACGAGGTCTTCCGCCATCGCCACCCAGTAATCGAGCGTCGCGCCTGCCAGGTCCTGCACTTGCATGACCGTCTCCGTATGACCGTTGTCTTGAACGACGTCCTAGCCGTTGTCCATGCAGCCGCAAGGACGGCTCGCCTACGTGACAGGGTTTCGTCCCCTGTCGCGCTGCGATAAGCATAGTTCAAATCGTTTCTTGTCCGCCCCGGACACGTCATCGAGAATGATTCGACGGACCGACACCCGGCACCGCCGCCCCAAACGTACTCCTGACCGATCGATTCATGCTCCCACTGCGCCTGCTGCGATCGCTGCTGATCGCGTCCCTTATTGCGTTGCCGGCCGCCGCCGCGCACGCGGACAAACCCGCCACCATCCGCATCGGCGTCGCCCAGCAAGGCGCCGGCGATCCGCCGACGTTCGGCGGATCGAGCGCCGCCACCGTGCAGTTGCAGCAGCTCGTCGAAAAGGAATTCGCCGCCGACGGCATCAAGGTGGAATGGCTGTTCTTCAAGGGCGCGGGCCCGGCCGTCAACGAGGCGATCGCGAACAAGGCGCTCGACTTCGCGTACCAGGGCGACCTGCCGGCCGTACTCGCACGCTCGAACGGGATCAAGACGCGCCTGCTGCTCGCCGCGAGCGTACGCTCGGGCATCAAGATCGCGGTGCCGCCCGACTCCGCGATCCGCTCGATCAAGGACCTGAAGGACCGCCGCGTGTCGATCTTCCGCGGCACCAACCTGCAGCTCGTCGCCGACAACGCGCTCGCGAAGAACGGCCTCGGCGAACGCGACCTGCGCGTGATCAACCTCGACGCCGCCAGCTCGCTCGCCGCGCTCGCGTCGAAAGGCATCGATGCGTCGGTCGGCGACTACGCGCTCTACAAGCTGCGCGACGCGGGCCTCGCGAAGATCATCTACGAGTCGCAGAACGACGGCCCGCAACTGACGCGCCAGACCCACCTGCTGGTGCTCGACGATTTCGACCGCGCGCACCCGGATATCGTGCAGCGCGTCGTCACCGCGTTCGTGAAGGGCGCGCAATGGTCGTCGGACGAGGCGAACCGCGATGCGCTGTTCAAGCTGTGGGCGAAAAGCGGCGTGCCGTATTCGTCGTGGCAGGCCGACTATGCGAACCAGCGCCTGAAGGACCGCCTGTCCCCGCTGATCGATCCGTTCGTCGTCGCGCGCTACAAGGCCGTGGCTCAAGATGCGCTGAACCTGAAGCTGATCCGCCAGCCGGTCGACGTCGACGGCTGGTTCGAACCGAAGTATCTCGACAATGCGTTGCGCACGTTGAAGCTCGAACACTACTGGCCGCGCTACGACGCCGCCGGCAAGCCCCTCTCCTGACCGGACCATCCCGATGAGCGACACCGCGTTTTCCGTCACGACGACCGAACCGCACACGCTCGCCGTGCCGCCGCGCCGCGCGGTCGTGCTGAAACGGCTCGCGTGGCAGCTCGCCCCGTGGGTGCTGCCCGCGCTGCTGTTCGCGCTGTGGAGCGTCGGCAGCGCGCGCGGCTGGATCGCGCCGCAAATCCTGCCGCCGCCCGAACGGGTGGTCGACACGCTGGCCGAGCTCGCGTCGAGCGGCGATCTCGTGCGCCACACGCTGATCAGCCTGCAGCGCGTGCTTGTCGGCTTCGCGGCCGGCACGCTGCTCGGTGTAGCGATCGGCGTCGCGCTCGGGCTGTCGCGCACGCTGGAAGCCTACGTGCTGCCGAGCTTCAACGCGCTCGTGCAGATTCCGGTGCTCGGCTGGCTGCCGTTCCTGCTGCTGCTCGTCGGCGTCGGCGAGCCGCTGAAGTACCTGCTGATCGCGCATGCGGCGCTCGTCCCGGTCACGCTGAGTACCTTGCAGGGGTTTCGCCAGGCGCCGCCCGCCCTCGACGAAGTCGCGCGCGGGTTCGGCTACACGCGCCGGCAACGGATCGTCCACGTCGTGCTGCCAGCCGCGATCCCGACGCTCGCGACCGGCGTGCGGCTCGCGTTCACGAAGTCGTGGCTCGCGCTCGTCGTGGTCGAACTCGTCGCGTCGTCCGAAGGGCTCGGCTACCTGATCGTGTACGGGCGGCAACTGTTCCAGCTCGATCTCGTGATGGCGGCCGTCGTCGTGGTCGGCGCGGTCGGCCTGCTGATCAACCGGGCGCTCGACGCGCTCGAAGCGCGCCTGCGCCGCGGCGTGCCGTCCGCGTTTCGCGGCTGAACCGCCCTCGAAGGAGAATCGCCCGTGCCGCATGCCGCTACACCGTCGCTCACAGCGCCTACCACGACCGCCCGCCGCCTGCATGCGCCCGACTGGCGCGGCGTCGTGCTGCCGCTCGCCGCGTTTGCGTGCTGGTGGGCCCTCGCTTCCGCACACCTCGTGAAAAGCGGGCTGTTCGTCGGCCCGGCCGACGTGCTGCACACCGCGTGGGCGCAGGCCACGAGCGGCGCGCTCGGCCGCGCGCTGTCGGCGTCGCTCGCGCGCGAAGCGTGCGGGTTCGCGATCGGCGCGACGGGCGGGCTGTTGCTCGGCGCCGTGCTCGGGCTGTCGCGCGTCGCCGCGCGGATGGTCGGCCCGAGCTTCGACACGTTCAAGCAGATCTCGCTGTTCGCGTGGATTCCGCTGATTTCCGTGTGGTTCGGCCTCGGCGACGTCGCGAAGGTCGTGTTCCTGTCGCTCGCCGCGCTGCTGCCCGTCGCCGCCCATACCTGCGACGGCATTCACGCTGTGCCGCGCACGTATGTCGACGTCGCCCGCGCGCTGCGCTACTCGCGGCTTCAGCTGATCGGCTACGTGATACTGCCGGCCGCGTTGCCGTCGATCTTCACCGGCCTGTATCTCGGCCTGATCTATTCGTGGCTCGCGACGCTCGGCGCCGAATACCTGCTCGTCGCCGGCAGCGGGATCGGCAACACGCTGATCGACGGCAGCGAGCAGTTCCGGATGGATCTCGTGCTGTTCGGAATCATCGTCGTCGGCGTGACCGGCTGGGCACTGAACGCGACCGCGCGGGCGATCGAACGCAAGGTGCTGGCCCGGCGCGGCGACCTCGCGCGCTGAGCGCCCTTTCCTTCCGTTTCGCATCCTTTTCCGTACCGCCATGACGACTCTCGCCTCCGATTCGCTCGACATCCTCCATGTCAGCAAGCACTACGCGCAACGCGGCGCGGCGCTCGCCGTGCTCGACGACGTATCGCTGCACGTGCGCGCCGGCGAATTCGTCACGATCGTCGGCGCCAGCGGCTGCGGCAAGTCGACGCTGCTGCGGCTCGTCGCCGGGCTGGACACCGATTACACCGGCGAAATCCGCGCCGGCGGCGAACGCGTGCGCGACACGTCGCTGCAGCGCGGTATCGTGTTCCAGGATCACCGGCTGTTCCCGTGGCTGACCGTCGAACAGAACATCGGCGCCGCGCTGCGCAACGCGCCGCTGGACGCCGCCGCGAAACGGCGCGCGATCGCGGAGCACATTGCGCTCGTCGGGCTGAACGGCTTCGAGCACGCGTTTCCGAACCAGTTGTCGGGCGGGATGGCGCAGCGCGTCGCGATCGCGCGCGGTCTCGTGAACCGCCCGCGCGTGCTGCTGCTCGACGAACCGTTCGGCGCGCTCGACGCGCAGACCCGCGCGAAGATGCAGAACGAACTGCTGCGCATCTGGGAACAGGAGCGCATCACGATGCTCCTCGTCACGCACGACGTCGACGAAGCCGTCTATCTCGGCGACCGCGTCGTCACGATGGCGCCGCGTCCGGGCCGCATCGCGCGCATCGTCGACGTCGCGCTGCCGCGGCCGCGCCGGCGCGATTCGCCGGCATTCGCGCGCTTGCGCGACACGGTGCTCGCCGATTTCGACGACAGCGAACCGCCGGATGACGACGGTTCGGGCGGCAAGCGCATCGACACGGCGCGCCCGCACCGGATCGGCGAATGGCGGCTCGCGTGGTGATCGCATGACGCGCCGATTCGCTCAGCACTACCACACATATCGATCATCGCAGCGCGTACGCTAAGGTTGTGACGATTCATCGGTTCCGGTTCCGCGCCGCGCCTGCTTGAATGGAGACTCGACCGACCCGACTCCCAGGAGACTCCCGATGTCCGATGTCCAGCACGCCGCCCACTCGTCTTCGCCTGCTTCGCACGCCGCGCCGCGCACGGCCGCCGTCCCGCTTCAGCTTCGCCAGGTCGCCGGCCGGATCGGCGCCGAGATTGCCGGCGTGCGGCTGTCGGCCACGCTCGACGACGCGACGTTCGACGCGATCAACGCCGCGCTGCTACGCCACAAGGTGCTGTTCTTCCGCGGCCAGCACCATCTCGACGACACCGCGCAGGAAGCGTTCGCCCGCCGCTTCGGCGACACGGTCGCGCACCCGACCGTGCCGTCCGTCGACGGCAGCGCGGCGCTGCTCGAACTCGATTCCGCGCACGGCGCACGCGCCAATTCGTGGCACACCGACGTGACCTTCGTCGACGCGTACCCGAAGATCTCGATTCTGCGCGCGGTCGTGATCCCGCCGTTCGGCGGCGACACCGTATGGGCCAACACGGCCGCCGCGTATGCGCATCTGCCCGATTCGCTGCGCGCGCTCGCCGACACGCTGTGGGCACTGCATACGAACGCGTACGACTATGCGTCGACGCACGTGCACGCCGACGATACGCAACTGAAGCGCTACCGCGAAGTGTTCACGTCGACCGTCTACGAAACCGAGCATCCGGTCGTGCGCGTGCATCCGGAAACCGGCGAGCGCACGCTCGTGCTCGGGCATTTCGTGCAGCGGCTCAAGGGGCTGTCGGCGCAGGATTCCGCGCATCTGCTGCAGGTGTTCCACGAGCACGTGACGCGCCTCGAGAACACCGTGCGCTGGAACTGGCAGGAAGGCGACGTCGCGATCTGGGACAACCGCGCGACCCAGCACTACGCGATCAACGACTACGGCGATGCGCGCCGCGTCGTGCGCCGCGCGACCGTTCACGGCGACGTGCCGGTCGGCATCGACGGCCGCCAGAGCGTCCTGCTCAAGGGGCCGGGCGCCACGCTGCAATAACGTCGGCGTCCCGCGACGGCGCCGTCTCCCGCGCGCCGTCGCGCTCCTTGCTGGAGGACAACCGCCATGAAGCTCGCACCACCGGACCGACACTTGCACGCGCAACGATGTCGTTCCTCCGTCCCGTTCACTTCCGCCAGGAGCGTCGCATGAGCGCCCTACTCGAACCCGCCGCCCAACCGGTCGACGTGATTCCGCTGTCCGCCCATATCGGCGCGGAAATCCGCGGCGTCGACCTCACGCAACCGTTGACCACGCCGCAGATCGCGGCGATCCGCGCCGCGCTGCTGAAATGGCGCGTGATCTTCTTCCGCGAACAATTCCTCACGCACGAGCAGCATGTCGCGTTCTCCGCGCAGTTCGGCGAGCCGACCGTCGGCCACCCGGTGTTCGGGCACGTCGACGGCCATCCGGCCGTCTATTCGATCGCGAAGCATCGCAAGGCGACGCGCTTCGAAGGCGAGCCGGTGCGCCGGCCCTGGACCGGCTGGCATACCGACGTGACCGCCGCCGTGAATCCGCCGTGGGCGTCGATCCTGCGCGGCGTGACGATCCCGCCGTACGGCGGCGACACGCACTGGACCAACCTCGTGCGCGCGTACGAAACGCTGTCCGCGCCGCTGCGCGGCTTCGTCGACACGCTGCGCGGCATCCATCGCTTTACGCCGCCGCCCGGCGCGCGCGCGACCGGCGCCTTCGACGACGCGGTCGAGCACCGCCCGCTCGTGACCGAACATCCGCTCGTGCGCGTGCATCCGGAGACCGGCGAACGCGCGCTGTACGTGAGCCCGAGCTTCCTGAAATCGATCGTCGGGCTGACGCCGCGCGAGAGCCAGGCGCTGCTCGAACTGCTGTGGGAGCACGTGACGCGGCCGGAATTCACGATCCGCTTCAAGTGGGAGCCGCGCAGCATCGCGTTCTGGGACAACCGTGCGACCGCGCATCTCGCACCCGTCGACATCTTCGATCTCGACTTCGACCGCCAGCTGTATCGCACGACGCTCATCGGCGACGTGCCGGTCGGCCCCGACGGCAGGCCATCGGTCGCGCTCGAAGGCGCGCCGGTCGAAACCGCGGCCGCCGTCGCACTCAACTGATGCGGCAAACTCCGGTGCGCCCGCGGCGCGCCGGCCCCGCTTCGATCAATCGAGCCATACGCCGTCGAACCGGTGCCCGCCGAGCGGCGAGAACGTCAGCCCGTGTACGCGTTTCGAGATCGGCAGCGACACGATCGACGTCGCGATCGGCGTGAATGGCACCTGGTCCTTGAACACCACCTGCGCCTGCTCGTACAGCGCCGTGCGCTTCGCGACGTCCCCGTTCGAACGCGCGGCGGTCACGAGTTGCTCGAAGTCCTTGTTGCACCACTTCGCGAGATTGCTGCCGTGCACCGCGTCGCAGCCGAGCAGCGTGCCGAGCCAGTTGTCGGGGTCGCCGTTGTCGCCCGACCAGCCGTACAGGATCGCGTCGTGCTGGCCGTCGTGCTTCGCACGGCGGTTGTATTCGCCCCATTCGTAACTGACGATCTTCGCGCGCACGCCGATCTTCGCCCAGTCCTGCTGGATCAGTTGCGCCATCAGCTGCGCGTTCGGGTTGTACGGGCGCTGCACGGGCATCGCCCATAACGTCAGGTCGAAGCCGTTCGGGAAGCCGGCCTGCGCGAGCAGCGCCTTCGCGGCGGCCGGATCGCGCGGCGCATCCTTCAGACGCGGGTTGTACGACCATTGCGCGGGCGGCATCGGGTTCGTCGCGATCGTCGCGTCGCCGTTGAACACGGTCTTGACGATCGCCGTCTTGTCGATCGCGATGTCGAGCGCGCGCCGCACGTCGACGCGATCGAGCGGCGGATGCTGCGTGTTGTACGCGACGAAGCCGACGTTGAAGCCCGTCCCCGAAAACAGCGTCAGTTTCGGATCGCGCCGCACGGTCTCGAGGTCGGCCGGCCGCGGAAACGCCGACACCTGGCACTCGCCGGCCACGAGCTTCTGCAATCGCGCGGCCGGATCGGGCGTGATCGCGAACACGAGGCGCGCGAGCTTCACGTCGTCCGGCTTCCAGTAGTCGGGATTCGCGTCGTAGCGGATCAACGCGTCCTTCTGGTACGTACGCAGCACGAACGGCCCCGTGCCGACCGGGAACTGGTTGATGTCCGACTCGCGATGGCGCGCGGCGAGCTGTCCCGCATAGTCGGCCGACAGCACCGACGCGAACGCCATCGCGAGATTGCGCACGAACACGACGTCGGGCGACTTCAGCACGAAGCGCACCGTGTAGTCGTCGACCTTCTCGATACGCTCGACGTTGTGGTCGAAGCCGAGATCGCTGAAATACGGGAAGCTGACCGGATAAGCCCTGCGGAACGGGTCGTCCGGATCGAGCATCCGGCGGAACGTGAACACGACGTCGTCGGCCTGGAACGGCCGCGTCGGCGTGAACCACGCGGTCGTCTGGAATTTCACGCCGCGCCGCAGATGGAACGTGATCGTGCGCTGGTCGGGCGACACGTCCCAGCTCGTCGCGAGCGCCGGTTCGAGATCGAGCGTGCCGCGCTTGAACTGCACGAGCCCGTTGTAGACCGGGTACGTGCTCGCATCGAAATCGGTGCTCGTCGTGTGCTGGCCGGGATCGAAGCCGGCGGGGCTGCCTTCGGTGCAGTACACGAGTGTCTTGCCTGCCGGCGCGGCGAGTGCGTGCGTCGCGGCGCCGGCCAGCAGCAGCGACGCGGCGATGCAGCGGAGCGCGACAGCGGCAGGCGATACGCCGCGCGAACGGCGCGCGGCTGACGAAACGAAAGGATTCTTCATGGTGGCAAAGGGAAGAAAGAGGTGTCATGCGAATGACGACCGTCGATCTTCGCGCGCCGCCCGCCGATCGCTTACCAATTAATTCCGCGTTGCTTATCGTCGCGGATGCATCCCGCTGCCGCTGCGTCGGAATGGCCATGCGAGCGCCGTGGACATGCCGAATACCGTTGCGGCCGGCCGCCCCGGGCGTGCGCATCGAAACCATTCGCACCGCCGGTCTTCCGGCCCTCTGCAGGTTCTCCGGAATGGGTGCATCGTATCGGTTGGCCGACGCCGGCATCGGCGCGCGGGAATCCGCCCGGCGTGCACATGTCGGCACGGCGCGTCCGTGCGCGCCGCTCTTCCTGGAGGACCCAGATGTCGATCAACCCCGATACGCCCTCTCGTCCCGTGAAGTCGCCGGGCCCCGATCACCCGATCCTGATCGAACCGCATTCGTCGCGCGTGATCGTGCAGGTCGCCGGCAAGGTCGTCGCCGATACGCGCCATGCGCTGGTGCTGCGCGAGGCCAGCTATCCGGCGGTGCTGTACATTCCGCGCGAGGATGCCGACATGTCGCTGCTCGAACGCACCGACCACGCGACTTACTGCCCGTACAAGGGCGATTGCGCGTACTACTCGATTCCGGCCGGCGGCGAACGCTCGACCAACGCGGTGTGGACGTACGAGCATCCGAATCCGGCCGTCGAATCGATTCGCGGGCACCTCGCGTTCTATCCGGACCGCGTCGATTCGATCGAGGAAAGCCTGCTCGTCACCGCGTGAGCGCGGCGGCGCCCCGCCGCGTCACCGTTCACGCATCGTCCGGCCGCTGATTTGCATATGCGGATTCATTGGTTGGCCGCCGTCCCGCCGGGCCGTATCGTCTCGACTCCGGCGCGGGCCGGCCCGTTGCGCGCGTCGCCCGCATCCGGCCCGGTCCCGCGCCGGCCGCGCCGCCTTCGCGCGCGCCCCGTGAACCCGCCAGCAGGACGCCTTAGGGCGTGTTCACGCTAATAACGGGTTTGCGAACGTGCCTTTCCGCCCGCAGTGCAAGGAGTAAGGAGCGCCGTTTGGCCGTGCCAAACAAGCGACGCACGACGCCGCAATGTGGGCGGAAAGGCACGTTCCCCTGTTTGGAAAAATTCATTCGCGGGGCTGGCCCCCAGAAGGGCCGATCGCCGCGTCATGCTCCTCGCGAATACGTCGAGTATTCGCTTCGTCGCAATCCTCGCGCTCGGCCCTTCTGGGGGCCAGCGCAAACCCGTTATTAGCGTGAACACGCCCTAATGAACGACACACCGCACGCAGACCTTGAAACGACCCCGGCGAACCCGCGCCGCCGCCAGTGGCTGCATGGCGCGGCCGCCGGACTGGCCGGGCTCGCGCTCGGCCCGCTCGCGGCCGTGCCCGCCCGCGCGGCCGCCGACAGCGGCACGCGGCTGCGCGTCGGCTTCCAGAAATACGGCAACTTCGTCGTGCTCAAGGCGCGCGGCACGCTCGAGAAGCGTCTCGCGAGCCAGGGCGTCACCGTGCAATGGCTCGAATTCCCGGCCGGCCCGCAACTGCTCGAAGGGCTGAACGCCGGCGCGATCGACGTCGGCACGGTCGGCGAAACCCCGCCGATTTTCGCGCAGGCCGGCGGCGTCGAGTTCGTCTACATCGGCAACGAGCCGCCCGCGCCGCAGGGCGAGGCGATCGTCGTGCTGCCCGATTCGCCGATCCGCACCGTCGCGCAACTGCGCGGCAAGAAGGTCGCGTTCAACAAGGGTTCGAACGTCCACTACCTGCTGGTGAAGGCGCTCGAACATGCGGGCCTCACCTATGCCGACATCCAGCCGATCTACCTGACGCCCGCCGACGCGCGCGCCGCGTTCGTGCAGCGCAGCGTCGATGCGTGGGTGATCTGGGATCCGTACCTGGCCGCCGCCGAACGACAGCTCGGCGCGCGCGTGGTCGCGAACGGCGAAGGGCTCGTGCGCAACACGCAGTACTACCTCGCGGCGCGCAAGTACGCGGCCGCGCATCCGCAGGTGCTGCGCGCGCTGCTCGACGAAGTCGACGCGGTCGATCGCTGGGCGCGCGATCACGTGCCGGAGGTCGCCGCGCAACTGTCGCCGCTCGTCGGCCTCGACGCGCCGACGCTCGAAGTCGCGCTCAAGCGTGCCGGCTACGGCGTGCAGCCGATCACCGACGCGACGGTCGCGTACCAGCAGAGCATTGCCGACGCGTTCAGCACGCTGAAGCTGATTCCGGGCAAGCTGTCGGTCGCCAGCGCGCGGTGACGCGTCACGACGCCCGTGCCGCGCCGATGCGCCGCCATTCGTCGTAGTCGGTGACGAGGCCCGCATCGTCGATGCCGATATCGGCCGCGTACGTGCCGCTCTCGTAGCGGTACACGTACGGCGCCGTGCGCGTATAGCGCTGTTCGCCGCGCACGATGGCGAGATCCGGGAAACGCAGCCACGCGGTGCGAATCTCCGCCGACTCGCCGACGGCGAGCGCCAGCCGGCGAATCGGCAGCGTATTGGTCGACGGACTGAAGCCGAGATCGATATCGGTCGCGCCCGCGAGCGCCGGCGCAGCGATACCGTCGATCGTCCACTGCCCCGCGTCGCACGCGATGTCCCATTGCCGGGGCGGCGCGGTGCCGGTCCAATGCGTCACGCGCGCCGAGCGCGTGAGCCAGTCGGCGCCGCATGCGACCGCGTAGTCGATACGAAACGGCGTGCCGTCGATCGCGCCCGCCACCGCACCCGCCAGCGCGTTGCCCGTTGGCGACTCGTCGAGCCGGCACCATTCGGCCGCCTGCCACGTCTGCACGATCTGCCATGCGACGCAATGCGTCCGTCGCGCTTCGTTCCGTTGCGTCATGTCGCGTCTCCTGTCGGCCGTGTGAAAGCACGCCGATTTTCGCGCACGGCGCGGACGAACGCACGCGGCTTTGGCGGCACCGTAAGCGCACCGGCCGATAGTCAGTATCGGCCCGACGCACACCATCGCGTCGACGCCGCTTTGGTACCATCCGTCGATCGGTAAAAATCGAACCGGAAGACATCGGAAAACACGAGGCGCGACTTCATGGATCTGTTGGCGACGATGCGCATCTACGTGAGAGTCGTGGAGCGCGGCACGATGTCCGGCGCGGCGCGGGATCTCGACATGGGCCAACCGGCCGTCAGCGAACGCATCGAGAAACTCGAAAAGCATCTCGGCACGCGGCTGCTGATGCGCAGTGCGCGCACGCTCGCGTGCACGGAGGAAGGCCGCCTCTTCTACGAACGCAGCAAGGCGCTGCTCGAAGCGGCCGAACTGGCCGTGGCGTCGGTGTCGAAGACGGAGAACGCGCTCGACGGCACGATCCGGCTCGCGGCGCCGCAGTGTTTCGGCGAGGTCGTGCTACCGGCCGTGCTGATGCAGATCCGCACCGCGTATCCGAAGCTGCACATCGACCTGGTGCTGAACGACGAGATCGTCGATCCCGTCACCGAGGGGGTCGACATTTCGATCCGGGCCGGCCAGCTCCGCGACGGCGGCTTCGTCGCCTACGCGCTTGGCGCGGTCGGCCGCGTGCTCGTCGCCGCGTCGTCGTATCTCGAGCGGCACGGCCCGCTCGACACGAAGGCCGATCTCGCGAACCATCCGTTCATCCGGGTGAAAGGCGTGTTCGCGAACGAGCAGGTACCGCTGCGGCGCGACGGCGGTGCGGTCGAATACGCGCGCATCCGCACGGTCATGACCGCGAGCCACTGGCGCCCGATGTTCGACACGATCGCGGCGGGCGGCGGTATCGGCGTGGTCCAGCACCCGGCTTGCGCCGACGCGCTCGCGCGCGGCCGGCTCGTTCGCCTCTTGCCGCACTACGACGTGCCCGACTTCGCGCTCAATGTGCTAGTGCACGCGCAGCGGCCGCTGCCGCCGCGCGTGCGGGCCGTCGTCGATCTGTTGAAACGCACCCTGCCGCCGCTGCTGACGACGCCCGACCGCTAGGGCTTCACGCCTGCAGCGACTTCCCCGGCTCCTTCACGTGCGCGTCGACTTCCATCTGGTAGAAGCGCGCGCTGACGAAGCCGAACAGCGTCCAGCCGAGGAACACGCACAGGCCGCCGAGCATCAGCGCCTGCTCGCCCGAACTGTAAAGCGCGTAGAAGCTGTACGCGGTTGCGACCATCGCGACCGCGTTCGTCACCAGCGCCTTGCCCGGCGGCACCTTCGCGACCTTCTGGATCGTGATCAGCGCGGCCATCGACATCACGTAGGGCACGAGGTTCGTGACGACCGCGAGATCGACGATCTTCTGGAACTGGCTGCTCAGCTCCGGGCTGATCGTCATCAGCGCCAGCGCGACCTGCGCGACCAGCAGGATCACCATGCCGACGATCGGCGTGCCCGTGCGCGTCGCGCGGGCGAACACCGGCAGGAAATAGCCGACGTCCGCCGAGCTCTTGAACACCTGCGCGACCGTGAACTGCCAGCCGAGCAGCGAGCCGATGCACGCGATCACCATCAGCGCGGTGACGATCGTGCCGACGGTCGGCGTGAACATCGTCGCGAACGCGAGGCCGAACGGCGCGTTCGACGCCGCGAGGATCGCGTTGGGCACGATCCCGGCGATCACGTTGGTCGACACGATATAGAAGATCGCCGACGCGATCGTGCCGCCGAGCACGGCGATCGGCACGTTGCGCTCCGGATTCTCGACGGCGTCCGCGTTCGCGCACGCCGATTCGAGCCCGAGGAACGCCCACAGCGTCACCGCGATCGAGCCGCCGACGGCCGGCCCGAACGGCAGGTTGTGCGGATTCCACGCGGCGCCCCAGGTCGCGCCGCTGAACCAGAACCAGCCGATCAGCGATACGACGACGACCGGAATGATCACGCCCCACACCGTCACCGCGCCGATCCGGCCAGTGATGCGCGAGCCGCCGAAGTTCGCGACCGTCGTCAGCACGAGCAGGAAGATCGTCCACAGGCCCGTCTGCAGCGGCGACAGCGTCGCGTCGAACAGCACGGTGCCGTAGCCGACCGCCGTGACGCCGATCGCGACGTTGGCGATCACGAGCGACAGCCCGTACGTGTAGTTCGCCATGTAGTTGCCGGCCTTGCCGAACGCGTATTCCGCGTAGCCGCCCATCCCGCCCGGCTTGCGGCTCAGCATCCCGCAGCGCGCGAACGCGTAGGCCAGCGCGAGCGAGCCGCCGGCCGTGACGATCCACGACAGCAGCGAGATCGTGCCGACCTGCGCGAGCTTCGCCGGCAGCAGGATGATGCCGGAGCCCATCATGTTGACCGCGGTGAGGATGGTGAGCTGCCAGACGTTCATCCGGTTCTTCGGCGCGGCCGCCGGGGCCGCGTCGGCCAGGTGCGCTGCGTTGTCCATGGTGTTCGATCCTTCGATGTGAGGCCGCCGCGCGGCCGGTCGCCCGTTCGCCCGGTCAGGCTTCGGGGCTTCAGGCCGTCAGGCAGTACACGCGATACGTGCCGTCCTCGACTTCCACGCCGTGCGTGTCGTGCGCGAAGCCCGGAAAACGCCGGTCGTATGCTTCGAGCGCCTTCAGGTAGCCGAGCACCGGGCCGCCGGCCGGCCCCGCGTTCTCGCCCGGCATCAACAGCGGAATGCCCGGCGGATACGGCACGACGCCGGTCGCCACCGTGCGCCCGGCCAGTTCGTCGAGCGTGACCTGCTCGACGCGGCCCTGCACGAGATGCTCGTACGCGCGCACCGGGCTCATCTCCGGCTTCGGCAGGATCGAGAACGCCTCCGACATCAGGCGCGTCGTGCCGAGCTGCTCCATCGCCGCGAACATCGTGTCGGCCAGATCCTTCAGCCCCATGCCCGCATAGCGCGAACCATGCTCCTGCGCGAGCGACGGAATCGCCATGTCGAGGGGCAGGTTCGCGTCGTAGTCGCGCTTGAAATCGCACAGCGCGCTGACGAGCGAGCCCCACTTGCCCTTCGTGATGCCGATCGAGAACAGGAACAGGATCGTGAAATCGGTCGTCTTCTCGACGACGATCCCGCGCGCATCGAGATACGCGGTGACGACGCTCGCCGGGATGCCGACCGGCATCAGGCCGCCGGCCGGCGCCACGCCCGGCGTGACGATCGACACCTTGATCGGGTCGAGCATGCAGTAGCCGTCCTCGATATTGCCGAAGCCGTGCCATTGCGCGCCGGGGCGCAGCACCCAGCACGCCGGGTCGGTCGCGAGCAGCTCGGGCGGCGCTTCGTGGAACGGCAGCGTGCGGCCCGTGCGCGCCTCGAGCACGGTGTCGGGCTGCCAGCATTCGAAGAACCAGTCGCCCTTCGCGCCGAATTCGCCGTTCATCCGCGCGATCATCTGCCGGAACGCGACGGCCTCCTCGATCGATTCGCGCGTCAGCGCGGCGCCGCCGGGGCCGTCCATCATCGCGGCCGCGACGTCGTTCGACGCGATGATCGCGTAGTTCGGCGACGTCGACGCGTGCATCATGAACGTTTCGTTAAACTGACCATGCGGAATCGGGCTGCGGCCGTCGCGCACGTGGATGTACGACGCCTGCGACAACGCGGTCAGCAGCTTGTGCGTCGACTGCGTCGCGAATACCGTCGGCCGGTCCTTGTGGTGGTCGCGCGGGTCGCCGTGCATCGCATGGCGGTCGCGGTAGATCGGATTGAAACGCGCGTAGCCGTACCACGCTTCGTCGAAGTGCAGCCGGTCGACGCTCGCGCCGAGCAGCTCCTCGACGCGCGTCACGTTATAGCAGAGGCCGTCGTACGTCGAGTTCGTGACGATCGCATGCTTCGGCTGGCGGTCGGCGAGCCCCGCCGCGAGCGGGTTCGACGCGATCGCCTCGCGGATCGCCGCTTGCGTGAGGCGCTCCGATGCGATCGGCCCGATGATCCCGTAGCGGTTGCGCGTCGGCACGAGGTAGGTCGGAATCGCGCCCGACATCGTCATCGCATGCTCGGCCGACTTGTGGCAGTTGCGGTCGCACAGCGCGATCTGGTCGCGGCTCACGCTCGCCATCAGGATGATGCGGTTCGACGTCGACGAGCCGTTCGTCACGTGATACGTGCGATGCGCGCCGAACACGCGCGCCGCATAGCGTTCGCTTTCGCCGATCGGGCCCGAGTGATCGAGCAGCGAGCCGAGTTCGCCCACCGAGATCGACAGGTCCGAGCGAAACAGCGATTCGCCGAAGTATTCGAAGAACGCGCGGCCGACCGGCGATTTCAGGAAGCCGGTGCCGCCCGTGTGGCCCGGCGTATGCCACGAGTATTCGTAGACGCGCGAGAACTTCGCGAGCGCGCCGAACATCGGCGGCAGCACGGTCGAGCGATAGCGTTCGATCGCCGCGTGGATGCGCCCGCCGATGAAGTCGGCCGTATCCTCGAGCAGCCACACGAAATCGTCGACCTTGCCCATCACCGCGGCCGGCACCGTCGACGCGACGCTGCGGTCGGCCAGCAGGAAGATCGGCACGTTGGCATTGCGATGCCGGATCGCATCGACCACGGCCTCGGACGGCCCGTGGCCGTCCACGCCGAGATCCCAGTCGAGCAGCACGCACTGGATCGACGGATCGGAGCGGATCAGCACGATGGCATCGTCGGAGGACGTCGCCGTCAACACGTCGATACCGCGTTGCGCGAGCTCCGCGCTCAGCGTGCGCACCGCACGCCCGGTTGCCGTTTCCTGCGCGATCTCGTCGTCGACGAGTAACGCACGCATGCCGAGACGACGCATGCCGCCAGTGGAAGTGTTCACGTTGTTGCCCTCGCTGTTGCGTTGCTTCGATTGGTATCGTTCGTCTCACGAGCACGCGGACGGCAGGTCACGGGCAGCGGCATGAGACGCTCGCCATTCCGGCTTGATTCGCCATCCAGTTCGGAGCCGACTATGCCATGAACGCCTTACGATGAAAAGCCGACGGTTCGGCGAAATCATCGGCGCCTTTCCAATCGGATTTCATCATTGGATCATTTTTATATGCGCCGCAGCACGCCAATTCCCGATCAATTGATCAGGCTCAGCCGTCAATGAAATTGACGATTCCGATCGATTGAATTCACGTGCCTTTGTTGTTACGATCGGCGGCGCCGGACACTGTCCGATCACGGCCGTGCCGCGCTGCTCAATGCTTCTCGGTGCAGTCCGCATTCGGCGTTCGGCATTCGCGGGAACGTTTCAATCGGCTGCAGCGCGTGTCGTATCGACATCACGCACCAGCGCGAATGCGGCTCCCGTTTCAGGTCATTTACCGGAGAGTTCGCGTGAGCCTGTTGAAAATCGCAGTCGAGCCGGCGCTGATCGGCGCCTTTCTCACCACGCACGAACAGGTCGACGTATTCCAGACCGATTTCACGAACATCGCGGCCGTCGTCGTCGGCATCGATGCCGCGGAAAAGGTGCTGAAAACCGTCGAGCGAACCGGTTTCGCGATTCCGTTCTTCGTCGCGGTCGAGCCCGACCAGGAAGTGCCGCCGTCGGTCCTGCCGAACGCGAGCGGCGTGATCCCGCTCCGGCACGGCGGCCGCCACTACCACGGCCGGCAGATTTCCGCCGCCGCCGACATCTACAGCGAGAACCTGCTGCCGCCGTTCTTCAAGGTCATGCGCGACTACGTGCAGCGCGGCTACGTCGAATTCGACTGCCCGGGCCACCAGGGCGGCCAGTTCTTCTCGAACCATCCGCTCGGCCGGATGTTCTTCGATTTCTTCGGCGAGACGCTGTTTCGCTCGGATCTCTGCAACGCGGACGTCCGGCTCGGCGATCTGCTGATTCACGAAGGGCCCGCGCTGGAAGCCCAGCGCAACGCCGCGCGCATCTACAACGCGGATAAAACTTATTTTGTGCTGAACGGCACGTCGACGTCGAACAAGGTCGTCACGAGCGCGCTGCTCGCGCCCGGCGATCTCGTGCTGTTCGACCGCAACAACCACAAGTCGGTGCACCTCGGCGCGCTCGTCCTGTCCGGCGCGCGGCCGGTCTACCTCGAGACCGCGCGCAACGCGTGGGGCCTCATCGGCGGCGTCGACAGCGCGGCGCTCGGCGAAGCGCGCATTCGCGACGCGATCCGCGACGTCGCGCCCGAGCGCGCCGACCTGCCGCGCCCGTTCCGGCTCGCGGTGATCCAGCTCGGCACCTACGACGGCACGATCTACAACGCGCGCGAAATCGTCGACCGGATCGGGCATCTGTGCGACTACATCCTGTTCGATTCGGCATGGGTCGGCTACGAGCAGTTCATTCCGATGATGCAGGACTGCTCGCCGCTGATGCTGACGCTCGGGCCCGACGATCCCGGCATCTTCGTCACGCAGTCGGTGCACAAGCAGCAGGCCGGCTTCTCGCAGACCTCGCAGATCCACAAGAAGGACAGCCACATCGAAGGGCAGAAGCGCTTCTGCGATCACCGGCGCTTCAACAACGCGTACATGATCCACGCGTCGACGAGCCCGTTCTATCCGATGTTCGCGGCGCTCGACGTCAACGCGCAGATGCATGCGGGCCCGGCCGGCCGGCGCCTGTGGCGCGACTGCGTCGCACACGGCGTCGATGCGCGCAAGCTGCTGCTGAAAACCTGCCGCCAGATTCGCCCGTTCGTTCCGCAGCAGATCGACGGCCGCCCGTGGGCCGACTACCCGACCGAGCAGATCGTCGACGACCTGCGCTTCTTCCGCTTCCATCCGGCCGACAGGTGGCACGGCTTCGAAGGCTATGCGGACGACCAGTATTTCGTCGATCCGTGCAAGCTGCTGCTGACGACGCCCGGCATCGATCGCGACACGCACGAATACGCGCCGTTCGGCGCGCCGGCGCCGATCCTCGCGCGCTACCTGCGCGAGCACGGCGTCGTGCCCGAGAAAGCCGACTTGTATACGATCCTGTTCCTGCTCACGCCGTCGGAGAGTGCCGGCAAGCTGCAGCATCTGGTCGCGCACCTCGCGCAGTTCGAGCGCCATCTCGACCAGGACACGCCGCTGCGCGAAGCGATTCCGTCGCTGTGCGAAGCGTATCCGGAGCTGTACGGCACGATGCGCCTGCGGCAGCTGTGCCAGCGCATGCACGATTTCTACCGCAGCCACGACATGAAGCATCTGCAGAAACAGATGTTCCGGCGCGCGCAGTTCCCGAAGCAGGCGATGCTGCCGCAGGCCGCGAATACCGAGCTGATCCGCAACAACGTCGAACTCGTCACGCTCGAGCGCATCGAAGGCCGGATCGCGACCGAAGGCGCGCTGCCCTATCCGCCCGGCATCTTCTGCGTGGTGCCCGGCGAAGCATGGGGCGGCCCGGCGCTCGACTACTTCCGCGCGCTCGAAGCCGGGATCAATGCGTTGCCGGGCTTCGAGCCGGAAATCCAGGGCGTGTACCTGCAGACGAAGTTGGACGGCACGAAACAGGCGTCGGCGTACGTGGTCGCGGCCGGCGCCGACGCGTCGCGGGCCTGATCGCGATCGGTGCCCGGCCCGCGCGGCGCTTGCGCGCCGCGTGTATCATCGCCGCCATCATGCCCATCCGACCGCTTCGTTCTATCCTGATCGCCCCGGCGCTCGCCGTCTCCATCGCCGCGCATGCGCAGCAGGTCGGCGTGGTGGCCGACGGCGTCTACTACACGCCGAATACGCATCTCGCGGCAGGTACGTCGCTGCAAGTGCTGCCCGACGACGACAAGGGCGTCGCGCGCTGCTGCGCGACGGTCACCGGCCGCGCCGGCAAGCCCGGCAACCAGATTCTCGACAGCCTGCACGACGACCGCACGATCGCCGCGTACGCCCTGTCGCTGCCGAAGTCGGTGCCGGCGGACACGCGCGGCTTCGGCGTCGTCGGCGCCGCGCATTTCGTGCGTCAGGGCGCACACCCGGAAGCCGTGCTCGACGGCGGCTTGCAACTCGCGTTCTCGACCTGCACGTCGGTGGAGGGCACGCATTACCTCGGGCGCAAGGTCGGCGCCAACACGTTGCTCGTGCACCTGTATCAGTACTTCGACGGCGAATTCGAGCCGACCTGCAAGGATCGCGACCTGAAATAACGGAACCCGGCCGGCGGACGGCATCGCGCCCGCCGCGTCACCACGCCTGCCGGTAGATCGCCAGCGCGTCGGCCTCGGTCACCTCGCGCGGATTGTTCACGAGCAGACGCGTCTGCAACATCGCGTCCGACGCCATCCTCGGCAAGTCGTCCTCGCCGATACCGACGTCGCGCAGCGTGCGCGGAATGCCCGTCGCGACGATCAGCCGGTCGATCTCGGCGATCAGCGCATGCGTTTTCGCTTCGTCGCTGCCCGTGGCCGACGGCGCGACGATGGCCGCCAGTTCCGCGTAAAGCGGCGCGGCCGCCGGCGCATTGAAGCGCAGCACGTGCGGCAGCACCAACGCATTCGACAACCCGTGCGGCACGTGGAAGATCCCGCCGACCGGATAAGCCAGCGCGTGCACGGCCGCGACCGGCGCATTCGCGAACGCCTGCCCCGCGAACATCGCGCCGACCAGCATCGCTTCGCGCGCGTGCCGGTTCTGCCCGTCGTCGCATGCGGCCAGCAGGTTGCGCGACAGCAGCGTCAGCGCGTGCGTCGCCAGCATGTCGGATATCGGATTCTTCAGCCGCGCGGACGTGTACGCCTCGATCGCATGCACCATCGCGTCGATGCCGGTGGCGGCCGTCGCCGCACGCGGCAGGCCGAGCGTGAGTTCCGCGTCGAGGATCGCGACGTCCGCGAACAGGTGCGGCGACACGACGCCCATCTTGCGCGCCTCCCCGACCGTGACGATCGACACGGCCGTGACCTCGGAGCCGGTGCCGGCCGTGGTCGGCATCTGCACGAGCGGCAGCCTCGCGCTCGCGACCTTGTCGACGCCGTACATGTCGGCCAGCGCCTGCTGGCCCGGCGCGAGCACCGCGATCAGCTTCGCGACGTCCATCGACGAGCCGCCGCCGAGACCGAGCACGATCTCGGCATCGGCCGCGACGGCTCGCGCGGTTGCTTCGAGCACCACGTGCTCGGGCGGATCGGCGATCACGTCGTCGATCACGGCGACCTGCCAGCCGTGCGCGGCGAGGCTCTCCAGCGCGGGCGCGAGCACGCCGCTGCGGTGCAGGAACGCATCGGTGACGACGCACAGGCGCGCGAGCGCCGGAAAGCGTTCGCGCAACAGCGCGCCGAGCCGGCGCGCGGCGCCGAATTCGACGATCTGCGTCGGAACGGTGCGGAATTGAAACGGGTTCATTGGGCGCCTCCCGGGGGCGTCGCCGTGCCGGTGTCCGGCTGCACCATGTAGCGGATCACGTCGCGACGCTCGAGCAACGGCATGATCGCGCCGACACCGATCCGCTGGAAATGCGGCGTTTCCCGATGCACGTCGAGGCCGTCGGCCTCGCTGTAACGCTCGAGGATCACGATGTGGTCGGGGTTCTCCGGGGACCGGAAGTACGCGTAGTCGAGGTTTTTCGGCTCGGTGCGCGTGGCCGGCGCGAGTTCGGCCAGCAGCTCGACCACGCGGTCGCCGTTGCCGGGTTTCGCGAAGAAATGCGCGATGACCTGCAGATAGGGTTCGTTCATGCTGCGCTCCATGTTGGACACAAGCCCGTCGCGACGGGAGCGCCCCCCATCCGCCACGAACCGGATGAATTCAAACGCGATGAGGCGGCACCGTATCGCTGACGCGTCGTCGCATTGTATTGAATCGGCACGGCCTGCGCTGTGCCGCGACCGGGCCGCCAACGGCAGGCCGAATCGCGCCGCACGTTCACGCCGAGCCGGAACCGGGCCGGCCGCCGCGCGCTTGCGCCGCCGCCCCGGCTACCACGGCACCGTCCGCCCCAGATAGTCGAGATACTCGAGCCCGGGCCGCGCCCGCTTCGCCAGCAGCACGTCGACGAGGCTCGGCACGCTCTCGTCGATGGTCAGGCGCGCGTCGGGCCCGCCGAGTTCGGTGCGGACCCAGCCGGGCGCCATCAGCGCCAGCGCGCGGCGCGTATCGGCCTGACGCGCCGCGAAGCTGCGCATGAACTGGTTCAGCGCGGCCTTGCTGCCGCGATACACCTCGCGCATCCCGCTGACGTTGTTCGCGACGCTGCCCTGCCCCGACGACATCGCGCCGATCAGCCCGTCGTCGGTCACGAGATCCTGCAGCGTCTCGATCGCGCGCATCGGCGCCAGCGCATTCGTGATCATCACGCGCACGAATTCGTCGGTCGTCACTTCGCCGATCGTTTCATTCGGATCGTTGGTCGTGCCCGCATTCACGAACAGCATGTCGAAGCGCCGGCCGGACAGGCGCTCGCGCAGCGCGGCCAGTTGCGCGGGCTCGCAGATGTCGAGCGTGCCGATCTCGAGCCGGCCGTCGAACCGGTCGGCCAGGTCGTGCAGCTTGGTGCGCCCCGATCCTTCGCGCACGGTGCCCGTCACGTTCCAGCCCTTGTTCAGGAATGCCTCCGCCATTGCCAGTCCGAGGCCGCGCGACGCCGCGACGAGGAGGATCGCGGAGGTATTTCGTCGATTCGATTCAGTCGATTGCATGGTTTTTCGCCTTTGCAGTGTTTCGTCATGCGCCCACTATAGGCGCGCTCCATGACAGGCGCCAGACGCACCCAATGCAATCGATAGTTGCACTCAACGCCATGTTATCGGCGCAAAAGCGTATCCTGTCCGCATGGAAGACATCGACCTGAACCTCGTCACCGCGCTCGACGTGCTGCTGTCGGAGAGCAGCGTGACCGGCGCCGCACGCCGGCTGGGCCTGAGCACGTCCGCGATGAGCCGCACGCTCACGCGGCTGCGCCTCGCCACCGGCGATCAATTGCTCGTGCGCGCCGGGCGCAAGCTCGTGCCGACGCCTCATGCCGCCGCGCTGCGCGACCGTGTCCATGCGGTCGCGCGCGACGCGCGCGCCGTGCTCCGGCCGGCGACGGCCGACGTCGATCTTGCAACGCTCACGGCTACGTTCACCGTTCGCGCGGCCGCATCATTCATGGAAATGCTGGCCGGCCCGGTCGTCGCCGCACTGGCCGACGTCGCACCGCACGTACGGATCCGCTTCGTCCCGAAGCTCGACCGCGATCCGCAGGCGCTGCGCGACGGCACCGTCGACCTCGAGATCGGCAAGCGCGGCGACGACGCGCCCGAGCTGCATACGCGCATGCTCTTTCACGACTGGCACGTCGCGGTGGCGCGCGCCGGGCATCCGCTGTTCGCGTCGGCCCGGATCACGGCCGCGCGCTATGCCGCCTGCCGCCACGTGATGGCGGCCCAACTCGGCGATTTCGGCGGGCCGGCCGACGACTCGACCGGCCATGACGGCCCGGACCCTGCGGTGCACGTCGTCGTGCCGGGCTACCCCGACGCGATGCGTGTCGCGGCCAGCACCGACCTGATCGCGCTGGTGCCGCGCTCGAGCCTCGGCAACGCGTGCTCGCCCGGGCTCACCGAAGCGCTCGGGCTGCGCAGCTTCGAGGTCCCGGTCCGCCTGCCGGCGATCCTCGTGTCGGCGCTGTGGCATCCGCGCATGCACGGCGACCCCGTCCATCGCCGTCTGCGCGACACGGTCATCGCCGTGTGCCAGCGCGCGTATCCGGATTCCCGTCCGCCACGCACGACGGCGCGCGGCAAGGGAGCCCGCGCGGCCGGCTGACGTGGGTTTGCGGGCGTGCTTGCCGGCCAGCCGCGCGGCCGGCAACGCACCGCCGACGCCCCACTACCGCGGCCCGGCCGGGCGGCGCCGCCAGCCCCTTCGGCTAAAATGCCGCACTTTCCACCTTGCCCGCCCGCTCGCCATGCAACCCGCCTCCTCCGCCCCATCCGCCTCCCACGGCGCCGACGCCGCAGACGCGGCCCGCGACCTCGTCTACGGCCCGAACGACCGGCCGGCGCCGATGGTCGCGTTCGTCGCCGCGCTGCAGCACCTGCTGGCGATCATCGTGCCGATCGTCACGCCCGGCCTGCTGATCTGCCAGGCGCTCGGCGTGTCCAGCCGCGATACGACCCTGATCGTGTCGATGTCGCTGGTGATTTCCGGCATCGCGACCTTCGTCCAGTGCAAGCGCTTCGGCCCGCTCGGCGCCGGCCTGCTGATCGTCCAGGGCACCAGCTTCAACTTCGTCGGCCCGCTGATCGCCGGCGGCAGCCTGATGGTCAAGCAGGGCACGCCGGTCGAGACCGTGATGGCCGCGATCTTCGGCGTCGTGATCGCCGGGTCGTTCATCGAGATGGGCGTGTCGCGCATCCTGCCGTTCGTGAAGCGCCTGATCACGCCGCTCGTCACCGGTATCGTCGTGCTGCTGATCGGCCTCACGCTGATCAAGGTCGGCCTGATCAGCATGGGCGGCGGCTACGGCGCGATGGCCAAGGGCACCTTTGCGAGCGCCGAGAACCTGACGCTGTCGGGCCTCGTGCTCGGCACGATCATCCTGCTGAACCGCGTGCCGGTCGTCTGGGTGCGCAGCACCGCGCTCGTCATCGCGCTCGCGATCGGCTACCTCGCGGCCGCGTTCCTCGGCCGCCTCGACTTCACCGGCATGCACCAGGCCGCGCTGTTCCAGGTGCCGACGCCGCTGCATTTCGGCATCGGCTTCTCGTGGGCGCTGTTCGTGCCGATGCTGATCATCTACCTCGTCACGTCGCTCGAGGCGATCGGCGACGTGACGGCCACCAGCAAGATCTCGAACGAGCCGGTCGAAGGGCCGGTGTGGATGCAGCGGATCAAGGGCGGCGTGCTCGTCAACGGTGCGAACTCGCTGCTGGCCGGCGTGTTCAACACGTTCCCGAGCTCGGTATTCGCGCAGAACAACGGCGTGATCCAGATCACCGGCGTCGCGAGCCGTCACGTCGGCATCTGGATCGCGGCGATGCTCGTCGTGCTCGGCCTGTTCCCGGTCGTCGCCGGCGTGCTGCAGGCCGTGCCCGAGCCCGTGCTCGGCGGTGCGGCGATGGTGATGTTCGGCGCCGTGGCCGCGTCGGGCATCAACATCCTCGCGGGCGTGCACCTCGATCGCCGCGCGCTGCTGATCATCGCGGTGTCGCTCGCGCTCGGCCTCGGCGTGTCGCAGGTGCCGGACATTCTGAACAACCTGCCGCATGCGCTGAAGAACGTGCTGGAATCGGGCGTGGCGACGGGCGGCATCTGCGCGCTCGTGATGAACTGGTTCCTGCCGGAAAGGCAGTAACGGCAATCAATCGTCAAACCCGGTCAGGGCGCCTTGGCCGATCGATTTCGGCTGGTTAGAATCACCGCATGCCCCAAACCCTCGCGCCCGACCAAACCCCCGAAACGACTGCCGTTCCGATCAAGGAACGCGCGACCGTCGTCTGCTATCGCGATGCGCGCGTGTTGCTCGTCACGCGCGCGGCGTCGCGCTGGGCCCTTCCCGGCGGCACGATCAAGCGCGGGGAAACCCCGCTCGAAGCCGCGCATCGCGAATTGGGCGAGGAAACCGGCATGACCGGCCAGGATCTGGTGTACTCGATGCAGTTCACCGGACTCGCGAAGATCCATCACGTGTTCTTCGCGGAAGTCGGGCCGGACCAGACGCCGCAAGCGAGCAACGAGATCGAGAAATGCAAGTGGTTTCCGATCGACAGCGTCGACCGTCTGCGCGCGAGTATTCCGACGAAGCGAATCGTCGAACTCGTCTACAACCACGAAATCCGCAACGCGTAGCGCCCGCCCGGCGCCGTCGGCCGGCTCGAGTCGCGTGTCGCGATCAGCGGGGCGCGAACGCTCAGTGCGAGCGCTTTCTTCGCAGTTCGTGCGTGGAATAGACGACGAGGAAGATGCCCAGCATCGCGACGCCGGACGCCATGAAGTCGTTTGCGCTGCCCGAGCTGCGCAGCGCCGCCGGGAAAATACCCAAGCTCAATCCCGCACCAGCAAGAAGCAATCCTGCTGCCACGCCCCAGATCGGTCCGGCGGTCTTGTCGATTATGTTTTTCATACAGCACCCGTCTACGGTCGTTACCTGAACGGTATCGGCAATCAGCGCCGCGTCTACCTTCAGCGATTCCACTATAACCGGAAGAAATTCCGCAAGCTTCTGGTGCTTTTCCCGATCAAGTTTCGGCGGCCGCGGCCGCCACGTGCGGCCGGGTCGCGCAACCTGCCGCAGGTTATTGGGTGCGCCCGTCCAGCTTCCGGATCACGTCGTCACTGATCGGTCGTTCAAATCGCCACTTCCGGCGGCGCCTGGCGAAACAGCCGCGTCATCCAGCACAGATACACGAGCCCGAGCACGAACCATGCGACGCCGAGCACGAGCGCCGTCTTCTCGAGGCTCACGAGCAGCCAGATATCGGACACCGCGCCGATCAACGGAAACACGAGGCCGCCGAATACCCCGATCCTGCGCTCACCGTGATGGTCCGACAGATACAGCCGGATCACGCAAAGATTGACGGCAGTAAAGGCGAGGAACGCGCCGAAGTTGATGAACGACGTCGACGTGGCGACATCCAGCTTCAGCGCGATCAATCCGACGACGCCGGCGAGGGCGATATTGATCGCGGGCGTCCTGAAGCGCGGATGAATGAACCCGAAGATGCGCTTCGGCAGGATTTCGTCGCGGCCCATCGCATACAGCAGCCGCCCGACGCTCGCTTGCGCGGAGATGCCCGATGCGAACTGCGCGAGGATCAGGCCCGCGAGGAACACGGTGACGAACAGGTCGCCGCCGATCATCTTCGCGACTTCGAACGCGGCCGAATCCGTATCCTTGAATTCGACGCCGGGATGCGCGAGCTGCATCGTATATGCCGCGATCACGAAAATCGCGCCGCCGATCAGCGCAATCAGCAGGATCGCACGCGGCATGTTCTTTTTCGGATCGATCGTTTCCTCGGTCAACGTCGAGACGGCGTCGAAGCCGAGATACGAATACGCGGCGATCGCGGCGCCTGCCATCGTCGCGCCGAACGGCACGTGCGGCCTGAAGAACGGCTCCGCCATCGCGATGCCGCCCGGGCCCGCCGCAGCCGACGCATAGTGCCAGCACAGCACGACGAACATCGCGACGATCGCCAGTTGCACGACCATCAGCACGATATTGAAGCGCGCGGCCAGTTCGATGCCGACGATGTTCAATCCGCTCGTCAGCACGATGAACGCGACGATCCAGATCCAGGTCGGCACGTGCGGAAATGCCGCGTTCAGGTACGCCGCACCGATCAGCCAGATCACCATCGGCAGGAAGAAATAATCGAGCAGCGTCGCCCAGCCGATCATGAAGCCCAGGTGCGGGTTGAACGTCCTGCGCGTGTACGTGTAGGCCGAGCCGGCGGCCGGATAGAGCCGCGCGAGCTTGCCGTAGCTGAGCGCGGTGAATGCGATGGCGATCAGCGCGAGCAGATAGGCGAGCGCGGCCGTATCGTCGCTGGCCTTGGCGAGCACGCCGTAGGTACCGTAGACGATCAGCGGCGCCATATAGGCGAGACCGAACAGCAGCACGGACGGCAGGCCGAGCGTGCGCTTCAGGCGGACGGGTTCACTGGATGACGACGCTTGCATGTGATCTCCTGGGCCCCTCTGGGGCCGATGCGAGTGCCTGGGTGCCGTGCGGCAGGCATTTCCGGCATGTCAATGGGACGACCGGGCATGTGCGGGCATCGCGCCCTGCTCCATGCATCGGATGGACCGGGGATTCGGGCTACTCGGTGCGGTGACGGCCCGCGTCGATCGTGAGCACGCGACTCCCGTCAACCTGTTCGACAGGCGACAGACCGAGCGCCACGCGTGCGTCGTGCAGATAGCTGTAATGCTCGCGACTTGCTTCGAGGCGAGTCGGATCGAGGCTCGCCGGTGCGACGGCTTCGTCCCGGCCGAGTTCGATCGTGCTCTCGCCAAACGGATCGACCAGCGTGGACAGGCCGGCGAACGTCAGATCGTCGTCGCCGGGCCCGCAGCGATTCACCATCACCGCGAACATCTGGTTCTCCATCGCACGTGCCGCGATCGCGCGGTGATGGACGGGCCCGAACGGGTCCATGTTGCCGTTGGTGACGATCAGCAGATCGGCGTCGAGCGCGGCGACCGCGCGCGCCGTCTCGGGGAATTCGATGTCGTAGCAGATCAGCAGGCCGACCGTCAGGTCGTTCCAGACGCAGGTCGCGAAGCGGTCGCCCGGCGTGAATACGCCGACATCCGACGCCCACAGATGGGTCTTGCGATAGCGCAGGACGATGTCGCCCCGCTCGTCGACGAGTACCGTCGTGTTGTAGAACCGTTCGCCGTCGCGCTCCGCGAGGCCCACCGCGACGGCAACGCCCTTGCGACGTGCCGCATCGCGTACCGCCACCAGCCGCGGGCCGTCGAGCGTCTCGGCGACGTCGGCGACGTTCTCCCGCGTCGGGAAACCCGACAGCGTCGTTTCGGGGAACACGATCAGTTTCGTGCCGCCGGCCACGTCGGCGCGCTCGATCGTGTCGATCACCTTGCGCGTGTTGTGCACGACGTCTCCGTCGACGAGCGACAGTTGCGCGAGTTCTACCTGCATGAAGCCCTCTCCTTCCAATTGCCTTTCAGTGGCATGTCGTATGCGTTGCACGAGTCATGCGACGCGCGTCGAGCGAAGCGGCGAACGGCCCGCCGCCCGTCGAATCGAGGCCGATTATCGGGTTATTATTTTTGACCTGAAATTCCCCGCCAGGGTTACCCTCACCGGAGCACACGATGGACCTCGAATGGCGAGATCTCGCTTTTCATCGGGAGATTGGCTCGGCCATCGACGCCCTCGACGGCCCGCATTTCTGGGCGCGTCTCACGCGCGTACTCGAGCGGCATCTCGATTTCGACAACTGGGTCGCGCTGCGCTTCGCGCGCGATGCGGCGCCGCTCGTGCTTGCCGAACAGGCGATGCCGGACGGCAAGATCGACCTGATGTTCCAGGACTATCTGGCCGCGCTCTACCAGCTCGATCCGTTCTATCTCGCCGCGTTCGAAACGCAGGCGTCGGGCTTCTACACGCTCGCCGACGTCGCGCCGGACAACTTCCGGATGACCGAGTATTACCAGCGGTACTTCAAGAAGAACATCGTCGGTGACGAAGTGCATTTCAACGTCGTGATCGATCGCGATCACACGCTGGGCTTCTCGCTCGGCAAGACGAGCAAATACGACGAGCGCGAGATCGCATTGCTTACGCTTTACACACCCTGGGTGCTGTCGTTGATGCAGCAGCGCCTGCGCTTCGAAACGTTCGTCGTGAACGAAACGCCGCGCGCGAGGCAACCCGAAGCGCCCGATCCGCACACGCGCTTCGGCATGCTGACCGGAAAGAGCGGACGCGGCGCATTGACGACGCGTGAAACCGAAGTGGCGATGCTGTCGTTGAGCGGCTTCTCCACGCGGGCGATCGGGGAAAAACTGTCGATCTCGTTCGAGACCGTGCGCGCACACAAGAAGCACATCTATGCAAAGCTCGGTGTCGGGTCGCAGTCGGAACTGTTTGCGCTGTTCTACGATCCAGCGGGGGCGGGTGAATCCGCGTGATATGAGCGGCGGCGATGTTGCGCGCTCTCCCGTTCTTTCGGCGGGAAGGCGGCCGAACACGGCGCTGGGAGCTTGCGGACGGCTATCCGCGCCCGATCGCGGGCGCGGCGAGCAGCGCCTGGGCGGTGCGCGTCGCCATCGGGTCGTCGGATCGGTACGCCGCCGCGTAGGCATAGGTACGCCACGATGCATCGCCAAGCGCGTAAAGACATACGGCCGCGAGCGCCATGCCGCGCGACGACAGCGCGCCATCGCGCTCGACCCGGCGCAATTCGCTCAGCGCCTCGCCCCACGCGCGTGCCCGCACATGCCACCAGGCCAGCACCTCGCGCATTTCGCCGTTCCCGGGACGCAGCACCGCCATCGCATCGAGCAGGTCCTGAACGTCCGAAAACGTATCCAGCGCCGCACCGGCCCACAGCACGTCCATCATCCCCGTAACGATCGCGTTGTCGCTCAACGTCTCGATCATGTTCTTCTCCCGGCCTTTTCCGTCAATCGCCATCGTCGAACGCATACTTGCGCTCGCTCGCGCATTCGGCGCGTTTCACTTGCCGCCCGCGAGCGCCCTCGCCTCGGCCGCGATGCCCACGAGCGACAGCTGATCGCGTACCTGATCGATGAAAATCGCCGCCATCAGCGCGAGCATCAGGATCGTGAGCGCGCCTTTCACGGGCTGCGCCAGCGACGGCAGATCGAGCTTTTGCGACACCTTCCCGGTAAAGCCGAAGCCGATATCGATCAGCAGCAGCATCAGCATCATCGGCGTGGCCAGCTTCGCCACCGTTTCCATCAGCGAGTCGGTCTTCAGCAGCACGAACGATTCGAGTACCGATCCCCCGGCCGGCATGAGGTTCGCCAGCGGCCACCAGGTATACGATTCGTAGATCGCGCCGAGGAGGAACGTCATGCCGCCCAGACACCAGAACGCCGCGATCGCGAACTGGCTCAGGAGCGTGGAAGTCAGCGACGTCTGCTGCCCCTGGCTCGGGTTCTGCATCTGCAGTTGATTGAAACCGGTCAGATCGTCGACGTACGTGCCGACGCTCTCGGCGGCCCAGAACACCGTCGACGCCGCGAAGCCCAGGCCGACGCCGATCAGCGCCTCCTTCAACCCGATGCCCACGAGCATCGTCGCATCCCCTTGCTCGAGCAGGCCGCGTTGCCCGTAGGCGATGAAGCTGCCCCACAGCAGCGCCAGCGCGGTGCGCACGCGGCCTTGCACGACGTTGTCGGACGTCGGCGGAAAAATCATCATCAGGACCATCAATCGTTCGCTGCAAAGGCCCAGCACGATCAGAAACCTGACCAGTTGATGGCTCGATTCGATCGATGCGAAGGTAATCTCGCTCATTTCAGTCGCCTGTCGTTCAATGGATGCGCGGCTTGCGGGCGCGCTCGCCGCTTCAAAACGCCGGGCTGGGCCGGCGGCTCTCCGATGTTTCCTCGTCCTGCGCGTCCTCGATCGCGAGCTCGATCGCCTTGACGAGCGTGTCGCGCCGCTTCTCGTAGATGTCGATGCGGGCACGGTTGCGCAGGATCTCCGTGCGCAGCGCACCGATCTGCGCCTCCTTCGCCGCCAGCGCCTGCCCGGCCTGCGCCGCCCGGGCCTCGAGCATCGCGTGCTGCTCGGCCGCGTGCGAGCGGAATTCGCGCAGCTTCAGATACGCGTCCGCCCGGAAGGAAACGCTGCCCAGCATCGCGTCGATCTTGCCGTCGTGCGCGGCGAGCCCGGCCGCATGCGCGCGCACCGCCGCGCGGCTTTCCTCCAACGCGTCGATGAGCGCCTGCAGCTCGCCGCGCAAGCCGCCGAGCGCCGCATTGAGCTTGCGATCGAGCTGGCGGCGGCGCGAGAGCACGCGCTCGAACGCGGCAACGCGGCGGTCTTTCATCGCTTGCCTCCGGCATCAGGACTGCACGATCTCGCCGAGGGCCGCGAGCGTGTCGTTCGGGTCGACGAGCAGATCGGTCGGTTGGCCGAGGAAATCCCGAATCGCGTCGATCTTCGCGATGGCTTCGTCGGCAAGCGCATCGGTGCCGCTCTGATACTCGCCCACCTGCAGCAGCAATTCGACCTCCTTGTGCTTGGCCATCAACCGGCGCACGTGCCCCGCCGCCGCCACGTGCTCGCGCGGCACCACCTGCGTCATCACGCGAGAAAGACTGCCGAGCACGTCGATCGCCGGATAGCGGTTCTGTGCCGCAATCTCGCGCGAAAGAATCATGTGGCCGTCGAGAATGCCCCGTACTTCCTCGGCGATCGGGTCGCCGCCCGATTCGTCCTCGGCCAGCACGGTATAAAGGGCGGTGATCGAACCATGCTCCGAGCGGCCCGCGCGCTCCAGCAGCCGCGGCAGCTCCGCGAAGATCGACGGTGGAAAGCCGCGCCGCGTCGGCGGCTCGCCCATCGCCAGGCCGATTTCGCGCTGCGCACGCGCAAAGCGCGTCAGCGAATCCATCATCAGCAGCACACGCATGCCGCGGTCGCGGAAGTATTCGGCCACCGCCGTTGCCGCATAAGCGGCCTTCGCGCGCTCGATCGAAGAGCGGTCCGATGTCGCGCAGACGACGACCGAGCGGGCCATTCCCTCGGGCCCGAGAATGTGCTCGCAGAATTCGCGCACTTCGCGGCCGCGCTCCCCGATCAACGCGATCACGTTGACGTCGCAGCGCGCCCCGCGCGCGAACATGCCCATCAACGTACTCTTGCCGACGCCGGCCGGCGCGAAGATGCCCATGCGCTGGCCCTCGGCCAGCGTCATCATGCCGTCGACGACGCGCACGCCCGTCGGCATCGGGGTATCGACGACGGGCCGCGACATCGGATCGGGCGGATCGGCGATGACGGGCTGCCACTCGTCGCATTCGAGCGGCCCCTTGCCGTCGATCGGCTCGCCCAGGCTGTCGATCACGCGGCCGAGCAGGCGGGGGCCGATGCGCAGCGAAAGCGGACGCCGGAGTCCCACCACGCGTGTCGCCCGCGACACGCTGCCGAGCCGGCCGAACGGCGAGAGCAGCGCGACGTCGCGCGAGAAGCCGACCACCTCGGCACGCTGCAGCAACGCGCCTTCGGGCGAGCGCAGCTCGCATAGCTCGCCGAGCGTCGCATCGAGCCCCGATACGCGTACGAGCGTGCCGATCACTTCCTGGACCTTGCCGCATGCGGCGGGTTGTGGGCGGGCGCGCAGTTCGCGCTCCATCGCATCCATCAGCGCCGAGAAGCCGCGTACGTCCCGTAGCTGCGCGATGGGCACCCCGCTCGCTTCGTCGGTTTCGAAACCGTCCGCGCTGTCGATCATGGCGCTCCTTTCGTTGTCGTGTCTTCTTCCACGTGCCGCTCGAAGATCGGTTCAGATGGACATCGCATCGGCGTCGGCATACGCGGCATCGGTCCAACCCTCGTCGCGCAGGTCGCCCGCCGTTTGCACGGCCGCGGCCTCGTCTTGCCAACCTTCTTCGTCGCCGATGTCGCCGATGTCGCCGATGTCGCCGATGTCGCCGATGTCGCCGATGTCGCCGATGTTGCTGATGTCGCTGATGTCGCTGATGTCGCTGATGTCGCTGATGTCGCTGATGTCGCTGATGTCGCTGATGTCGCCGTCGTCGCCGTCGTCCGTGCGCGCATCCGGGTCCGCCAGGCCCTCGCCGGCTCCGACGGCGTACTCGCCGATCGGCCCCTCGTCGTTGCCCGCGAAACCGGTCTGCACGTCGACGGCTTGCGCGTCATCCCCGGGCCGCGCATCCGGCGCGTCGCGCGATGGGCCCTCCGTCACGCTTCGCACCGCGCGCGCCAGGGCATCGCGCATCGCCGCCAAGTGCAACGACAAGCTCGCGTCGATCGCGCCCAGGTCGGTTTCGGCGACGCATGCGCCGGGCGCAAGCGTCGCGTCGGCCGCCACGCACAGCCGCACGGAGCGCCCGGCCTCGCGCCACGCCGCGGCCGCTTCGTCGAAGGCCGCGCTCGCCGCGGCCAGATCCGACGGATGAACACGCAGATGAACGGGGCTGCCGTCGGCGACGACCCGCTCGACCGTCGCGGCCGCGCGGGCGAAAAGCGCCTTGGGATCCACTGACGCGACGATCTGCTCGACCGCCAGCGTCACCAGCCCGGCCAGCCGGTCATGCTGCCCGGGCGCGAGCCGGCAGGCTTCGGCATGCGCGGCCGCCGCGCGTTCGTGCCAATCGGTCAGCCCCCGCCGCAAACCGTCGTCATAGCCGCGCTCGGCCGCTTGCGCGAACTCGCGCATGGCGCGCTCGACGAGTTCGTCCGCGCGGGCGCGGGCTTCGTCGAGCAGCATGCGGGCCTCGGCGCGCGCCGCGTCCAGCGCCTCGTCGCATTGCCGGCGCATCTCGGCGTACGCCGCATCGATCTCGACGATCGCCGCGACGCGTTCATGACGCAGGACGTCGCCTTCGACGCCCACCCCGAGGTCCGTGCCTTCGGCCTGCGGATTGCGTAACCAGATCACCATGACCCCTCCGGAAACAAGTCGGGCAGTTGCGAGACGATCGAAAGGCTCGGGCTCGAGCCTTCCGAAGACGGTAGCGACGGCGGCAACGAAGGGAACGGCAACGGCCCCCCGTCGTCGCGCGCCGGCATGGCCAACCGCATGATCGCGAGCGGGCCGCCCGGCGCCCATCGGCGGTCGCGCGCGAACAGCCGAAAGCCGAGCCACGCGAGGTCATCGCCATCGGCGGCGTCGAGCGGCACTTGCATGACCGCTGCCGCGTGGTGCGCGCGCGCGGCAAGCGAGCGCGCATCGCCGGCAAGCTCGCGCCCGCGCGCGAAGAGCAGATTGACGCCGCGCGCCCCGATCCAGCCCGTCAACTTCTCGCGACGCGGCCGGTCGATCCACGCGCGCAACGGCTCCGCCTGCTCCACGAGCGCGCGCAAGCGGAATACGGTCAGACAATCGTGCGCCGGCAGCAACGCAAGTGCCGTTTCCGGCGCGTTGAACGCGGCAAGCGGCGGCACCGGCATGCCCCATTCGTCGAGCAGCGCATCGGCAAGCGCCTCGGCCTGCGCGGGGCTGCATGCGCCGATTCGGTCCGCACCGGGCACGCGTGCAAGCCACGCCGGATGCATCCAGTCGAACAGCGTACGCCGGCGCCGATGGTAGGCGGCCAGTCTCGCCGCCACGGCCGCCGGCGTCTCGCCGTGCGGGGCGGCAACGCTGTCGGCGGCTGCGTCGTATGCATCGGCTGCGTCGTATGCGCTCATCATGGGCTCACCCATGCTTGCCATGCCGGCCACGCGATCGTTCGGATCGACGGTCATGCCGGCGCTTTCGCTGCACGCCCCGCCCGGCGCGCGAGGAGGCCCGCAAGTCCGCCGCCGCCCTTGAGCAGGTTGCCGCGCAACAGCGCGAAGCCGCCGGCGATCGTCAACAGCAGCAAGCCGAGCGCGCCGCCCGCATAGACGACCCAGCCGTCCTGGCGGTGCGGGTGGGCGGGCGGATCGAGCGCATCGGCCGGCACGCTGGTCACGCTGACCTGATCGTAGGTCAGCCCCTCTATGCTGTGCACGACCAGGTTCTTGATCGCCGGCGTCATCCGCTCGAGATTCGCGTCGGGCCGGTACTTGATGAAGACCGATGCGGACGACGGCTTGACCGACTGTGCGAGCGGGTCGTTGTTCGGCAGCACGATCTGCACGCGCGCCACGACCACGCCGTCGATCTTCGACAACGTGTCGTCGAGTTCCTGCGACAAACCGTATATGAAGCGCACGCGCTCCTCGGTCGGCGTGGAAACGAGCCCGTCCTTCTTGAACAGCGAGCCGAGGTCGTCGAATTTCTTGCGCGGCAGGCCGCGTGCGCGCAGCACTTCCACCGCATGCACGATCTGCTTTTCGTCGACGCTGACCGACCAGGTCTTGCCGCCATCGGGCGTGCTCTTTTGCGCGTCGACGCCGGACATCAGCAGCGCGGCCGCCATTTCGTTGCAGTCGCTTTCGGTCAATTGCCCGTAGAGTTCCTGCTTGCAGGCCGCAAGCGACAGCACGAGCGCCGCCACCGCGACGAGCCGCCATGCGGAGTGCAGCCTCGAAGGCATGAGGTTCGGTTTCATCAGTTGCTCCGAGAAGCCCTGTCCTTCAGGACGGGGAGTCAAGTCATTGGTTCTTCATGAGCGTCTGCACGGCGTCCTTCGACGACTGCACGGTCGCCATCTTCACCTGCAGATCGGCGTTCAGGCTGGCGATCTCGAGCTGGATGGTCATGTCGGCGGCGGCAAGGCGCTCCATCGACAGCGCGCTCATGTGCTGAGTCATGTAGAGCACGTCGTTCGGCACTTGCCGGTAATAGTCCGCCTGCTCCTCGACTGCTTTCGTCACGAGGTCCGCGCGCTCGGTCGGGTGGACGGCTGCCGCATGCTGGGGCGCCGAAGCCATCATCGCCTGGAATTTGTCGACGAGCGGCTGCGATACCGCGTCCGCATTCGGCGCCGCGGGCGTCGTGCCGGTGACGCGGGCCAGTTCGTACTGGAGTTGCGATGCAGTCGTGATGCTCATTTCGTTTCTCCTGGTAGGGGCAACAGGCTCAGACGCGCATGTACTGCATCGTCAGCAGCATGTCGCTGGATGAGGACGACGGCGTCGCGACCGCTTCGCCGTCTTCGGCGTGCGCTCCGTTCTCGAACGCGAGCGCGGAATCCGGCGCAACGAAGCGGCCCGTGCGCTTCGCGGTCGCGACCGCCTGCTTCAGCTCCTCGCTCGCAAGCAGAACCTTCGCGAGCCGTTCAACCTCTTCGTTGCCGCCCTCCTCCAGCAGGTGCCGAGCCTCCTCCTGCCAGCCGAACTCCTGGCGGGCCTTCAGGCACTGCAGCAACATTCCCTTGCTGGCCGGCAGGCAGACCGAGCGCTCGACCAGATCGCGAAAGAGCCGTTCGGCGTCGCTCCATTCCTCGCGCACCATATGCAGCCAGCCGTCGAAAAACGCGAATTCGGCGGAATCCGGGCGCAGCAGATGCAGCACGTCGACGAGGTGCTCGAGATCGTCGATGTCGACTTGCGCCGGCGTGCCTGCGCGGGCCAATGCCACCCTGACCAGGTCGACGATCGCGCCGACGACTCCCGATGGGCACTGCGGCCGATCCTTCAGAACGTCCATCCTTTCCCCCAACGAAATCAGATTCGATCCGATGGGCCGCACCCGATGAGGCGTGGCCTTCCGTTGACGCTAAGTTACGCAACACGATCGGCGCGCCACGTGCCGCGCACGAAGTCGCACAACGAATTGCGAAGCGCCGCGTGCGACGGGCGGCGGTCCGTGCCGCTTTTCGCGGACGTCTTAGCGCGTGCCCGCCGCCGCGCGGGTCGCCTTGCTCACGTGGCCTGCGCCCGGGCGACGCGCCGTCGCGCCGCCTCGCTTCGCAGCCCCTGCCCTTGCTTCGCATCGCCGTCGCGCCGGATAGCGCGGCGCCGCTAACGTTGCATCGGGGCGCCCCATCCCGGGTGCGCGCCTGCGACAAGCGAAGGACAGCGGTCATGAGCGACGAGAAAACCGAAGAGCCCACAGACAAGAAGCTGGACAAAGTCCGCGAGGAAGGCCAGGTCGCGAAGAGTTCCGACCTGGTCGAAGTCGCGTCGCTCGGCTCGATCGTGCTCGTGCTGACGGCGGGCCAGCACTATCTGGCCGATACGCTGCGCGCGATCGTCAAGGAGGCGGTCGATTTCACCCACGGCGAGCGCGAGTTGCAGGACCTCTGGACCATCCTCGTTCATATCGGCCTGCAGACGCTCGGCCTGCTGTGCGGGATCGCGGCCGTTGCGCTCGTCGCCGCCATCATCGCGCTCGCCCCCCAGACGGGACTCAAGATTTCGCTGAAAGCCGTCATGCCGAAGCTTGCGTCGGTCAGCCCCGGGTCCGGCTTTCAGCGCATCTTCTCGATGAACTCGGCGATCGACCTCGCGAAGATGGTCGGCAAGGCCGCGATTCTCGTCGCCGTCATGTGGCAGACGATCAAAAGCGCGATGCCCGTGGTGGCGAGCGCGCTCGATCAGTCGCTACCGCAGTTGATCGGCGTGCTGTGGTCCGTGCTCATGCATGTGGTCGTGGTCGCGCTCGGCGTGTTCGTCGTCATCGGCGCGTTCGACTACAAGCTGCAGAAGTGGCTCTTCATCCGCAAGAACCGGATGTCGAAAGACGAGGTGAAGCGCGAGCACAAGGAGAGCGAAGGCAACCCCGAACTCAAGGGCGAGCGCAAGCGCATGGCCAGGGAGATATCGCAGGAAGGTCCGAAAGGCGGCGTCGCGCGCGCGAACGTCGTCGTGGTCAACCCGGTTCACTACGCGGTCGCGCTGCGCTACGACCCGGCGGAGTTTCCGCTGCCCGTCGTCCTCGCCAAGGGCCTCGACGAGCAGGCGCTGCGGCTGCGCCAGCAGGCGATGCACGCGCGCGTGCCCATCGTCGCGAACCCGCCCGTCGCGCGCATGCTGCACAAGGTGCCGCTCAATCAGCCGATTCCCGAGGAACTGTTCGAAGTCGTCGCCGCGATTCTTCGCTGGGTGGACGGCCTCGCGCCTCAAACCGCCACCACGGAGTAGTGGACATGTTCAAGACCATGAAACTGCCCGGCATCGGCGAGGCCGGCATCGCCGTCCTGCTGATCGCGATCGTCTCGCTAATGATCCTGCCGCTGCCCCCCGCCATCATCGACGGGCTGCTCGCGATCAACATCATGATCAGCATCACGCTGCTCATGGTGACGATGTATGTGGGCCATATCGCCACGCTGTCGGCGTTCCCGTCCGTGCTGCTCTTCACGACGCTGTTCCGGCTCTCGCTGAATATCGCGTCGACGAAGTCGATCCTGCTGCACGCCGATGCCGGCGAAATCATCGAAAGCTTCGGCCAGCTCGTCGTCGGCGGCAATCTCGTCGTCGGCCTCGTCGTGTTCGTCATCATCTCCGTCGTGCAGTTCATCGTGATCGCCAAGGGCTCGGAGCGCGTCGCCGAAGTGGGGGCCCGTTTCACGCTCGATGCGCTGCCCGGCAAACAGATGAGCATCGACGCCGACCTGCGCGCGAACATCCTGACGCCGGACGAAGCCCGCAGGAAACGCGCGAGGCTCGCCATCGAAAGCCAATTGCATGGCGGCATGGACGGCGCGATGAAATTCGTGAAAGGCGATGCGATCGCCGGCCTCATGATCACGATGATCAACATCGTCGCGGGCATCGCCGTGGGCGTCGCCTATCACGGCATGTCGGCCGGCGACGCGGCCAACCGCTTCTCGGTCCTCTCGATCGGCGACGCCATGGTCTCGCAGATTCCGTCGCTGCTGATCTCGGTGGCCGCGGGCGTCATGATCACGCGCGTGGACGAAGGCGGCGACCATGGAAATTCCTCCCTCGGCGAAGACATCAGGCGCCAGTTCACGAGCAGCTCGCGCGCGCTGTACTTCGCCGCGCTGCTGCTGCTCGGCTTCGCCGCCGTGCCCGGTTTTCCGGCGGCGCTCTTCGCGCTGCTCGCCGGGCTGCTCGGCTTCGTCGGCTACCGTCTGCAGAAGAAGCAGGATGGTCCGGCCAAAGGCGCCGGCAAGCCCGTAGGCGCACTGCAGCGCGCCGGCGCCAAGGGCGACGCGCCGTCGATCCTGCCACGCCCGCCGCAGTTCACCTGCCCGCTCGGCGTGCGCCTCGCCGCCGACGTCAGCGCGCGTCTCGCGGCCGATGCGCTCGACCGCGCGTTCGACGCCCAGCGCCACGCGCTGCAATCGGGAGTCGGCCTGCCGTTCCCCGGCATCATGATGTGGACCGACGGCACGCTGCCCGAAGACAGTTACGAAGTGCTCATCTTCGACGTGCCGCAAGGGCGCACCACGCTCGCCGAAACGCGCGCGGTACACGCGGCGGCCGACGGCGGCGCCGCGGACGCGCCTGCCGCCGCGGCGACCCCGGAAGCATTGATTGCACGCCACACGATCGACCTGCTGCGGCGCAATGCTCATCTCTTTCTCGGCATCCAGGAAGCACAGTGGATGCTCGATCAGCTCAACGAGGACTACCCGGGCCTCGTCGCGGAAGTACAAAAGGCGCTGCCGCTGCAGAAGATGGCGGACGTGCTGCGCCGGCTGCTGGAGGAAGACGTGCCCGTGCGCAATATCCGCAGCATCACCGAAAGCCTGATCGTCTGGGGACCGAAGGAGAAGGACATGCTGATGTTGACGGAATACATCCGCATGGAGCTCGGCCGGCTCATCGCCTATCGCGCGACGGGTGGCGTGCGGGATTTGCCCGTCGTACTCGTCGACATTCAGGTCGAGCAGCACATCCGGCAGTCGATCAAACAGACGCCCACGGGCAACTTCCTCGCGCTGCCGCCCGACGAAATCGCCCAGCTCGTCGGCAAGATCGCCGACATCGTCGGCGATACGCCGCGGCAGCCGCTGGCGCTCGTCGCGTCGATGGACATCCGGCGCTACATCAAGCGGATGATCGAGGCGCGGCTGCCGTGGCTGCCCGTGTATTCGTACCAGGAGCTCGGCGCGCATGTCGATCTCCAGCCCGTCGGCCGCCTGGCGATGTGATCGAGCGAGCCGCGCCATGCACACCTGCCTCCCTCATCGCGCCCGCGTCATCGCAGCGCCGGCCGCGCACACCGACCCCGCACCCGAGATGCCGGTCGCGCAGTTGAGCCGCCAGGCCGCGCTTTTTCAGCGCCTGCGCGAAGGCGCGCGCGCCGGCGCATCGGAAACGCCCGGCGACGAGCCGCCATGCGCCGCACCGGCCGAGCCTCCATTCGGCGAGCAAGCCGAACCGTTCTACCCGGTCCCCGGGTTCGCCGCGGACGACCATCGCGACGATGCCGGCAGCGGCGAGCGCGACGACGACGCACAGGCTGGCTCCGGCGACGAACGCGATGACGCTGCCGGGCACGCTCGATCGGCAGCGCCGGTGCCGGTGCCGGCTCCGGTGCCTGCGACGATTCATCCGCCCATGCATTCGACGATGCACCTGCCGGTGCAGTCGGCCATGCATGCGCCCATGCATGTACCGGCATATTCGACGATGCCCACGCCGACGCCGACGCCGACGCCGATGCCGGTGCACGGCGCGGCGCCACTTTCACCGCAGAGGCCGCCCAACGCCCGGCCATCGACGGCTGCGCCGGCCACGCCGCGCGTTCAAGCCACGCGCGAGCCGCAGCGCTCCGAAGCAGTCGGCCCGCATGCCGTGGTCGCCGTGCGGGCACCGGCGCGCACGGGCCAGGACATGAACCGGTTCGTCGATTCGATCGTCGCCGAAGTGTCGGACTTCTGCGCCAATCCGATCGTGTTCGCAAGCGGCGACTGGCAGATCACGATTCCCATCGATCCGGCGCTGCTGCCAGGCTGCACGTTGAACCTCGCGCTTTCGCATTTCCAATTGACGCTTCGCTTCGACACCACGGACGCACGCTCGCGCGAACTAATCTCACAGCATGCGGCGACGTTGCGCACCAGCCTCGAGGCAGTGATGCAAAGCCGCTTCGACGGCGCGCGCAGCGTCGAGATCATCGTCACGTAAAACGAATATGGACACCACACGAACGCTACTGACAGACCACGTTGCGGCGGCCGCCCAAGCGCCGGCGGTGGCCGTCTTGCTCGATCCCGCGCGGCTGCCCGCGCTTGCGGCCGCCACCGCGCGCCAGCATCGGCTCGCCGTCGACGAGCGCCTGAGCGCACTGCTCGCTCACGCGCTCGGCGTCTCGGCCTTCAGCGTCGGTACGCACGATTTCGTGGAGCCGGAGCGCGCCGCCGTCGTGCGCTTGCGCTGGGGCATGGAGACGGCCGCGGTGCGCATCGACGTCGGACAGCACACGGGGCTCGCGAGCATCGTCGCGTCGGACGAGCCCGTCAACGCGCGCTTGCGCCATTCCGTGTGCGCGATCCTGCTCGATCCGCTGCGGCGCGCGCTGCAAACGCTCGGCTTCGACGGCGTGGAAGTCGTCTCGCTCGAACCTGCCGCGCGTCAGCCGTTGAGCGCGCCTTGCTGCGCGCTCTCGCTGCGCGTGAGCGATACCCGCTTCGATGCGGTTGTCGAGCACGTCGACAGCGGCTGGCTCGACGCGCTCGAAACGCTCGTGGCCCGGCAATGCACGCCGTTCGCCACCCACGTCAGCGAGATCGCCGTACCGGGCCGGCTGCAGATCGGCGAGAAAACGATGAACGTGACGACGCTCGATTCGCTGCGCGCGGGCGACGTCATCTTGCGTGCCGTACCCGAAGCCACCCGCGCGCTCTTCGCGAGCGAGCGCTCGTCCGCCCCGATGCACGTCGTCTGGGGCCGCTACGGGACGCGGCAACTGCGCGCCGTGGCAGACGTCACCCACCATCTGATGACCTTGAACGAGGACCCCACCATGAGCCATGAGACGCAGTTCAACGCGCCGCTTACCGATTCGATCGACACGCCCGTCGAAATCAGCCAGCTGGACCTGCCGCTGAAGCTCGAGATCGACACGGTTTCGATGCCGGTCGCCCAGCTCTCGGCGCTGCGCGCGGGCTACGTGCTCGAGCTTCCGACCGCGCTGCCCGATGCGCGCGTGCGGCTCGTCACCTACGGGCAGACGATCGGCTTCGGCGAACTCGTGAGCGTCGGCGATCATCTCGGCGTGCGTCTCGTTCAGCTGTCGCGCGGCCATGGTTCAGTTTAGCGATCTCACCGGGCTGCTGATCACCGTCGTCGCGATCAGCCTGATCCCGTTCGTCGCGATGGTCGCGACCTCGTACGCGAAGATCGTGGTCGTGCTCGGGCTGTTGCGCAACGCGCTCGGCGTGCAGCAGGTGCCGCCGAACATGGTGCTCAACGGCATCGCGGTCCTCGTCTCCGCTTACGTGATGGCGCCGATCGGCATGCAGGCCATGCAAACCATGCAGACGATGCACCGCACCCCCGGCAGCGACACGTCGCTCGTCGTGCTCGATGCCTTCGATGCGGCAAAGGAGCCGTTTCGCGCCTTTCTGAAGAAGCACGCGCACGAGCGCGAAAAGCGGTTCTTCGTGCGCTCGGCAACCGTGGTCTGGCCGAAGGACATGGCGGCGAAGATCCGCGAGGACGACCTCATCGTCCTCGCCCCGGCCTTCACGCTGACCGAGATGGCCGACGCCTTCAAGATCGGCTTTCTGCTGTACATCGCGTTCATCGTCGTCGATCTCGTCATCGCCAACGTGCTGATGGCGATGGGCCTGAACCAGGTCCAGCCGACGAACGTCGCGATTCCGTTCAAGCTGCTCTTGTTCGTCGTCATGAGCGGCTGGTCCACATTGATTCACGGTCTTGTCATGACCTATCGCTGAGGCGCGCACCATGGAAACCGATACGCTCGTTCGCATCACTTCGCAGGGCCTGCTGCTCTGCCTGTCCGTCTCGATGCCGGTGGTGGTGGTCGCCGCGCTGTCCGGCCTCGCGATTTCGTTCGTGCAGGCCATCACGTCGATGCAGGACCAAAGCATCTCGTACGCGGTGAAGCTGGTGGCCGTCGTGGCCACCGTGCTGATGATCGGCGCCTGGGGCGCCGCCGCGATCCTGCGCTTCGCCAATCAGATCGTCACGCTCGCGGTGCCGTCGTGAATTCGCCGATCCGCAACAACCACGGCCACCACGCCGCCGATCTCGCGCAGCAGGCGCAGGCCGGCGCCGAGCACACGGGGCAGATGACCCAGGCGCGCGGCTTCACGGGCGTGAAGGTGCAGCACACGAAGATGCAGCGCGCGCGCCTGCAGCACAACAAGATGCTCGCCGCCGCTTTCTACCGCGGCAAGCGTTTTGCCGAAGGCATGCACAAGCCGCCGCCCCCTTCCGCGCAAAAGCTGATGCGCCAGCTCGGCCAACGGCCGCGGCCAGGGGGCTCGGCGAAGGCGCAGGGCAAAGAGGCATCGGCTCACGAACGGCCGGACGACCCGCACGCGCTCGAGCCCAGGCACGAGCACGAACACCCGCACGAGCGCGAACGCAAGCACGAGCAGGGTCAGCAGCAAAAGCGCGAGCGCGATCAGCAACACGGCGAGGAGCAACGGCATCGCAACGGCCATGGGCACGATCGCGGCTCGAATCAACAGGGCGAAGAACAGGGGCAGCCGCAGCAGCGTTCGCCGCGCGACGGACAGCCTCGGCGCGACGGCCGTCAGTCCGGCGAAGGCCGCGACACACCGCGCAAGTTCGCGATCGGCAAGGCGGGCCGGGCCAAGGCCGCCGCGCGCAGCCAGCCGCTCGCGGCGACGATGCAACTGCTCGCGACGCAAAAGCTCGGTGCACCGGACTTGCCGGCCGAACTCGCGGCGGCCTGCGCGAAGGAGGTGCTGCGGCTTGCCGCGCAGGTCGAACTGGGGCCCTTGCTGGCGGTGCCGATGCTGCTCGCCATGCGCTCGCCGATGGCGCTCCGGCGCAATGCTGCCCGGCTTCACGCGCACCGCCATGCGGCGCTGATGCAAAGCGCCGCGACCCCGGGCAAGGCCGCCGCAGTGACCGGGCTGCTCGGCGTATCGCTCGACAACACGCTCGCGCGCCAGCGCGCGGGCATCGAATACTCGTACGACGATCAATCGATCGCGGCAGTGAAGCAATGCATTCTCGACACGCAAGCCGCGCTGCCGGCCGGCAAGGCGCCAGCCGGTGCCGCCGTCACGGGCGGCGCGACGGGCGGCGCGATCGGCGGTCAAACCGGCGCCGCGCGGCAAGGGGCGGCCAAGGCAACGGCCGGCGCTTCGGATAAGACGTTCGAAGTTCGCATGGCGCCGGCCGCGCCAACGGCAAAACCCTAAACTGATTTTGACGGTCAAGGCCCGGCGGCCCGATGCGCGAAGCAGCGACACGCCGGAGCGGCGACCCGCAAGAGCAACCGCATGACCCACGTCGGATACACGGATACCACGATCATGAAAGCGCTTCGAGTACTGACCGGCACCCACGCCGGAGCCCAGGTCCGGCTCACGAGCGGCACCTACCGGATCGGCGCCGCCGAGCACGCGGATGTCTGCATCAGCGACTGGACGGTCGAGGACATCGAGCTTTGCGTGGGCGAGGACGGTGTGGCGCGGATCCGCTCGGCGAACGGCGACGAGGTGCTCGTGGCGGACTTCGTGGCCGTGCCGTTCGGCGATGTCGTGTTTTGCGTGGGCCCCGATGGCGAAGCCTGGCCGCGCGATCTCGATTTGCTGGCGGGCCTCTGGAAGACAGCCGAGCCGCCTGCCGACACCGCGACGGCGGCTGACGCGGATAGCGGCGCGCCGGATCGGGACCCGGCCCATGCGGACGAACCCGGCGCCGGCCGCGCGCCGACCGCGTCGCCCCAGGTGCGCTGGCGCACGGCCGTGCTGGCGCTCGCCTGCACCGCTGCGATCGGCGGCATCGCCGTGGCCGGCGTGATGTTCGCGGGCACGCAATCGAGCGAAGCGGCGAGCGTGAAGTTCGACGCCGACGCGATCGCACGGCAGTTGCAGGAGGCCCTGCACCGCGAAGGCCTCGGCGATCTGCAGGCAATGGCACGCAAGGACAGTGTGGCGGTGCGCGGCATCGTGACGAGCAGCGACGAAAGCGCGAAGGCGCAGCGGATCATGGACAGTCTCGCGCGCGGCAAGGTGCGGCGCGAATACGACGTCGCGCAGCAAGATGTGGACAACATTCAGCAGTCGCTCGCCGGCACGGGCGCGGCAGTGAGTTACCAAGGCCACGGCATCTTCCGCGTGAGCGGCAGCGTGCAGTCGATGACGACCTTCCGCACGCTGATAGCAGGTATCAGGGCCGACCTCGGCGACAACGTCAAGCGCGTCGACGTCGACGTCAAGGAGGCGCAGGCGCTCACGCCCGATGTCGAGTACACGTCGGTGATCGCCACGGGCGGGCTGCGCTACATCGAGACGCCCGACGGCACGAAGCATCTGTTCGCGAGCAGCAGGGACGAAGCAAACAATTGACCTCGACCACCAAAGGAACCGACATGTACGACGCATTGCTTCCCATCGCGCAGGATCTGAACGCGCTCGATGCCACGCTCTCGGCGCCCGACGGCGCGCAGCGGGTCGCGCGCATCGCGGCGGCCTTCGACGAAACCGCGCGCCGGATCAGTACGGCCACGCAGTCCGCGGCCGACGAGCGCGAGCGGCTCGATCTGCAAAAGCTCTATCGCGGGATGATCGCGGCGCGCCGCATCGTGCTCACGCTGCAGGAGCGCCACAGCGCGCGTGGCGCGGCGCTTTGACGGCATCCGCGGCGATACGGAAGAAGGTTAGACAGTTTGCAGTTGCAGCATCCGGCTGCGCGTCAGCCGGTCCGGACCGGCGGCCACCACGGCCACGGGCCTTTTACCGAAGCATCAGGCGTCAACCCACAGCAGTGCTTTTTTCATCACTTTCTTGATAAGGGGAATACATCATGTCTTCATCGATCGGAAGCTCGGGCGTCTCGCAAGCCGGTTCGCAAAACGCCGACATGGTCGGCCAGATGCAGGCCATGGCCAACCAGAACAACGCCATGACGATGGCCGCCATGCAGATCAACATGCAGCAGCAGGAAACGTCGGCGCTCGCCTCCGTCGGCAACAACGGCGCGAAGAACATCGCCGACGCCGCGAAGGGCCAGTAAGCGACTCGCGTTGCCGCGGTCCGTTGGCGCGAGGGGCACGAAAGCGGAAAGCCCGGCTTTCCGGCTCCGTGCCCCCGCTTTTTTGCAACCGGCCCGCCCTATTTTCGCCGGAGATTGCCGCCCATGAGCAGGGAACGTTTCGTCGAGTTGATTCACGAGGTTTGCGCGGTGGTCGGGCTGCCCGACGCCGAGTATGTCGTCGACACGCAAACGCTCGAGATCGAAGGGTTCGACGTCCATCTCGACCACCACGAGGCCGACCCCGATTCGGTCTATGTCAGCTTTCATTACGGCGCCGTCACGCCCGGCCGGTCGCTCGTCGTTTTCCGGCTCATGCTCGAGGCCAACCTGCTCGTCTACGCGCAGGACCAGGCGCAACTGTGCCTCGAATCCGATACGGGCAACGTCGTGCTGCTCGTCCATCTGCCGATGGGCCCGACGATCACCGGCGATTATCTCGCCGATCTCTTCTCGCACTACGCCGAACACGGCCGCTACTGGCAAAACAACATCCTCGAATCGCCCGACGAAATGTTCGAGGGCATTGCGTCGGGCAATTTCATGTGGCTGCGGGCGTAAGCCCGGCGAGCGCGGGCGCACCGCAGGCAAGGGGCGCATCCGCGCGCATCGACGCCTGGCCGGCCATCGCAACCGTTCGTACACGGCACGTCGCTTCACGCTCACGCGATCGCGGGCGCTCGCCCGCTCGGCGCTATGCCGCCACGCGCGGTATCAGCAAGACGAGGCGGCGACGCGTGCCGCCCTCTCCCGCACTGCCGGAACCGGTATCGTCCGCGCGACGCTCGACATCGCCCCTGTGCCGCGCCGGCCCCTCGATGACGAGGCACTCGCCCGGCGCCAGGCTTTCGTCGACGGCCCGATAGCGGCGCGCATCGCGGCGACGCCCCAGTTCCACGCGCAAGCCGATACGCGGCATCGACGCGGCGCCTTCGACCGTCGGTGCAATCGAGAGCCAGAGATCGCGGGCGCCGTCATCGGGCAGGTCATCCTCATCGCGGCGTGCGAGACGTGCCTCGTGGCGGTCGATGACGGCCGGCGAGCGGTCGTGCGTGAGCGCCGTTTGCGACACCTCGATTTCAGCGCGGCCACGGCTGGCCAATGCCTTGAGTTGCGCGAGCAGCGCGCGGCCGCCGTCGGGCGCGATACCGGCATCGCGGTGCGCGCGCGCGTCCGCCGTCGCCTGCTCGGCGGCTGCCCCGTCGGCCATGGCCGGCGGCAACGCGGGCCGCAACGCGTCGAGCGCGTCGCCATCGACATCCACCACCCACGTCTGGACCGATACGAGCTGCGCACGCACGTCCAGGCTGGCGACGAGCGCGCCGTCGGCGTCGATACGCTCGGCCCGATCGCGTATCAGGATGGAATTCGTCGTCGCATCCGCTTCGATCGCCGGCAACGCCGCATCGAACTCGACGATCCGCGGTGCATCGGCAATGGCGGTCCCGTTCGCCACGGCCGGGCGCTCGAAACGGCGCCGCAAGAGCGTGGCCACACCGGGCACGACGAGCGTGCGGCCATCGACCACGCGCGTTTCGTCGGCGGCATTCGCGGCACTCAGGCGAAACACCCGCACGGACAAGCGCACGCGCTCCCGCGCGTCGCGCTCGAAGCGCTCGGCCGCGGCACGAATACGCTCCACGTAGGTCGCCGGCCCGCGCACGTTCACCGTTTGCGCGACGGCATCCACCGCCAACGGGAAGTGCGTATCGGCAAGACCTGCCTGCTCGAGCGACGTACGCAGCGCATTCGCCGAAAAGAAGTGAGGCCGGATGGCGATATGCGCCTGCTCGTTCGCGGGCGACACATGCAGGACCGCACCGTCGTAGTACCAGACGAATCCGTACGAACGGCTCATGACGTCGAGAAAGCGCTGCGGCGGCATGGCGAAACGGCCGCTCACGACGCCCTCCACCTGACCGTCGATGCGCAGCGCAACGTGCTGCCCCGCCGCGAACGCATTCAGGACCTCCGCGAGGCCCGCGCCATTCGTCACGTAGACGAAGCGGGCGCCGGGGCCGCCGGCCCACGCCATGCTCGCCGCCTGCGCATGCACGGTGGCCGCGCAGACGAAGGCAGCGACGGCGCCGCGCGCGAGCGCTCGCGTGCGTGCCGCGCTCATGCGGCGCCTTCCGGCGACGCACCGGCGCCCGACGCACCGGCGCCCGACTGATCCATATCCGGCTTGAGGGTCAGGCGGTAACCGGTCGCATAGACCGATTGCACGGTCCAGCCGACGCCGGCCGCCTTCAGGCTCGCACGCAGGCGGCTCACGTACATGTCGACGGAGCGGCTTTGCACGGCCGCATCCCAGCCCCAGACCACGCTCATCAGATCCTGCCTCAGCACGACGGCGCCCGTGTGCCGGGCGAGATGCCAGAGAATGTCGAACTCCTTGGTGCCGAGCTTGTGCGCCACGCCCGCCACCACGAGCGAGCGCGCCTGCTGATCGAGCGCGCATTCGTCGTCGACGAACATCTTGCGGCCCTGCACGTTCATCGGCGCGAAGCGCCGCAGCAGCGCGCGCATGCGCGCGAGCAGCACCTGCCTGTCGTAGGGCTTCACGAGATAGTCGTCGGCACCCGCATCGAGTATGCGCACGATGTCGGACTCCGCCGAGTGCACGGTCTGAAAAATCACGGGCATGATCGATTGCGAGCGGCTGCGGATCTTTTGCAGCAGCTTGTCGCCGGAAACGCCCGGCAGATCCCAGTCGAGAATCGCGAGATCGGCCCACTGCTCCGACAGAAATTGCTGCGCGTCGAGCCCGCTGTGAAAAGCGTCGATGTGGTAGCCCTCGCTCTTGAGCCAGGAATGAATGAGCGCGTGGTGCGCGACGTCGTCCTCGACGAACAGAATGCGTACGGGTTTGCCTGCAAGCGATTTCATGAGACCCCTTGGTTCCGACGGCCGCGCGGGAGCCGGCGCCCGCTCCGCGCAACGCGTGCCAAACGAATACGGGCCGCGCGCTGGCGCCTCACTCGCCGCGCGCCGCGCGCAACGCGCGGTCGGCATCGACGAGCGACGTCGCGTGCGGCTTCGCGGCGACGGGATTCAGGCACGGCAGACGCAGCACGAACACGGTACCGCCTTGTCCGTTGAGCTCGGCGTAAAGCGCGCCGCCGTGCATGCCGACGATCTGCACGGCGAGCTTGAGCCCGAGACCGAAGCCCGTTGCCGTCCGCTTGCCGAGCTTCTCGAAGTCGGTCAGCCGATCTCCCGCGACGAGACCCGGCAGCCCGCCCGCGCGATCGTCGACGACCACCTCGGCGAAACCGTCGGCCTGCCGGATCGAGACCGTCACCGCCTCGCCGCGCGGCGACGCGCGAACGGCATTGTCGATGACGTTCTGGACGGCGCGCGCCACGAAGTTGCGCATGCCGCTCACCCAGAGCGGCGCGCTGTCGGGCAGCCACAAGTGTAGCGCGACGCCGCAATAGACGGCGGTGACCTCCAGCTGCGAGATGATCTGGCGCAGCGTCGCGCGCAGATCGAACCGTTTGAAGTCGCGCGCCTGCAAATGCTCGGTCACCGACGAGAAGATGAACTGCTCGCCGAGCGAGAGCACGTACTGCGCGAGCGCGGTGATCTGCTGCATGCCGCCGCAGCGCTCGAACGCGTCGGGGTCGCTCGCATCGAGCTGCGTGAGCGCGCTGATCGAATTGAGCGGCGAGCGCAGATCGTGCAGCAAAAAGCGCAGCGACATCGCTCGCTCGTCGAGCGAGCGAGCGAACGGCGTCACGTCCGTCACGGCGATGACGGATTCGCCCGCCCCCGCACCGGCGCACGCACCGGCGGGGCCCGCCTGAATCCAGAAGGTCGAATCGTCCACGCGTACCTCGCGGCCCGCTTCGAGATCGCGCAACCGCGGCACATCCGTCATCTCGAAGCGCTCGCTCAGCGCCACGCTGAAATCGACGCCCGCGGGCAGCGTCATCGCCAGCATCTCGAGCGCGCGCGCGTTCGCGTGGACGACCGCGCCCGCGCGATCGAGCACGATCACCCCGCACGGCAGCCCGCGCAGCGTGCCGCGCAGGCGGCGCGCGTCGTCGTCGGACAGGCGGCGATCGGCGGCGCCCTCGCCGCATGCGTCGGCGGGCAAGCCCGATTGGGCGGCCCGCGGCTCGGACTGCTTCCCGGGCTGCACGTCGGGCAGCGAATGCGGCTGAGTACGGGATTCGTTCACATGGCCTCCTGCATTACCCGGGGCGGGCGGTTGCGGTGCATCACGGCGAGATGACGCGCGGCGACAGCAGGAAGAGCCGCTCCATGTGGCTCTTCTGGCGGTTGTCGGTCCTGAAGAGCGCGCCGATCAACGGAATCTTCGAGAGCCCGGGCACCCCGGTCACGCCCATCGTCGCGCTGTCCGCGCGATAGCCGGCGATGAGCAGCGCCTGCCCCTCCTCGATGAACGCCTGCGTGTTGATCGTGCTGTTCTGGATCACCGGCAGGTTGCTGACCGTCTGATCGGTGAGCTGGCCGTCCTGAATCGCCACGTCGAGCTTGATGCGCGTGCGCCCGTCCTCCTCCACGACCATCGGCAGCACACGCAGCGAGATGCCGGTCGACACGCTGTAGAGATCGCCCGACGTGTATCCCGACACCGGCACGAAAAACTGCGTCTGGTTGTCCATCACGGCCTCGATGTTGTTGAGCGTGACGACCTTCGGGCTCGCGTCGATCTTGGCGGCCTTCGTCTGCTGCAGTGCCGAGATGCGCGCCATCAGATAGCGGCCGGCGTCGCCGAGCACGGCGGCCACCGATGCGCCCACGGGCGTCGCCGCCGCGAGCATGTTGCCCGCCAGCGCCGTCTGGCCGAAGTTCTGGGAGAGCGTGCCGTTGTAGGTGCTCTGTGCGAGCGTGCCGGTACCGGTCTGCACGTCGACGTGGCTGTTGTGCGCGGTCCAGTCGACGCCAAGCTGATGCAGCGCGTCGTCGTCGATCTCGATGATGTGCGCCTCGATCTCGATCAGTTGCGGTTTGACGTCGAGGCGATCGATCAGTTTGCCGTACTGATCCATCCGGTCGGCCGTATCGCGAATCACGACGGAGTTCGTGCGCTGGTCCGCGACGATGACGGGCAGTTGATCGTCGCTCGCCGGCGCCGTGCTCGTGTTCTGCGGCGGCGGCGGCTCGCCCACCGCCGCCGCCACGGCCGGCGACGGCTGCCCGGTGAGCCCGGCGAACATGCCCTTGCCGGCCGCGCCCGACGGCACCGGCGGCGGTACGTACGGGCCGTTGTACGCATTGCCGTTCACGTCGTTGATCGGCGTGGTGCGCTTCACGCCGCTCGCCGCGCGGCCGCCCTCGCCGCGTTTGTCGGCGGCCTTGGCCGTGCCCGGGTGGTAGATGCCGTTGAGCACGGCCACCACGCCCTGCAGCGTGACCTGCTGGCCGTCGATGGGCACCGTGCGGTCGTGCGCCCACGCGTGATAGAGCGGAAAGACGCGTACCTGCGTGCCGCTTCGATGCGCCGCGTTGTTGTCGAGCCGCGAGGCCACGTTCGTCACCATCTGCACGTAGCGAGGCGGCCCGCTCACGAGCGCCGTGCCCTGCGCGCTGTCGTAGACGATCGGAAAGCGCTCGTCGGCGATGCGCAGGCGGTCGAGCGCATCGCGCAGCGCGCCCGTATCGGCCGAATCGAGCTTCACGAGCGTGCTCTGCAGTTCGGCGGCCGTCGTGATGTCGAGCACTTCGCCGTCGTAGTACCACACGAAGCCGAACGACGCCGCGAGCGTATCGAGAAAACGCCGCGGCGGCAGATGGAACTTGCCGCTCACGGTGCCGCTCACGTCGGCGGCGATGCGCGTGGGGACGCCCTGGCTCGCGCCGAAGTCGCGCAGCACGTCCTTGATGTCCTTGCCCTGCGCTTCGTAGTCGACGCTCGACGACTTCCAGCGCACGGCCGCCGCCTCGGCGACGGGGGCGGTCGCCCCGAATGCGAGCGCGGCGGCGAGGGCCACGGTGCCCAGTCGGCGAGCCCAGTTCATGACACGCCGCCCGCGATGAAGCGTACGCAGCGCGGCCCGGTGCTTCTCCGACACATCGACAAAGTTTTCATGTAAGTTCCGACTATCTTTCATAGGAAGGGCATTGACGATGAACGCTCCGAGTCACGAACGTCGCGACCTGACGCGCGAGATTCTCGAATTGATCGACCTGCGGCAGACTTTCACCGACATCCATATCGAGCAGGACCGGCCGATCATGATCAAGGCGCCGCGCGGGTGGCTCGCCGTCGGCGAGGAGCCCGTGCTCCACGACGAAATGCTGCCCACGCTGGCGTCGATCGAACCGGACTGGGAGGCGCTGCTTCAGCACGGCGCGATCGATCGCCCGTTCGTGCTCACGCGCTGCCGCCTTCGCTGCAACATCTACCGCACCAATGGCGGCCGCAAGCTCGTCATTTCGATCCGGCGCCTGCCGCTGCAGCCGCTCGCGCTCGACAAGCTCGGCCTGCCCGCCTACGTGCGCTCGATGATCGACAGCGCCAAGGGGCTGATCCTCGTGACGGGCCCGACCGGCTCGGGAAAGACGACGACGATCGCGTCGCTGCTCGAGCACATCAACCGCACGCGCAACAGCCATATCGTCACGATCGAGGAGCCGATCGAATACGAACTCGAGGGCCGCACGTCGATCGTCTCGCAGCGGCAAGTGCCGACCGACACACCGAGCTTCTCGGCCGGCCTGCGCGAGGCGCTGCGGCAGAAACCCGACGTCATCATGGTCGGCGAGGTGCGCGACCCCGAGACCGCGGAGACGGCGCTGCAGGCCGGCGAATCGGGCCACCTCGTGCTCGCGACGATGCACACGGGCAGCGCGATCGGCACGCTCACGCGGCTGCTGTCGTTCTTTCCGGCCGAGCAGCGCGAGCGCTATGCGGCCGCGCTCGCGAACTGCCTCATCGGCGTGATCTGCCAATGCCTCGTGCCGACCGAGGATGGCGAGAACTTCGTGCTCGCGAGCGAACTGCTCTTCAACAACAATCAGCAGATCAGCGGCCTGCTGACCGATCCGGGCAAGCTGCCGTACCTTGCCGAGTTCATGAAGCGCAAGGAAGACAACATGTCGCGCATGCTCAACGATCACCTCTTCAGCCTCGTATCGAAGCAGCAATGCCTGCCACGCGACGTGCTGCGCGCGACCTACAACCGGCTCGAGCTGCACGAAATGCTGCAGACGCTCGCGCCGCACTGAGCCCGCGCGAAGGCGGTGCCGGCGCAATGGCGCCGCTTTCGCCGGTCGCGCCGTGCGTGGCCGTGCTGCGAAGGTGTGCGGTATGGATAGGCTCACGGTCGGGCGCTCAGTAGTAGGAGTTGATCGTCCAGCCCGCCGCGACGGGCGTGTTCCAGACCGTCTGGCCGGACTCCCCGCAAAAGCTGCTGATCCACGGCGTCGTGATACCGGCGTACGTCGCCCAGTTCGTCGTCACGACGATCGTGTAGGTGCCGGGCGTGCCCGCCTGGGACAGCGCGTTGTTGATCCCGCCCGAATCGTCCTGAAGCGTCGGCGTCTGGCTCTCCGTATGCCCGAGGTTGTGGTTGCCGCCGTCGGTGATGTCGATGCTCTGCGAGAGCTGCCCCCGGTTGCCGGTAGGGCCGTTGCACATGCCGTCGTTCAGGTGCGCCCAGGTGGACGCGACGATGATCCCCGGCTTGGCGAGGTTGACGGTCGTCCTGAACGTATACGAGTACGTACCGTTGCTGCCGTTGTACGAATAGGCGCCCGACTGGAAGTTCGTCGCCGGCTGGCCCGTGCAGGCCGAGTAATCGCCCGCGCCGTTCGGGTTGGCCATCACGAGCTGACAGCCCGTGAGCGACGACGCCGGCTCGATTTCGCTTTGCGTTTGCCACCTGCCGCCGCGGCACGACAGCACGCGTCCGTTCGCATCGGTGGAGACGAGCGTCGTGCTCGCCGACGCGGGGGCGATGGCCGAATTCTGCGGCGCGGGCGGGCATGGGTCGCCGACGTTGTGCGCGTTGCCGAGCGCGAGATTGCCCGCTTCGTCCACCGCCAGCGCCTGCCATGTGGCGCCGTTGTACGCATAGGCCCGATTCGTCGCGGTGGTGAGCCGCACGTCGCCCTGATGCGCGGCCACGCCCGCGAGCGCCGCTTCGTCGGCCACCGGCTCGCGCCAGTGATAGGCCGCCTGCGGCACCCAGAGGTTCTGCGTGCCGTCGCAATTCAGGACGTTGCCCGACGCGTCGGCCGCGATGGCGCCGGGCTGCGTGCAGGCGGCATAGTCGATCTGCCGCGCGAGCACGATCGGCACTTGCATCGTGTTCGCCTGCGGATTGCCCGGCACGGCCACGCGGTACAGATAGTCGACGTTCTGCGCCTGCGTGCCGTCGTAGAAAATGAGGCTCGCGAGATGGCCCGTGCCCGTTTTCTTGCCTGTGCACGATGTATTCGCCGGGTTCGGCGTATCGATTTTCCAGGTGCCGAAGGCGCCGGTGGCCGCGCCGTTCGCATTGTTCGTCGCCTGGATCGAACCGCCGCCCGGGCCGGCGTTCGCCGCGATGTAGCCGAGTTCGGGATCGGGAATGGTCCGGCCGCCCTCCGTGACGAGCAGCGCCTGCAACGCCACCGGGTTGGCGCCGCCCGGCGCCGCGTAGACGAGCAGGCACGGCGCCTGACCATAGGGGTTCGTGCCGCCCAACGCATTCGGAAGGTAGGTCGACAGCTGATACGTCGAGCCGGTCATTTTCGCGATCACCGGCGAGGTGGTCGTGGCCTGGGCCGCGAGCGCCGTGTAGTTTTGCCGAATGAGCCGCGTGGCGGCCGCCGTCAGCTGCGATTGATAAAGCGCGGCCTGCTGCGCGCGCGTATCGTCGAGCGACGAGTTCGTGAGCGTGACGAGGCCCGCCATCATCAATGCGGCGAGCGCAAGCACGGCCAGCATCTCCACCATCGTGAAGCCGGACATGCGGCGAGCCGGCCGCGCGCGGGGGCCGCGGCGCCGCATGCCGGTGCGGGCAAGGGTGCGGGTGCGGGTGCGCTCAGTCATACGCTTGCGCCATCCATACCGGCATGCCGTTCGGGATCGCGTTCGCCAGTGCGGCCGGCAGCGGCACGGCCGGGTTGCCGGGAGACACGAGGTTGGCGCCGAGCGCCACGCCGGCCAGCGCCGAGCCCTGCGCAATCTGCTCGATGCCGTCGACCGCGGCCGCGGCCGACGCGGATGCCGCATAGACCACGACCAGGCTGCCCGCATAGCCGGCATTGGGTTGGACGTAGTTCCGCCACATCGGATCGGGAACGGTCGCCCCGAGGGAGGGCGCGAGGCTGGCCGCCGGCACGCTGCCGGCGAACGACGGGTTGGCGCGCGCGAACGCCACCACGGCCTGCCGGTAGGCGCTCATGTTCGCCGCGAGCGCCATCGCCGACGGCGCGAGCGGTGCCGGCGCCGCCTCGGCGCCGAGCAGCGCGTAGGCACCGGTCAGCATCGCGAAGGCGGCGACGATCCAGATCAGGAACATGGCGGGCGACTCGTGGCGTCAATCGGGGCGAAGGCCGGTACTCGGGCCGCGATCAGGCCGAGGTCCAGATGATGTTCTTCGCACCGCCGGCACAAGCCGCCTGAGCGGCGGCGGGCGTGACCGGCACGATTTGCGCCGCACCGCCGATCGAGACGGCCGTCCACGTTCCGCCAGCCGATGCTGCGTTGATGCAGACGTCCGTCGGCACGGAATCGAATTCGATCGTGAAGGTACCGCTGCCGGTGCCCGTCACGGTTACCGCGCCACCCCACGCATCGGTAACGGTATTTGCCGCTGTGTCGATGACGAGCGTCGTCGGGATGATGCCGGCGGCAATGGCGACGGTCGTCGCCAGCCCGTTGTAGCCGTTGGTCTGCCCCATATACAGCTTCTTGACGCCGGTCTGGATGGCCGTCACCTGCTCGGCCGTCTGATTCGACGAAGCACTGCCGAATGCGCCGCGCAGCAGCGCAATGGCGCCGATGACGACGATGGCGGCGATCCCGAGATAGGCGATCGCTTCGAGCAGCGTGGCGCCACGCTGCATGCGCCGCGACCCGCGGCTACCCACCTTGGCGCGAATCGATGCGATGGTCTTGACATTCATGTTGCTCTCCTTGGTTTCCTCAATCGGCACTCGAGAAAGACGTGCCGCTCCTTTCGACACCCGTTCGTTTGCACTGCGCTTACACGTCATTACACGGCAGGCTCAATGCAGACTCCGGGCCAAAGCCGCAATTTCCTGCTGAATTCCGAAGAAGCCGCTGATCAGCCACGACAGCACGAGCGCGAGCACGACGATCGCCGCGCCGTTGACCACGCGCATCTGCGCCTCGATCGTCTCCACGCCGTCGGTCATCCATTCGTTGGCGATCGCGTGCAGCGCCTCGGCGAAGCCCTTGTATTCGGCATACACGCACAGATCGTCGACGATCTCCTCCGAAGGAAACCGGTAGCCGGCGTTCTTCATCGCCTCGCCGACGTTGAGCCCCGATTTCACGCCGAAGAGCATGTCGTCGATTCGCCGCCTGAGCCACGGCTTCGCATCGGTGGCGAGCCGCGCGAGCGAGCGTTCGACCGTGAAGCCCGCCGCCTGCAGCGACGAAAACGCGACGAGAAAACCGCAGCCCGTGATGAGTCGATAGATCGAGTAAGGCGGGTAGCGGTCGAGCCAGATCCGCACGTTGCCGGACCAGCGCGGCATCGAGTAAAAGAGCGCCGCGACGAGGATCGCGAGCACCACGAGGCAGTAGATCATGCCGCCCTGCACGAACCGGGACAGCTCGTAGAGCGACTTCGCCACGCCGTGCCAGTGCTCCGGGTTCACGATCGACGCGAAGCGCGGAATCACGAGCTGGCCGAAGAGGTACACGTACCCGATCGTCATCGCCACGATCACGCACGGGTAGGTCAACCCGCCGACGATGGCCGTGCGGATCCGGCGGCTGTACTGCACGACGTTGCACACGTTCAGCAGCGCGGCCTCGAGGCGCCCCGACTGCTCGCCGGCCATGACGATCATCTGCTCGGTATGCGGCACCCACCACGCCATTGCCTCGGCCAGCATGCCGCCGTTTTGCACGACGCTGCGCCAGTCCGCGAGCGTCAATGCCAGCGGCTCGTTCGGCTTGCGGCCCTCGTGCGACGCACGCAACTCGAGCTCCTCGAGAATCTTGAGCAACGGCAAACCGTTCGCGAGCATTTTCGCGATCTTGCGATAGAGCCGCAGGCGCGCCTGCGTCGTGAGTTGCAGGCGCGCCCAGCGCCGGTTGAGCTCAAGTGCCATAGCCGCTTCCGAGCGGCTGCGGCCGCCCCCCGCTGCCCGGCATGAACGGGCCGACCACGCGCTCCGCCATGCGCGGATCGACGAGGCCCGCCGCCACTTTTTCGAGCGCGTGCTGCGCGACCGTCTGCCCCGCGAGCTCGCCGAGCCAGTACGCGTTCGCATCGGGCTTGCGCCCGGCGCGCAGCAATTCGCAAAACGTCGCGTCGGTGCGCACGACCTCGGCCACCACGGTCCGGCCGACCGTGCCGTTCTTGCAATGCGGGCAACCGGGCCCGGCCACGCGCACCGCGTCGAACCGCGCGCCGACGGCCCGCTTCACGCGCGCGACGAGCCCCATGTCGAGCTGCGCCATCGACTCGGCCAGCGGGCGCGAGCAGTGCGGACACAGCAGCTTGACGAGCCGCTGGCTGATGAGTCCCGTGACGAGCGATTCGTCCGTCACCATCGCGATCGGCAAGCCGAGATCGACGAGACGGTCCACGATCGCGAGCGCGCCGTTCGCGTGCACCGTCGTCCAGACCTGATGGCCCGTCATCGCGGCGCGCAACGCGCTTTGCGCCGATGCGCGGTCGCGCACCTCGCCGATCATGATCGTATCGGGATCGAGCCGCATCGCATTCGCGATCGCGGCGGCGAACGCGAGCGAGCGCGCCTCTTCCGTCGGCGCGTTGACGACGGGCGTCTGCACCGCGCCCTCGATCGGGTACTCCACCGGATCTTCCACGGTGATGACGTGGATCGAGCCGGCCATCTCGCGCAATTGCTTCGTCAGCACGCGCTGCAACGTCGTGGATTTGCCCGAGCCGGTCGGGCCGCTGATGATGTTCATGCCGTGCGGCTGCTGCGCGAGCAGCTCGAACGCGTTCGCCTGCGCCACCGTGAAGCCGAGCTCGGTCAGGGCCGTCGCCTCGCCTGCATCGTTGTAGAGCAGCCGCAGGACCATGACACTGCCGACGCTCGTGGGCGCCGTCGCGATCCGCACGCCGAAAAGCCGGTCCGGCAGCTTGTCCCGATCGCCGATGGCCGCGTCCTGGCGCTCGTTCGGCTTGTAGGTGTTGTCCGATACGCTCGACATCGCCGCATAAAGCGTGGCGAGCAGCCGCTCGCCGTACTCGCGCGTCTGCTCCGACATGCGCACGAGTTCGTTGTGGATGCGAAACAGAATCTCCGTGCTGAAGCGGTTCACACGGATATGGATATCCGACGCACGCGCATCGCACGCCCGCGCGATCAGGTTCTTCGCGACGACCTGCATCTGCGTGTGATCGATGCGCTCGGCGCTGCCGTCGCGGCGCGGGCCCTGATAGCTGCGCCTGATCGCATCGAGCGCCACGAGCCGCGTCGTATAGCGGCAATTGAGCCGTTCGAGCCTCGCGCAGTACGACAGCACGAACGGATTCATTTCGTGCCCTTCGGCCACGAGCAGCGTGCCGTCGTCGAGCAGGCAGAGAAACTTGCGCTCCTCGTCGCTCGCGGCGAACTCGCCGCTGTCGGAAAGCGGGCGCGCCACGGCGGCGAGCGGCAGCGCCTGCCCCGGCGGCTGGCTTTGCGACGCCGTTTGCGCGGGCTGCACCGAAGCGGCGGCGGCAGCGGCCACGGCGCTCAGCACCGGCTCGCGCGACCGCGCAACGGGCGCGAGCGCCGGCGCGGCCGGGGCCGCGGGCTGAACCTGCGTCACGGACGGATCGGTTTCGATCGGCTTCACGGCGCGCGAGAGAATCAGCGGCGTCACGGTTTTGGGCGTCTTGCCCGGCGGTGTCGGAGACGAACTCATCGCATCACCTCGCAGACATCGGCAAAGCAGGCAGCGTCGGCACCGGCGGCACGCCGGGCGAGCCTGTCGACGCCACGTTGCGCGCGGGCTGCTGCCGCGCGCTCGCGGAGACGGTCAGCGTCGTGCGCCGTCCGTCTTGCGATGCGAGGACGATCGCACCCGGGCGAATGGCCGCCACGCGCATGCCGTTGGGCAGCGTATCGCCGGGCCCGACGTCGAACTCCGCGCCGTCGCTCGTCGCCACCGTTGCGCCGAGCTTCTTGCCGAGCCCTTGTGTCGCCACGAGCGACACGTCCGAATACGACGAGACGGTACTGCCCATCCGATGCAGCGCTTCTTGCCGCTCCGCCACCTGCGCCTGCGCGTCGAGCTTTTTCAGCTGGGCCTTGAGGATCATCGTTTCCTCCTGTAGCCGCATCAGTTCGTTGGCTGCCTGCACGGCGGCCGGCGTCGGAACGACGTTCATGCGCGGCGCCGCTTCAGCGGGCGCGGCGGCCGTGGCAGTTGCGGCGCCGGCCTCGCCGAACGCGGCCAACGGCCACGCCCAGCAGCAGGCGAGCACCAGTACAGTCAATGCAGCGTCATTTCTCATAGAGCACTCCGTCGAGCGTCCACTGCCCGGATTTGTATGAAAGCGTCTCGACGCGCACACCCGGCTCGTCGAGGTACCTGATGAGGCTGTCGGGCCGCACGTCGTCCAGTTGCGCCGACATGCGCCAGGTCTGCCAGCGCGGCGCCGGGGGCGGCTCGCCGCCCGGGTGCAGGCGGTCCAGCGTTTGCGAAGCGAGGCTGCGCTGCGGCGCGCTTGCCGGCTGCAGCGTGAACGTCAGGCCGATGCCCAGCAACTGGAAGGCGGAAAGCATGCGCAAGCGCACGCCGCGCACGCCATCGAGCACTTCGTCTCCCCCCACGGGCAATGCCAGCGGCTCCACGTAGCTCGCATGCTCGCCGTTGCCGTCGATCGTCGCGCGCGGCTCCGCCGCCATCAGCATCGCCACGTTCGATCCGCCCCGCGACCAGCTGTAGCTGACGTTCGACGCGCGGCAAACGTAGTCGTCGAGTTCCCAGCCGCCCGGCGCGAGGTGCGTGAAGTGATCGAGGCACGCGCGAACGAACGCATCGGGCCGTGGCTCGCTGGCCCACGGGTGCGGCGCTTCGGGCGGTGCCGCGGGCTTGGGCGGATGCAGCGCGAGCTCCGCGCGCATCCGCTCGAACGCCTGCTGCCGCTCGAGTTCCATGCGGTGGCGCCGGTACGCGACGATGCCGGCCGCCACCGCGGCTGCCACCACGATCGCAGCGGCGGCGATCAGCACCTCGCGCCGCGGTGCGCGCCGCGAGACACGCGACAGATTGAGCCAGCGCGGCAAATGCGGCTTGCCGCCCCGCCGCGGGATCATGTCCTCGATGCGCCGCGCGTAGAAGTTGTGGAACCCCTGCACTTCCAGCTGCGGATCGCCGATGACGACGTTCCAGCCACCGAGGCTGTAATCGCCGTGCAGCCGCTCGAACACTTCCTCGCTGGAACCGATCCAGTCGCCGTTCGGCAGGAACGCGCCGTCGCGCACGGCGAAGTAGGCCCAGCGCCCGTCGGGCAGATGAAACGCGCCGAGCCAGTTGGGCGCCGGCTGCTGGCGTCCGTCGTAGAACGCGCCTTCGGCCGCGATCGTCTTCGACACGAGCGCGCCGAGCGACGGCAAGCCCAGTTGCGCGCCCTCGCGCGTGCTCGCGAAACCCGCGCCCGCGAACGTGCGGTCGATACGCAGCACCATCGCATCGAAATTCAGGCGCGCGGCGAGTTCCACGGCCTCCGCGCGCAGCGCGTGCCGGCGCGAGAGCGATTGCCAGAAAAGGCCGCATATGAAACGCTGGCGGCCGATCTGGATGACTTGCGTCGCCATGACGGTTCCTGTGCCCGAGCGCGCGTCAAGCGCCGTTGATCGCGATCGGCGACAGCAGGATGACGATCACCTCGCGCGTGCCGGACGCGTTGAATCCGCCCATCGCGTAGTTCGACGGATGGCCGACGCCTTGCCGGTTATCCAGATCGGTGATGCCCTCGTAGCCGCTGATGACGAGCGTCTGCCCCGACTTCACCGCGATGCGCTGCAGGAAGTTGCGCGTATCGACGGTCGGCAACTGGATCTGCTGGTTCGCCGGGCCGAACGGGGCAAGGTTCACGAGCGACGAAATGTTGCTGTAGAACTGCATCATGATCGTGCCGTCGTCGAGGATGTGCGGCAGCACCGTGAGGTTGAAGCCGGTCGTGATCGTGCCCGGCGTGAGCGACGTCTGGCTGCCGACGTTGACGGTGTTGGTCGTCGAGATCTGCGCGAGATAGCCTTGCTGCTCGGCCACCTGCACCGGAACGGGCTGATCGTTGAGCGTCGTGATCGACGCCGAGGTCTTGCGGTGCACCGTGCCCTGGGTCGAAAGCGCATCGATGATGGCCGTCGTGCTCGAGGCGCGGCTCGACGGTGTGATCACCGTGGCCGAGAGCTCGCTCGGGTTCTGGATCATGCTCGTGAACGCGGTGGTGATACCGAACTGCGTGCCGAGCGCCTGATAGACCGCGTGCCAGTTGATGCCGTAGCTGTCCTGCGCGGAAAGCGTAACCGAGAGCACCGTCACGTTGACGAGCACCTGCCGCGCGAGCACGCGGTTTTGCTGCTCCATGAACTCGCCCACGCGCTCGAGCACGTCGGGCGTATCGGTGACCGAGATCGAGCCCGTGGCGGGCGAGGTGATGACCGAGCCTACCGGGGAGAGCATCGCCTTGATCGCCGTCTGCAAGCCGTTGTACACCGAAAGCTGCGCGTTCATCGTGATATTCGCGGTGTTGTCCGACGACACGGAGGGCGAACCGGACGTCCCGCCACCGCCACCGCCTCCGCCGCCGATGCCCGCGCCGCCGGCGCCCGATCCGCCCGCCCCCGCGCTGTTGCTCGACGCGCCGCCGCTGTTGCTCGCCCCGCTCACGACGTTCGTATCCAGCTTCGAGTCGCCCGGAATGGCGACGACCTGATAGACGCGCGTGGCCGTGTAGAAGAAGACGATCGCGCCGTCCTCGTACTTCCAGTAGACGCCGAAGCGAGCCGATGCCGTGTCGAGCAGCCCGCGCAGCGTGCCGCCGGAATACGCGATGCGCACGGGCGAGGATACGCTCGGCACGCGCGCGACCACCGTCGCGGCGCTCGTGCTCGGTGCAGGCCCCTGCAGCAGGCCGGGGGGCAGCGGCGGCACGCCGGGATAGGCGCCCGCGCCCCCCGTATCGACCGCGGTCTGCGTCGCGCGCGCGGCCGCTTCGCTCGTGCCCGGCGCGACCTTGGCCGGCAGGTGCGCGAGGCGCGAAATGCGATCGGCGAACATGCGCAGCGAATCGACCGTGCCGTCGAAGCTCGCCGGCTCGTCGAAGAGCTTCGGCAGCGTCGATTTCGTCGCGAGCTTGATCGTCTTGCCCGAAAGCCAGAGTTCGTCCTTGACGATGACGTCGTCACTGCCCGGCACCGCGCGGTTGTCGCCGTTCGAGAGCTTGCCGAGCAATTGCCCCGCACGCGCGGTATCGACCTGCGAGCTGCGCTCGATCTTGTCCAGGAGACCGGTGCACCCCGCGAGCAGCGACAGGCATGCGGCAAGGATGACGAAAGGACGACGGAGGACGCTCATCAACTTGCTCCTTTGGGAACGACGCGCATGACGCGGTTGCGCTGGTACAAGACCACCTGGATCGGCACCTGCGAGCCGGCGAGCGCATTGGTCACCTGACGCAGCGCTTCGGCGAGCGTGCCGTGTATCGTGGCCGTCGCGTCGACCTGAAAATCGGTCGGCACGTCCCAAATGAATTGCCAGCCGGCTTCGCTCGCCCAGCGCGCGAGCGCGTTGCGCACGGAGCCGTCCGACAGGCGCATCTGCCACTCCGTGCGCTCGGGCGGCGCCGCGGGTGCGAACGCCGGCGTGGCGGTGGGCGCCGACGACGGCGCCGGCGAGCCCGGGCCGGACGCCCATTGCGTAGCGGCGAGCAGCGGGGGCTCAATGGCGTCACGCTTTGCCGGCGTGGGTACCTGCGCTCGCGGCGGTGCTGAAACACGTGCCGGTGCCGATGCCGGCATGGCCGGCCCGGCTGCCGGTGCGGGCGACATCACCAGAGCGGGTGCGGGTGCGGGTGCGGGTGCGGGTGCGGGTGCCGGTGCCGGTGCCGGTGCCGGTGCCGGCACGAGCGGGACCGCCAATGCTGCCGCGTGTGTGCGAGCCGATACCGGTGTTGCGGGCATCGACGTCGAAACGCGCGCCTGCGCCACGGTCTGCGCCTGTCCAATGGCAGGCCCCGCCGCGGGAGCCATCGCCGTCGCGCCCGTGGGCAAGGTGGTAGACGCATTCGTGGCGGCACCGTTCATGCGCGACGCCGCGCCGGCCGCCGCCGGGAAAGGCTGCGGCGCGTCAACGTTTGCGCGCCGCGCGTGCGCAGTCACCGAGAGCAAGCGCATATCCGTATCGATGCGCGCCTGCAGCGCAGGATCGACCGACAGCACCTCGCCGAGCGCGTGCACGACCGACGAGCCGGCGCGCCAGCTCACGGGCGCGTCGGCCCATGCGCCCGCGTTCGGCACATTGATGCTGTAACTCGTCGGCATGATCTGTTCGAGCGCGCGCAGCAACGGAACGTCATGGCCGCCCGTGCGCACGACGCCGCCCAGGCGCTGCCCGCCGTCGACGATGACTTGCTGATCGGAAGCGTGCGCGACCGTGCAGGCGAACCAGACGCCGCCCAGCAGCGCCCGAATTGCCGGCGGTATCGCCGCTATCCAGACATTCGCCCTCGCCCGGCTCCACCTCTTGTCGCTCACGCACCTCGGATGCGCCGGAAGCTCTATTTTTTTTGTTGCCACGTTCTTTTCAATCTGCTTGAACCATGCCAATAGCCGCCCTAAAAGCAGTACCGAAAGGCGTCAGGAATTCGAAAGAAATTGTGTAAGAAAACAGTAACGACGCGTAAGGATATCACTACATATCAATGGGTGTTTACGGCAAAGCACACCGCGCCTTTAAGTAAAAAAATACTCTCGGAAAATCGTTCTTTCTCGGCCGGCATGGATGATACAGGCACTGGCGCGAACGCGTCGTCCTCGCGGCACAATCCCCGCCCAGCAAGGCGCTGCGGCCGTTGCCACGTATTTTTTGGACGTTTTGACGCGAATCACGGAATGGCCGCCCGTGGAAATATGCCAGATACAATGATGTGCTATGGCGCCGTTCGCGGGCGAGTCGCCAATTGGGTGCCGTGCGCGAGGTATCCGGAATTCCGCGTGTGACGCGGATTGAGATTCAAACTCCAATGTTTAATCGTTCTGGATAAACAAGCGCGAACCGATTCATGGCGCGCTTCCAATCGTGCCGGGAACCGGTTCACCTGGTCAGGACGTTGCGCAGCGCCATCCAGATCCGTTCGAGCGCTGCCTCATCCGCCGGGAAGCGGTCTCGACCGTCGTTTCCGGGAAGCCCTTCAGGCCGTCGACCACCGCGATCGGGATGTCCTGCACGCCGCGCAGTTTCACGTCGTCGACCGCGCGCAGCCAGAACGCGCGCCTTCGGTCCGCCGGATCCATAGACCGAACACGTCCCGCGTGCCGTCGCCGTGCACCGCGCCAACTACCGCACCGCGGCAACAAACGTAACAAATCACCAAACAATCGCGACGCAGGCCTGCCGCTCGTGCGTGAAAGTCCGCCGCGGCGCCGCCCTCTCCGGCCACCGCCGATGCCGAACCGAAGGTAACAAACCATCACAAACACGCGCTTAAATCGGCCCGCGATGAAAACATGCGCTCACGGCTTCACGAATCGTTTCACGCCGCTTAACGCATCGCTCATCGAGTCAGGAGCACGACATGTTCTCAACGATCTACTTCGCCGCCGCCTCGGCCCTCGCTTTCGACGACACCCCTGCGGACGTCGCCTCGAAAATGCTCCAGGGCCAGTTTCTCGACGCTGTCCGCCACGCCGCACGCCACGCCGATACCGACACGGCGCAAGCCCAGCCCGGCTACGCACAGCTGCAAGTCTGCGCCGACCTCGAGCTGATGCTCGGCCGCCATGAAGAAGCGGAGGAAACGTATCGCCGCGCGCAAAAAGCCATTCGCGCGCATCGCGACGATCTGCGTATCGCGTCGTGCCGCAATACCGGCTGGCAAGCGTTGTTCCGCAACCAGTTCAACGTCGCGCTCAGTTGCTTCAAGCGCGTCGGCGAGGAAAAGGCGGCCACGCCACGCCAACGTCTCGACAGCCTCGTCGGTGCGACACTCGTTTCGTTTCATCTGGGCTTGATCCAGGCGGCGTGCCATCGCCTCGGCGAACTGGCCGCGCTGGCGGCAACGCATGACGATCGCCGCTGGCGCTACCTCGTGGAGGCGTTGCGGCGGGACCTCTTCGCGCAGCACGAACTGCACGGCGCCGAGCGACTCGCCGACCACATCTACTGGCGCTCGGCCATCGCGGAGTTCGAGCCGGGCGAGGCGCCGGTACCCGGCACGCAGCCCGCCGGGACCGTGCTGCCGCTGTTGGCCGAACGACTCTCGCACCTGAACCGGCTCGTGTCGCTGGCCGACGGCCGGACGAGCGCGGGCGAAACGCTCAAGCAATACGTGAGCTGGAGCCGCCAGGCCGGCCTCAACGATTATCACCGCAGCCTGTGCCTCGAAATCACGCTGGCCGCGATCGCCGGCCACGCGACGCCGTTGGCCGAAGCGATGCTCGATGCGTCCGGCGCGGCGAATTCGCAAGGCAGCCAGCATGCGCGCTGGTACCTCGACTACCTCTACTGCCGCGCGAAGATCATGCAGCAGCAGATGCGCACGCAGGAATTCGCGCAGTTCTACGGCCGCTACGCGCTCGCCTCGATTCAGCACGTGCGCGCGGACAGCATGTCGATGCCCGCCGCGGCCGATCACATGCAGGCATCGCGCGCGGCACAGCGCTCCGACGACGTGAGCGCCCGCCTGCCGGCGAAATACCGCCGCGCCTATCGCTACCTGATGGACAACCTCGACCAAAAGGATCTTTCGGTGCGCGAAGTGGCGTCGCATGTGGGCGTGACCGAGCGCGCGATGCAGGCCGCGTTCAAGAACCACCTCGGGCTGTCGCCGAGCGAGCTGATCCGGCGCCAGCGGATGGAGCGCATTCGCGACGATCTGCTCGACGACGGCGCACCGGCCACGCGCGTGCTCGACGTCGCGAACAAGTGGGGCGTGCGCCATCGTTCGACGCTGGTCAACGGCTACCGGCGCGTGTTCCAGGAAGCGCCCTCGGAGACGATGGGCCGCTGAGGGCAGCGGTGTGCGGGGCCAAAGCGCCTGCACTCCCGATCGGTAACACGGCCGGCCCGCGGCTTTTTTCCGCCAACGCCGTCCGACGAAACGCACACGCGTGGGTCGGACGGCGTTTTCATTCGCATGTCGGTGCGAAGCGATTCCCGCACCGCTGCTCTTACCGGATACCGGATGATCCATGATGCGACTATTCATACCCAGGCCGGCGCTCGTGCTGGCGCTTGCCGTTCTGTCCGCGCGGCCCGCCGAAGTGCGCGCGCAGACCCTCGACTGCTTTGCGGCGGCCGCGGCCTATCAACATGTGAGCCCCGTCGTGCTGCGCGCGATCGCGTGGCAGGAATCGCATGGCAACGCGAACGCGCGCCATCGCAACCGGAACGGTTCGACCGATTACGGCATGATGCAGATCAACTCGATTCACCTTCCGCTGCTGTCGCGCTACGGCGTCTCGGCGGACGACCTCATGAACCCCTGCTCGAGCGTCTACGTGGCCGCGTGGCACCTGCACAAGATGATGGTCAAGTACGGGAACACCTGGGCGGCGATCGGTGCGTACCATTCGGAGACACCTGCCGAGCGCGATCGCTACGCGCGTTCGGTGGAACGCATCGTCGAGCGCATGAAGCTGGCGGATGACGGGCAGTAGGATGAGCAGGAGCAGCCGGGAGACCCGGCTGCCCGCGAACGTCATCAACAGGGAAAGCGACGTTGCATGAGGAAGTCGTCCCGTATGGCGAGCGCCAAGGCAAGCGCGAAGCGCGGGGACGAAGCAGGAACGAGGCAGGCAGGACGCGTGGACGAACCGCGGCGTTCGCGAGCCGCGCGCGACAACGCCGCGGCCCGCCGTCGCCGTTACTGCCCCTTCGCGGCGTTCGAAATGTTGCTGGCGCCCTTGTTACCCACCGACGCCAGTGCCGACGTGAGCTCCTGCGACTGCTGGTTGACCGCGGCCGCCATCGTGTTCGCGTTGTTGAGCCGCGTCATCTCGTTTTGCTGCTTCATGAAGTCGTTTTGCATCGCAGCCATTTGCGTCACGGGGTCCCCTGCGCCGAGGGCCGATGGACGCACGATGTCACCCGCCGCATGCATTGCGGTGGACGCGATGCCCGGCGGCATGAACTGACTTCCGGCATGAAGCGCCGAACTCAGCACCTGTGCACCGACGTTCCCCGCGCGCCCCGGCAGGCTGGCGAAGTTGCGCGGCGGCGCAGGCGGAGGCGGCGGCGCGCCGTCGGCCCCCTTGAAGCTGGACAGCCCGTCCAGTTGGCCTTTGCTGCGCGCGGGCGATTGCTTTTGTGCGCCGTCGGCCGCACCGTTCTTCGTCCCATTCTCGAACTTCGCGACAGTGGACTGGACGAGCCCCGGCCGAATTCCTAAGTTGTTCATGGCGAACTCCTTGAGTGACATGACGATTTCCGTCGCCTGCAACATCGCTCGATGTCGGCGCGGCACGGTCCCCGCATCCCACTCACGCGGAGCGATATCGAGGAATGCAAGCGCAAGCTTATGCTCGACGGCATTGCGCAACGCACGCGACGCGACGCGGCGAGCGAAATTGCGAAGCACGCATGCGACACATGCGATGAAGTGCGCAAAGAGATCCGCGGTCGTCGCACCGGCGCCGGCATCGACGTGCGTGTTTTTGCACGCCACTTCGGAATCGGCAGGCTGCCACCGTCATGTCGTTTTACCTTTCCAACACGAGAACCCACGTTCGCAAAGCGCGAAGACGGAATCGACGGGCGAAGGCACGTCGACCGCCTGGACGCGATGAGGCAGCGCGCAAGTCCATCGAGGCCTTTGTCGCGAGGCGACGTCGAACGATCGAAATCAACCGAAAGGAAACGTCATGACGATCAGCAACAGCACGCAAGTACGGTCATCATCGCTCGACCTCCCGCGCAACGACACGCAGCCCGCGCCTGCCCCGCGCCAACGAAGCGCATCGATGACCGGCCCGCGCCCCTCCGGCGGCGCATTGCTCGGCGCGCTGAGCAATGCGCCGGCCTTTCCGGCGCACACCGGCACCGATGCACCGGCGCCGGCGGGCCCGCTTTCGACGACATCGCAACCGGCCGGGACGGCGCAGCCCCCTTCGCCGGCGCTACCGGCACCGTTGCCGGTCAGGCGCAAATCGCTGCCTCCGCGCGCGTCATCGTCGTCAGGCGCCGCGATCGGTCGCGAAGGTAGCGGCTCACGGTCGCTGCCCGGTTCGGGCAAGCTGAGCGCTCAACGTGCAGCCCTGGGAGACGAGACGGTGCCGGTGCTCGACTTGTCGGGGGGCGGGCAGTCGAGCGAAGAATTGCCCGTACACGACGAACCGCAGCCACACACGCCTGCATCGGAGCACGACAGTGCGGCGCCCGGTCAACATCAGGAGCTGGTGGAAACGAAAGCTGCCGGCAAGCAACCGGCCACGTTGCGTTCGGGCAGCCCGCTGCCGCACGAGAAGGACGCCACGGGGCTGACAGCCGCGACGACGAGCGAGGCCGAATCGAAACCCGCGACGTCCCGTTCGGCCAGCCCGGTGCCGCTCCCGAAAGAGCCGCCCGCGCTCGTGGACGAGGCAAGGACGAGCGCTGCCGGCAAAATGCCCGAGACGTCCCGTTCGGGCAGCCCGCTGCCGCTCGACAAGGGGGCGAACCCGGCGTTGCTCCACCGCGCCGCATCGAACGCTTCCTCATCCGCTCCGTCCAGCCCCGTCTTCGATCAACATAAACCCGACGGACACGACACGACGCCCCGAAGCCCGCTCTCCCCGAATCCGGCCAGCTTCGCGGCGCCTCACCGCGTCGCGCACGACATCGACATTCAGGATGCCGAAATCCGGCCCGAAGCAACCGTTCCGAGCTCGTCGTCCCGGATAGCACTGGAAACCCGCACGCTGGCCGCCGGGACATCGGTGGCCGAGGATATCTCGGCGGTCGCGGAACCCGAAGACACACGTCCGGCATCGGCCGCCGCGATCAGCGACCACCTGTCGGCCGCGCTGTCCCGGCCGGGACAAATCCGGTCGTTCATCTCGAACGTCGGCGACATGCTGACTCGGAACCCCTACGGCGCCGCGCAACCGCTCAAAGGGTGGACGGCCAACCTCGTCAACGCGTTCAGTCATGAATTCGTCGCAACCGGCGGCGCCACGCTGTTCCGGGAGTTGTGCTCGATGGCGACCGAAGCCGTCCTCGACAAGACCGGCGCCGGGCCCGAAACACGCGGCGTCATCACGGCCTCGCTGTTCACGGCGGCGGCGATGGGCAACCTGGTCGCGATGTTGCACAAGTATCACACCGGCGCCGCGGACACGAAAACCTACGCGGGCCACGGTGCGCAGCTCATCGCGCTGATCACGACGGTGGGCCTCGCCGCCCATGCCGGCAAGAACGACGAAGGCAACGGGCATCTTGGGCAGCTCGCCGGCATGCTGCCTAGCGCGATCAAATCGTACGCATACCTGGCGCGCGACGTGATCAACGTGTTCCGCCCGCTCGAAGGCAATCACGACGCCGGCTACGAGCACCCCGTCAGAGGTCAGGCGCTCAACGGCGTTCCGTATTTCGGAAACCAGCTCGCCGTGAACACCGCGCAGGCCAGCTCGCAATGGTCGGCCACGTCCTACGTCGACAGCCTCATTCACCACACGAAGACCAACGCAGCGATCAAAGGCCTGTTCGGCTATTCGGCAGCGAATGCCGCCGGCGAGGGGCTGGATGCGATCGGGGGACGCGTGGCCTCGGAAATCTCGACGCACGGCTTCACGGGCAAGGCGCTCGATGAACTGAAGTCGCTGCGCCTGAGCTGGGGCAAGATCGACACCTCCGAAACCAGCACGGCCAGGCAGCTCGGGGACAAGGCGGCCGGCGCGGGAATCGCGCGTCTCAGCCTGTTCCTCTCCCTTTATGCGGCCACCGCCGTGGTCAATCACGCCGTGGGGGGGAGAAGCGATTGGTCCGCCGGCGATAAGAACTTCACGGAGAACGCGTTGGGTGCACTGCTCATCATCGCGGGATGCCTGCCGTTTGCCGCGAGCACGTCGAGCCCGTCGAACCGGTCGAACGAGCGGCGAACGGTCGACGCCGACAACGCGGTGGAACTCGGCGTGATGCATCGCACGACCGCCTGAACACACGGGCCGCGCCAAGCTAGCGAAACGACGAAGGTTCGTGCAGGTGGCCGCATCGGTGGCGCGGCGGCTCGCCTGCCGCAAGCCGCTTGCATCGGCATCGCGGCCGCCACCCGGTTCGGCGGTTCGGCAATCCGGCGACGGCTTCGCATCCGTCAACGCGCTGTAAGCGCCGGGCAATAAATTAGGTTTCGCAGGCGGCCGCTATCGGCCCTCCATCGGCAGCTGATGAACAACGTCATTCTCACGCGGAGAAAATCATGTCTACCACGGCAGTGCAAGGCTATAACGCCGGTTATCTGAACGGCATCGACGATGTCGGCGGCAGCGGCGGCACGAACGAATCGCAGCTCGCACAACTGCTCGAGTTGCTCATCGAAGAAATCAAGCAGATTCTCGATCCCTCCAGCCAGAATTCAGGCGATGCGGGTGGTGTGGGCGGCGTCGGCGGCGGTACGCCTTCGTACTCCGCGCCGCCCGCCTATGCCGGCGGTGGCGGCGCCGCACCCGCTGGCGTGAGCGGCGGCGGTGGCGGCCAGGGCGGTGGCGGCGCGTCGCCGGGAATAGGCGGCGGTGGAAGCGGTGGCGGCGGCCACGGCGGCGGCAACACGCTGCCCAATGTATCGGGCGGCGACGCCGCGCACGCCATCGCACAGGACCTCAAATCGCGCTACGGCCTGACCGACGCGCAGGTCGCCGGCGTGCTCGGCAACCTGCAGCAGGAAAGCGGGCTGAAAGGCAACGTCAATCAAGGCGGAGCGACAGGCGCGCCCTCCGGCAACTTCGCGGACGACAACGCCAACGGTTGGGGTCTTGCTCAATGGGGCGGCACGCGCAAACAAGGCGAAATCAACTATGCGAAGGAGCACGGACTCGACCCGGGCAGCCTCGAAGCCAACATCGGCTTCATGAATCAGGAACTCGACACGACGTACAGCAAGACGATCACGGACATCAAGCAGACGACGACGGCGGACCAAGCGGCACTGGTCTGGGACAAGGACTACGAACAGGCGACCGATCCGCAAATGGAAAACCGCAACAAGTACGCCGAGCAATTCCTCGCGCAAGGTCTGTGAACGCGAACGCGTCCGCCCCCCCGGGGCGTTTGAAGCGCGCACGATCCCGCCCGATGTCCGGGCGGGCTTTTTTTGCCCGGCATTTCCCGCCGCGCGACAACGCCGCTCATCGGCAATACATGGACGACACGGATTCGAGGGAAACGACGCGATGGGATTCGCCGAGCGGGGCCGAAGGCCCCGGCAGCGGCCATCAGTCTCTTTCGAGCAGGCGCCGCATGGCAAGGCGCACGTAGGGATCGCTACTGTCCTCGTGCGCCGTCGCATAGCCATGCCACGACGGATCATCGAGGACTTTCAGACAGATTGCCTTCAGTTCGGGCGCGCGATCGTCGGGCAATCCGTTCACGATCTGCCACGCTTCGTGCGGACGCCCGCGCACCAACGCGATCGTCACGGCGAACACGTGCACCTCGCGCGTTTCGGGGTAGACATCGTGCATGCGCGCCAGCAGCGCCTCGGCCTCGTCCAGCTCGTTGGCCTCGATATGCTCGATGATCGCCTGCGCGATGGCCGGCGCATCGGCCGGCAGTTCGGTAAGAAGCTCCATCATGCTCGTCACCGTCCGTGCATCAGGCTGCGCCCGTGCCTGAGGTCAGCGTTCGCACCGCCTCCTTGCCGCCCGCCAGCGCGAGCGCGGTAGCGGCGCCCTCCGGCGTCAGGTTTTCCGCGAGCGCCGTGCCGCCCTCGAGCGCCTCGAGCCCGCCCTTCGCAATGGCCCCCGCCCCCGCAAGGGCTTCCTTCGGGTTGCCGCTCAGCAGCCCCTTGCCGAACGTCGCCGCGCCGTGCAGCGCGTTGCCGACACCATTGAGGACACCCCCGGCAGCCTTGGTGACATCCCCGACTACGCTCTTCACAATATTGCCGATGAAGCTCATTCGTTTTCTCCTTGATCGTGAACGAAACGCGCGTTCGATGAAACGCGCGACACCGAACCGCGTGAAGGCGGCCCTCGTTCCAATCTAATGAATGCGGATGCGAAAGCGTTCGCGCGCGCGAAGCCGCACCGCGAAAACCGAATGAGCGACACCCGCGAGACGGCTCGGCGGCATGCCGCCGCGAACCCGCTTCGCCAATCCGGACGATGCTTCGCGCGGTTCACGGGAGTGTCATGACCGGCCCGCACAGTCCAGTCCATCTTGTCTCCTGGTCGAGAACATCATGGCGCCCCCACCCAAGCTCGAGTTCCGGTCGCATGCGATCGAATCCGCCGCCCTCACCCGCACGCCGAGCGACCCCGGCCCCTCCACGGGAGCGAAACCCGCGCCGGCGCCGACCCGGCGCGCAAGTGCCGGCGCGCTCATGGACGAACTCGGCAGCCTCGGCAAGCGCCCGTGCGCGGAAGGCCCGCCCGCCGCGCCCGCTGCTCCCCGGCCCGCGGCGGCTATCGCGGCGCAGAAGCCCGGGGTGGACGACATCGGCGCATTCGTGCCGGGTGCCGGCGGCAAGGGCCGGCGCTTCGCCGATTTCGCGCACGCGATGGGCGTCAACCGCAAAGGCATGACGTTGACGGCCTTCGCCGCCAAGCGGCCCGCGAAAGACGGCCTGAACGGCGCATCGACGGCCGCGCACGGACAGTTCGGCTACGACGCGGCGCCCGCCACCGACCTCGTGAACGCGCTGGCCTCGGGCTCGAACGCCGCCGCCGCGCATTCGATTCATAGCCGTTACGAAAACAAGGTCAAGGCGATGCTCGCCGCCGACGTCGAACGCTTCGAGCACCCCGAAAAATGCCCGCCGGGCGCGCCGATGCCCAACCGGGTCGACAACCTGCTGCTGACGAAAAGCAGTAACGGAGAATGGCAATACGACAAAGGCAAGCTCTCGCGCATTGCGCGAGACGACGCGCATCCGCTCACGCAGCATGCCCGCGACGTATTGACCGCCATGAGCATCGCGGAGAACAAGGGCAAACAACGTAACGGCGCGCTCTACCAGTCGGTCACGTCCGCCATCGGCCTGACGGCAAGCGGGCTGCTCATAGGCGGCTCGCACGGCGCGCTGGCGCCGCTCGCGGCATCCGGGCACCTGACCAACGCGGTCAAGGAAGCGCTCGATTTGAAGAAGCCGTTTGTCGAAGGACGGCAAAACCTGCGCAATGCGAAGGCCGCCACGATTCAACGCTACGTCGACACGGTATTGGCCCCGCACGACTACACGGGCCAGACGCGGGACGAGCGCCTGCGCGCGGCGCTGCAAACGAGCCGTGCGAAGATCGACGATCTGCGCGCGATGGAGGCGCGGCCGGAGGACGAAGGCCTGCCTGCGGACGTGCGCAGCCCGCAGGCGCAGGCGGGTATCTATGCGTCGCTCTACGACGATGCACGCCGCTATGCCAACGGCACGACGTCGTTCGGCAAGCGCTTGATCTCGGGCATGCACGCTGAAGACAAGGCGAAAGTACACAAGGATGCCGAGCGCGACATCGTGGTCAAGCACATTCTGTCGATGGTCACCCAGAGCATCGGGCGCCTCGATCCAGCCTCGCTTGCGGCGCTCGCGGGTGCCGACATGGCAGTCGATGCATCAGGCTCGCAACGCGCCAGGCAAGCGCTCGCGATCGTGGCCAACCATCCGCGCGCGAGCCGCAATCGGGATCTGATCGCCGCGCACACGCTACTGACGGACAGCGGCATTCCGAAGGGCGAAGCGGCGCTGCTGCTTTCGCAGCTTGCCCGCGCGCGGCGCGAAAAACCGCAAGAAGCGCCGGCGCCGCGCGATACATCGGCTTCCAGCCGGAGCGCCGCCCCGCTGACCGAAAGCGAGCGGCTCAAACAGATCGCCAACATCATCGGGCAGCCCGGCCTCACGGCAACCGCCGCCAAGACGGCGGAGGACGCCATCAAGAAAAACCTCGGGCTGAGGTCTTGACGCGCGGCGCGGCGTCAGGCGCAATAGCGACGCCGTCGCCGCGGCACGCAGTCGGCGATTGATTTGCCGGTTCGCGGCGCTCGACGAAACTTCGGAATGCGCGGGCTGTCCTCCACCGTGCGCGCTTACCGTGAAGCGGGGTGGCCGTCATCGCCGTCCATGCCGCCATGACCTTCACTGCGAAAGGGAGAACCGATCATGCGATTCGCGTTCGCCGGCTTCGATCGCTGGCGCGTCGTCTTCGACGCGTTCGTGGCCGCCGGCTGGGAGCCCGTGGCGCTCTACTCGATTCCGGTCGACAACCGGCTCGACTTCAATAGCGAACTCGTCGAGTGCGCGGACAAGCTGCGCATTCCGGTGCAACTGTCACGCATCGACGAAGACGATCTGCGCTGGCTCGCCGAACGGCAATGCGAGGCGCTGATCGTGGCCGGCTACAACTGGAAGATTCCGGCGTGGCAACCCTATCTGCGCCATGCGGCGAACTTTCATCCGTCACCGCTGCCCGACGGGCGCGGCCCGTACCCGGCCATGCGCGCCATCCTCGAGGGGCGGCGCGAGTGGGGCATCAGTTGCCACCGAATCGATGCCGATTTCGATACCGGGGACATCATCGATTCCGAATGCTTTCCGCTCGATGCCGACGAATGGCACGAGACGCTGCAGCTGAAGCTGCTGATGGCCGCCCGTCGGCTGGCCACGCGCGTGGCCCGCGACTTCGATCGGCTCTGGAACGAACGGCGTCCGCAAGGCGCGGGCAGCTACTGGCCGCGCGTTGCCGATGCCGAGCGCACGATCGATTTCGCGCGGCCCGTGGCCGAGGTGATGCGCGTCGTGCGGGCCTGCGGGAACGTCGAATCGATCGCGCCGCTCTTCGGCACGACCGTCCACGTGCGGCGCGCCACCGCGTGGCAGGAAGCACACACGTACGAGCCCGGGCAGATCGTGCATCAGTACCGGCGCTGGGTCGTGGTCGCCGCGCAGGACGGCTTCGTCGCGTTGCTCGAATGGAGCCCGCTGAACGCGTCCCTTCGTCAGCAGATGGGGGGCTGAATCCTGACATCGGTTGCGCCGGTAAACAACGAAGCGGCCGCGCTGCGGTGTTTCGCAGCGCGGCCGCCGATTGTCGTCGATTGTCGCTTCCTGCAGCCCCCGATCGGTGGCCGCTCGGGTCGCCGATCGGGATGATCGCCGGAACGGCCGGCGACGTTACTTCGTGCTGACGCCGGCGATCGTACCCGTGTGAATGCCGGTGATGTTCTCGAAGGCGACCGCGGCGCGCGTCTTGCCCGGCGTCAGCACGTTCGCGCCGCCCAGCGCATCCGACAGCGCCTTGCTCGCGTCGTGGCTGATCTTGCCGCCGCCATGCGCGTTCGCCGTCTGCTGCAGTTGTGCGCCGATCGCCGCCGCATCCGACTGGCTCAGCTTGCCCGACTTCACCGCGTTGGCGAGCGTCTTCGCCGCGGCATTGCCGTCGCCGTGCGACAACGCGCTTTCCATGGCCTGGAAGTCGGCGCCATCCTGCGCGTTGAAGTTGGCCAGCGCCTTGCCTTCATCGGCCATCTGCAGCGGCTTGCCGTCCTTCAAGAGGTCGCCCGTACCGGGCGTGAAGCCTGCCGTCGCGCCCGTCGTCGGCAGCGTATTGGTGTTCGCCGGAAAACCGCCCGTGCCGGGCAAGCCGCCGGTCGTCCCCGGCTGCGCCGCCGCGCCACCCGCGCCACCCGTTGCGTTGCCCGCCGCGCCGAGTCCGCCTTGAGCCGCCCATTGGAAATTGCCGACCGCGGACTTGCCGTCGGTGCCCGCCACGTCGTGCGTGTCGATCTGCTGGTAGGCACTCGGGTTCGCGAGCATGGTCTGCGCCGCTTGCTGCACCGTGGGCGGCGTGCCGCCGTCGGCGTTCGTCGCGAGTTTGTACATCGTGTTCGGGTCCGACGCGTTGATGCCATGCTGCCCCATGTACGAGGCCAGCACGCCCGCCGCGTTTTGCACCGTCATCCCCCCGGTGCCGCCCGGCATGGCGCCTGCGCCCCCCATGCCGCCGGGCGCCGCTCCCACACCACCGGGCGTTGCCCCCATACCGCCGGGCATTGCGCCCGCGCCGCCACCGGGCATGCCGCCGGCGCCGCCCGCACCGCCCGGCATGCCGCCGGCCTGCCCGTTCTGCCCGCTCTGCATCTGCTTGAGCAACTGGCTGATGAGGCCGATGAGATCCTTGAGCACGTCCTGCGTCGAGCCCGTCGAGGCACCGTTGGTCAGCCGTTGCAGGTAGCTCGCCGGATCGGTGGGGTAGGTGGTCATATTCGGAACGTTCAGATTCATGATGTTTTCTTCCTGTCGGGTAAGTGTTTGCGTGACCGTGGGTACTACGAAGCAAAGTCAGTCTAGGTTGCTGTCGCTGCTACAAGCGCACCGATGCGAAGGCTGCAATCGAAATGCGAATCGCCCGGCGCGCGGAAAACGTGAAAACGGATGCTCATGCGCGGACCCACGTCATCGACGCGGAGAATCCGCCGTTGTCGGCCGGCACGCCGTGCGTGCTCGCCGGTGCGTCGGTGGACGCAGGCGCTTGAACGCCGACGTCGAGCTTGGCGGCACGCTCGAGCAGACGCGCGCCGATCTTCGCGCCCTCGATGCTTTCGCGCTGGTCGGCCGCGCTGAGCGCATAGCTGTGCCACAGCGGGTCTTCGAGGCCGAACAGACACACCGCCATCAGTGCGGTATGAAGCCCCGAGCGCTTCGCTTCGGTGTCGTCGTCTTCGAGCACGCGGCGCGCGTCGCCCCATGCCTGGCGCCGGACGTAGCGCCACGCGGCGACCGTCCCCGCCCCGGGCCACCTGGGCCAAAGCACGCGGATCGCTTCGAGGAGATCCTCGAAGTCGGCTTCGTCGTCGAGCTGCGAAGCCGTCCACAGCACCTTGGTTAGGCCGCCGGCAATCTCGTCCCTGCATCCTGTGTAAGTCACGATGTCCTCGTCTGCTGGAGTGCTGCAATCAAAAAGCGCACGGCGGCGCCGCGCACAGCCGTGCCGCGCTTGCTGCCGGCTCGTGCGGTGGACGTCCCCTGGCGGTTAGTCTCTTGTATCGGGTCGGCTTTCGCCGACGCGATGCGAACGGAACGATCGGGATGCGAAGCGAGCACGGAGAAGAAAACCGACCGCGGCGATGGGATCGATCGGTGCGATAGGCCGGATCGTTCGCCGTGTATCGAAACGCGGAGGATTTGCTCGATGCTCGGCGTCGAAGAAGGCCCGCCATCGGGCGATACACCCCGGCCATCGGCCAGGCTGTGCCCGTCGAATCGCCACCGGCGACCGATGCAACGTCCGCAGGCAGTCGGCTCCTGAAATGGAGCGATCACCACGGACAGGAGGCGCAGTCCATGATGTCAGGATGAGCAAGTGCAGAACGCTCGCAGCCCGCCGGGGCCGTTGCTTCAGTTCACGGATGAACGCTGGCGGTTCTTTCCAAGGAAGCGCTGGATGATTGCTTGACGTGCGAACGCTGCTTCGAGCGTGGCAACACAAGCTGTAGATGATCGACGTACCGCGCCGGATTCGCGCCGGCGCGATGGCCCAAGACCATTTCGGCGTCGAGTATTGCGTTGATACGGCCGCGTACGCGACGGGCGGTTTCTGGCTTCTTCGTCCATATCGCTTGGAGCCGCAGAAGCCGCCGGAATGCGCGCAAAGCCATGACTGGCGGAAGGCAGCCGATTCCAACCACCGCTTGGACAGGGCCGGCAGGTAAGACTCCCGCGATCGCAAATGGCTTCCTGCCCACGATCCTACCCATATTCGGCGCGGCGGCAATCCAACTCATACTAAAGTGCGCCAAGGCCAAGCTCTTCCGATTCATACTTGGCGGATCGGATCGCCTCATAGAAGCTCGATTCGATCGCGACTTCCTTCCGGTCGACATGAACGACCCACGCGTTGAACATGAAGCGCCAGCGGATGCGCCGCTCTTCGAGCATCGCCGCAAACCATCTCCATACCGAAGCATCGTCCGCGTTCGCGGTAGCCGCGGCAACCATTCGTGCCTCGCAGATTGCCTCCCAGCCCAGTGAAGGATCGCATATCGAAATCATGATGTCAGATGATTTTTCGCTCGTGCAATGCGTCGATCTCTTCTTCTCTCAGTCCCAGCCATGCGCCCAGGATCTCATCGGTCTGTTCGCCGAGCCGCGGCGGCGGACGAAGATACTGGACCGGCGAATCGGACATTCGGATCGGATTCGCCACGAGCGGCACGCTGCCGGCCGATGCATGCGGCATCTCGATACGAATGCCGCGCGCCTTGACCTGTTCGTCCGCGAATACCCGGTCGAGCCCATTGATCGGGCCGCACGGCACGCCCGCCTCCTCCATCGCGATGACCCACTCGTCGGTCGACCGGCACGTGGTCACTGCGCCAATCAGCGCGACCAGTTCGTCGCGATGCTGTACGCGTAAAGGATTCGTCGAGAAACGTGCATCGCTCGCCCATTGCGGCTGACCGAGCACCGCACAGAGACTGGTGAACTGGCTGTCATTGCCGACCGCGATGATCATGTGGCCATCGGCCGTCGGAAAGTCCTGGTATGGCACGATGTTCGGATGTGCGTTTCCCATCCGCCGCGGCACGATGCCGCCGACCAGGTAATTGGCGGCCTGGTTCGCGAGCGCGGCGATCTGCACGTCGAGCAGCGCCAGATCGATGTGTTGTCCGCGCCCCGTGCGCTCACGATGGGCAACGGCGGCCAGCACGGCAACCGTCGCATACAGCCCCGTCATCACGTCGGTCAGCGCGACGCCGACCTTCACCGGGCCGGCACCTTCCGTGCCGTCGGCGCGCCCCGTCACGCTCATCAGGCCGCCCATCCCTTGTATCAGGAAGTCGTAACCGGCACGTGACGCATACGGGCCCGTCTGCCCGAACCCGGTAATCGAGCAGTAGATCAGGCGCGGGTTCTCGGCGCCGAGCGTCGCGTAATCCAGCCCGTACTGCGCAAGGCCACCGGCCTTGAAATTCTCGAGCACGATATCGGCCTGCCGCGCGAGTTGCCGAACCAGCGACTGACCGTCCGGCCGGCTCAGATCGACCGCGATCGAGCGTTTGTTGCGATTGGCGCTCAGGTAGTACGCCGATTCGCCCGTCGACTGTCCGTCTTCGTCGAGGAGCCACGGCGGGCCCCACGCCCGCGTGTCGTCGCCCGTCCGGGGCCGCTCGACCTTGACGACATCGGCGCCGAGATCGGCGAGAAGCTGGCCTGCCCACGGCCCGGCCAGCACCCGCGACAGATCGAGTACGCGGAGGCCGGCCAATGCGCCTTGCTGTGCGATCGTTTCCATGGCGGCTCAGAATGCGGCAATGCCGGTGATCGCCCGGCCGAGGATCAGCGCGTGGATGTCGTGCGTACCCTCATACGTGTTCACGACTTCAAGATTCACGAGGTGCCGTGCGATGCCGAATTCGTCGCTGATCCCGTTTCCGCCCAGCATGTCCCGCGCGACCCGCGCAATGTCGAGCGCCTTGCCGCATGAATTGCGCTTCATGATCGACGTGATCTCGACGGCCGCCGTGCCTTCGTCCTTCATCCGGCCGAGCCTCAGGCAACCTTGCAGACCGAGCGCGATCTCGGTCTGCATGTCGGCAAGCTTCTTCTGGATCAGTTGATTCGCGGCAAGCGGCCGGCCGAACTGTTTGCGATCGAGCACGTACTGCCGAGCGCGATGCCAGCAATCCTCGGCAGCGCCGAGCGCGCCCCACGCGATACCGTAGCGCGCGCTGTTCAGGCAGGTGAACGGCCCCTTGAGACCGCGGACTTCCGGAAACGCGTTCTCTTCCGGGCAGAACACGTCGTCCATCACGATCTCGCCGGTGATCGACGCGCGCAGCCCGACCTTGCCGTGAATCGCCGGCGCCGACAAACCCTTCCAGCCCTTCTCCAGCACGAAGCCGCGAATCGCGCCTTCGTCGTCCTTCGCCCAGACGACGAAGACGTCGGCGATCGGGCTGTTCGTGATCCACATCTTGCTGCCTGTCAGGCGATAGCCGCCGTCGACCTTTCGCGCGCGCGCCGCCATGCCGCCGGGATCGGAACCGTGATTCGGCTCGGTGAGCCCGAAGCAGCCGACCAGTTCCCCCGATGCCAGCTTGGGCAGGTATTTCTGGCGGATCGCTTCATTACCGAATGCATGAATCGGCACCATCACGAGCGACGATTGCACGCTCATCATCGAGCGATAGCCGGAATCCACACGTTCGACCTCGCGCGCGACGAGGCCATAGCTGACGTAGTTGCTCCCCGCGCCGCCATAGGTGTCCGGAATCGTGATGCCGAGCAGGCCGAGTTCGCCCAGCTCGCGGAAGATCGCCCGATCGGTCTCCTCGCGACGAAAAGCATCCAGCACGCGCGGTGCGAGCCGCTCCTGACAGTATGCGTTCGCGGAATCGCGCACCATGCGCTCCTCTTCGTCGAGCTGCTGGTCGATCAGCAGCGGGTCGTCCCATTGAAACGAATTCGATTTGTGTGCATTGGTCATTTGTTGATCGCCCGCGTGAAGGTGTTACGCCAACTTTATTCGCCACGTAGCGCCAAAACAAACGATTTGTTTGCACCGACATGTGCAAAAATATCACTCGTTAATTTCATTACTCACCTGGACACGCATCATGCGCCGCACGATCCCCTCCACAACGGCCTTGTCCGCATTCGAGTCCGCCGCTCGCCACCAGAGCTTCACAAAAGCGGCGGACGAGCTCGCCGTCACGCAAAGTGCGATCTGTCGTCAGATCGGTGTGCTCGAGGAATTTCTCGGCGTGAAGCTGTTTCGGCGCACCCGACGCGGCGTGACACTGACCGAAGCCGGTGCGGCGTACAGCCGCCGTGTGGCATCGAGACTCGATCAGATCGAATACGACGCGCTGGAGATGATGGCGACGGGCGGCAAAGGCGGTACCCTGGAGCTCGCGGCCGTGCCGACCTTCGCAACCCGTTGGCTGCTGCCGCGCATGCCGGCGTTCATCGATACGCATCCGGACATCGCCGTCAATCTGACCGCCATGCCGCGTCCGTTCATGTTCGATGCGACAGGGTTCGACGCGTCGCTCCACGCAGGCCCCGCGCCGTGGCCCGGTACGGCCGGCGATTTGCTGATGCAGGAAAGCGTGATCGCGGTCGCCAGCCCGAAGCTGGTCGCGTCGCGCACCCAGCCGACCCAGGCGGACTGGCGGCGCTATCGGTTGCTGCAGCAAAGTACGCGGCCGTACGCATGGCGCGAGTGGTTCGCGGCGCAAGGACTCGAAATGGAAGGCGACCTGTCCGGACCGCGTTATGAACTGTTCTCGATGCTTGCGGAAGCGGCGTCGAGCGGAATCGGAATCGCACTGATTCCTCGCCTGCTCGTCGAGGACGAACTATCGAGAGGGACGCTGGTTCAGGTCGGTCGCTACGAACATCCGACCGGGAATGCGTACTTCCTGATCTACCCGGAAGCCAAGGCGGAAAGCTCGACGCTGGCGGCGTTTCGGGAATGGCTGAGCGGCGAAGCGCGACGATACAACGAGAACATTGCGCACATGGCTCAATCACGCGGTGCTCGGCATCACCGGCGCGCACAGTGACTGCATCTGATCGAAACAGCGTTTCGCAAGTGTGCGCCTCAGCTGAAGCGTATGGGCGGCGAACCGGCTTCGTCGCCGCGCCTATAACCTACAGAACCTCGCAAGCGTCGTCGAAATCGAGCCGCGGGCTGCGGGGAAACAGGCCGTCCGGATCGCCATACCCGAGGCAGCAAAGAAAGTTCACGCGCAGTGCCGTCCCGTCGAAGAACAACTGATCGACCCTGGCCGCGTCGAACCCCGAGAGCGGCCCGCAGTCGAGACCGAGCGTGCGCGCCGCCATGATGAAATAGCCACCCTGCAGCGAGCTGTTGCGAAAGCATGTATCTCGCGCCAGCTCCGGTTGCTCGATGAACATCTTCCCTGCACCCGGCCGATGCGGAAACAGCTTGTCGAGCTGCGTGTAGAACGCCACATCCTGCGCAATGATCGCAACGACCGGCGCGGTACGCACTTTCTCGACGTTCCCCGTAAAAACAGCCGACAACAACTTTTCGCGCGCCAGCAGCGACCGCACGAACACGACGCGCATCGGCGAGCAGTTCATGCTCGTCGGGCCCCATCGGGTCAGTTCGTACAGGTCACGCAGCACCGCATCGGGCACCGCTCGGTCCAACCACGCGTTCTGGCTGCGTGCGTCGGTAAATAGCTGCTGGCGCGCGCGGGTATCGAGCGGCTCGCTCATTCCGTTTTCCTCCAGATCGACCATCGAAAGGCCATGCGCGCGCATCACGTGCGCGTCGCACCGACCATGAAGAACGCCACGATCGCCGGGCTGTTCCCCTTGTTGCGCCATGCGTGGCGCGTGCCGTTCTGCACGACGACATCCATTGGCCCGAGCCGGGTCGCCTCCCCGTCATCGAGCTCCAGCCAGATCTCTCCCGACAGCACGATCGCATAGTCGACCGTTTCGGTCGCATGCATGCCTGGATGGTCAGGCTCGAACGTCGCTGCAAGATCCGGCATGCGCGCGACACATTCGTTTGCCGCTGCTGCCGGATCGAACTGCGGAGCCGCCATGACCTGATCCGGCGGAAAGGTGACGACCAGGAGACTGGTCGCGCCGGCCGGCGGAATCAGGGTGTCTTTTCCGACCGTCGGATCGGCCGTCGTCGCCATCGACGGAGATGCCGCGGTCGTCCACACCTGTGCGAATGCATGTCCGGGAATGGAGTCGAACAGGACAGTCCGGGGTGTCGGGCCATCGGAAATCACGACAGACCGGCCGTGCGGATCACGGCCGGTCACCACGCGTCGAATGTGCATGAGTTGCCTCGCTGTAAGGAAACGCTTTCGGCCGACGACACCCCGGCGCCGATGTGACGCGGAAGTGTCGCCGATGTGCTTTACGGACAGATCACGTAGTTGCTGAAGCCGCCATTGCGATTCTCGATCCCGCCCAGCGCGACATTGATGTCCTCCAGCTTGAACGTGCAGTGTTCGAAGACCGACAGGTCGACGACGCCGGATTCGACCATGTCCGCCATTTCCTGTCCTTGCCCGGCCGTGAACCACGCGGAGCCGCTCAGGCGCTGGTCGTTGTCCATCATGTAGTGAAGATTTACCGGCACGTCGCCGGCAACCGCGCCGACATTGACGAGATGGCCGCCACGGCGCAGCGTCTTAAGCGATTCTTGCAGCGTCGTATGCGGTGCGCCCGGTCCGAGCGCATCAATCACCGCATCGACACCTTCCCCGCGCGTGATGCGCGCCGCCCATGCGTCGACCGGCTCGTCATCGAGCGCCAGAATCTCGATGCGATCCGGCGCAATCGCCTTCACGCGCTGAAGCAACTCTTTGTTGCGTGCGGTACCGAGAATCTTCCGCGCGCCAAGTGCGAGCCCGAACAGTGCAACCCCGATACCGAGCGTCCCGCTGATGCCGTTGATCAGGATCGTGCTGCTCGGCCCGACTTCCGCCTTCTTCAGCGCACGATAGGCGGTGCCGAGATAGCCGAACCGCGCCGCGGTCTCATGGCTCAGGTTGTCGGGTATCTTGACCAGGCTGTATTGCGGCGCGGTCATGAACTCGCACAGCCCGCCGTACGGATAGTCGTCGAAGATGGCCTGCGATCGCTGGCTGAACCCGAAATAGCCGTTGAATGTGTAGTACGGACAGGCCGTGGTATCACCCGAGCGGCACGCGCGGCAACCGCCGCAATAGCGCGCCGGATTCACATAGACGCGGTCCCCCACGTTGAACGCATGGACCTGACTGCCAACCTCCTCGATCACGCCCGTCGCGTCGAGACCGAAAATCGCCGGCAGCCGGGGCAGCGGCAGGTGGGGAAACCATTTCTGCCAGTTGCTCAGCACGTTGCCGAGGTTGGGCACGATCCCGCAAGCCTTGACTCTCACCAGCACGTCGGTCGGCCGCGGCGACGGCACCGGGATGTCCTCCACCACCATCGGTGCGCCGACATCGTGCATACGTGCTGCTCGCATCATCTTCGTCATGTCTGTCTCCGGTCTATCACTCTTCGTGTATTCGCCACACACACAGTCACTGGCCCGGCCATCTACCCGCGACACGGACCACGCTCAATGCATGATATCAATTTTTATGCACAAAAACACAGATTCCGCCTGAACTTCATCGCAGGCCGTCGAGACCCTTGACGTCCGACGCCGCGAGGCCGCCCAGTCGCGCGTGCACGCGCCCGCCCGTCGCCATCGCGAGTGCGAACGCGATCTCGTTGCGGCGCGGGCCATCCCAGACGGTTAGCTCGCACGTGCCATAGTGACTGCGGACATAAGACGCCTGAATATGGCCCAGCGGAACCATCAGGCGCGTGCCGACGCCGCCGATCGTCTTGGCCGACGGCACCATTGCTTTCGGCTGGCCCAGCGATTCCCGCATCGCCCAGCCGCCGGCTTCATGCCATACGGCGCCATGCTCGAGTTCGCCATCCTCGCCGACGATCGCGCCCTTTCCGTACGCCTGGACGTTCTCCGCGCCGCCGAGCAGCGCCACGAGGCGCGACGAGAGGTCATGCCCGAGTTCGCGCAGCGCCTGCATGAACGGCAGCAGGTCGGGCTCGTACCGCCCCGCATACGGATTCGCGACGACGGCGGTCGCGACCGCAACCCGCAGCGGCTCGCTCACGCGCTCTCCCCCTTCGTGCCAGACCTCCTCCACATCGAGCTTGATCTTTCTGACATTGACCAGCGGCATCTTTCTGCTCCACGGAAATTGTTCGGATCGCCGGGAGCCAGTTTGTGCTCCCGTGCTTGCATTATATCCATTCCGATGTAATATGCATAAAAACATGCTTTATGCCCAAACGGAGGAGCAATGAAACTCGTGTCGTATCGCCGGGCCGGCAAGGCCGCTTTCGGTGCAATCAAGGAACAAGGGATCGTCGATCTCGCGTCGCGCATGCCGGCGCTGGCCGATCTCGCTTCACTGCTCGCGGATGACGCGGCGCTGGACGAAGCACGCCGGCTCGTCGCCGCGGCCGCGACCGCGGATTTCCCGTCGGCCGATGTCGAGCTCGAGCCGGTCATTCCACGCCCGAACAAGATCATCTGCGTCGGCATCAACTATGTCGCGCACGCAGCGGAAGCCGGGCGCACGGTCGGCAAGTACCCTGTCATCTTCCATCGTTACGCGGAAACCCTGTTGCCGCACGGTGCGCCGCTGATTCGTCCGACCATTTCAGACAATTTCGATTTCGAGGCCGAACTCGCGGTCGTCATCGGCCGCGGCGGTTCGCATATCGCACCGGAAGACGCGATGAGCCACGTTGCCGGCTATACGTGCTTCAACGACGCCAGCGTCCGTGATTGGCAGTTCCATACGCACCAGTACGGGATGGGCAAGAATTTCCGCGGCACCGGCGCGCTCGGCCCGTGGCTCGTCACGGCCGACGAAATTCCGGACTACCGCGAACTCTCGGTACACGGTCTGTTGAATGGCGAACAGATGCAGATCGGCAAGCTGTCCGAACTCGCCTTCGACATTCCGGCCCTGATCGCATACGTATCGCAGGCGCTCGACTGGCAGCCGGGCGACATCCTCGCGACCGGCACCCCGAGTGGGATCGGCTTCAAGCGCCAGCCGCCGGTATTCCTGAAGCCCGGTGACACCTTCGACGTGGTGATTCCGGGAATCGGCACGCTGTCGAACCCGGTGGCCGACGAAGCGTGAGCGATACTCGAACAATCAGGAGACGATCATGGCGGCACTGCCGAAAATTCAGTTCACTCACTGCGGCATCTTCTGCAGCGACCTCGACCGGATGGTCGACTATTACCGCAAGGCACTCGGGTTCGTGATCAGCGACAAGGGTGTCGCGTCGACCGGACACAATCTGTACTTCATGACGCAGGATCCGGAAATCCATCATCAGCTCGTGTTGTTCGATGGAAAGCCCACCGACCTCCCCTTCAACCCGGTCAACCAGCTTTCCTTCCTGCTCGATTCGCTGGACGATCTGCGCACGTATTACCAACGCGCGAAACGTGCGGGCGTCGCCGGTATCGAGCAAGTCGATCACGGCAACGCGTGGTCGATCTATTTCAAGGATCCTGAAGGCAATCCGATCGAACTCTACGTCGACAGCCCGTTCTTCACCGCGCAGCCTTGTCGCGAGCCGCTCGATCTCGATCTCCCGAGCGCTGAAGTCCTGAGACGGACGGAAGCGATGTGCCAGCGCCGCCCGGGCTTCCTGACGCGCGACGCATGGATCGCGGCAATGCGCGACCGCATCGCCGCCCAACGCACCGCATTCGACGAATAGACATACCAATCCGTAGCGTCCGCCGCATTCGACGGCAGGCGGACGCCACCCTGCGAAACTGGGGGAGATCACTGGTCATGAAGTGCAATCTGATCGGCGAGTCGTGGCGCACCGGCGCCACTTCACGCCGCAACATCAATCCGTCCGATCTCGACGACGCAATCGGCGACTATGCGTACGCGGATGTCGAGCAGGCACACGAGGCAATCGACGCCGCTTGCGACGCTCAACGCGGCTGGCGGAACAACGGCATCCAGGCCAGAGCGAATGCACTCGACGCGATCGGCAGCGAATTGCTCTCGCGGCAGACGGAACTCGGTACGCTGCTATCGCGTGAAGAAGGCAAGACGCTTGCCGAGGGCATTGCCGAAGTCGCGCGTGCCGGGCAGATATTCAAGTTCCACGCCGCCGAAGCGGTGCGCTCGGGCGGCGAGTCCCTGCCGTCGGTCAGACCGCTCGTCGACGTCAATATCACGCGCGAGCCGGTCGGTGTCGTCGGCATCATCACGCCGTGGAACTTCCCGATGGCCATTCCGGCCTGGAAGATCGCGCCGGCACTGGCGCACGGCAACAGCGTCGTCTTCAAGCCGGCGGACCTCGTCCCGGGATCCGCGTGGGCGCTCGCGGACATCATCCACCGCAGCGGCATTCCGCCCGGCACATTCAATCTCGTGATGGGGCGCGGCAGTGTCGTCGGCAACGCGATGGTCGCCTCGCCGAACATCCACGCGATCTCGTTCACCGGATCGGTCGATACCGGGCGGAACCTGCTGCTGCAGGGCGCGCGCCAGTTCAAGCGGATGCAGCTCGAGATGGGTGGCAAGAATCCGCTCGTCATCCTGGACGACGCGGACCTCGACGTCGCCGTCGACTGTGCGATACAGGGCGCCTATTACTCGACCGGGCAGCGCTGCACCGCATCGTCCCGTTTCATCGTGCAGAAAGGCATTTACACGCGCTTCGTCAACCGTGTTGCGGAGGCGCTCGGGCAACTCCGCGTCGGGCATGCGCTCGACGCCGACACGCAAATCGGACCCGTTGTCGACAGCGAGCAACTGCGACTGGATGAAGCGTACGTGGAAATCGGCCGGAATGAAGGGGCGACGCTGATCTGCGGCGGTACGACCGTCGTCCGCAGCACACGAGGCCATTTTCTGACGCCGGCGCTGTTCTCCGATGCGGCACCGACGATGCGCATCGCGCGCGAGGAGATCTTCGGCCCGATCGCGTGCGCTATCCCGGCGAAGGATTACGACGAGGCGCTGGAGATCGCGAACGCCAGCGAGTTCGGATTGTCAGCCGGCATCTGTACGACGTCTCTGAAACATGCGACGCATTTCAGGCAACACATGCGCAGCGGGATGGTGATGGTCAACGTGCCCACCGCGGGGGTCGACTATCACGTGCCGTTCGGTGGCACGAAGTCGTCGAGCTACGGCCCGCGCGAGCAAGGCCGATACGCCGCCGAATTCTTCACGACCGTCAAGACCGCCTACACGAAGGCATACTGAGATCAGTCGGGCGACGGTCCGGTGGACCCGCCCGCACCGCCGGGCGAACGTGGTCGGCTCTGGCGGAACGAATATGAACATGGAGGAGATGTGGACTTCGATTTGATCATTGTCGGTCTCGGCCCGGTCGGTGCAGTCGCCGCCAACCTGGCCGGTCAGGCCGGCCTGCGCACGCTGGTCGTCGACAAGTCGCCTACTGTCTACGACAAGCCACGGGCAATGGGATTCGACCAGGAAATCATGCGAATCCTGGCCAACCTCGGGATCGCAGACAGGATCGCGCAATACGTGATGCCGTACCGCCCGTCCGAATACCGGACGACCGACACGCGGGTGATCCGCCGCATCGACGCGGCAGCCCCGCCGTACCAGCTCGGCTGGGCACCGAACTACGTGTTCATGCAGCCGCAAATCGAAGGGATCCTGCGCGACAATCTCGCCGGCTACCCGTCGGTCAGAGTCGAGCTCGGTGCGGAAGCGACCGCGGTCGAATCGCACGACGATGCCGCATCCGTGACAATCGCGCTGGCGTCGGGCGAGCAACGCACGTTCACCGCAGGCCATGTGCTGGCCTGCGATGGAGGAACGAGCCCGATCCGTACGCGGCTCGGCCTGGACATGGAGGATCTCGACTTCGACGAGCCGTGGCTCGTCGTCGACGTGATGCTCAAAGACGGTGCCGGCGAGAGCCTGCCGGCAACCAACGTGCAGTATTGCGAGATCGCGCGCCCGTCGACGTTCGTCGTCGGCCCCGGCCGCTGCCGTCGCTGGGAGTTCATGATCAACGCAGACGAGACGCCTGCCGAGGCCTGCCGGCCCGAGTTCGTGAAAAAGCTGATTTCGCGCTGGCTCGCAGACGACGAATACGAGATCTGGCGTGCATCCGCCTACCGGTTTCACGCGCTCGTGCTGCGCCGCTGGCGGGCCGGGCGGATATTCTTCCTCGGCGACGCGGCGCACATGACACCGCCATTCCTCGCGCAGGGAATGTGTCAAGGCATCCGGGATGCGTCCAATCTCGTCTGGAAGCTCGCGATGGTTACGCGTGGCAAGGCCGGTACGGCACTGCTCGACAGTTACCAGGCTGAACGGTTGCCGCACGTCAAGCGCACGACACTCGTAACGAAGGAACTGGGCAAGCTGATCTGTGAACGCGATCCGGTCGCGGCCAGCGCGCGCGACGAGCGCTTGCATGCGGAGATGGCCGCCAATCCGCAGGGAATGGTCCGGCAATCGTTGATCCCGGGATTGAGCGACGGCTTTCTGTCCGCTTCGAGCGACGGGCCACGCGGGCTGCTGTTTCCGCAACCACGCGTGCGGACGTCCACCGGCGACGAGCGCCTGCTCGACGACGTGACCGGCGCGACCTTCCGGCTCGCGGTGGACGCACGTACTGATGTCGCGACCGTCGCGCAACTTCGGCAGGCATGCGATCGCCTGCAGTATCCGGCGATCCGGTTCGTCTCGATCGGGCCCGACGCGCTCACGCCCGATGCCTCGCCGGATACGTATCAGGACGTCAGTGGCGTGCTGACCGGCTGGATGGCTCAACACGATTGCCGTGTGGTTCTCGCCCGCCCCGATCACTATGTGTACGGTGGTTGCCGTGAGCTGCAGGAAGCGCTTGCGCTGCTCGACGAGCTCGTGGCCGCGCTAGCGACCAACGGCTCGCAAGCACTTGAGGCGCCGGCAACGAGCCCTTGATCCGGAACGCGCATCATGTAACAGCCTTCAGCGCTCGGTGCTTTGCCCGAGCGCTTTTTTTGTTCGACGAGCCTTTCGAGTCAATCTTGCATAGAAGCGCGCTTTGCGCATAAAATTACCGCATTGACAATCCGGAATGCCACGCCATGGATTCGACACCTGCCTCCAATGGTGCCCCGCTCATCGATGTTGCTTTCGCACGGATGAAAACCTCGATCATCCGGTGTGAACTGGAGCCAGGCACGCGCCTGAAAGTCGAAAGTCTGTCGAAGATCTACGGTCTCAGCAGTTCACCGATTCGCGAAGCACTGAACCGCCTCGCGCAGGACGGAATCGTGCAGGCGACCGAGAATCGCGGCTTCTGGGTTGCACCGATCAGTATCGACGACTTCAAGGACATCACGCGCCTGCGCATCCTGCTTGAACACGAAGCGCTAATGGATTCCATCGAGCATGGCGACGACGACTGGGAAGTTGCCGTGCTGACGGCGTTCCATCGGCTGAGCCTCGCCGAAAAGCGGATGGGTACCGGCCCGGTGGCCCTCGACGACGACTGGTCGGAGCGCCATCGCGCCTACCATATGGCGCTGCTGTCCGCGACGCCGAGCCCGCTGCTGCTGAACATGGTCGGATCGCTGTTCGACCGCGCCGAACGCTATCGGCGCTACTCGGCGCTCCATCGGACGGAGGAACGCCACAAGGGCGCGGAACACGAGGCGCTGATGAAAGCGGCGATCGGGCGGGAAAAGGACAAGGCAGCGAAATTGCTGCGCAAGCATATCGAAGGGACGTTGACGCGTGTTGCCGCCGCACTGGAACGGCAATTGGCATCGGTACAGTAAGTCGAGCGCAGTATCCGATACTGCCGCGCGCGGATGAATTCCATTGCGACGACGACGCGCGCCGCCGTCGCAAGAACCAATCAGAACATCGTTTGCATGCCGATCCGGCCGATGAACTGCGAGCGATTGCTCGACGGGCCGAACGTCCCGTTGATCGACGCATTCGCCCCCCCGTTCGTCAGCTGATACATCGATTGCAGATAGACGGCCGTCCGCTTCGACAGATGGTACTTCGCAACGGCCCCCCATTGATGGGCGTGATTGCGGTCGACAACCTCATTCCCCCACATGTAGGTATAGGCGAGGCTCGTCGAGAACACCGGCGTGAACTGATACAGTGCGCCGACCTCCGCCGCGTTGACAACCGCGCCGTTGTGCGTATTGCGCGTGTCAGTGAACAGCGCCGTCAGCAGCAGTTTGTCGCCGCGATATTTCGCGCCGAGCCCGTAGTTCCTGATGCTGTCACCGAGCAATGACGCATAACGCACGTCCGTATAGGCCGCGCCGAATGCAAACGCGCCGGCACTGTAGCTGGCACCGAAGCTTTCCGCGCTGTTTTGGCGGAAATCCCCGGCCACGCCGCCGAATGCGTACATTCCGCCGAACCGGAATCCTCCCAGCAAAGGACTCGTGTACTTGACCGCGTTGCCAAGAGGCGTGTCGCCGTTCATGCGGTCGAAGTCGAACGCCTCGTTCGGTGGAGAATCGGGAATGCCGAGCTTCGCAAACGGACCATCCCGGAAGCCGTAGAATCCGCCGCCGTACATCGCCATATCGGCCCCGACATCGGCGAACAGCGTGTCGACCATGAAGTCGTACTGGCGTCCGAGCGTGAGCTTGCCGAAGCGCGCGTTATCGAGGCCGACCCATGCATTGCGCGCGAAAAGCCCGGTTCCGGTACCGCTCCCGTTGCTCTTCTGAGCGACGAGATTGCCCTGCAGCGTGAACTGCGTCACCAGTTGGAACACCGCACGGGTGCCGCCACCGAGATCCTCGGTCCCGCGAAATCCCAGCAGGTTGGGCAACGCGATGCCGTCGTCGAGCCGCCATGCAGGGTGGCCCGAGGTATTGCTGATGTATGACACACCTGCATCGAGCAAGCCCCAGAGCGTCACGCTGCTTTGCCCATAGGCACACGATACCGGGCCCAGACCCGCGGTCGCGCAGGCAATTGACGTAATGACCCACCTTTTCACCGTCGTCTCCTCCATACCGTTTACGAAGTCGCCAATGTGCACAAGAAATGCCTAAGATGATTTTTTGTGCATATTTATATTCTTTGCGCACACTCTACACGGCTTTGCAAGACGCAAAACTCCGTGTTTACGCGTGAGTGCGCTGCAGCATGAAGACGCACGCCGATGTCGAAGCTGCAGCTACTCCACACGCTGCGGCGGTCGCTACGTGGCACGTAAATGAAGTTGCAAAGGGTCAGCGATCAGCATCCGGGGGACGAAGGCCGAGAAGCGAGGCTTCGCTTCGAACCGTGATGGTCTTTCAACGCTGCACTTTCATAACGGTCACGATGGCGGCGAGTTCGTATTCCCCGATCGCGGCAAGTACGTCCTCGCGGTTGCGGTGGGGACACCATGTCGCACGACCCCATCAACTCCAGACCGCGATCTGAAGCGGGAAATGGTTAGGCGAATCGTTGGATTGGATGGCGATTATTCAGAGACTGGCGGGCTATCTCGGCGTGACGAGCCAGGATGTTGGCCGACTACGGTTCTACCCGTAGCAGGCAAAAACGCCCGCTGCCCGCACGATGGGGCCTTCAGTGTGCATAGGGTCACCAACCCGAGCACGGAGGAAATACACCCGATAGAGAAATCTGCTCGTATGCCCATATGATCGACGATCAGCCCTCCCACGGCGGCCCCAATCGCGATGGCGACTTGAACAACGCAAATGAAGAGCGCCGAACCGACTTCGGGGCAGTCAGCGGCATCGTGCTGAGTCCAGATGCTGAAGCACAACGGGATTGCACCGAACGCTACGCCCCAGAGCGACAATGCTGCGGCCTCGCCGATTCGCGCATGATCCAGTACCACCATCAGCAACAATGCGAAGAACAGCAGAGCCGTCGCGATCGCGGTGGCGACTTTCACGTGGCCATCCATCACCGCCGAAAGCGTCACGTTCGACATGAAGCCGACAATACCAAACACCATCAGCAGGCTTGAAATCTCCGATACCGAAAAGTCCTCTCCGAGACGAGGTTCCAGGTACGTATAGGCGGAAAAATGCGCGCCGAATACGAACGCCACCATCATCAGACTCAGACGCACGTGCGGCCGGCGCAGCAGCGAAATGAAGTCCTGAACGCCCACGGTGGTTTCAGCTGTCAGCTTCGGCACGAAGGCGACCTGCGCAAAGAGCGCTACCGTTGCGAGGACACCGGTCGCAACGAACGATTCCCGCCAGGACGCGAGCGTAGCGATCAGGGTCCCGAGCGGCACACCAATGACAGTAGCCGATGCAACCCCGCCCAGGATGCATGCGATCGCACGCGCCGTATCCCGGGCTTGCACCATGCGCCCCGCCGCCGCGGTCGCGAGCGTCCAGAACCCTCCCAATGCGATCCCCAACAGTGCCCTGCCGGCAAGCATCGTCGTGAAGTTCGTCGAGTACGCACTGACGAAGCTTGAGCACGTCAGCAATCCGGTTAATATTAAAAGTATGTACCTGCGATCCCATTTTCCAGCAACAACCACCGAGGTCGGCGCGGCCAAGGCAGCCATCACGCCGGGCAAAGTCATCATCAAGCCTGCCGTCCCGGACGTGACATGCAGATCCAGAGCGATGTGCGCCAGAAGGCCGACCGGTAGAAATTCGCAAGTGACGAACGCAAATGCGCTGACCGCGACGGCAAATACGGCGAACCATTGATGTCGTGAGGTTGGGACATCGCCGGGAAACTTACCGGACGAGCGGCTTTTGGAAGGCATGCTATCGGAGCGCGGATGTGGAATGATGGAAGCAACGGACGATACGGTCGACAGCGTGCGCATGACGACACCGGGCGGGTCGCCGATAGCGGAATGAAGGGAGCGCCCCGAGCAGTTGTTGCTCGCGAGACGCTCCTTGAGCGCCAATCCGGAATACCCCGATCAGCAAGCATCCCCCGATTCGCGCCCTTGGTCGCTTCAGGAAAAGCGCAACGGCAAAGTCAAATAGTTGCGAATGCGATCGTCGTGCTGAACCGCGGGAGAGCCGGCGAGCTCCACGCGTGAATAGCGTTCCGCTATGGCTGACAAGATCACCTCGATCTCGACGCGGCTGATCAATTGCCCCGCGCAGCTGTGTGTTCCGATGCCGAACGACAGCATCTGGCTTTCACGCATCGAACGAGTATGGTCGAATGTGTTCGGATCCTCGAACACATCAGGATCCCGATTGACTGCCGCCGTCATGAAGCGAATGACGCTATTTTCCGGGATCACCGTGCCTCTGATCGTAACCGCAGCCTTGTTGTACCGAGTGAAGGACATCTCTGGCGGATACAGGCGCAGGAATTCGTTGATCATCGCCTGGCGGCTTTCTCGATCGGCTTTGTAGAGGTCGAAGAGTTCAGGCTCGCGCGTGAAATGCTCCAACGTCGACGCGAGTACGTAAGCCGGATTAGGTGCACCGGAGAAGAAAAAATTGACCATGGCCTGGACGACTTCAGCCTCGGATAGTTCGCCTCGCGCTTGTGCCTCGATTAGTGCGTCCGCAAGACCGTTGCCAGGATTTCGGCGCTTCTCGGCAACAAACGCGTTGCACCGGTCGAACAGATACTTGAAGCCCTCTACCGCATCGTCCAGCTGCGCCTTCGTTGAAGCCGGAGACTGAGCCATGACAATACGCAATCCGTTCTCTATCACACCTTCGATGTCGTCTTCCGGTATGTCGAAGATGCGGCACATCGTGACGTGCGTGGGTACGACACAAATAGTGTGATGGGCCTCGACAATGCCATCTTGCGCGATATTGTCCAGCGCGTCGCTCACAAGCGCCTTTGTATGCTTCGCCCACTCCGCGACCATCTTCGGCGTGAACCACTTGTTGAAGTGCCGCCGCAATAGCGTCTGCCGTGGCGGGTCGTAGAACAGCACACTTTCCTTGAACACGTGCCACGGATGGGGTTTCACCCAGTTCGGCTCCTCCATGCTCATCGCTGGATGCTTGGCAAACTCCACATAGTCGGAATACTTCGAGACGACGAACTCACGTTCGCTAATCCGATACACCGGTGCCTCGCGTTGCAATCGCTCATACCACGGATACGGGTTGTCGCGAAACGCGAGGTCCGCCCACGGAAGGTAAGGATCGTTCATGAAATCGCCCGTTTGATTTTTCATCGAAACCCCCTTATTTGCCCAAAATCGAAAGGATGCCCTGGGACCATGCCACCGCCATCTGGTTTGCAGGCATGCCTTTCGATGCATTGTGTCGTCCCGTTTCGCCAATTTGCGTGGCGCCGCACGAAGCGAGCATCTCAGTCAATAGATCGATTGCACGGTTGTAATTCTCGTAGCTGGAATCCCCGAGCCCAAACGCGGCAAATCTCATCGAAGCCAGATCGGGACGCTTCGCGATGAGCGCGCGATAGAACGGCTCGGTCGTCTCCGGCATATCGCCCTCGCCGTACGTAGAAGTAACAACGATCGCGAAACTGACAGCCTCCAGTTCGTCCACGGCTTGATCCGCCATCGATTTGACGACGCTCGGCATATCTTTTTCGGCGAAGCACATCGCAATATCATCGGCAACCATCTCTGCGTTACCGCTCTCCGTGCCAAACAGAATCAGAATTGATGCATTCATTTCTTTTTGCTCATATTTAGACGATTACCCCACGCTCACGATCTGCCTTGCCACTTCCAGCAGGCGCCTGCGATCTGCAATTTTCTTGCGGAGCCTGTTCGGCCCCGCCGCATCCCGTTCATACCGGTCCACCTCCAGCCAGCCGGCGTAATTCACGAAATCGGCTGGAAACTGGTCTCCGAGCGCGGCCAGTCCAGGCCGGCCGATCGGCAGCGCTCCGTCTTGCACCATCGCAACGATCTGCGCGGCCACGGCTTGTGCGTCTCTGCGATTCGCGGCAACCCCGCCCTTTCCGCCGTTCTTCGCCCAACCGACCTCGAATACATTGAACGAACGCCACGGCCCGCATCGCGCGCCGATATCGCCGACCTCGTTCGTAAAACCAATCGCAGTAACGATCGTGTCGACGTGAAAACTCACGATACCTTCCGCTTTCGAGTGTCCGCGCAAAACGCTTTTCGTCAGCAGTGCGTCGACCTGCACCGGCGTGCATTCGAAGTGGAAAACAATTTCCACCAGCGGTTTGGCATATACGATGCGCCTCGCGGCATTCCGCAGCACTTGTGCCTTTTCGCTCTGATCGTCGTCCGAAAGACCCGATGCAGATACCTTTACATGTCCCAGATCACAAAGTTCACGCAGCATGGCAAGGTCAAATTTCGCGTCGCCTGCGCTGGATCTTCCGACAAGATGAATCCGCTCGAGATGATTCGAGCGAAGCATCGATAGCCGCTCGTCGTCGATATCGGAGTTATCGAATTGCTCGATGCGTTTGGCCAGCAACCGGGCAACGTCTATGGCGACGTTCCCGTGCCCGACAATCGCCAACGATTCACCCAAGGAGCAAAATCGCCCTCTGTCATGGGGCAACCGAGGCTCGGGATAGCCGTTCAGCGCCCGCAGTATTTCGCCTGCCCCAACGACGTTTGCTTTCGGGTGTTGTGGAACCGGAAGTACCGAATCCGTTGCCAAACCAGTCGCGAGCGCCACAATGTCGAAACTCTCTGTCAATCGCTCAAACGACAGGTCTTTTCCGATAGTTACATTCCCGAAAAAATTGACCCCATCGCGTCTAAACAGACGATCGAACTGCATCGCCACGGATTTCGAACCCTGATGATCGGCCGCGATGCCGTAACGCAACAGACCGAATGGTACCGGCTCCGATTCAAACACCGACACTGCAGAATCCGGCCAAACCTTTATCAACGATTGAGCCAGGTAGCACCCGGACGGTCCGCTTCCCACAACGGCAATGGATGGATTAATGATGCGCATGAACGTACCTGGACTGGTCTCTTGAAACGGAGATGAATCGGATGCCGAGTTGCTTCGCGACTGAAGCCGAAGCTATCGAGATTCACATCCGAAGCATGGATATGTCATTGCGTGACGGCGAGAACGGCCTCGTCGTCCGTGCCACCATCTCGCGGCTCGACGTCACGATTGCGCCCCAACCGCCGGAACACTTCCGGCTTGGCCTTCCTGAAATAAACGGCCAATGCCATCCCGAAAATCTGCACTGCGCACAGGCTATAGAGCATCCACGTGCTTTGGCCCGGTTCGCCGCCAACGAGAAGCTCGAAGTGCTTGCCAACGAGGACGACGAGCGCAACAAACAGGACTGCGGAGATGCCGGGCGCAACACACGCTTTGAAAACGCCTGCACCGATGAACCGCCCCTCGCGGAAATACCAGACGAGACATGAAACATTCACGACGGTCATAAGGATCAGTCCTCCTGCGGTACCGACGCCAGACAGTCGACCGTAAAGCAATTCCGGTTGGGCCCCGGTCACGATGAACGGCAGAAGAACAAGCAGCGTCAGCGTCGAAACCGTAACGGACGAGCGGTGCGGTGACAAATGCTTCGGATGGATCGCACTCAGGTACTGCGGAAATGCGCCGTCGATGCCGAGGTTGTGAAGATAACGCGTCAGCACGTTATGAATGGACAAGCTGGACGCAAACGCCGAGGTCAAAACCAGGATCGCGACCGGCGTGCGCATCCGCGCACTGACGAACTTGTCGAAGGCATTCTGAAACATGGTGGCGGGCGATTGCGTTGCGACGGAGATCACGTCGTGTCCATACACGCGAATCAGTGCATATGCGCAGAACGTATACAACAGACCGATGAAGATAACCGCACCATAAGTTGCTCGCGGAATGGTTCTATCCGGGTCGCGCACCTCATCACGGAACAATGCTGTCGCCTCGAACCCCATAAAGAAAGAGACGGCAAACAGCATGGCAAACGGGCTGTTCGCGTTGAACAATCCGGATGGGGAAAAAATGGCGTTCGGCGGCAAGTCGCTCGGGGGATTGCTGCCAATAACTCCAGTGCAGAACGCGATGCAAACGATGACTTCGGCGACCATTACCCAAGTCAGGAACTTCGCGGATACTTCGATGTGCAGATATCCGAAAATCGCGATGGCAAGCCAGCATGCGAGCGTAAAGTAGTACCAGGGGAATGCCCATCCCGTGAGCGTCCGCTGCAGATCAGCGGACGCAACGCCAAAATACGCCGGAACACCGGCAAGGATGATGAAGTACGTAATCGTGGCGAGCATTCCGGCTCCAAGCCCGGCACTCCTGCCCAATCCATGCGTGATGAATGCGTAGAAGTCGCCTGGTCGCTTCGCAGCATGGTTGAGTGTCAGATACCCCAGCGAGAACAGCATCAGCAGAACCATCGTCGCGATGAAGATGGTAGGGCTGGCTGCACCGCCATACATCAACGCGACCGGCACATATCCCGATACGGTCGTGAGAGGGGCCGAAAAAGCCAGAACGCTCAGCGCAAGCCCAAAGGCGCCCATGTTCCCGGTAAGTTTATTTCCCTTCTCTGCAATCGCCATGTAACCGCTTGTCTTCATTCGAGCCACCTCTTTTCTGTACGCGGTTCTCTCGGTATCGCACTGTGATGCGTGTACCGCAGAACCCGTTGACTTGGTAGTCGAACTATATTCAGCGAATTTCTGGCCAACATCCTCCGAAAGTATCTATGCGTCGCTTCAAGATGGAGCGCCGATCGCGCGTGGTGCGCCATGCACGACCAACGTGCAATGACGCGCTTCCAGATCGTGCTTCTACCTCTACGGCACCCTGGCACTTGGCCGGATTCGTCGCCACCGTCGCCATATACGGGAGCGTGTGACCCGCCAGTCGCCTTGGCTCGGTTCTTGCATCCAATCGTCGAACATCGCGCTAGCAGCCTTTTCGCGTAGGCCGCCAGCGTTCCAGCCTCCGTCAGACAGGTTCGGAAAAGGATCCTTTGTCTATTCCACTTGGATAAACCATGCGATATCATCTGAACGACGATTGCAAGGACTTCGCCAAGCGGACCATTGCGTTTTCCCAAACCCTTCTGGAATCGTCTGCCGCAATCTTTACCTGGTTTGACGCTACCCAGAAGATTCCACCGTGCACGGAACACGGCCTCGGCGACGTGATGATTCGCGACTATTACCGAGACTTCAGAGAGTTCGATCCGATCTCCCCCGACTTCCTTTTATCAAACAGATCTTCGGTCGTTACTCTAAGAAAGATCGCAGACAATAGATTTAGAGATTGCCACATCCCATACGCACAGTTTATGGCGCGGTACGGGTTCGTGGACGAGGCCGCCTTTGTCTTTTGGCAGGACAACCGAGCCATCGCTTTTCTCAATGTTCTAAAAGGCAGACACGACAAAACGCTCGACAATGAATCCGTACTCCAGGAAATGCATAGCTATATCCAGTACAACCTTCTCGGATTGGATTCAATAAAAACCCATCGACGCAATCGGAAACTCACCGAGCAACATCTATTGACAGCCCGCGAGCTAGCGATCGCCAATTTGATTGCGAGTGGACTTTCCAACAAGGAAATTTGCCACGAATGCCAGATCGAGCTGGTGACGGTCAAAACGCACGTGGGAAGGGTTCTGGCAAAGCTCGGATTGAATACGCGGTCACAAGTCGCGTCATTTCTGCACTCGATAACCGCGGATTGACCGTTGCAGTCCCGCCTCGTGGAAGCGAAGTGTGATGCGTGCGGTCCATTGCAGTTCAGTTGCAGGCGGGGCGAACCGACGCCGCCCTCAACCAGGCCGTCGAAACGACGTGCGCCCCGCTCCAGGCACCATACGAACGCACGCGGCCCGCTGAGCCTGCAAGCTTTCGCAATACCATCAGCTTGACACGCCATGGTTTCGACAGCTTCGTCAAAGGTACAGACGAGAGATCGGGGCCGAATTGGCACGTTCAGTGGCGTTTCCACCGCGTACTCTCGCGGTGGCCGCTTCCATGCCGTGATCTGACGTTGGACCGGTTTTTTTACTTTCGGCTACGCTCGGCCGGACTCTGCTCTCCATGCCGCGCGTCGAAACGCAGGTGCGCAACCACTTGTCCGAGGCTGTAGTACGTAACGAAGCTGCTTCGGTCTGACTCAATGTTACGGATTCCAGCATCGGAATCCGTCTGACAAGCAGAGACCTCCGCTGAGTCAATCGGATGACGGCTATGCAGCGATCGCAGGAATATCTTTCGCATGACTCGGTTCCCTGTTGGGTCCACTACTGAGGTCTGCGCGCCAACCGGACATTGAAGCGCAGAGGTGGTTACAATCGACAAAGCGTGAAGCATCATGATCTGTTCAAGTCCACGCCGGATCGCTCGACGCCAATCACAACGACATCGGAACGACGACGACCCAGGCGACGTGGACGATCTATACATCGTCTCTAGCGATACCCGATGCCCCTTGCTTGGCCAAGGCCTCCGCCAATAGCTTCCTTAGTCGATCATTCTCGCCCTCAAGGTACTTCAACCTTTGCGATTCAACGCCGTCGTTGCCACCAAACTTCGCCCGCCACGAGTAGAAGGAGGTATCGCTGAAACCGTACGTCCTGCACAGATACTGGACCGCCTCGCCAGCTTCGGCCTCTCTCAAGAAGCCGATGATTTGCTCGTCCGTAAAGCGCTTCCGCATTCTCAAACCTTCCTCGAAAGTGACCTTTGCTGGCGTCAGGTAGCCTAGCGCTCCAGAAAACAGGTCCGTTTCTCAAGTGGTCCCTCTAACTCGAGGCAGCATGTGACGACAGTTCCCTTCGTCGATTGCAGTACGATTCGATACCAACAAAGAGGATCACCTGGACAAGCACCGACACCGGTGTCGCCCACTGGTACAACGATGGGAAGAGCGATGCGTTACCGATGCACACTCCACATAGGGTTGCGATCAGGCATGAGCTCAATCCCGTCCATCGCCAGTTCTTGATCACTTGAGGCATGACATCGGGCACATCTCGGGATCGTCCAGCCCAGAACTGATCGACGAGAAGCAACGTGACGAAGCAAGCCATGGACATACCGATATAGTTCAGGGCACTCGCGAGCAAGTGCGTACCATCTGAAATCAGCACAGCGGCCGCAACCGCGCAGAAAGCAACGATGACGACTCTTCTGCTGACGGAAACGCCAAATAGATGCTCGAGTGCGTTGACGAAAGCAACGGTGCCTGAGTAGATGTTCCCGAGATTGATTCTGAGCTGCGTCGTACACGCGAAAATGATCCCCCCCGCACCCAGCAACGAAACGAAATAGACGCCAGGATTGCTTTCCCGCATCTGGACAGCGAACCAGATCCCCAAGATCCCGGTGATCCCGTAACAGAACGCTGGAAACAACGCGCCAACAAACACCGTCCCTGCTCGGAGTTCCCGTTTGCGCACAAATCTTGCATAGTCGGCCGTCACAAGACCAATGATGAAGGCGAGACCGTTAACGATGCCCAATACTTCAAGCAGGCTGGTGAAGGGGGCTGCCGCAAGCCGAATCTCCGGGAGCGGAGCGCCAGCCACGGGAACATCAAGCGCGTTTCTTATCGCCCACACAACAAACACAACGAACAGCACCAGACTCATCGTCTGGAATCTTGCAAGAACCTTCATGCCCGACCACACGAGCGGCAACATGACGAAGACAAGGCAGATGTATATCAACGCATGAGGAGCTTGCGGAAAGAGAGCCTGTAGCGAAGCCCCCATGATGTTGGCTTCTGCGACGAAGTAAGTGAGGCAGGCCACTCCGTAGGCCAGGCTGAATAATCCCGCTCCACGATATCCGAGCACGGTTCTGGCCCAGATATTGATGCCAAACCCTGTCTGAATGGATCGACGAACGAGCAGCACACCGACGAATGTCGAAACGCAGTATCCGTAGGCCAGTCCGATCAGCGCGGCTGCTACGCCAAACCTCACGGTAATGATCGACGCAATCTGAGCAAAGAAAAGCGCGGTCGCAATACCTAACGTAGCGAAGAATATGCCCTGCCAACCGGTCCTTGCATCTTCAGGAACCGGACTGGACGCGTAATCATCATCGGAGTGAGTTGATGCCGGCATACAGAAATCCCAATACCTTCGTGTCAGGAAAATGAGCAACGCGGCGCCGCGGAACTCACGAAGGAATCACCCTCGTATCGGTCCGCGGCGCCTCATACAGATTGCTTCAGAACTTGTGCCGCAGGCCGACGGCTACAACTTCCTGAGTACCTTTGCCCGCCGCAATTCCGTACGACCCGATGGAAGCCTCGGCGGCGCCTTGCCCGTTCTGCCCGCTTGCATGCTGATACCCTGCGAGCGCATAGACGTCGGTGCGCTTGCTCAAGCTGTAGTCGGCCCCGATATTCACCTGGTGGTACTTGGCAGACGAATCCCCCAGTGCGCGCGTGTAGTTGTAGCCGGCGATGAGCAGGAACGCAGGCGTCACTTGATACTGGGCAAAGACCGAACCGTTGTGATACTTCTCCGACCCCGTGAACGTCGATGCCGAATCGGCCGAATACTGGGCATAGCCATACGCCGCGCCCACCGTGAACGGGCCCGCAACGTAATTGGCACCGATCCGGGCGATATTGATCGACCGGGCTGACGCATAAGCCGCATTCACCGGCGAATTAAACAGCGAGTCGGACGAGGAAGTGCCGCGATTGCCCAACGTCGCGTTGCCGTTGTCGATGTGGAGAACGCCGCCGCCGACGCTGAACGACGTGCTTTGATAGCCAACTGCTGCGCTCCACGTCTGCCCCGACCCCGTGGATCCAGCGACGCCGCCGAGCGCATACATGACCTCGGCCGAAACGCCGCCCCACGACGGACTCACCCATTTCACGGCGTTATTGAATCGAGCACTCGAGTCGTAATTGTCGACGTCACCCGGCGTAGCGAACCAGCCGCTGTAGACATCGGCGGTCAACTGCTGTTCGAGGTCGGTCAGCGGATCGTACTGACGACCGAACGTCAGGGTGCCGTACTGGCTCGAAATGCCCACGAACGCTTGTCGGCTGAACAACTTGCCCGGTGTCGCAAGCGCGCCGTTCGTGCCGTCAAAGCCGCTCTCTACTGTAAAGATGGCCGAGAGCCCGCCACCCAGATCCTCCGTTCCCTTCAATCCCCACAGGGAAGCCGAAAGATTGCTGGGCAACATCCTTACTTGCGAACTCTGTCCGCCGCTGTTGTGCACATAGCCCACACCCGTGTCGACGATCCCATAGAGCGTCACGGAACTTTGAGCCTTTGCTTGCGAGTAAGCTACGATGCTCAGTGCGGCGACTGCAATGACTTTTTTGTTCATTCCCCCCCCCAAATCACCAAAGTTAATTTCACTAGGAATACTGATCAAATAAACTATCGAATTGCTTCGATACCAGCCGTTTCCGTCTCAAGATCAACAATCTCTCGTCGAACGGAGTGCAGCGCCCACGACGCACTGACATCGCTAGGCAGCATGCGGCGCGCGCTCCATACCCGTTCGAACCGGGCGACGGATTTCTCCAGACGCTGGCTGGATCGTCAGAAGCGGCGCCGGCTTGTCCGCTCGTACTAGCCGAAGAAACTCTCGAGTTCCTTTGCAAGCGCCTCGGGCGCCTCTTCCGGGATATAGTGTCCGGAAGCGACCATCGTGCCGCGAACGTCCGCCGCGACCTGCTGCAGCTGCGGAACCAGGTCGGGCATTGATCCCTGATCTGCACGGACCGCAAGAACCGGCATCTTGAGCTTGCCCTTCGCGCTCAATTCGCGATTCTGCTCGGCCGACACCGAGATAGCACGGTAGTAAGCGAGGCCACCTTTCAGGCCATTCGTCAGGAACACGCGATGGTATTCCTCGAAGTCCGCTTGGGAGAACACCTGCGGGTTTGCCGCCTTCCGTTGCAAATACCACTCGAGATAGATGTGCTCGCGGCCGGCCAAGAGCGCTTCGGGAAGATCCGGGATGTTGTGGAATGCGACGTGCCACGTCCGCCACGCAACGTCGGAAGCCCACGGCAGCGTATCCGGAAGACTGATGCCCGGGATACCCGTGTCGAGGATCGCGAGGGCCGTGACCTTGTCGCCATTCATCGCCGCATAGGGATAACCGACCCATCCACCGATGTCGTGTACGACAAGTGCATGTCGATCGACACCGAGTTTCTCGACCAGGCCACGAAGGAGCCTGGCGGCCTTGACCGTGTCGAGCGTACCCGCGGGACGGTCCGAGTCACCTTGCCCGGGAAGATCCGGAGCAATAACACGGTACCGATCCCCAAGCAGCGGCAAAACCTTGCGCCACGCATACCAGCTTTGGGGGAAACCGCAAATCAGAACCAGCACGTCGCCGTCCGCCTTGCCGCCGCTCACATAATGCATCCGCACGCCATCAACCGTCTGAAAGCCCCGCTTGAAACCTTCGATGCCGGTCTCCGGCCATTCACGATTCGAAAACATTCACAAGCTCCTGTTGTTCCACCGACATGTGCAGGCGCGGGCACCTGCGCCGCGCCACGCGTGTAGCCAAACGCCCGCTCAGAAGGGATCCCGGGCAGCAGCAAGCCAGCCGCCGTCCATCACGTACTCGCTGCCATGCACGAAGTCGGCATCGTCGCCGCCCAGATACGCAGCGAGCTTGGCAATTTCTTCCGGCTGACACCAGCGGCGGGCCGGGAATTTCTGAAGGGCCGCCTCCATATCGGGCGAATTCGCCGTCGTGTGCTCCGACATCGCCAGCGGGGTTGCGGTTGCGCCCGGGCAAATCGTATTGACGCGAATGCCGCGCGCGCCGTATTCGAACGTGAGTTGTCGAGTCAGACCGATCACACCGTGTTTGGACGCCGTGTAGGCGGTCCCGCCACCCGCAGCACTGAAGCCCGAGGTGGACGACGTGTTCACGATCGCCCCTTTGCCTTGCTTCAGCATCTGCGGAATGACCGCTCGGGCCATCAGGAACGGTCCCGTGAGGTTAACGGCAATGACGCGGTCCCACTCTTCGACGCTCACCTCGTGAGCCGTCGCGTGTCCATCCAGAATGCCGGCGTTATTGCACAGAAGATCGATGTGCCCCCAACGCTCGATCACCGCCTTGACAGCGGCCTCGACGCTACGCGGGTCGCTGACGTCCACTTGATGTGCGTACGCCATCGACGGATTCGCCAACGCTTCGACGGTGGCAACGGCATTCTTGAGATTGATGTCGAGTGCGGCTACGTTCGCCCCTCTCGAAACGAACTCGCGAACCATTGCTCGCCCCATGCCGGAACCAGCACCGGTTACGACAACCACGCGCCCGGAATAATCATTCACTGAAACGTCTCCTTGACTTCACTTTGACCAGCACGTGCGCTGCTCACTGAGCCGGCGAATCGTGCGCTTTCTGTTTCCAGGATTCGCGTGCATGCATCGTCTTGCGCCAATTAGACGAGGTCCAATTGTGATTCTCGATGCATGCAGATCACGAATTTCTATCAGTTCGGCGAGCTGGACCGAAGACGGTCCACCATCAACCGGCACTCGGCAAACACCCGTCACGCATCGGAAGTTAATTCGTTATGCGAATTGACAGCCGGACGCCGCTCAAGCCATGTGTAACGCGCACCATCCTCAAGGTTGAAGATCGTGATCGATGAAGTGAGCTGTCAGGCCACGCAACAGGCATGAACCAATGCGAGCGTTACGACCGTCTGAATGATGTCCGGCGGCCTTGAAACCATTGTATGTATGGCCAAGACGCCGCTCGTCCATCCAAAGGATGAGAAAAATTTCCATTGATGCAACCGGTGACGAGGACGAACGCACCGCCCCGGTGCACCCAGGCTATTTCGTGGTCGGTGTGCCCAGGTCGGCGGAGAATGCCGCAAGCTGGGTTCGGCTCTCGATGCCCAGCTTGCCCAGGATTCGAATGACATGCGACTTGACGGTGGCAAGCTCGATGCCCAGCGTCTCGGCGATATCCTTGTTGGACAGGCCGGCGGTCATCAGAGACGCGACTGCGAGCTCCCGCTCCGTCAGGAAATACTCGTTTCGCAGCGCGTGGTCTGCCTGGACCTTCTTGACGGACGCAAGCATCGAGAAGCTGTGCTGCATATAGTCGTACATCTGTCCGAAGGGTTCGGGAGTCGAGAACGGGCTATCGCCTTGCTTCTTGATGACGGAGAGGCATGCTAGTGGCGTATCTCCCGCCCAAAACAGGAACCCGACTTCGTCCACGAGCCCGTACTTCCGCTGGTAATCCGACCAACTGGAGTGCTGGTCGTCGCGCTTTGCCCCTTTGAGGGTCACTACGGTCGCACGCTGTTTGATCAGACGATAGACGTTCAGCGGATCGGCCGAGGCGAATACCGTGTAATAGTCCTTGATGGTCTCTTCGGGCCATCCCATCTGGGTGTGCGGCAATAGCTGGTCGTGCGAATCGAGCCATGTGAACACGGCGGCCGAACAATTGAGCATCGACCGTGCAAAGTTAACGGTCTGAAGAGCGAACTCCTGCGATTCCCTGAATTTGCTGACTTCGACTAACATCGCCAATTCTCTTTGCCGGTAGGGATGAGCGCGAGCGCCGATCGCCCGAAATCAGCGGCCCGACAAGTGCGCCAGCACCGAAACCGAAAGCCTCACGAGCGGAGAGCATGAAATTCGCACCAGACTAACATCTGATACCTAATGGGACAGGCTACCGCAACGCGCCGCCGAATCATACTAGGGAAGTCATATACCCGCCGGCGACCATAATCCGAAAGTCAATCGGTACACCCCCACTGCCCGAACGACCTCAATCGGGATGATCGGTCACGCGGCCCGAATCAGCGTCTCCGGTTTTCCTCGGCAGTATGTAGCGCACACATCCCGGGCCGCGTCGGCTGCCGCTACGACGGCCGGTGATGCATTGACCGGCATGCACAACGACACGTCGATCGACGGCGGCTGCGGCTCCAGCGCGAGCTCGGCGATTCGCCCGTTCTCCAGTTCGTCGTGCACGAACAGGTGCGGGACTGCCCCGACACCGTATCCATCACGCACCAATTGCACGATCGCAGCGACCGAAGAGGCACAGGTTATGCGTATCGCCTCGTCCGGGATGCCGGCTCCACCGGCCAGTGTTCGGACGATGCGTTCCACCGCCAGGTGCGACGTGGTGCCCCTTCCGAATGTCAGTATCGGCCGCGCCAGGGCGAGGCGAACCGGATCCATGTCCGAACCGGAAAGCAGCTCCCGGCTGACAATCCATCGAACCGGATAGCTTGCAATCCTGCTCGACGTGACCTTGTCGCTCCCAACAACCTCTGCGCAGACAGCCATGTCGAGCTCGCCCTGCAAGATTTTCTTGTTCAGTGCCGGGCTCGAATCTACGGTCAGCTCGACCACCAAGCCCGGGACGCGCTCCCTCAACTGCGTCACATACAAGGAAAGCCAGCTGTGAACAATCGTGTCTATCACGCCGAAACGTATCGGTCCGCGTAACGCGAGATCGAGACCGGCTGCCTTCTTGAGCGCACGAGTCGCGTCTACCACGTTCATCGCCAGCGTCAACAAGCTCTGCCCAGACAGGGTGAGACGAAAATCCGCCGCCGTTCGATCGACGAGCTCGGTCCTCAACTCGTCTTCCAACGCCTTGATACGTGTCGATATCGTCGCGGGCGAAGTATGAAGAAGACGCGCCGTAGCCCGGAAGCTGCCTTGTTGCGCGAGCGTCACGAACGTCTCCAGAAAGCGTGTATTCATTGCCTCACCATCGAGGATGCAGGTTTCCGTCCCGTCATACGCCACAGAACACCTGCCTGCGTCCGTCGATCTTCTCGAGTCAACACGGCGAAGACAGCACATTGGCGTCGAACATCGCTACGTTCGTCTCTGCTTGTCAGGAAAATGTTGACAGCCGTGTGCAGAATTTCTCGTTGGCTCAAGATCATTTCCGATCCTATTATTTATTCGCATTCCTTCTTTATGACGTAGAGTGCGAAAGCCATTCGGCAAACCGCGAATCTCGAAACGACGGATATATCTGGACCCTCGCCCCATGACGCTACGGAAAGTTCTCGGCACCGCCCTTCTCAACGCTGCCTCGGTCACCCGCACGAACCATCGAAACGTACCCGCCACGGACCAGCGAAACGTCTCTCCGTACACCGCCCTTCTGCGTGAACCGATGTCTTCCATCGCGGCGAATGTTCCCGATCGGCCCGATCTCCGGTCGGTATCGATCCTCGGCTACAACTAAGTCTCGCGCCACGGATCTGCATCCGCGACAGGAATTCGAGGCACGCCGAGCGAGCCTCGGATAGTGTGTCGCGCAAGTTCTCTCGACTTGAACGCCTACAACAGCAGCCGCTTTTCCGTTCTCGGTACGGCGCGCACATCATCGAGCGTCAGGTTTCGGCGGACGAAACGCGTCGGTTCGATGGACACCACCGTTCCCGTGCGAGCAGACGCCTCGATCGCCAGCAAGGCCCTCAGGTCAGCCAGGCCCTCTTCGACACTCGACGCAGGCTTGCTGCGTTTCTGAATGCATTCGGAAAACTGCTGAATCAACCCGCCGAAGTGATCGCAGTGCCGGAAATGCATCGTCTCCGAAGCATCCTTCGCGTTCAGTACCATTCGCGTCGGCGTTTCGAACCTGAAACCGGGCTCCATGGTCAGGTCCCCTTCGGTTCCCAGCACCCTGTACATATCGATCGACGCCGTGCCAAAACTGCAATAGAACTGCGCGATTCGATCGCGAGGGAAACGCAACGTGACAGCAATGGCGTCGTCGATGTCCGAGAAGCGGGAATCTCCGGGCCGGCGCGTCGTGATCGCCGACGCATCGACGGGTTCGTCGGAGAAGACATGCCGCGCCGCGTTGACGCAGTAAATCCCGATGTCTTGAAGCGGGCCGCCCCAGTTCTTGCTGTCCAGCCGGTGGTTGCCCGTCGCGGACTGAAATCCGAACATCCCGCAGAAGTACTTCGGATCACCGATGCGGCCTTCCCGGATCGCTTCCAGTGCCGCGATCGTCCCTGCCTCGTGATGCAAGCGGTAACAGGTGCTCAACAACACGCCGGCCTCGGCTGCCGCCCCAATCATCGCCTCGGCATCCGCGACGTTGGTCGCCATCGGTTTCTCGACCAATACGTGCTTTCCGGCTCGCGCTGCGCGAATCGCATAGTCGGCGTGGAGCGGGTTGGGGACGGCGATATAGACCGCGTCGACGACATTGCTGTTCAACATCCGGTCGTAGTCGTCGTACCCGACGATCGTATCGACGCCGTGGAATCTCGCGAGCTTCCGCGCGCCGTCAGGATTTCCGGAAACCAACGCGCCGATCGCCGAATTTCCCGTCTGGGCAACAGCCGGCATGAACGCCTCTTGCGATATCCATCCAGCACCTACAACAGCATATCTGATCATGTTTGCCTCTATGCGTTGCTCAGGAACCGTAGACGACCGGCACGGCGCTCCGCTCGCGCAGAGACCGACGCGCCGCATCCAGCACGACGGCTGCGTCATATGCGTCGTCGAGCGTCGACAACGGGGTCGTACCTTTCGCGACGCATTCGTTCACGAAGAAGCTTTCGACCTGAAGAAAGCTGTCCCAGTAGGTCGCGTCATCCCAGAACGGAAGTCTCGCGTCGCCAAACTTCGTGACATCCCACGGGATCACGCCGCTTCCGTCGGAGCCGATGATCTTGAAATAGACGGACCAGGGCTCCCGACTGCGATCGTCGGCTGAAAAGCTTCCCCACAGATTCGCAATCGTTCCATTAGGATATTCCGCGGTGATCACCAGTTGATCGTCGGCGTTCGGATCGTCAAAGTGCACATTGGAACCGGTCGCGAATACCGACGACGGGCGACCGACGAAATACAGCATGCAGTACGCGTGATGCACCATCAGCTCGCGCATCGTCAGATCCGGCGCGCCGATCGAAGCGTCATGTTGCTTGTTGTAGATCGCCCAGAAACTGACGATCCTTCCCAGTTTCCCGGAAGCAACATGCGCACGCAGTCGCCGCATGCTCTCTGCATAGACGTAATTGTGGGAAGGCATGCAGATCCTCGATTGCGAACGTGCAATCTCCGCAAGCTCGCGAATCTGCGTCGCCTGCGCGCACAACGGCTTCTCGAGCAATACGTGTTTGCCTGCCAGTAGCGCACGCCTGGCCATGTCGAAGTGCGACGCGGTATTCGTGCACACGACAACCGCATCGACCGCGTTGTCGCCCAGCAGTTCGTCAACGGTTTCGTATGCGCGCCCCCCGAACCTGTCGACGAATTGCAGTGCCTTCCTGTAAGTGCGACTCCAGCCGCCACAAAACAACTGCGGATCCATTTCGGCGAGAGCCGTTCCGTGCAACTCTGCTACGTTGCCGAGGCCGATGATACCGATCTTCATGAGAGCACCCGATATGTGTGAAATGCCCACCGGCTGGCCTGCCCATGCCGGTCATGTCGATCAGCCAGCGATGTCCACCGGCTGCCCGCGCTGCCACGAAAGCGTGGCCGCATCGGCGATCAACTGGGCCTTCAGGCCATCGCCGGCATCCGGTTGCGGCATTTTTCCTGCCGACACGGTGTCGACGAAGTAGCGCATTTCGGCCAGATAGGAGGCGCCGAAGCGCTCGAGAAAGAACGGTTGCGCGACCGGCATGGCGAACCCGACTTCCGTGGCATGCTCCACCTGAGACTCGAGAACGTTCTTGACACGTAGCATGCCGCGCGATCCGTGAACCTCGAGTCGCTGGTCATAGCCGTAGGTCGAGCGGCGCGAATTCGAGATCTGGCAGATCTGCCCCGACTTCGTCGTCAGGATGACTGCCGCCGTATCCACGTCGCCGACCTCCGCAATGGACAGCTCAACCAGCACCGATCCGGTGGCGAACACTCGCACTGGATCTTCCTGCAACAGGAATCGCGCGAGGTCGAAATCGTGAATCATCATGTCGCGAAAGAGACCACCGGACGTCTTCAGATACGACAGCGGCGGCGGCGCCGGATCACGAGATGTGATCGTGATGGTCTCGACATTTCCGATCTCACCCTCGTGCACGCGACGCGCCAACTCACCAAAGTGCGGGTCGAACCGCTGGTTGAACGCCGTCATGAAGGGCACGCCCACATTCTCGACGGCATCCATGCATGCCCTTACCCGCTCCGACGACAGATCGATGGGCTTCTCGCAAAAGATGGCCTTTCGCGCAACCACCGCCGCGTGAACGAGATCGAAATGCGTCGATGACGGTGTCGCAATCACCACCGCATCGATGTCATTCCCTTCGAGAATGTCCGATGCATCGCGTGCGTCAACCCCAAATCGGTCAGCACAGGCCGCTGCGGCGCTCTCGTTGACGTCAGCTACCGCGACTAGCGTTGCCGATGGAATCTGCTTGATACCGAGTGCATGAACTTGACCAATGCGCCCACATCCGAGAATTCCAATTCTGATCATTTTTCCTCCTGAGTGGCGCAAACCTCTGCATTTCCGCGGATTGGCATGACTACGCGTACATCGTCGGACGGTAACGCCCGGCCGCGAACGTCAATGATGTTCCGCGCCCCATCGCAGCGACGATCTGCTCTGCGACTGCCGTCGTGACATAGCCATCCCAGGCATTTGCACCACCGCTTGACGTGCCGGCGCCGATCGATCGGACCCACTCGTTGAGCTGCTTCACATAGGCCGACCTGAATCGGTCGATCCAGTTTCCGGCATGGGCCGTCATGCCGTAGCCGCCGGCATTCCTGCCGACACATCCGGGCGGAGCAGTCTCGATCGTTCCGTTTCGCCCGACGACCTGTACGTGCACGTGATAGCCATACTGGCAATTCATGAACACCTCCGACGACACGATTACGCCGCCGGCCATTTCCATCACGACGACCAGCGGATCGCCGTTTCCAGCACTGTAGACACGTGCGCCAACAGGTTCGGAATCGAGCAACCAGCGGCTTGCATCGATTTCGTGAACGAACGCATTGGTGATGGACATCGGGCCGTTGAACCAGTCCGGCGCGATGGGATTTCGGTGGACGTTGTGCACGACAACCGGTGCGCCAATGTCGCCCTCCCGGACAGCACGCTTCATCTCGATGTACGGTTGGTCGAAACGACGCATATAACCGACCTGGACCAGCCGTCGGCTCTTCGCAATTTCCGCGTCGACGACCTTGAGTGCCTCGGCCGCCGTACCGGCCAGCGGCTTCTCGCACAGAACCGGCTTGTCGGCCTCGATGCACTGCAGTACGAGGTCGCCGTGCAGCGTGTCCGGTGCGGCAACGAGAACGGCGTCGACATGCTCGGAGCGAATCAGCTGCCGCGGGTCCGTATAGACTCTCGCGCCGCCCGCCACGGTCCGCGCGCGCCCTTCATCGGCATCGCAGACCGCGACCAACTCCGCACCCGACGTCTCCTCACGCAGAATGCGCGCGTGCTCCGATCCCATTACGCCGACACCGATCACCCCAATTGCCAAGGTCATCCCCTGCCTCCGATCTATTGACACGCTATCGTTCGAACGCGGCCGTAGTGGAGGCCGCATCCGGATCTATCGCAGTTCGCCGCCGGGACGGTGATGCTTCGACGTTGGCCGCAGATGAGGAGGCGCTCGCCGGATCCATTACCGACGAGCCGCGTTACCGATTCGCCACTCACCGAGGAGCTCACCGCCTCCGCACGACTTCAGGCGGCGGCCGTGTTATCCGCGAGCCGGCTGCTGGATGTGTTCCCACACGCCGCTTTGCCCCGACACGAGGATCGCGTCGGCGATGCGCTCGATCTGGACGCCGTCCTCGAAGTTCGGCGCGGCAGGCTGGTTCCCGGCGATGGCCTGCAGGAAGTTGTACCACTCGATCGACTTGATATCGATGTAGCCCTGGCCCATCCCGGCAACCGGCCACAGCTTGTCGCCGAACGGTTGATGCGGGCCCGAGTAGATCGTGCGGAAGCCGAACGCGTCCGACGGATCGTCCGCGAACGCCACACGCAGTTCGTTCAGGCGCTGATAGTCGAACGCAATCGAGCCACGGGTACCGTGGATTTCGAAGCCGAGCTGGTTGTGGTGGCCCCACGCATTGCGCGTCACTTCGATCGTTCCGCACACGCCATTGCTGAACTTGATCATCGTCATGGCCATGTCGTCGACGTCGACCTTGCCCTTCTCCGACGATGCCTGACCTGCCGGGCCGAAGAAACGGCCCGCCGGCAGCGGCCGCTCGGCGATGAAGGTCTTGACGATCGAGTTCACCGATTCGAACTCGCCGACGAGCAGGCGCGCCGCATCGATGACGTGCGTGCCGATATCGCCAAGCGTGCCCGAGCCGGCCTTCTCCTTGTTGAAGCGCCACGACAGCGGCGTGCTGGGATCCGCGCCCCAGTCCTGCAGGTAGTAGCCGCGGAACGTCAGGATCTCGCCAATACGCCCTTCGTCGATCAACCGCTTGGCCATCTGCAGCGCCGGCGTGTGGCGATAGTTGTACGAAATCATCGTGACCACGCCCGTTTCCTTCGCGGCCGCATGCATGGCTTCCGCATCGGCTACCGTCATGGCCATCGGCTTCTCGCACATCACGTGCTTGCCCGCCTTCGCGGCGGCGATCGCGATCGCCGCGTGCGTGTCGTTCGGCGTGCAGATGTCGACGATGTCGATATCCGGGCGCGACACCACTTCGCGCCAGTCCGTCGCGTGCTCGGCGAACCCATATTGCGCAGCTGCATTGCGTGCGAGTTCGTCGTCGATGTCGACCACGACCTTGCGTTCGATTTCCACCGGCGAGCCGAACAGGATCGGCACCACGGCAGTAGCGATGGAGTGGGCCTTGCCCATGAAGCCAGTGCCCACCAGAGCGACATTCAGTTTTTTCACGGTTTTCCTCCAATAAGGCTGTCGTACTCGTGACGCACTCAGCCGATTCCTTGACTCTTCCGACATCAATTTGATTGTTCGCCAGTCACTCAGGATCCCGAATCACATGACGTACACCTTCTACATCTCGACAACTCAAATTCGATTCAATGTCCCCTTCGCTCCTTACTCGATAACCGCGATCTTTTCGCCCGCCGTGACCGGACGTCCGGCTTCCCCATGGATGCGGATTCGACCACCTTTCGGTGCGACGACACGCATTTCCATCTTCATCGCTTCCATGATGGCGACGGCATCGCCCTCGGCCACCGTCGCACCCTCCCCCACCAGCCACTTCTGCAGCGTTCCAGGAACCGGCGCCGTCACGATGTCGGCGCCCGCTTCCGCCTTCGCCGAATCGTCGAATGCTCGCGGGACGCCGACATTCGCAAACAGCGACGCAGGCAGACCGATCGTGTGACGCTTTCCATCGATCTCGATGAAGCTTTTCAGCAGCCCGCCCTCAGCCGGCGTGACGCGTCCGGAAGGTTCGACCCCGCCAAACTCCGTTTCGATCCAGTTGGTATGAACCTTGAATCCATCTTCGCCGCTGAAGCTCTTTTCCTCGAGTACCGCCCGATGGAATGGCAGCACCGAACCCACTCCCTCGATATCGAATTCGGCAAGCGCACGACGGGCGCGAGCGAGCGCTTGTTGGCGCGTATCGCCGGTAATGATCAGCTTGGCCATCAGCGAGTCGTACAGTCCCGGAATCTGCGAGCCGGATTCGACACCGGAGTCGAGCCGCACACCGGGACCTGCGGGCGGACGAAAGCGCGTGATCGCGCCAGGTGTCGGCAAGAAACCACGACCCGGATCTTCCGCATTAATACGGAATTCGATCGCATGACCGCGGGGCTCCGGCGTCGCCGTAATCGACACAGGAAGGCCATCCGCGATGCGCAGTTGTTCGATCACGATGTCGACACCGGTGGTTTCCTCCGTCACCGGATGCTCGACCTGCAACCGCGTGTTCACCTCGAGAAACGAGATGACCCCGTCTTGAGAAAGCAGAAACTCGACCGTGCCCGCCCCCGTATAGCCGGCCTCGGCACATATCCTTCGCGCCGCGTCATGAATGCGCGCGCGCTGCTCGACGGTGATGAAAGGCGCGGGAGCCTCTTCCACGAGCTTCTGGTTTCGGCGCTGCAGCGAACAGTCGCGCGTGCCGAGCACGACGGTGTTGCCGTGATGGTCGGCCATGATCTGCGCCTCGATATGGCGCGGACGGTCGAGAAACTGTTCGGCGTAGCAGTCGCCCCGGCCGAACGCCTCCGTCGCCTCGCGGACGGCCGAATCGAACATCTCCGCGACGTCTTCGATGCGTCGGACGATCTTCATGCCGCGGCCGCCGCCCCCGAACGCCGCCTTGATCGCCAGCGGCAGGCCAACTTCCCGCGCAAAGGCGACCGCGTCGGACGCACTGTTCAACGGCCCGTCGGATCCCCTGACCAGCGGCGCGCCGACCTTCGATGCGATACGCCGGGCCTGCACCTTGTCGCCGAGCGCGGTGATGACCGCCGGCGACGGGCCGACCCAGATCAGTCCGGCATCGATTACCGCTTGGGCGAACTCCGCGCGTTCGGACAGGAAGCCGTAGCCCGGGTGGACCGCATCGGCACCGGCGCGACGGGCGATCGCCAGAATCTTCGAGATGTCGAGATAGGTCTCCGCCGGGCGGCCCGCACCCAGCCCGTATGCTTCGTCGGCCAATTCGGCATGCAGCGAACCGGCATCCGCGTCCGAGTAGATTGCGACCGATGTCACGTTGTAGTCGCGCGCGGCGCGAATGACGCGAATGGCGATTTCGCCGCGATTGGCGATGAGCAGCTTCTTCATCGAACGAGTTCCTTCACTTGCGGATCGAATGCGGATATCGGGTTGAAGCGGATACGGGCGCCGATCGGAATCTGCCCGAGCATGCCGAGATGATGGGCCGCGACGACGGCAATCACCGGGTACCCGCCGGTGACGGGGTGATCGGTCAGGAACACCACCGGCTGGCCGCTGTGCGGCACCTGAATCGATCCGAACAACGTGCCTTCCGACGGTAGCTCCGCGTCGTCGCGCCGCGCCAGCGCCAGGTCGCCCGACAGTCGCATGCCGACCCGGCTCGACTCGGGTGTGACGCGCCATTCCTGCGAGAAAAAACGTGCGACGCTATCGTCGGTAAACCAGTCGGTGCGAGGCCCCGGGACGACGTCGACATCGATGACGTCGCCAGCACGCGGGAGCATCCGTCCGACCAGAGGTTCCGGCTCGACGAACGTCGCCGCCTCGTTGGCCGGAACCAAAACATCGCCGCGGGCGATCGGCAACGGGCCGATCCTCGAAAGCGTATCGGTCGACGCGGACCCCAACGTGCGCTCCACGACAAACCCGCCACGCAGTGCGACGTAGCTCCGCATGCCGCGGCCGGGAATGTCGAGCGAGACTTCCTCGCCCGCATCGACGGCAAACGGACGCGAATGGGGGACAACCGTCACGCGGCCATTTGCGTCGCGAATCGAAATCGGACACGGCGCCCCCGTTACAGCCAGGGTCACCGGACGATCAGGCACCAGCGAAAGACCGCCGAACGTCACTTCGAGCACGGTGCTACGCTCGGGATTGCCAACACAGGCGTTCGCGAGTCGTAGCGCGGCGCGGTCGACGGCACCACACACGGAGACACCCTGGTCAGCCTGACGGGGTCGGCCGAGATCTTGATACAGCACTGGGCGATCCGCACGCGTCACCGCGATGCCGCTGCCCGAAACCCGGCGCACCCGCGTCGGCTCCAGTCGTGCCGATACCGGAACGACCGCACCTTTACTCGCATCGCGGAAGCGGACCCGATCACCGGGCGCGAGCAATGCCGCACGCGGGCGCGTCGCGTCCCACATGGGCACTTGCGTCGTGCCGAGAAGCTGCCAGCCTCCAGGGCTGTCGGACGGATAAATCCCGCTGAATTTCCCCGCGATCGCGACCGAACCCGCCGGGATACGCACACGGGGGGTTCTACGTCTGGGGACATCGAATCCCGGATCGTCGGTGGTCATATACGCAAACCCCGGTGCGAATCCGGTGAACGCGACCGAGTGGACTGCATCCAGATGTCGCTGGACAAGCTCCGCCACGGACCATCCCAACAGTTCGGCGACCTCGCCCAGATCTTCTCCGCCGTAGGAAACCGGGATATCGAACATGCTCCCGCCGCGCTCCCGGCGAACGGACACGTCCAGCCGCCCGAGCCGCTCGATCAGCGCCGCGCGATCGACGACAGCCGGATCGAGGCGAACCAGTACGGTACGCGCGCCCGGGACGACCTCGTCGACACCGTCCACTTCGCTTGCGAGAAGCCTGTCGAGGAGCGCCAGCGTCGTCTCGAGACTTCCAAGCTCGACCAGGACGCCGGTAGAACCAGCCGAAAGGATGCGCATCTGCTCAGGCACGGTTCCCTCCCCCGCACGCACTGGCAAATGGCCGAAGCGCAACGCCGCGCGCGGTGAGTTGCGTCTGCAGCACACGAGCGGTCGCAACGGCCGACGGGTTGTCTCCGTGAATGCAGATCGACTGCGCATCAACCGTAATGTCCGTTCCGTCGATTGCAGTCAAGACACCCTCTTGCACGAACCGCAACATGCGACGCGCAACGGCAGTCGGATCGTGAATGACCGCACCTTCCAAGCGGCGACTCACAAGACTTCCATCCCCGTTGTACGCACGGTCCGCAAACGCCTCGCTGACTACGGTGATGCCTGCTTCGCGCGCCTGATCCGCAATCGGCGCACCGGCCAGCGTCATCAACACGAGCGTGGAATCGATCGCGAGAATCGCGTCGATGACGGCCGCCGCCTGGTAGGTGTCGCGCGCGATCGTGTTGTACAGCGCGCCGTGTGGCTTCACGTAGCGAATTGACGTGCCCGCCGCCTTCGCGAGCCCTTGAAGCGCGCCGATCTGGTAGATCACGTCGCCCATCAACTCTTCGCGTGACGGCTGCATGTTGCGACGCCCGAAGCCCACCAGGTCGCGATAGCCGACGTGTGCACCGACGGCAACACCACGCCGCGCCGCTTCACGCAGCACGGTATAGATGCCCACCGGATCGCCGGCGTGAAAACCGCAGGCAACATTTGCGCTCGTCACGATGTCGAGCATCGCCGCATCGTCGCCCATGCTCCACGCGCCGAAGCTCTCACCGAGATCGCAGTTCAAATCAATGCTTAACATGACGCTGCCTACAGGATTCCTTCAGTGCGCGAACACGCGATGCTGCTCGGGTGTTCGCGCGGGATTCACGCGATTTTCCGGAACTTGCTGAGCGAGACGGATTCGATCCATTGTCCCGCCCGTGCGCCGAACGCCTTCGCGAACTCGGTATTCGAATGGGTTTCGAGGGCGGCTTCGTCTTCCCAGACTTCATAGAAAACGAACTGCCCCGGCGTCTCGGTCGATTCGTGGAGATCGTATTGAATGAACCCCGGCTCCGTCTTCGCATACGGCACCAGCTCCTTCAATGCTTCGCGCAGCACGTCTTCGTTACCGGCTCGAGCCACGACGGTTGCGACCACGACCAGACCATCCTTCTTCATCTCACTCTCCTGTTTGCGGTTGTTGATTTGCTGCTGGCACTTCCCTGTCAGAACTCAGCCGAGTTCAATGTCCACTTTCGACTTGATCGAATTGGCGATGAAGCACCCCTTGTGGGCGCGGTGATGCAGTCGCTCCAGTTGCGCAAGGTTCGGCTGCTTTTCGGACCGGAACGTCACGCGCGGTCGAAGCACGATCTCGGATACCCAGTGAAATCCGTCAGCACTTTTCTCGACTTTCCCCACTGCGTTGTCGGAGTACGATTCGACCGCGTACCCGCTTCCCTCGCAGAGCGCAAGGAAGTACAGCATGTGGCAGCTCGCGAGCGCGTTGACGAGCAACTGCTCCGGGTCGGCCAGGCTTTCGTTCCCGAGATAATCGGGAGCCGCAGAGACAGGGATCGTCACCGTCGGGCTGATGATCGCGCGGTGGTCCCGGCTATAGGTCCCTTCTCGCTCGTGGTGCTTATCGACAGTCCATTCCAGTCGGACTCCATGCTCGGACATCGGCTTCTCCCGGCGAGCTTCCTCGCCAATCAGTCATTTCCATTGCGGACAAGCTTCGACGGCCTTGCCGCTTCATTCCGTCACAATATATTTGTTCGTACTCTTTATCGATTTGACGGTACCGGATTTCGCAATCGAAACCCATTCGCTCCAGCACGTATGTGCATCATCGGCACGAATGCGCAACGCACGGGAGCCGTCGCGGAATATCAGCCATTCGATCTCGCGAGGAACCTCGGAACCGGCGTCCTGCACGGCCAGACGCTCGATCCGGTGAGAAAAATCGAGCAACCCTTCGCGCAACACGTCAAGGTGTTGCATGCCACATTCGTCCGACGCCTGCGACGTTCCGCGATTGAGCAGCTTCGCGGCGATTTCTGCATCGAACATTGCAACGACTCCTGGCTCATACGGCCGCGGTGTGCGCCGGCAAATCGGTGACGAGCATGTATCCCGGTTCATGCGTGATCGCAAAATCCGGCTTCGCCGCCTGAAGAGCCATCTGCGGCGTGACCCCACAAGCCCAGAAACCGAGGATGTCACCGTCCTCGATCACCGGCGGATCGCCAAACTCCGGCCGGGTTACGTCGCGAATCCCGATGACCGCCGGGTCACCGATATGAACCGGTGCACCGTGCGCGAGCGGAAACCGTTCCGACAGCACGATCGCCTGGATTGCATCTGCGGGCTTGAACGCGCGCATCGACACGACCATCGGGCCATGAAACGGCCCCGCGGCCGCCGTCTGGATGTTCGTCACGTACATCGGTACGTTCCGGTTCGCACTGATGTGGCGAATGTCGATCCCCGCCTGCAGAATCGCGCTCTCGAACGAGAACGAGCAACCGAGCGCAAACGTCACGAGATCGTCACGCCACAGATCGACCAGATCGTCGACCGTATCGGTGTGAACCCCGTTCCGGTACACGCGGTAGCGGGGCACGTCGGTCCGAATGTCGATCGCGCCCAGTCCATCCAGCCCCGGGTTGCCGGGCTGCCCGACTCCCACCAGCGGACAGCTCTTGGGGTTGATTCGGCAAAACTCGCGAAAATCATCTGCGTACATCTTCGGCAGAATTGCCAGATTTGCCTGCATGAAGCCATCGGCGTATCCCGTCGTCGGCGCACGCAGCTTGCCGTCGCGAATCAGCAGCCGAACCTGGTCGGCCGACATCGTCCGCGTACCTGCAGTCGATTCCATTGAAAGTACCCTTGCAGGAAGATGTTCAGTTCTCGCCGAGCGCAGCAACCATCGCACGCGCAATCGCCACGTCCGCTTCCTCCGGACCACCCGACACGCCTACCCCACCGATGACCTCGTCGCCGTGCTTCACCGGCAGGCCGCCGCCGAACACGACCAGCGGGCGGGACGCCGCGCGCTCGAGCCCGTAGAGCTCGGCTCCGGGCTGGACGAAATTCATCCAGTAATCGGTAGGGAACCGCAGTGCTGCGGCGGTATACGCCTTGTTGTGCGCAATTTCGATCGTGCCGAACGCCGCGTCGTTCACGCGTGTGAACGCAACAAGGTGGCCGCCCGCATCCACGATCGACAACGACGAGCGCTGCGCCAGTTCGTTCGCCTTCGCGACGCCCGCTTCGATCGCCCGCCGTGCGGCTTCATTTGTGATCTGCTTGCTCATTGGTTTCTTCCCGATTCTGCACGGCAGTCAGTTGTACGCGCCGCCATCGACATTGATTGCCTGCGCGGTGACGTAAGACGACTCGTCCGATGCGAGGTAGACAAACAGCGGCGCGACCTCGTCCGGCGTCGCCTGTCGGCCAAGGGGGATAGCCGTCCGAACCGCCGACTCCTGCTTGTCGCGGCCACCCATGAAATCGATCACCGGTTGATTGAACGGCGTATCGATCCAGCCGGGACACACGGCATTGACACGCACGCCGTCCGGCGCGAGCTCGATTGCAAGCGTGGTCGTCAGACCGATGATGGCCGCCTTGGACGCCGAGTAGCATGCGAGGCCGGTGCCGCCGCGCTTGCCCGCGAGCGACGACATCATCACGATCGACGACTTCTGCGCGGCTCTCAGGTGACGGAGCGACTCGCGCGCGAAAATGAAGTTGGCCCGCACGTTGATCCCGAAGACCTTGTCCCAGCTCTCGGTGCTGAACTGCTCGATCCGCCCGGAGAGCTGGACGCCGGCATTCAGACACAACGTGTCGATGCCGCGCATCCATTCCGACGACTTCTCGATGACGGCCTTGATCTCGTCTTCGCTCGAGATGTCGGTTCGAAAAAAACGCACCTTATCGCCGAACCGGGATTCGAGCGCGCGGCCCTTGACCTCATCGATATCGACGACCGATACGGTCGCACCTTCGGCAACGAACGACTCCAGAATGGCGAGACCGATATTGGCAACGCCGCCGGTCAGAAGTACCCGCTTGCCTGTCAAACGTCCTGACATGACTGTTTCCTCAAGATCACTGCGCCGATAACCGCTTCACATCGCCGAATTGGCGTCCCGCCGCCCGGCACGAGCGGTTATCGGGCGCGACGGATGTTCTCCAGCAGCGCATCGTTCACAACAGACGCTGCCTCCATTTGCGGCATATGGCCGACGTCCGGAATCACGCGCAACTGCACCGTGGACGGCAGGTCGTTGGCCTGCGCGACCGGAATGATGGCGTCGCGCTCGCCCCAGAGCAGCATCACGGGGCAGGTGAGTCCAGCCAGCATCGCACCGATCGTCTGAACCTGGCCGTTTTCGTCGGCAATGGTGTCGGCGATCGCGGACAGCGCCTCCTGGACGCCTTCCAGCCGCTTGAACTGAAGCGTGCCCTCGACCATTTCGCTCGTGATCTTCGACGGATCGGCAAACAGCTTCTCCAGCGCGGCCTGAAGCGGACGGCGGCGCTCCGCGGCGACGAATTCGGTCACGAACGAGCGGTTGATCTCCTTGCCCAGACCGATTGGCGCGATGAGCGTCACCGATGCGACACGCGACGGGTTGGCGGCCGCGAAGGCCGCGGCGATCGCGCCGCCGAACGAGTGACCGACCAGGTGCAGTTTCCCGGACGTGATCGCGCTCGCCGCTTCCTCGACCGCCATAGTGATCTTTTTGATCACGCCACCACCGGTAATCGGCGTCGACGCGCCGTGCCCGGGAAGGTCCACCGCGATCGTCCGGAACTGCTCGGCGAGCGTGCCCTGGTTGAACAGCCAGGTCGACAGGTCACCGCCGAAGCCGTGAATGAACAACACGGTTTCGTTGCTTTCGGGGCCGAGCTCCAGCACGTTCACGCTGCCGCCGGACACGGCGACCGCCTTCGGTGCGACCACACCACCCGCCTCGCCGTCGTCCGCATTCAGGCGATGCGCGTAGCTTGCGACGAGCGCGTCGATTTCCTCCTCGGTCGCCGCTTCATCGGCGATGACGCCGATCAGCGCGCCGACCGGCGCGATTTCGCCCTCGTCGATGACGATGCGCCGCAGGATCCCGGACACGGTCGCCTCCACCACGTTGTTGACCTTCGTGGACTCGACCTCGAGGAGTTCCTGGCCGCGTTCGACCTTGTCTCCCTCCTTCGCGTGCCATTCGAGCACGGTGCCTTCGGTCATCGTCATCCCCCACTTGGGGATGGTGACGGCTTCAATGAACGACATGATTGATTACCCCTTCAGAATCGACTTGACGGCATTCACGACGGCTTCCGGCGACGGCACGTACGCGTCTTCCAGGTTCGGTGCATACGGCACCGGCGTGTGCGGCGCCGTCACGAGCCGGATCGGCCCCTTCAGCGAGTCGAAGCACTTGTCGGCCAGCAGCGCGGAGATATCCGTCGCGACGCTGCAGCGTGGATTCGCCTCATCGACGATCACGACCCGTCCGATGTCCTCGGTGTACTCGAGCAGCGTGTCCTCGTCGAGCGGCGACGTCGTGCGCGGATCGATGATGCATGCCGACACGCCGTCCGCCGCGAGAAGGCGAGCGGCCGTCTCCGCCACGCCGACCATGCGGCCGAGCGCAACGATCAGCACGTCTTTCCCGTCCCGCACCACCCGCGCCTCGCCGAACGGAATCGTGTATGCGCCGTCGGGCACTTCGCCCACGGTGTCGTACAGCATCTTGTTTTCGAGGAAGATCACCGGATCGTCGTCGCGGATCGCCTGGAGCAGCAGGCCTTTCGCGTCGTACGGATTCGACGGGATCACGACCTTGAGGCCGGGAATGTGCGTGAAGATCGGATAGAACGCCTGCGTGTGCTGCGCGGCCGAGCGCGTGCCGGCCCCGTACGTCGCGCGAATCACGAGCGGCGTCTTGGCACGGCCGCCGAACATGTACCGGAACTTCGCGATCTGATTCATGATCTGGTCGAGACATACGCCGGCGAAGTCGACGAACATCAGTTCGGCGATCGGACGCAAACCCGTGAGGGCCGCCCCGGCGGCCGCGCCAACGAATGCGGCCTCGCTGATCGGCGTATCGCGAATGCGCTCGGGGCCGTAGGCGTCGAGCAGCCCGCGCGTCACGCCGAAAGCACCGCCCCACGCATCCTTGACGCCGTTGGCGCCCGCGCCGCCGGTCAGATCCTCACCCATCATGATCACGCGCGGATCACGCGCCATCTCCGAGTGCAGCGCGTCATTCAGCGCTTGACGGAACGATTTCTTTGCCATTGCTGTGGGTCCTTACAGATACTTCACGTAAACGTCGGCGGTCAGTGCCGAAAGCGGCGGGAACGGGGCTGCGCGCGCAGCACTCACGGCGGCGTCGATCTCGGTCTCGATCTGCGCATCGACCGCGTCCAGCTCGCCGCTGGCCACTTGCGATCCTTCCTGCACCTGCCTGCGGAAATTGGCGACGCAATCGCGCTCCTGGCGCATGGCCTTCTTTTCTTCCGGCGTGCGATAGTTGTCGGGGTCTCCGCTGTAGTGACCGTAGTAGCGCGGCACGTGAATCTGCAGCAGGCTCGGGCCGCCGCCATTGCGGGCACGATCGATCGCCTGGCCGGCGGCCTCGTAGACCGCGAACAAGTCGGTGCCGTCGACTTCCGCAGCGGGAATGTCGTAGCTCTGCGCGCGCCGCGTGAAGCTGCCGGCCGAGACGAACGAATTTGCCGTCGCTTCGCCGAAGCCGTTGTCCTCGATCACGAAGACGATCGGAAGCATCCAGATCTTCGCGAGGTTGAAGCTCTCCGACATCACGCCTTCGTTCATCGCACCGTCACCCGCGAACGCAACCGCCACGCCACCGGTGCCGAGCAACTTCGCCGTGAGCGCGGCGCCGCACGTGATCGGCGCGCCGCCGGCCACGATGCCGTTCGCGCCCAGCATCCCCTTGCGCAGATCGGCGATGTGCTGCGAGCCGCCTTTGCCGCCGCACGTTCCCGTCGCACGCCCAAACAGCTCGGCCATCATTGCGCCGATATCGCATCCCTTGGCAATGCTGTGACCATGCCCGCGATGGGTCGACGAAATGTAGTCCTTGTCCGTCAGGTGCAGGCACACGCCGACGGCGCTCGCCTCCTGCCCGGCACAAAGATGGGTGTTGCCCGGAATGTCGCCGGTCGCCATCTCGTCCATCACGCGCTCCTCGAAGCGGCGAATCGTTCGCATGGCGCGATAAGCGTCCACGAGCCGCTCACTGGGAAACTTCAAGGCGGACATTCCAATCTCCTTAATTTAAATGGTGTGCGTGGCTGTGCGCTTCGACGCGACACACTCGACCGTGTTGCAAATCCGGCTCGCCCCACGAATATCGCGACAGCAGTGCCGACATGCCATTTCAATCGTCACCGTTCAATTTCGTCCGGTCCAATTGTGATTGGCGATTTCGCGCGATCACCGATTCTTATCAGTGCGTGAGCGCCAGTCCGCACCCCGATCATGAATTCACGTCGACACTCGAACCGTGCGATCGCGATCGATCATCGACTGCTCGCTTCAACCGCCACGAATGCACTTTTCGTTTCAGCGTTGTTGAAATTCTAGTGATGCGCCTGATGAGGTTCGTCCACCTAAAGGTGGAGAAAGAAATCGCAGCGCGTCCGCTTTCCCCGGGAATCGGGTGTTCTATGTTGAGCACTCCACCCTTCGTCGCTATGATCGATCGAACCTTCCCCGCACCGGGGATATGCGTCGCCTCGTCCGATCGCCGGTCGACATTCGGATATGCGCGATCGAATCGCTTTTCCCCACGCGGGTGGAGTTCGCCACATGATCGATCTTCGAAACCTGGAGACCTTTTACGCCGTCGCCCAACTAGGGGGATTTCACCGTGCCGCGGAAAGGTTGCACACGACACAGCCCGCTGTATCCGCGCGCATCGCGCAACTCGAACAGCAACTGAAGGGACGCCTGTTCGAGCGAGACAAGCGGGGTTGCTTCCTGACCATCAAGGGCAGGCAACTGCTCGTCTACGCGGAACAAATGATTTCGCTGAGCGCCGAAATGGTCGAGGCAGTTGCTGGCCGGACGGCCCTGGGAGGGACGGTTCAGCTCGGCGCGTCCGACACGATCGTGCACACATGGCTGTCCGCGCTGCTCAAGCGGCTCAGCATCGAATACCCGGAGATCACGCTCGAGGTCAATGTCGACGCCACGCCGAACCTGACCGCGGGGCTCGCCGACGGCACGATCGACGTCGCGCTCCTGATGGGCCCCGTGAACGCGAGCAACGCGGAGAATCTGCCGTTGTGCAGCTATCCGATCAGCTGGATCGTCTCGTCGGATTTTGAATGCGACACGGCTCACCTCACGCTGAGCGATCTTGCGCGGCATCCGATCATCACGTTCTCGAGATCGACACGTCCGTACATGCAGCTAAAGGAGATGTTCGATCGGTCGCATCTGCATCACGTGAGAATCTTCGGCAACTCGTCGCTGTCGTCGATCGTCCGGATGACGCTCGACGGCATCGGCATCGCGGCGATTCCACACCACGTCGTGGCCGAGCATCTGGGGAGCGGCCGGCTGCGCCGAATCGACACCGGCCACGAGATGCCGGTGATGCCGTTCACCGCCAGTTTTGTCCGCCGCGTCGACATGCCGCTGAGTGCGATCGTTGCCGGGCTCGCGCAAAACGTCGCCGCGCATTACGAAGGGCGCTAGGCGCCACGCCGCGCTTGCTTGGCGCAAGCGCAAAAAAAGCCAGGACTCGGCGAGTCCTGGCTTGTCGTCATCGTCAACCGTTCTGGCTGCGTCCCAGGCATTCGAAGACCTCGGGGCGCCGGTGCTTGAAGTATTGGGCAAGTGCCATGCCCGCGACCTGCACGCCGATCAGGCAGTAGAACATCCACACGTACTGCCCGGGGTCACCGCCCGCAAGCACGTCGAAGTGTGCGGCCACGAGATAAACCAGCGCGATGAAGAATACTGACGAAATCGCCGGTGCCAGAAACGACTTGGCGAAACTCACGCCCTGTTGCCTGCCTCGGCGAACGTACCAGAGCAGCGACGAGATGTTGACGATGGTCATAAGAATGATGATGCCCGACGTTCCGACTCCGGAGAGCTGCCCGTAAAGCAGATCGGGCTTGGCGCCCATCAGAATGAACGGCAACAGCACGCACAGCACCATGACCGAGACAGTCATCGAGGCAAGATACGGAGACTCGTGCTTCGCGTGCACCTTTCCGAGGAAGCGGGGCAGCGCGCCGTCCGTTCCCAGGTTGTGCATATAGCGCGAAAGCACGTTCTGCGTGGACAGGCTCGCCGCGAACGCCGACGTCATCACCAGCACCGAAACGATCAGGTGCAGGCCAGGGCTCACGAATTTCGCGAAGGCGTCAGGGAACATCGCCGCGGGCGTCTTGGCCGCGATCGACTGAACCTGCGGCCCGTAAGCCATGATCATCGCATACGCACACAGCGTGTAGATCACGCCGATGAAGATGACGGCACCATAGGTCGCACGCGGAATCGTCCGGTCCGGCATCTTCACCTCGTCGCGAAACAAGGCGGTCGCCTCGAACCCCATGAAGAACGACACGGTGAACAGCATGCAGAACGGCACGTTGGTACTGTTCGCCAGTTGGCTCGGCATGAACGGAGCGGATGCGGAAACACCCGGCACGCCACCTTTTGCCAGCACACCGAACGAAAATACCAGACAGACGACGATCTCGAGAATCATCACCCACGTCAGCACCTTCGCGGACAGCTCGACATGAAGATATCCCAGCATCGAGACCACCAGCCAGCACGCGAGCGTCGGCCAGTACCACGGAATCGCCATGCCGGTCATGTCGTGCACGAGATCCGAGCACGAGACGCCGAAGAACGACGTGACGCCGGCGAGGAGCAGGAAGTACGAAACCGCCGCGAGTATGCCGGAGCCGAGGCCGGTCGACTTTCCGATGCCATAGCTGATGAACGCATAGAAGTCGCCCGGGCGCTTCACGATATTGTTGAGCGTCACATAGCCGACGGAAAACAGCAGCAATACCAACGTCGTCAGTACGAATATCACGGGGCTGCCGACTCCGCCGAACATCAGCGCGAACGGGATGTAACCCGACACGGTCGTCAACGGCGCCGAGAATGCCAGCACGGTGAGCGCCAGACCGACGGCGCCCATGCTGCCCGACAGCTTCTTATGTGGAGGCGTTTCTATTTGCACGTCTTCCACACTCAGTTTCATATCCATCTCCGCCTCCATCTCCTTACGCCTCCAACATATCGTCAGCATGATCGAACTTTCGCCGCATCGCGCCGCGATCGTTCATGTGTCTGAGCACCATTCATCGGTTTCGAGCCTGTACGGTACTCAGTTCGGTTCAGTTCGGTCCGTATCGCCGCCATCGTCGGCCGCCAAATTGATCGGGTCCAATTGCTGTTGGCGATGTTTTTTGATAATCGCGTTTTATCACGCGCACCGGCTTTGCCCCTCACGCAACGCCGGCCCCATGCGCCTGCAGATCGGCGTGATAGCTCGAGCGCACCATCGCGCCAACGGCCGCGTGCGTAAAGCCCATCTTGTACGCCTCTTCCTCGTACATCTTGAACGTATCCGGATGCACGTAAGCACGCACCGGCAGGTGGTGCTCGGACGGTTGCAGGTACTGGCCGATCGTCAGCATGTCGACGTCGTGAGCGCGCAGGTCGCGCATCACCCGCAGGATTTCCTCTTCGGTCTCGCCGAGGCCGACCATCAGGCCCGACTTCGTCGCGACGTCCGGATGCTGCGCCTTGAAGTCCGTCAGCAGCTTCAGCGAGTGCGCGTAGTCCGAACCCGGACGCGCTTCCTTGTACAGGCGCGGCACCGTTTCGAGGTTGTGGTTCATCACGTCGGGCGGCGCCGCGTTCAGGATCGAGATCGCGCGATCGAGACGGCCGCGGAAGTCCGGCGTCAGGATCTCGATGCGCGTTTCCGGCGACTGCTCGCGCACTTCGCGGATGCACTCGACGAAGTGAGCGGCGCCACCGTCGCGCAGGTCGTCGCGGTCGACGCTCGTGATCACCACGTACTTGAGCTTAAGCGCCGCGATCGTGCGCGCGAGGTTCTTCGGCTCGTCCGCGTCGAGCGGATCGGGACGGCCGTGGCCGACGTCGCAGAACGGGCAGCGGCGCGTGCACTTGTCGCCCATGATCATGAACGTCGCGGTGCCCTTGCCGAAGCATTCGCCGATGTTCGGGCAGCTCGCTTCCTCGCACACGGTGTGCAGGTTGTGCTCGCGCAGGATCGTCTTGATCTCGAAAAAGCGCGTGTTGGGCGTCGCGACTTTGGCGCGGATCCATCGTGGCTTGCTAAGCGGCTCGATCGGGACGATTTTGATCGGAATGCGCGCCGTTTTCGCGTGCGCCTTCTGTTTTTCCGATGCGTCGTAGCGCACCGTCGGGTTTGTCGAGGTCGTCCGCTTCTCGCTCACATCGGTCATTTGCGCCCTCCTATCCGGCGCTCTTGCGAAAACCGGTGGTCAACAGCCTGTTTGTCGGTCGAAATGATCGCCATGCCGCTCTTCCCTGAAGCCCTGTCGAAAGCGCGCAACGTGCGCATCGCGTCAAGCCGGACGGTGATATCGCATGTGCCGGCAATCGATTTCATTCTAGAAATGACGCGTGTATCCCTCGTCCACCCAAAGGATGATAAAAATCGCCAAACTTCGTCAGGCAGGAGGGCTCACCACGATGCGAACCCATTAATCGCGACCACCGCCGCGCATCGGGATACGCGTTTACCCGGACGTCGGCTTGGCTGCGACGAGCGCCAATCCGGTCAGGATTTCGTAGATGCGAACGTCGAGTCCGCGGGCGTATGCCGCACTGAATACGAAATCGTCGAGCGTGAGCGTTGATTCCTTTACGACGAGTGAGCCCACCTCGATTTCGTGCCGCGCGACTGCGCCTGGCATCACGGCAATGCCGATCCTGTCGACCGCCATCTTCACGATCGTCGACAGGGACCCGTTCGCGAAAATGCGCGGAGAAGGCTTGTCCCGCGTCGCAATGGCGTCCCTCAGCGTGATGTACGGATGCGTCCGCTTCGGCAGCGTGATGATCGGGAAGCGCGCCAGGGTCTCTGGCGTCAAAGGGCTGTCGCCGACATCGAGGTCAGGGGACACGAGGAAGTCGACCGGATATCTGCACAAGGGTGCTTCGACAAAATCGGGATCCACCACGGGCCCGGCCAACAGAAACGCCATGTCGATCTCGCCGGACCTAAGCCCGTCTCGAAGCGCCGGTGTGATGTCGACCACGATGTCGATGACGATACCCGGATGTTCGCGATGCACACGCTCAATGAACTCGGTGAGCCACATATGAACGATCGTTTCGGCGACGCCCAGACGAACCACACCGGACAGCGTCTGAGGGCTTGCGATCGCCGAAATCAGTTCGGACTCGAGCGCCAGGAACCGCTCCGCATATTCCAGTAGAGTCCGGCCGCAGGGTGTCAACCGGATTGTACGTGCCGCGCGTTCGAACAGCAGCACACCCAGATCGTCCTCCAGGCCGGAAATCCGGTGCGACACCGCGGATTGCGTCGTGTGCAGCTTGGTCGCCGCCTTATGAAAGCTGTTGAGCGTTGCGACCCAGTAGAAGGTTTCGAGGCTTTTCAGATTGATCATCTGTTCTGTTCACGTCGAACATAAAGAATATTGCCGGCCCGCAATCGTTCAGACGCAACAGGATCAGTGGCCGTCGACCTCAGCGATTGACGAGCTTCTTGGGAAGGCACAAAGTCAGCGTCACGCCGATTGCAGCCATCAACGAAATAAAGAAAACGCCGTAATCGGTGCTCCCGGTCATGTCCTTGACGACGCCCACGACATAGGGGCTGACGAACCCGCCCAATCCGCCGACGCAGTTGATGAAGGCAACACCGGCGGCCATGCCGATCCCAGTCAGAAACAGTCCAGGAATCGAGAACAGCATCGACGTCGTACTGTACGCACCCACGGCTGCGACACACAACGCCACCAATGCAACGGCCGGCGCGCCACGGGTGAATACACTGGCGACGAGCCCCGCGATCACGCACAAGAACGGCACGACGAGATGCCAGCGGCGTTCGCGAAGTTTATCGGAGCTTCGACCAATCAGATACATCCCGACGAACGCCGCACTGAACGGCAACGACGTGTAGAATCCGATACGCAAGACGTCACCTGGCGCAAGCTGTGCGACCAGCGTCGGCAACCAGAACGAAACGCCGTACGAACAGATCGCCGAGCAGAAGCAGATGAGTGTCATGTGCCAGACCTTGCGGTTCGTCACCGTCTGCCTCAAGTTCATCCCGGCGCAGTGTCCGTCTATCGCTCGACGATCCGCCTCCAGTTCGCGCTCGATGACACGCCTGTCACGATCCCGCAACCAGCGAGCAGACTCGGGACCATCGTCGAGAAACACGAGCGTCAGCAGACCGAGCACAAACGACGGAACTGCCTCGATGACAAAGAGCCATTGCCAGCCGGCCAATCCATGTGCTCCCTCGAGCGCCGACATGATCGCACCCGATACCGGCGCCCCGATCATGCCGGACAAAGGCACCGCGCCGACGAACAGCGCCACCATCTTCGCGCGGCGTGCGGATGGAAACCAGTACGTCAAGTACAGAATGATGCCGGGATAAAAGCCTGCCTCGGCCACGCCAAGCAGAAAGCGAAGAACGTAGAACTGAACAGGCGTCGATACGAACGCAAAGGCCGCGGAAATCATTGCCCAGAGGATCATGATGCGCGAGATGGTTCTTTTCGCGCCGATCTTCGCCATCAGCACGTTGCTCGGCACCTCGAACAGGAAGTAGCCGATGAAGAACAGACCGGCCCCCAGCCCGTACGCCGCGTCCGTCAACCCGAGATCCGACAGCATCCGCAGCTTCGCGAAGCCAATGTTGATGCGATCGAGATATGCAGTGACATAGCACAGCATCAGGAAAGGCATGATCCGGAGGGCGACCGTCCGGTACGTACCTTCGGAATGCATATCACCGCGGACCGGATCAACAGCTGAATCGTATTGCATGATCACCTCTACCCCTTAAGATTTCGTGCCGTCTTGGTCGACTCGTGACAAGGCCGCCCATACGCTGTCCTCAAACGACCTCTACGGTGGCTTCTACTTCCACCGCCATGCCGGACGGCAAGGCGGTGGCGCCGGTCGCAATGCGTGCGTGCCGCCCTGCTTCGCCAAGGACGGCGAAGAACAGGTCCGAAGCGCCATTCAGCACGGTCGCATGGTCGGTAAAGTCCGCGTCGCACCGCACGACGCCAGCGACGCGAACGATGCGAACGACGCGCGAAAAATCCCCGTCCAGCATGCGTCCGATGTGGCTCAGGATATTGAGGGCGCAGAGCTGGGCCGCGCGCTGCCCGTCATCCACACTGAGGTCGGCGCCCACTCTTCCTGCGTAGAGAAGCTTACCGTTCAGGCGCGGCCCCTGGCCGGCGATCTGAAGGTAGTTTCCCGACCGCACTGCAGGCAGATAACTACCGCGCGGCACGCTCGCAGGCGGCAGTTCGAGGCCCAGTTCGGCGAGGCGCGCGTCAATCGTGGTCTTGTCCGTCATTTCAATTGCCTCCAGTCGCCACGTTCCCCCTGCCAGTTGATCGAGTCGCCCAGCGTGCGTCGAACACTCGCGCGAAGCGTACGAAGCAAGCCTTCCCATTCGAGCGCGCTGATGCCATCCACGGCGGGCTCGGGGGCCATGAACATGCCGTCCACACCACCCGAATTGACGCAGCATTCGATGCAGCGAATCTCGAGTTCGGGATCGTGAAACACGACAGGGTTCTCCAGCAGCGCCGAAAGCGCCGCGATGATGCCCGTTGCACCCCAGTTCGACACGTTCGCGACGACGAGGTGATCAGCTGCATTGACCGCCGCAACGCCTCCACGCCCAGCAACACCGGTTGACGCGGCCTTCGGCGAAAACGCGGGCAGATCTGCCGCGATTACCCCCATGCCGAGTTCGTTACCCCCATCGCCCACGCCGATATGCAGGATGCCGCGCTCCTTGCCTTGATAAAACAGGTAATCAAGGTCAGCGACGAGTCCGTCGAGCGGACGGCCGCCCAGCCCGTGGTAGAGTCCTAGCGCGTTGCAACCGGGGCGCTCGATCGAAATCATCACGCTGGGCCGGGTGCGCTCGAGCAGATCATCACAAACACGACGACTGCCGTCCTTGTCCTTGGGGACTGTCCGGATGTAGACGGGCCGCAAGTACTCGATCCGTTTCACCACGCCATCATCCGGGAACGGCATCGGTGCCAGCCCTGCGCCGCGGCAGGTCTGCACCATCATCTCCTCCCAGTCTTCGTCGATCACGACGACGGTCGGCACCCCCAGGCCGAGGAAAAATGCGCGCGCCATCAGCGCAGCGCCCACCGGACCATCGGTTTCGGGTGCACCGCCGCCCTCAGGGAATCCCGTGGCGATGAGCACCGGGCCGCCTTGTCGCCTTACCACCTCGACAATTCGTTCGGCCGCGCCCATGCATGCGAATCCGGGTTGTCGCTTCTGCAGCGCCTCGTAGATGTTGCCGATGAGCCCGACACCCGTGTAGTCGAGCGTCATGAATTCGTCGATCGTGCGCGCAACGCGTTGATACTGTTTGCTGTCTTGCTGCAGCATGACAATTACCTCCTGGCAGAAATGCGCTCTGGGTAGATGAATGCCGGATGATCAGGCCAACGCACTGACGAAGATGTCGTGGTCCACGTTACCGCCGCTCAGTACCAGCACGACGGTCTTTCCGGCTATGGCGAGCTTCCCGGCAAGTACCGCCGCGAGCGGTACTGCGCCACCGGGCTCCACGACGAGCTTCAGTGTCTCGAACGCCACGCGCATCGCCCGACGCACCTCGTCATCGTCGACGACGAGACTTCCGGCCAGCAGCCTCTTGTTGATCGGGAACGTCAGCTTGCCGGGAGATGCGACCTGCAGAGCGTCGCAGATGGATCTGGCGCCCGCGGCATTGGTAACTTGCTCGCCCTTCGCAAGCGATCGTGCGTGATCGTCGAACCCCTTGGGCTCGACAGCGTAGAGGCGCGCTTGCCTGCAATACGCGTTGATCGCCGTCGCGACCCCAGCGACCAGTCCCCCACCGCTGGCGGCCGCAAGAACCACATCAGGGACCACGGACAGGGCCTGAGTTTGCTGCACGATCTCGAGACCGACGGTGCCCTGTCCGGCCATCACCTGACGATCGTCGTAGGGGGGAACGGTCACCGCGCCGGTGCGCTCCGCGATATCCCGGCCGATTGCTTCCCGGTCGTCCGTTTGTCGGTCATAGAGACGCACGGTCGCACCGTAGGCCCGTGCGCCTTCGATTTTTGCCTTGGGTGCGTCCGCCGGCATGATGATGGTGGCCGGCATGCCGAACCGCGCGCAAACCGCCGAGATCGCCAGCGCGTGATTTCCCGACGAGAAGGCGACGACGCCGCGCGGCCGCAGGGCTGCCGGAATTTGCAGCACGCGATTGCACGCGCCCCGGAACTTGAAGGACCCCGTCTTCTGAAGGCTTTCCGCCTTGACGAGCACACGGGCCCCTGTCGCACGGTTGAGCACCTCGCTCTCGAGCAGAGGTGTTCGCACGACGAACGGCAGGATGCGCACAGAGGCGGCTTCGATGTCGGCGACCGAGAAATCGCCGGATGAGAGATCGGTCATGGCATTCGCTCACGGTGAAAGACGTCAGCGCATTACATCAACCTCGACCGATTCAATCCAATGAAGAACAAAAATGATCACTGATCGAAATTCGTAATCGATTGACAACGCATGCCGGGCGTTCAATCGCGCGCCTCGACGCATTCGCGGCGCGCATGCGTCACGACTCGATCTTTCGGCCGCCGAACGCGGCGAGCAGCAGCAACCCGGCGAGCAACGCAAATGCAAGATGCAAACCGATCGCATGCGCAAAGAAGCCGACAATTGCCGGTCCGACCAGATTGCCGCCGTAGCCTAATGTCGTGATCGACGAAATTGCGGCAGAAGGATCCATTGCCGTTTGCCGCCCGGCAGCGGCGAACAGGATGGGTACGATGTTCGCGCACCCGGCCCCGCATACGGCAAACCCGACGATCGCGCCCGTGCCCGATGGCGAAACGATCGCGATGCACATCCCGACCGCGCCGAGGCTCCCGCCCGATACAATCATTGCGCGCGAACCGAATCGGGTAATCAACATGTCGCCGAAGAGTCGACCGATCGCCATCGTCATCGCGAACGCGGTGTATCCGAAGCCCGCGCGGTCCTGCGCATAATTCTTCACCGATGTCAGGAACAGCGCGCTCCAGTCGAGCATCGCGCCTTCGACGAGAAAACATCCGATCGCAATGGCGCCCATCAGGACCACGATCCCCTGCGGCAAGATCAACGCCGACGCCGTGCGCTCGCCGGGCCCCGCCGACTCCAGGTATCGCGCGTAACGAAACATGAGCACGGCGATGACGGCGACCATCGCACCCGCTACCCCAAGCGGATTCGCGCCGGCCGACAGCAGCGATCCGCCGACCAGCGAGCCCGCGATTCCGCCGACGCTGAACAGGCCGTGGAAGCCGGACATGAGTTGCTCGCCGCTTTGCCGCTCGATGAGCGTGGCCTGGATGTTCATCGCGACGTCGACGAATCCCAGGCCGGCGCCGAAGATCAACAGCGTGATCGCCATCGCGGGCATGCCGGACAGCGTCGCCAGGAGCGGAAGCGATGCGCAGATCATCGCGGCGCCCGCGCCGATGACCTTGCGGCAACCGAATCGCTCAACCGCGCGCTGACAGAGCGGCATGCATCCGACGGCGCCGATTCCCAGGAACAGCAGCAGGAAGCCGAATTTCGCTTCGTCGACGTCAAGCCGCGCCTTCGCATACGGCACCAGCGGCGCCCACGTCGCGACGCTGATTCCGGCGAGAAAGAATGATGCGCGTGTTGCAGCCCGCTTGTTGCTTTCGCTTGCAGTCTCGACGACCATGGTTTGGGATGTGTCCGACAACTCGGACATCTTCTGGATGAACGGATGATCCGGTCGTGACGTGTCCGCACCGGCCGTGACTGGCAGCCGGGCGCATCTGATGCAACGAGCCGGAAAATAAAAAAAGATCCCGAAAGTGCTCGGGATCAAAGGAGAAACGACCCGGGATGAGGCTGAACGTGTCCGCCCCGGTCGCTCAACGATTCAGTCCTTGTGGCTGCGGCCGAGTCTTTCGAAAATTTCCGGGCGCAGGTACTTGAAGTATTGTGCCAGTGCGATGCCGACGAGCAGCACACCAATCAGGCAGTAGAACATCCACACGTACTGCCCCGGATCGCCACCTGCCAGAACATCGAAGTGCTGCGCGATCAGCACGACGAGCGCGATGAAGAACACCGAGGAAATGGCGGGCGCGACCGCCGACTTGAAGAAGCTGACGCCCTGGTGTCTGCCGCTCCGGCCGTACCATACCAGCGACGAGATGCTGACGATGGCCATCAGAACGACGATCCCCGACGTACCAACTCCGGAGAGTTGCCCGTACAGCAGATCGGGCTTGGCGCCCATCGCGATGAAGGGGATCAGCACACAGAGCACCATCACCGACACCGTGATCGACGCGAGATAGGGCGACTCGTGCTTCGGATGAACCTTGCCGAGGAATCGCGGCAGCGCGCCGTCGGTGCCGAGGTTGTGCATGTAGCGGGCCAGCACGTTCTGCGTGGACAGCGCCGATGCGAACGCCGACGTCAGCACCAGCAGCGAGATCACGACATGGAGACGGCCGCTGACGAACTTCGAGAATGCGTCGGGAAACATTGCGGCAGGGGTCTTGGTAGCGATGTCCTGGACATGCGACCCATAGGCCATGATCAGCGCATACGCACAAATGGTATAGACGACGCCGATGAAGATGACCGCACCATACGTGGCTACCGGAATCGTCCGGTCGGGCATCCGGACTTCATCCCGGAACAGCGCGGTCGCCTCGAATCCCATGAAGAAACCGACGATGAACAGTACCGAGAACGGCACGCTCGCGCTCTTCGACAACTGGCTCGGCGCAAACGGCGCGGTTGCCGAGATGTCTGCCGCCCCGCCCTTCGCCAGCACGAAGAACGAGAAGATGAGACATACCGCGATCTCGAGCAGCATGATCCACGTCAGCACCTTCGCCGACAACTCGACATGCAGGTAGCTGAGGATCCCGCACGCCATCCAGCATGCGATCGTCGGGATGTACCACGGGAGCACGGCGCCGGTCGTTTCATGAAGGAGATCGGAACAGGACACGCCGAAGAACGACGTCACCCCGGCGAGCAGCAGAAAATACGACACCGCCGCGAGGATGCCCGAGCCGAGGCCTGTCGACTTCCCGATGCCGAAACTGACGAATGCGTAGAAGTCGCCCGGGCGCTTGACGATGTTGTTGAGCGTCACGTAGCCGACGGAAAAGAACAGCAGAACGATCGTAACGACGACGAACAGGATCGGACTGCTGACGCCTCCGAACATCAGCGCGAACGGGATGTAACCGGACACCGTTGTCAAAGGTGCCGAGAACGCGAGCACCATCAGCGCCAGGCCGATCGGCCCCATGTTTCCGGATAACTTTTTGGGTGCAGATTCGCTCATGCGAATCTCTTGCATGTTCATCTCCATCTCCGTCCCACCTCCGTCATTATGTGAATCTTCGCCATACGAAAACACTGGGAAATGCAGCAACGACTGGTATTTGTCGGTTTATTTCGCTACATTTGTCTCACGATTTCGCTTCAAGAAGCTCTTTGTTCACGGCAAGTGAAACGATCGTCCACCTCCAAATTGAAGCGGTCCAATTGCGATTCGCGATTTGCGCTGATCGCCAAAATTTATCAACGCGACAGTAGGCCGGCCCTGCGTCCGATACTTGGCCACGCCGTTCGTCGCAATCGCCGTGAATCTGTTGCGCATGCCGTCACCCGCTGTCAGACAGGGCTGTAGCGATGGCAACCATCCGGGAGGTAATACAAGGCAAAATGACGATCAGGGATCACGCGGACATCGCCCGGGATGCCTGACTGAAACGCGGCTGGGGTGAGAGACCGCACGCGCCGGACGCTGGAAAACCGATTCAGCGCGACGAGCAGCCTCGCGGCTCGTCGCGCGTTCTTGATACACACGCCCGACTGGACGAGCCGTGGAAGGAAACCAGGCAATTTTGGAGAAAGCTCGACGGCTTTCGGGTGTGAAGGCTGCGCGTGTTCGAGAAGACCGGACGGCAGTTCCATCCGGTAAAATCGCCTCCTCGAATCGCGCCGTGTCGGCCGGTAAGCAGCTCGGGAGGCATAGCGAAATTGCCCGACAAGACCGGATACCTGCGCGGCGAGACAGATCGCCCGCCCCTCCGTGTATCAAGCCGGCCCCGCGAAGCAGTGGCAAATACGAATCTTGTGGATCGTCGATGCCACGCCCCTGTCGTTTCCCGATCGGAAATCAGATTTCCGTCACGAGTTTCTTTGCGCGCAGTACCGAGTTGGGACTCATACTGAGTTCGTCGACTCCGAGGTTCACGAGCACCGGAATCATGTTTGGCCGAGACGCAGCTTCCCCACACACGCCGACACTGATGTGCGCCCGCTTCGCCGCGTCGCATACCATCTTGATCGCCTGAATGACAGCCGGGTGCTCGGTCTTGTAGAGCGAGGCAAGGCTGGGATTCATGCGATCGACGGCCATGATGTATTGCGTAAGGTCGTTGGTACCGATCGAGAAGAACTCGACCTCCTGCGCCAGTAAATCGGCAGTGAGAACCGCAGCCGGCGTCTCGATCATGATGCCGAGCTTTGGAACTGCAAACGGCACCCCCGCGTCGGTGAGTTCCGCAGCGATGCGCTCGATGATCGCCTTCGTACGGCGAACCTCGTCGACATCGTCGACCATCGGCAACATCACGCAGATGTTTCCGTGCGCGGTGGCACGCAGTAGCGCTCGCAGTTGCGGCTCGAACACTTCGGGGCTGTCAAGACACATCCGGATGCCTCGCCACCCCAGAAATGGATTCTCCTCCTTCGGGAAGCGAATGCCCGGCAGCGGCTTGTCGCCGCCAGCATCGAGCGTCCGAATGACGACAGGCCACGGGTGAAAGCGCTGTGCGAGCGTGGCATAAACTTCGTATTGCTCGTCCTCCGTAGGCACGCGCTGATGGTCCATGAACAAAAGCTCGGTACGGAATAGTCCCACGCCCATCGCGCCGGCTTGCAGGGCCGAGTCAAGTTCCGACAGAGAACCCATGTTCGCGGCGATCAGTATCTTGCGTCCGTCGCGCGTGGAGGGCTCGACGTCCCGGTAAGCAAGGAGCGCCGATTGCTGTTCGCGCTGCGCGTCGATACGGCGCGACAGTTCCTTTTCATGCGCGTCGGAATGGTCGAGCCAGACCTCCCCGGTCGTACCGTCAATCGATATACGTTTGACGGATCGCAGCCTGTCCTTGTCGATCGGCAGACCTAGAACTGCCGGAATGCCGTGCGAGCGCGCGATGATCGCGACATGAGACGTCGCACTGCCGGATGTGCAGACGATCCCGAGGATATTGGCGAGGTTCGCGCGCGCAAGATCCGGCGCGGACAGTTCTTCGGCAAGGATGATGCTCGGTACGTCGAGTTCTCGCAGCGACTTCTGCTGCTTGCCAAGAAGCACGGCCACGATCTCGCGCGTCAGGCCGCGAATGTCGTCGGCGCGGCTGCGAAGATACTCGTCCGTCATCGATTCGAACGCGAACGCCAGATCCTGCCCGCATTTCAGCGTAGCCGCTGCCGCGCTCCACCGCGTTGCGATGAGCTCGCGGATCGTGCCCGCATAGTCGTCGCTCCTTGCGACATCGGCGATCGCCTCGATGATCTCGTTTCCCATCGTCCCGTCGCCCGGCTCGAGCATCGCAGCCAAAGTGGACTCGAGCGTCGCGGTGAATCGCATGACCTCGTCTGCTACCTCGTGTTCCGACACGAACTGGCGATCGACCATGAGCTCGTCACGAACATACGCGAGCGCACTGCCAAATGCCAAGCCTTCACTCGCCGGAACACCTCTCAGTGCGCCCGGAGATTCAGCATCGTCGGCGGATCGCACCACAGCCGTGTGTTCGAACGCTCGCGGAGCCGTCGCTGAGCCGTCCGACCCGCGATGGCCGTCTGGCACGGTGGCGCCCTGCACGATTGCGCTGACATTCGACAGAAATTGCGTCAACCTGTCGAGCGCCTCGCATTCGTCTTCGCCGTCCGCTCGGAGAAGTATCTGCTCGTCCTGCTTCACACCTAGCAACATGAGCTTCACAGCGCTCTTCGCGTCCGCCCATGCATCGCCTCTCCCGATTTTCAGCGCGCTATTGAACTCCTTCGCGAGCTTGGCGAATTGCGTCGCGGGGCGTGCGTGCAGACCCTCGTGTACCTTGACAACAACCTGAGTTTCCAACATGACGATGCCTTTTCGTATTCCGTGGATGACGATTGACGTCGGCGCGATTCAGGCGTCAACGATCTCGATGACGGCCCCTTTCTGCATGCTCTTGAAGAGCCGTTCACAATCGACCATCGACGCACAGATCTCGCCTGGGCGCTCTGCCGAATGGGCTCCATTGAATGTGATGACGACATGGCCCAGTTCGCTCACCTTGTTCCAGGCCGTCGGCCCCACTGCGGTCACGACCGCGGAAATTTCGCCGATGCGCAGCACGGAACCGATACGCGGCGCGTGGCTGTGCGCCTGCTCTACGCGGTGAAGAACCGACACCTCTGCCAGTTCGGAAGGCGCGCCATCCGAATACAAAATCAGCACGCCACCTTCGAGAAGGGACTCCACCTCTTCGCCGATACTGGAAATGATTGTCTTGTAGTAATGCATGCGTGACCTCAAGATGTTTTTAGAGAGCAAAGCTGACCACCCAGGCGATCAACACCGAGACCGGCCCCATGATCTGGCGGCTGATCAGTACGGCCGGCACGCCGACGCGAATCGTCTCCGGTTTCGCTTCGCCGAGTGCCATCCCGACCGGCACGAAATCACAACCGACCTGGGTGTCATACGCGAACAGCGCCGGCAGCGCCATATGCGGCGGAATCGTGCCATTGCCGATGGCCGGCCCGATGATTGCCGCGCCGATGACCTGCGCGATCACGGCACCCGGTCCGAGTACGGGCGACAGGAACGGAAGACCGCAGATCGCCGACAGGATCACGAGCCCGACGATATTACCGGCCAGCGGCGAAAGCAGATGAGCGAGCCCGGTCCCCACCCCGGTTGAATTGATCACGCCGATCAGCATCGTCACGAACGCCATGAATGGCAGCACGTTGCGAATAACGGTATCGATCGACTTGCGCCCGCTCGTGAACAGCACGTTCACGACGCCACCCATGCCGCGGCCAACCGAAGTGATCATCCCGACGAAGCCGCCATGGCTTGCCCCGGTTCGCGGTTCCGCCGGCGACGACGTTGCGGCGGATGAGGTGTCGCCGTTCGTCACGGCGGCGCAATGCGCGTCGGCGTTCGACGCGTCGTCGTCAACGGACCGCAAGCTGTTCAATTCGACGCCGGACACGTAGATATCTTCGGTAATGAACTGCGCAAGCGGGCCCGACTGTCCAACCGGACTCAGATTGATGGTAGGGATGCGCTTTCGCGGATATACGCCGCACCGCGCGGTTCCCCCACAATCGATCACGACAGCCGCGATTTCCGATTCGAGCGGCGGATTGCGAAAACCGTCCACGACCGTTGCTCCGGTCAGATCAGCCAACCGCTGTGCCACCTTCGGAATATCTCCTCCGGTCACGGCTACGATCTTGTTGCGCTCCACCGTCGGTGCGATGACGAGTGGGCCGCCCCAGCCGTTGGCCCCCTTTCGTACCTCAACCGCCTTGTACGTACGCGCATCCATTTCGTTCTCCTCCAGGTGATTTCTCGTGTTTTATCGTGTCGAGTTCAAAGCGTGAGGCCTTCGCGCTTCGCGATCATGCGGGTGATCGCTTCGGTCAGCACCCCTTTCAGGAGATTGACGAAAAGGCCGACGCCCAGGTAGAAGAGCGCGAGTTTCGGCAATGAGAACGGTGCGGCATGGGTTTCAGCGAGCTTCGTGATACCTGCTGCCACACCAAGCCAGACGAAAAGCTCGCCCGGATTGCAGTGCGGAAACAAGCCCGTAATGGGGTGACACAAGGACACTGCGGAATCGTAGAACGCTGGTTTGTGACGCTCTTCAAGGAAGACGCCGAACGTGTAGGCCATCGGATTGGTCAGAAAGAACATCGCGAGCAACGGCAACAGCGAATATCGCGTCACGATGTTCTTCGAAAGGAAACGAGCCAATCCCTGAATCCGCTGCTCGCCCACTAGCGCGATGATCGTGTAGACCGCGGTGAGCAGCACAATCAGTGTCGGCAAAATACCTGTAACAAAGCCGACGAACGTCTTTCCGCCTGCGTTGAATACACCGATAAATGCCTCGGCGGCATGAGTAAGAAAATCCAGCGGATTCATGGTTGTCTCCTGATGAAGTTGTGATGTGCGACAGATGCGTCAATCAAAACAGTGCCGCGACCTGCGTGCTGTACGGCGTTCGTCTACTCAATCACGGCACCGATAGGACGGTTCGCGTTCGCGGTTCTGCAAGCCATGTCGAGTGCGTTGCGAAGCGCGTGCCTAAGACGAGGTGCAAGCGCCAAGGACTCCAAATTGTGTTGAAACTCGCCGATCGACCCGCCATTGAATCCGGAAAGCGCCTCGAAACGAGCGAACACAGTCAGTCCAGACATGGCCAATACTTGTCTGACAATGCAATCGTCACCGATGACGACGATCGCAACTGCGCCGCGCCCGATCCGCGGCTTGAACGTCCCCACGCCGAGAAAGCCGTCGCCCCACGTTCGCGCAGTCTTTCTGAGCGTGTCCCGGTAGTAGCGCATATGGGCCCACCCGGCGATGAGCTGCAGCGCCCACGTAACAGCCAAGGCCAGTAAACCGAACCGAACGAGTTCCATTGCATGTCTCCTGCCTCGCACGAACTGCTTTAACAAACGAGACGAATCCGGCGGTTATTTCGCGCCGCCATTTTGAACAAATGTTTATAGCAATAATACAATTGTTCACTTTCAGGTAAATACGGGAAAACGCGACACGAAACCCGCAGCAACGATTCTTCTAACAAAAACCCGAATTGACCTCGATCGGGAACACGAGACCCGAAATGTAGTGTGACGCCTCCGAAGCCAGGAATAGAGCGGCACGCACTGCGGCGGACATGCCGTCATCTCGCCTCGGGATCGACGGCAGCGGGGTCGACTGCAGCAGCACACCGTGTGAGGCGCGGCGAAACTCGTCATATGAGGGTACCGTTGGACAGACGGCATTGACACGGATTCCGTCACCTTTCAATCGCTGCCCCATTGCTTGGGATAGCTGACAGAGTGCCGCGGCACAGGCGTTCTGCCACGCCACGCACCAGGAATCCGCTTCGGCAGTTGGCGCGATATTGACGATCACGCCTCGCTTGACTCGCCGATACTGCAAAGATGCGGCATGGGCGATGTAAAATGCAGCCTTGACGCACTCGGCGTACGCGTGATCGACCTCTCGTTCGTGAATCTCGAGATCGTTTCCCGCATCCAGGCGCGCGCAGCCGTTATGGACGACGATATCGAGTCTCCCGAATTCAAGCACGGTCCGTTCAACCAGATCGACCGCACGCCGCGCCGTGAAGATTTCCGCCGGCGTACTGTCGACATTCGCTTGACAGTCTCCCGTATCACCCACCAGTTCGAGAACGCGTGTCCGCTGCGTAAGTACCGTTGCGCCGGCGGTACGCAACGCACGGACCACCTCGTCGCCGATGGGGGATGATAGCCCCGTTACCAGCGCGATCTTGCCGTCAAGCTCCAGGTTCATGTATGGCTCCGCCTACCGTGACAGTTGCTCGCCGACGATACCGACCACATCAGCCAGCGCTTCGACGTGCGGCAAATGACCGACGTCTGCGAAGCGGTGCTGCGCAATCCGGCCAGGCAGGCCGTTCGCGTGCGTAATCGAAATGATCTTATCCGACGCCCCCCAGACGACGCGAACAGGCATCGTCAGCGACGCGATGGCTTCTCGCAGATCGATCTTCTGCCGGCCGCCCGGAAAAAACGTCTCCGCGATTGACGCAAGCGTCACACGTTTTGCCTCACTCGACAATTGCTGCTCCGCCGTCGCGATGAACGCTTCGTCGATCACACCGGGACGCGCGACCAATTCCCGCAGCCATGGCGTAAGACTGGTTCGATCAGCAGCTTGCGTCAGCCCGCGCAAGAACGCACCGTTGCATTCGGTACCCAGCCCGGCCGGTGCGGCCAGCGTCAACGACGACACACGCACCTGGCGCGACGCGCTCAATGCGATCGCGACAGCCGCGCCGAAAGAATGCCCGACGAGATGGCAGTTTGCGACATCTTCGGCCGCCAGCGTAGCGCCGATCGCGTCGACGATTTTCTCCAGTGATGCGGCAGCGTCAGCCGGCGATTTTCCATGTCCGGGCAAATCGATCGACAGGACACCGAGATTCTTGGCAAGGCCGGCGTCGCGCAATGCATTGAAGAACGGGCGCCAGCTGTTCGCCTCGGCCCCGAATCCATGCAGAAGCACCAGCGTCGCCGGACCGCCTCGCTGCAGCCAGACCCGATTGAGCGCGCCTTGCTGGCTCGCGCCGGCCGGCACTTCACGTGAACCACCGTTGCCGACGGCGACGGCGCGCACGTCATTTTCGACGATCCGGCCATGCGGACCGGATCCTTGCAGGCTGCCCAGGTCGATTTCGCTTTCGCGAGCAGCCCGACGAGCGGCGGGTGTTGCGCGAATCCGGCTATCGCCGATATCGTCCGACGATGCCGCGGCTGCGACGTCCGCGCGACGATGGACCGAGGGTCCAGCCGCGGCGTCAAGCTCGGCAACGCCTGATGCTGTTGTGCCGGCGTCCTGCTCAATGACGGTCTCGCCATTGGCATAGATCCATGCGATGACCGTTCCGACGGGGACCGTATCGCCGACGCTGGCGGTAATCTGCCGCACCGTGCCACTCGCCGGGGCCTCCACTTCCATCGTGGCCTTGCTGGTCTCGATGTCGAAGATCGGCTCGCCCTGCCTGATCGTGTCGCCATCCTTGACATACCAGGCGGTAATCGTGCCCTCGGTCATGTCCATGTCGACGCGGGGAAGGATCACTTCGGTCGCCATCTCAGCCCCTCCGACCGACAATATGCCGAACCGCCTCGACGATGTCGGGCACCTGCGGCACGGCAGCCTTCTCGAGCTGCGGGTTGTAAGGCAGCGGACAATCCGAGCCGCCCAGCCGGACGATCGGTGCGTCCAGATAATCGAAGGCGTCGCTTTCGCATACGATCGACGCGATCTCGGCGCCTATGCCCAGTTGCTGAACACCTTCGTACACACATACCAGACGCGAAGTCTTGCGTACGCTGGCGATGATCGCCTCGCGGTCGATTGGCCGGATGCTGCGCAGATCGATCACTTCCACGTCGATGCCTTCCTGCTGCAGCGCGTCTGCCGCTTCCAGCGAACGCACGGTCATGATCGAAGTCGCGACGATCGTGACATCCCGCCCCTCGCGGCGAACGACGGCCTTGCCGATCGGCTCGACATAGTATCCCTCCGGCACGATGCCCTTGCTCTTGTACAGGAGCTTGTGTTCGAAGATCATCACCGGATCGGGATCCTCGAGCGCAGCAAGCAGTAATCCCTTCGCGTCATGGGGCGTACTGGGTTGCACCACCTTCAACCCAGGAACGTGCGCGAACCAAGCCTCGAGGCTCTGGCTGTGCTGGGCTGCAGCACCTGTCCCCGAACCGGCCGGAAAGCGCATAACAACCGGCACCGAGACTTCTCCGCCCAGCATGTAACGCATCTTCGCGGCCTGGTTCACGATTTGTTCCATCGCAAGCGTTGCGAAGTCCGAAAACTGGAATTCGTAGATCGGCCGGCAGCCGGTCATGGCCGCGCCGACCGCAATGCCGGCGCCTGCCAGCTCCGCGATGGGCGTGTCCATGACACGTTCCGCACCAAAGCGCTGAAACAGGTCACCGGTCACCTGGAACGCACCGCCGTAGACTCCGATATCCTCGCCCATCAGGAACACGCGCTCGTCTCGCTCCATTGCGATGCCCATTGCCTCATGAATCGCCTGAGCATAAGTCAGTTCGCGCTGGTCACTCATGGTCATTCCCCCCGTTCTCCGTATATACATAGCGCGTCAACTCGGCGATGTCCGGTGCCGGGCTGTTCTGCGCGTAGTCCAGCCCCGCCTTGATTTCTTCCTCGACTTCCGCGTGGATTGCTTGCACCGCTGCGGCGTCGATCAGTCCAAGCTCCACCAACTGCCGCTCGAATTTCGCAATGGGATCCCTTGCGCCCCAGGACTCGATCTCTTCGCGGGTGCGATAGCGGTTCCGGTCGCTCTTGGAGTGGCCGCGAATGCGGTATGTCTCGCACTCGATGAGTGTCGGCCCCTCGCCTTTTCGCGCACGCTCGATCGCGCCTTCAGCCGCCGTCAGCACGTCGCCGAAGCTGTTGCCGTCGACAGTTACGCCGGGCATGTCATACGCAGCCGCGCGCTGCGAAATCCGACTGACGGCCGTCGAACGTTCGACCGACATCGACATGCCGTACCGGTTATTTTCACAGACGAAAATCACCGGCAGCTTCCAGATCGCGGCGAAATTCAGCGATTCATGGAACGCACCTTCATTGTTCGCGCCATCGCCGAAAAAACACACGACAACCGAGTCCTTGCGCCGCTTCTTGATCGAAAGCGCCGCGCCGACCGCGATAGGCAAGCCCCCGCCCACGATACCGTTGGCGCCGAGATTTCCGCGGCTCACATCCGCGATGTGCATCGAACCGCCCCGCCCCCGGCAATACCCCGTCTCCTTACCGAAGAATTCGGCGAACATGCGTTTCGGATCCGCACCTTTGCCGATACAGTGGCCGTGTCCCCGATGCGTCGACGTGATGTAGTCCTCATCGGTGAGAAGCATCGTCATCGCGATCGCGGAGGCTTCCTGCCCGATGGACAGGTGCATCGTGCCGTGAATCAGGCCGCGCATGTACGCCTGTTCCGCACTCTCCTCGAATCGACGCACGAGTTGCATCTTTTTCAGCGCGTCACGCAACGCTTGCGCGGAGACGTGCCGATAGACTTCGGGCATTCCTTCGATCTTCTCTGCAACGAATCCCATCATCCTCTCCTCAAGCGGCGGCACGCGCGCCACGGACCATCTCGTCCTGACGCTGGCGCAGTTTGACAATCGGTGCGTTCGCGTCGACCGCGGCGTTCTGGTACGTCAGCAATTCGCCCTTTCGGATTGCTTGGGTGACGATGCCGCCTTCCAGCAAGCCGCATGGAACCGCGCGCTCCGCAAGCGCGTCGTCCGCCGCGATGGCCCACGCGCGGTACGTGAATTCGCCGATCGCGTCGAGGCGGTCACCGACTTTCAGGTCTCGCTTCGCCACCGCGCAAACCTCGACCACCGGAACGGGGAGCGGCCGCATGTCGGCTTTGCCGTACAGGACAGCGCGCGCGCAGCTGAGCGGTACTTCGAGGCTCGTCAGGTGATACGGCCGATAGAACGTGTAATACGGCCCCTTGCCGAGCTTGAGGTCTGCCATGCGCTCGCGCAGGCGAGAATGTGCAAGTTCGGCAACGACGAACACCCCGGGCGCGACGCCCTTTCCGATGGTGTAATCGACTACGCCCTTTTGGGTGAGGATCCCGCCGTCCGCCACCGGACAAAGCACCTCATGCAGTTGGTCGAGCGTGGCCGCGGGACCGTGCATGCCTGCCACATCCGGAATCAGCCCGGTCGCATTTCCGATCGCCGCCATTTCGACCGCGGTCTTCGAACCGTCGACAAACTCCACCAGCATGCGCGGATTCATGTTGCGCGCCTTGGCTTCCGCCATGTAGTCGTCCGGTGTCGCGTCGATATTCAGCGGGTTGTTCTTGCCCTTACCCGCGGCGACGATCGGATAACCGAGCGCGCTGACGAAATCGATCAACTCGATCGTCGAGCTCGGCTCGTCGCCGGCGCCGAGCGTGTACACCACGCCCAGCCGCTCCGCTTCACGACGCAGGTATGCGCCGATGGTCACATCGGCTTCGACGTTCATCATCACGAGATGCTTGCCATGCTCCATGGCAAGCAGCCCGATCTGCGCGCCCACCGCCGGTTTGCCGGTCGCATCGATAACCACGTCGATTTGATCGTTGGTACAGATCGCATTCGAGTCTTGCGTGATGGCGATCGATCCGGCCTCGATCGCCTGCGAAATCCCCGAGCCAGTCTCGACGACGCGATAGCCGTCGTCCGCCTGATTGGCGACTCGAACCGCTTCGCATGCGGCGTCGACACGGAGGTCCGCGATCGCGCCGATCTCGAGACCTTCCATTTGCCGGACCTGGGTCACGATGTCCGTGCCCATTTCGCCGGAGCCGATCAAGCCGATTCGGATAGGTCTGCCCGATTGGGCGCGGGCTTTGAGGTCGGCCGCCAGGCCGCTGGGAATGATGTTGAGCATCGACGATGTCTCCTGGGTAGTGACGCGCGCTTGCGCAGGCATGTGCCCTTAACCCGCGTCTGCAACCTGGATCGCCGCGACGTTCAGTGCACATTTGTTTTTTACAATATCACTTTGTTCACTAAAGGTACAAGCAACCGAGCGGCAAAAAGAGCGCATCTAGGGTTATTCCTAGCGCATGGAAATTTGGGGACGGAAAAAGGAGGAGCCGCGCCAAGGGCTCGTTGACGCGAGCGACAACCCAGCGGCGGGCACTGATACAGAAATTGATGCGGCGCAGCATCACTGCCGTCGCTGCGAATGGGGGGAGGTGCGAGAGCGCGCTTCTCTCGGCAGTGGGGACGAGCGCGGAGTACGGAAAGGTGACGGGGACCTTTCCGCGCGAAGGTCAGTCCGCTAGTTTCAGCAAGTCCGCTGCGGCGTATTGATCGGTGATCAATACGGACGGTCGCAATAACCTCAGAGCGCCCCCAAGCGCCGGCACCTTGCTAACGCCGCCCGCTGCAAGCACGCGCACCGGTACTTGCTTGACGATGTCGAGCGGCACGGACATCACACGCTCGTTGATGGGATGGTCAACCAGTTGTCCGTTGGCGTCGAAAAAGTTGAAGAGCAGATCGCCCACGGCACCCGCCTTGATCACTGATTCGCGATCAGCATCGCTGATGAACCGCGATCGGTGCGCCGTTGCCTCCGGGCCAGTGCCCGCAGCGCCGAGCACGACCGCATCCAGGGATCTCGCCAGATCGAAAATATCCCGGAGGCCGCAGCGCTCGATGAGCGTGCGCCGGGTCTCCGGGCTATCGACCACCAACGGCGCGGTCATCAGGTAGCAGTCCGCCTGATACAACGTCGCGAAACGCCAAGCGAACTCCGCCGGGTTGAAATGTCGGGCTTTCATGATGCCGCCCAGCAGTGAAACCACCGAGACGTTTTCGACGGGACGCTCACCCATGTACGACAGCGAACTGACAAGGGTGCGCCCCCAACCGACGCCGATTTTCATGTTCGACCGCACCATCGACGACACATATTCGCCAGCAGCCGCGCTCACTGGCGCGGTGGCATCCGCGTCTCGCGCTGACAGCGGTACGACGATCGCTTCCGCGATCCCGAATCGCTCCTCGAGTTGCCGTTCGAGATCCACGCATTCGACCAGGCGATCCCCAATCGAAATTTTTACCTCGTTTCTCTCGCGCGCAGCCGCCAGCAGGCGCACGACCGTCACCCGACCGATGCCGAGTTTCTGCGCGATCTCGTGTTGCGTCATCTCCTCCACGAAGTACATCCACGCCGCGCGCAGCCGCAGTCTGCGCGCTGGGCTTTGTTCGTCGATGGCCTCTTCTCGGTGCTTGGTTCGGGCTCTCGGCACGCTTCCTCCCCTAAATTAACGTGATCAATGACACTGAACAAATGTGCTATCTTAACTTCAAATGTTTCAGTCTCGAGGCAGCCATGGAACCCAAGTCATTGACGCCATCGCACATCGTCCAGGATCTCAGTCAGGTTCGCCTTGCATTGATGGATTGTGCGCGGCAACTTCGATACGCGGCGCGAAACGTCCCCGGCTCTGGGTCCGATTCTCAGCGAACCGCTGCCCGCCGCGCGAACTTGCCGCCGTTGCCGCAATTTCTTGGCTCCGTCGGCCATATCGCGGACACACTGCTCGAAACGGCCGAAACGTATGCAGGTCATGCGATTCCCCCACTGCAGGATCATTGGAAAGCGCCTGTCAGCTTCGACGGCGGCCTGGAACGCATCATTCGCGAATCCGCGGATACAAAGCTGATCCGCCACTGCTCGGCACTTTATTACGCAGCCGCGAAGCGATTCATCCTGCACGCGGGTGCGACGGACGTCCTTATATTTGAACACCGCATCAATGACGCATTCAGCAGCCTGCGCGGCGCGCACAACGTGTTGAAAGGCATAGCGGAAATCCAGGCCGAGGCGTCGCTGGATGAATTTTCCGACGATATCTGCCGCGCGTATTCCCGGCTCACGTTATCGCTCATCGACCGCCATCCGATTCGAAGCGCACGATTCGATGAATTGCCGGATGTCGTCGCGCCGTGGTGGCTGGTATCCGAGCCGAACGTATATGTTTTTCTATTACTCGGTATCACCGGGTGCGCAAGAATTGTTCAGCCTGCAGCGCTTCCGTCCGATCCCGACACGCTGCTTCGTTTCGCGGCCGATCTCGTAGGCGCGTCCGAGTCGCGAATTCGAGCGGCATTGCGATCGAAAAATCCGGACGACGCGATGCAGCGCGAGTTTTCCCGAATTGTCAGCTACCTGTGAAGTCAATGCGCCGGAGAAGCATCTTGGTAGACGAACACGAACCGATCGCAAGGTCCATACATCGCGTATGGCCGGCTCTCGCCAAACTGTCATCTTGCAGACTGCTTCTTCAGCAGTATTGCGACGACTACTCAAAAAATTCCGGCGTGTTGCTCGAGCTCGATGATCGACAGTTCACACAAGCGTTCGTCGCGTGGACTCAAATCCTCGAAGACAGTGAGTTTTACCTACACAAGAACGCGGCTGACTATTTCCAGTTCTGCATCGGCGCGCTGCTCGCCGAACTATTGAAATTCAAAGCCGTCCGAGACACATCGGTGACCATCATTCCACATAAGAAACCGAGCAGCGAAATTGCAGACTGGTGGCCGACCGGATTCGCACTGACTCATTTTTGCGTTGAGCTCGTCAAAAAAGTATCACGGCAGGAATGTGGAAAAGTCGTCGAACCGTCCGAAAAAATCGGACAGCTCAAGATCTGGCAATCGTATCGCGAGAATTTGCTCGAAGAGCCGATGCTGGCCATTGCATATTTCGACGACTTCATGGGCATAACGCCAAACTGGCGCACCCCGTACTATGCTGGTCACCGCACGGCAGGGATCGATTGATTCGTTTGTGAATCGTGCAGTGCGCGCACGTCTACGGCGCACTGCACGGCTACGTCGGTAGTGCCGACAACGAACGATTGCGGCGCTCCGCCGCAAAAGCCGATCGCGACAATCGTCGATCGCCGTATTCCATTCGCGACGGTCGGGGTCTGTCGAATTCCGGCAATATCACTCGGCTCAGCCACCGATCGACATATCGATCCGGCGTATCGTTGCCAAACTCGCTGCCGCGAGTTCGCAGTATCGGTTCGTCGCTTCGACCTTCTCACGCAGTTCCGCGTCGGTCAGTACGCGGACGATACGGGCCGGCACGCCCATGACCAGCGTTTGTGCCGGCACTTGCATCCCTGACTTGACGAACGCGCACGCCGCCACGATGGCGGAACCTCCGACTATCGCGTCGTCCATCACGATGGCGTTCATCCCGATCAGCGCGTTGCGCTCCAGACGTGCGCCGTGTACCACGGCGCCGTGGCCGACATGAGACCGTTCGCCAAGCAAACATGTCATTCCGTGCCCGACATGCAACGTACAGTTGTCCTGTACGTTGCTGTCCTCGCCGACACGAATAGCGCCAAAATCCCCACGTAGCGAGGCTCCGGGCCCAATATAGCAACCGGCGCCGACGATCACGTCACCGATGATGCTCGCACTCGGGTGTACGTAAGCGGACGCATGAACGCGCGGGGCCACGCCTCGATATTCGTATAACGCCATGATCCGCTCGACTCCGTATCGATATGTTGTCTGGTCAGTTTGCGCAGATATCGGTGCCGCGCGTCTCGCGCACGCACAAGATCCCGACGATCAGCGAAGCGGTCGCAATGACGATCGGATACCAGAGGCCGGAATAGATGTTCCCGTTTGCCGCGACGATCGCGAATGCGGAAGCCGGCAGGAATCCACCGAACCATCCGTTGCCGATGTGATATGGCAACGACATCGACGTGTAGCGGATCCGTGTCGGAAAATACTCGACGAGCATGGCCGCTATCGGACCGTAGACCATCGTGCCGTAGATCATCAGGATCGCCAGCAGAAGGATCGCCATCGGCCAATTGATCTTGCCCGGATCGGCCTTCGCCGGATAGCCGTTATCATGCAGCGCACGCTGCAGCGCCCGATCGAAATCACGCCCTTGCATGGCTGCGTCGGCGGATTTTCCATCGTATGACGAAATGATGCTGCCGCCGACGACGATCGCTGCCCTCTCGCCCGGCGCCGCCGGTTCGTTACGGTAGCTCAGCCCAGCTTTCGAGAGCGCACTCTTGGCAATATCGCATGAACTGGTAAAGGTCGCCGTACCGACCGGATTAAACTGGAACGAACACTCGCGAGGAAATGCCTTCACCACAATCGGCGCATTCCGTTGTGCCGTCTCCAGCGCGGGATTGATAAAGTGCGTGAGCCCCTTGAACAGCGGAAAATACGTGGCGGCCGCCAGCGCGAAACCGATCAGGATGATCGGCTTGCGTCCGATTCGGTCGGACAATGAACCGAACACGACATAGAACGGCGCCGAGATCACGAGTGCGATGGCAAGGATCACATTCGACGTCGAGCCCTCGAGCTTGAGCGTCTGCGTCAGAAAGAACAGCGTGTAGAACTGCCCCGTATACCAGACGACTGCCTGCCCCGCCGTCAGCCCGAACAACACGACCAACACCAGTTTGAGGTTCTTCCATTGCCCGAATGCCTCGGCTACGGGTGCCTTCGAGCGACTGCCCTCCGCCTTCATGCGCTCGAATGCCGGCGACTCGTGCAACTGAAGACGGATCCACACCGATATCCCGAGCAGGACGATGGACATCAGGAATGGCACTCGCCATCCCCACGATGCGAACGGACCTTCGCCTGTCGTGGTTCGCACACCCAGAATGACCACCAGCGACAGGAACAGCCCGAGCGTCGCGGTCATCTGAATCCAGGCGGTCCATGCACCGCGCCGGTCATTCGGCGCATGCTCCGCGACATAGGTCGCCGCGCCGCCATATTCGCCGCCAAGCGCAAGCCCTTGAATCATCCGCATCGCGACAAACAGGATAGGCGAAGCGATCCCGATAGTGGCAAAGCCCGGCAACAACCCGATGAGAAACGTCGAGCCGCCCATCAGGACGATCGTCACGAGAAACGTGTACTTGCGGCCTACCAGGTCGCCCAGACGTCCAAATACGATCGCCCCGAGAGGTCGCACCGCGAAACCCGCAGCAAAGCTCAGCAGCGTAAAGATGAATCCCGCGGTCGGGTTGACACCGGAGAAAATATGCTTGCCAATGAACGTCGCCAGCGAGCCCGCCAGAAAGAAGTCGTACCACTCGAATACCGTACCTAACGAAGACGCGAAAACTACCCGTTTTTCGTCACGGGACATCCGCGACGCAGGCACTGCCACATTGACCGTTGACATGTCTAGCTCCTCCAAACCAATGGATTCATCTTTGTTGTTTAACTTTCATTACTGGACTTTATTGTGCGAGATACCTCCATCGAAGCATTCGCGATGAACCGGCACCGAAGCGTCGATGCACCCAGGTGCCGCCCCGAGCGTCAGGCGATTCCGCCCACGCACAGATACTTGAGCTCGAGGTAGTCCTCGATGCCGTACTTCGATCCCTCGCGTCCGAGCCCGCTCTCCTTGACACCGCCGAACGGTGCGACTTCGGTCGAAATCAGCCCTTCGTTGATGCCTACGATGCCGTACTCGAGCGCTTCGGCCACTTTCAGCACGCGGCCGATATCCCGGCTGTAGAAATAGGAAGCAAGACCGAATTCGGTGTCGTTCGCGAGCGCGATCGCCTCGTCGTCGGTACTGAACCGGAAAATGGGGGCGACGGGACCGAACGTCTCCTCGCGAAAGATCCGCATCGACGGCGTCACATCGGCAAGAATCGTCGGCGCGTAGTAGTTGCCGCCCTTCTGGTGCGGCCTTCCGCCGACTACGACACGCGCGCCCTTCGATATCGCGTCGTCGACGTGCTCCACAACCTTCGCGACGGCATGCTCGTCGATCAAAGGACCGATCGCGACACCTTCCTCGAATCCGTCGCCGACACGCATGGATTGCACGGCCACCGACAGTTTTTCGATGAACGCGTCATACACACCGTCCTGAACCAGCAGACGGTTCGCGCATACGCAGGTCTGCCCCGCATTGCGATACTTCGACGCGATGGCACCTTTCACTGCCGCGTCGAGATCGGCATCGTCGAATACGATGAACGGCGCGTTGCCGCCCAGTTCCATCGATGCCTTCTTGACGGTCGACGCGCATTGCGTCAGCAGAATCTTGCCGATTTCCGTCGATCCGGTGAACGAGACCTTGCGGACGATCGGGCTGGCCGTCAACGTTTCGCCGATCTCCGCCGCCGCGCCAGTCACGCACGAGATCACCCCCTTTGGTACGCCGGCACGCTCCGCCAGCACGCAGAGCGCAAGCGCGGAGAATGGCGTCTGGCTCGCCGGTTTCAATACCATCGTGCAACCAGCGGCGAGTGCCGGCCCGATCTTGCGCGTCAGCATCGCCGCCGGGAAATTCCACGGCGTGATCGCAGCGCACACGCCGATGGGTTGCTTCAGCACGACGATGCGCTTGTCGCGCGCATGCCCTGGTATCGTATCGCCATAGGCACGCTTGGCCTCCTCGCCGAACCATTCCAGAAACGACGCGGCATAGCCGATCTCCGCGCGGCTTTCCGCAAGCGGCTTGCCCTGCTCAGCCGTCATGATCGCCGCCAGATCATCCTGATTCTCGATCATCAGCTCATACCAGCGACGCAAAACTGCCGCACGCTCCTTGCCCGTACGCGAGCGCCATTCGGCCAGCACGGCATTGGCGCCGTCGATCGCGCGCAATGTCTCATCTCTCCCCATGCGCGGCACCGTCCCGAGCGACTGCCCCGTCGACGGATTGCGCACGTCGATCGTGCCGCCTTGGTCAGCGTGAACCCATTCACCTGCGATCAGGCACACATTCCTTATCAGTTCAGGATTCCGAAGTGTTATTTGTCCGTTCAATGAAATTGTCGACATCAATACTTCTCCAGTCAGAGGATAGGCGTAACGTGTCAGACGTCACCGTGCTCGGCCGGTTGTACGGCTTCGCGCAATTTGAACCGCATGACCTTCCCCGATCCGGTCCGCGGAATTTCCGTCGTCACATGAATCGCGGACGGCACCTTGTAAGCCGACAGATGGAGACTGCAGTGCGCAAGCAGCGCCGCGACATCCACAGCGCCCTCGGCTCGCTCGACGACGAACACCACCGGCACCTCGCCGAGATGCGCATGTGGCATGCCGACGACCGCGCAATCGTGAACGCCGTCGTACTCGCAGACCACCTCTTCGATCTCGGCCGGTGAGATGTTCTGGCCGCCCCGAATGATTACTTCCTTGAGGCGCCCCGTGATGGTGATATAGCCGTTCGCATCAAAGCGAGCCAGGTCGCCCGTGCGATACCAGCCGTTGCTCAATGCCGCATCGGTTTCCGTTGGCTTGTTCAGGTATCCCTTCATCACATTGGGACCGCGGACGAGTAACTCGCCTTCTTCCCCGACACGGACATCGCGCAACGCAACAGGATCGACGACGCGCGTCGCTACGCCCGGCAGCGGCAGGCCGCACGAGCCGAATACGCGCGCACCGGTCGGCCAGTTCATCGTGACCATCGTCGAGGTTTCGGTAATGCCGTAGCCATCGAGCAGCTTCAGGCCGAACATGTTTTCGAATTCGCGATTCGTCGTGCCCGGCAGTATCGCGCCGGCCGACACGCATAATCGCAGCCCGGGCAGCGAGCCGCGCCCGTTCGCCCGCGCGGATTCGAGCAGGTAGTGGAACATCGTCGGCACGCCCGGCATGACCGTGAAGCGCCCGTCCGACAGCAGCCGCGGGATTTCGCTCGACGAATACTTCTCCATCAGATACGCGGTCGCACCGACTGCGAGCACGCTCAGCACGGAGAAGTTCAGCGCATACGAGTGATACAGCGGAAGTGCGCTCAGCACGCGATCGCTGCCCGTCAGGCCGGCAATCGGGGCCCAGCATGCGGCGGCGACCCACAGCATGCCGTGCGTCGACAGTAGCACGCCTTTGGGCTTGCCGGTCGTTCCCGACGTGTAGATCACGAATGCGGGATCGTCGATCGTGTCCGGATCCAACGGCTCACTCGCGGTGCCGCGCGCCGTCGCGACTGCAAATGGCGTACCGACGACGGGCTGCGACGACCACGACACGGTCACGTATTCCGTGACCGTACCGACAGAAGCACCGACCGCGCGCAATTCCCGCTCGCGCACGTCGCTCGTCACGAGTGCCGTGCAGCTTGCATCATCCAGCCGATACTCGATCTCCGGCGAAGTGGCCTCGTGGTTGATTGGCACGGCGATCGCACCGGCACGAACGCAGGCGAGGCAGCTCACCACCCATTCGACCGAGTTCGGCAGCACGACGGCGACACGATCGCCGGCCTGCACGCCCGCCCGCTGGAAGTGCGTCGCCAGGCGTGCGGTCATCGCGTCCAGTTCCGCATAAGTGACGGACGTCCGTGCGTCCTCGAATGCCGCCTTGTCCGGATTGCGCTCCTTATGGCGCTTGAGCAATTCGTGGACAGGCACAATAAGCTCGGTATGAATCACGTTTGTCTCCTGGAGCGCTGCCGTCGGATTCGGTCGGCGGCGCTGATGTGTCAGTTGTCGGAAGAACGCCGTGGGTTGCGCCGTCAGACCATACTGAAGCCGCCGCTGATGCTGATCACCTGACCGGTAATCCAGCTTCCCTTTTCCGATGCAAGCAGGACCGCCATGGGCGCAACATCATTCGGCTGACCGAGACGTCGAAGCGGATAGAGCTTGACCAGCCGTTCCAGATTCGCCTCGAGAAATTCCGGATCGTGTGCGGTCTCGATCAACCCGAGCGCCAGCGCATTGGCTGTCGTGCCCGAGCGCGTTTCTCGTGCGATCGACTTCATCAGTGCGATATTGGCCGCGCGCGCGGCCGCGCCGATCGCCAGGCCGGATTCGCCGACCCGCGACGAATCGCCCGTGATCGTGATGATTCGGCCGCTGCCTTTCTGACGCTCCAGATGAGGCAACGCCGCATGCGTGCAGTTCAGCGTGCCGTACAGGCAGACGTCGATCTGCTTGCGCCATTCGTCCGGGTGGGAATCGAGAAAGCGCTTGCGGATGACGAGCCCGGCATTGTTGACAAGGATGTTGAGACCGCCGAAGACCTCGACGGTCTCGTCGATCATCTGATCCACGGCCCGACGGTCCGAGATGTCGCAGCCGATCGCCCGCCCTCGCCCACCTTGCGCGCGGATCTCGTCCACGACCGCTTCCGCCGCGGCCTTCGATCCGTGATAGTTGACGACGACACTCGCACCCTCGGCAGCCAGGCCCAGTGCGATTTCACGGCCCACGTCCCGGGCGCCGCCGGTGACGAGCGCGACCTTTCCGTCAAGTCTGAATTCCATCTTGTTGCTCCTTGATTGATTCAATGAGGGATGACTGAATGAGGCGATACAGACGTTCGGGCGTCACCGGCAGCTCCGATATGTCGACGTTCAACGGCGACAGGGCATCGGCAATCGCATTCGCGATGGCCGCGGGCGAGCCGATCGTCCCGCCCTCGCCCATGCCGCGAAAGCCGCCCAGCGTGTTGGGTGCCAGTTTCTCGAGGTGCACGAGATCCAACGTCGGGACTTCCGGTGCCGAAGGCAGCAGGTAATCGACCAGGCTCGCGGTCAGCAGTTGGCCGTCGGCGTCGTACACGACTTCTTCGAGCAGTGCCGCACCGATGCCCTGCGCCACGGCGCCACGCGTCTGCCCCGCGACGATCAACGGATTGATCACCCGTCCGCAGTCCTCCGCGATCACATATCGCTGAACATGAACGCCATACGTGTCGGGATCGATTTCCACCTGAACGAGATGCGTCGACGAACTGGTCGTGCCTACCACCGGGTCGTACACCCGACTGACGCAAAGGTCCTCCCGGAACTCCAGCGGTACGCGTCCCATTTGCGAATAGAGCGCCTTTGCCAGCTCAGCGAACGTGAGACGGGCGTCGCGCCAGCGCACGCGAATGACGCTCTCGACCACGTCGAGATCCTCCGGCGAAACGTCGAGCAGGTGGCCTGCGACGCGCAGCATCCGTGCACGCAGCTCTCGCGCTGCCAGCATTCCCGCCCCGCTGCTGATGACGGCCGTCCGGCTGGCATAACTGCCGGTACCGTGCGGTACCGCGGCACTATTGCCGGTGATCACGCGCAGATCTTCGATGCGCGCGCCGAGTTCGTCGGCCAACACCTGAGCGAGTGTCGTCTCGTGCCCCTGACCATGCGATGCGCAGCCGAACGATGCCGTGACCGCTCCGGTCGAATCGAGCTGGATCACGCACGTATCGGTGCCGGTGTTGATCGGCATGCCTGGCGACGCGGAAATGCGCGAGCCGATGCCGGACAGTTCCGCATAGCAGGCGACGCCGATACCGACCCAGCGCCCTTCGGCACGCGCGTGCGCCTGGGCCTGCCTCGCGGCGGTGTAGTCGAACCGTTCCTTCGCTGCCTCGAGTCCTTCGATGAACGCCGATTGATCCCACACGATGCCGACCGGCGTGCGATACGGAAACTCCTCCGGACGCACGAGGTTGCGTAACCGCAACTCCGTCGGATCCATGTCGAGCCGCTTTGCCGCCAGATCCATCAGGCGCTCCATCGCGAATGTCGACGTCGGGCGTCCGACGCCGCGATAGGGCCCGGTCGGCGCCTTGGGTGTCGTCACCCCACGCACGTGTCCGTGATAGGCAGGGACCCGGTACGGCCCGGGCAGAAAACTGATGACCTGAACCGGCTCGATACCGGCAGTCCACGGATAGATCGAATACGCGCCCACATCGCCGATCACTTCGGCACGCAGGCCCAGAATCCGGCCGTCGCTATCCAGTGCGAGTTCGGCATCGACCCGTTCGTCGAAGGCCTGGCTCGTCGACAGCATGTCCTCGAGCCGATCGCCGCTCCAGCGCACCGCACGCCCGACCTTGCGCGCGAGCACGCATACGAGCACTTCCTCCTGATAGACCGAGGTCTTGCCGCCGAATCCCCCGCCGACATCGGGCGCGATCACCGTCAGCCGGTTGCCCGGCATGTCGAGCAGATCCGCCATCGCGTCGCGCACGATGCCGGGTATCTGGCTCGACGTGTAGAGCGTCAGGGCGTCCCGGCCCGGATCCACTTCCGCGATATAGGTGCGCGGCTCCATCGCGGTCGGCATCTTCCGGTGAAACCGGAACCGGCCGCCAACGGTGACAGGCGCGTGCGCGAACGCTTCGTCGATCTGGCCACGCACGAACCGACGTTCGACCAGCACGTTGCTCGTCAATCCTTCGTGCAGCAGTGGCGCGCCGGGCTGTGCCGCCGCCTCGGCATCGGTCTCGACCGGCAGCGGTTCGTATTCGATCTCGATCGCATCCCGCGCATCCTCGGCCAGATAGCGGCTATCAGCGAGCACCGAGATGACCGGTTCGCCGACGAAGTGCACGACACCGTCCGCCAGCGCATGAATCGGCGTGGGCTGATAATCCGCCATGCGCGATACCGCGACAGCCGGCTTGACGAGGCCAGCCAGATCGACCCACGCATAGATGCCGAATACACCTTCCATGCCGCGTGCAGCGTCGGCACGCACGGCGCGGATGCGCGCATGCGCCTGGTCGCTGCGCACGATCGCGAGATGAAGTGCATTTCCGGCCGGCCGATCGTCGACATAACGTCCGAGTCCGGTGAGCAGTCTCGCGTCCTCGAATCGGCGCACCGGCTGCCCGACAAAACCGCCGCGCGGCTGTTCGTCGATGCCGACATCGGCGTCCGGCGGCGCGCCAGGATCACGACGCGGCTTACTCATACGCGTGAGCCCCCTTGCGAAGCGTCTCCCACTGCTGCGGATCGTGGCCGAAGATCACGCTCGCGCCATCTCGTTCGAGCCTCCGGACCTCGTTGAGAGTTGACAACGCGGCATCCGAGTCCCACGTGTTGCGCGGCATCACTTCGCGCGTCAGATTCTCGCGCAGCGCAACGGCGTCGGCAGCAAGCAGGAAGGCGCCGTCACGCTCCAGTGTCGCGAGCATGCCCATGCTCCCTGGCGTGTGCCCCGGCAACGGGACCAGCAGCATCTTTCCATCGCCGAAGACGTCGCGCTCCCCGTCGATGAGTTCGGTCGGCATCGGATGCTGCCAGTCGGCGGGAATGTAGCCGCGTTGCAGTGCCTCCTCTCCCTGGGCGGCCGCCAGCTCCTTCGCATGACAGAAGAACGTCGCTCTCTTGAAGAACGCATTGCAGCCGCAATGATCGGAGTGCAGATGGGAGTTGACGACTACATCGACATCGTCCGGCCCGAGCCCGAGCGTTTTCAACTCCGAGATGACGTTGTCTTCCGGTCCGGCGATCGGCGTCATGGCCTTCGCCATCGCCCCCCAGCGAGCGGCGGCATCGTCGACGACCTGCGGGTGGCATCCGGTGTCGAACAATACGTTTCCCTGACCATGCCGAAACAGCATGCATGCCACCGGCAGATCGATCGTTTCGCTTCGCTCGGCTTCCGGCAGATAGACACTCTTGCGCATCCGGAGCCGGCCGCCATTCAGAACATGCATCTTCATCGTTGGTTATCCTCGGTTGGCTCGGATCCGGCGGCCTGCCGCAATGCGTCGCGCGCCGTTACGCAAACACGGACGGCTTCGACGATGCCCTGGTAGCCGGTACAGCGGCAAAGATTTCCGGACAGCGCATCGCGAATCTCGTCATCGCTGTCGAGCGGGTATTTCTGCAACGCATCGGTGCAGGTCGCCAGCATGCCGGGCGTACAGAACCCGCACTGAAGGCCATGATGTTCACGGAACGCCTCCTGCAGCGGGCTCAGCGAATCGGGCGTGCCCATGCTCTCCACGGTACGCACGTCGCAACCGTCGGCCGAGATCGCCAGCATCAGGCAGGACCGCACGCTATCGCCGTCGACGATCACCGTGCAAGCCCCGCATACGCCGTGCTCGCAACCGACGTGCGTGCCGGTCAGCGACAGGTCGTGTCGCAAGAAATCGGACAGAAGCAGGCGCGGTTCGATGCTGCGCTCGACGACCGTGCCATTGACGATCATCCAGACGGGCTTGCGGGCAATGTGATGTTCGTTCATTGCGCGACTCCTGAAGCACGGCGCCATGCGCTGCGTATCGCGCGCCGCGCGAGCACCCCCGCGAGATGGCGGCGGTACGCCGGCGAAGCATGCAGATCCATGGCGGGAGACAGTCCGTCACACGCGATTTCCGCCGCCTCATCCACGAGCGCGTCGCACAACGGCTTGCCGAGCAGGATCGCTTCCGAGTCACTGCGCCGCAACGGCGTGTCGCCTACTCCCATCATCGCGACGCGCGCATCGTGGATCACGCCGTCGCGGACATCCAGCAGTACGCCCACGGCGGCCAGCGCAAAGTCGCCTGCGCGACGCGAGAATTCCTCGAAACACCAGCCGGTCCCGCGCTTCACGCCCGGAAAATCGACGCGAACGACCATCTCGTCATCGTCGAGCATCGTCGTGAGTGGCGCGATGAAGAAATCGGCCGCCGCAATCCTGCGCTCGCCGCGGGGCGAACGCGTGACGATCGTCGCATCCAGCAATCGCGCCAGCATCGGCAACTCCGCGGCCGGATCGGCATGCGACAGGCTTCCGCCGATCGTGCCGCGATTCCGGATCGCGAGGTGGGCGACATGGCGCATCGTGTCAGGAATGATCGGAAAATGTCGGGCAACCTGGCGCGACGTCTCGAGCACGCGGTGACGCGTCAGCGCACCCACCGCGAGTCCGCCGTCCTCACGCTCGCGCACGTAGTCGAGCTCGACCAGTTTGCGGATGTCGACGATCAGCGCGGGACGCACCACCCGAAAATTCAGCATCGGCATCAGGCTTTGGCCGCCGGCCATCAATTTCGCATCGCCGCGGCAGGCCGCCAGCGCGGCGATCGCCTCGTCGACGGAGTCCGGGCAACAATAGTCAAACGGTGCCGGTTTCATCGGTTCCTCCGTCAACGTCCCTGGAATTTCGCCGAGCGCTTTTCCGCGAACGCGGCCCGGCCTTCCCGATAGTCGTCGCTGCTGGCTGCCGCCGCGATCATCGCCTCGGCTCGATCGAGATCGAGCGCGCCGGTGCCCATCGCCATCCCGTTCAGCTGGTATTTCGCACCCGCCAGGCTCAGCGGCGCGTTCGCCGCCATCGTTCTCGCAAACGCGCGCGCATCGGCCATCGGATCGCTCGTCCTTGCGCGCGGCTTAGCGCCGCTCACACGCTGCCACCATGAGAGCGGCGCGACCTGCGCGTCGTCTCCGGCGATCCGGTCCACGAATCCGATGTCGCGCGCCGCACGCGCATCGAATCGCTCTGCGCCGTAGAGGATCTTCTTCGCTTGCGACAGCCCCACCAGCGACAACAGCTTGCGCGTCCCACGCACGCCGTAGATGATGGAAAGGCGCGCCGCAGGAATGCCGAACGTGGCGTCTGGTGCCGCGAAGCGGAAGTCGCACGACATCGCCAGATGCGCGCCTCCGCCCAGGCAGTAGCCCCGCAATACGGCAATGGTCGGCTTCGAGATGTTCGCGATCGCATCGCAGCACGCATCCACCGCAATCTCGTACGCGTTCGCCTGGCCAGCGTCGGCGCGCACTTTCTCGAACTCGGAGATGTCGGCGCCTGCACAGAAGTCGTCGCCCGCGCCTGTCAGCAACACGGCCCGCACCTCGGGATTTCGTTCGAGCGCGGCCATAATCGATGGCATCGCGAGCCACATCCCGTATGTCATCGCGTTGCGGCTGCGCGGTCGGTTCAAGGTGACGACCGCGATCTGATCGGAGATCCACACCTTGATCTTCTCGGTCATCAACGCATCCGTCACCTCCGACTGAAGATCGGCCAACGGGACCGCGGGTGCGCCGTCCGCCCCGGAGGAGCGAGCCTGCGGCGCAGCGCTGCCGACGGATTCCACGCGTTGCCGCGGCGCCGCGGGTTCGGCGGCGATGGCCAATTCCGCGTGAGCCGGCGCAACGAGCGGACGCTCGATCGACACAGCCGCCATCAGTGCATCGACGCCCATCGTCGATGACGACGCCTCCTGTTCGCCATTGGCCACTTTCGTGCCGACCTGCCTCGCGAACAGATCGAAGAAATCATCGGCCGACTTGCGCGCCGCCGCATCGATCATTCGCGAGCCCAACTGCGCCAGCTTGCCGCCGACGTTCGCCTTGACGCCGTATCGAAGCAGCGTGACATCCTGCTCCAGCGCTTCGAGCGCCACGTCGATGTCAGCACGCGCGAAGCCTGCCGCGCCGCCGGACCCTTCACCCGTCAGCGTGTAACTGACGGGGGCGGCGATATTAGACAAAGTCACCTTGCCGGCGAACCGCGCCTTGATCGGCCCGACCTTCGACACCACCGTCGCGGTAAATTCATTGTCGGCACTCTTCTCGAGCACTTCGCACCCCGGGATGCTGGCCTGCAGCACCGCCGGATCGTTGAGCGCGTTCCACACGGTCTCGCGGGATGCCTGCAACCGTGCCTCTCCTGCCATTTCCATTTGTTCTCTCCTCCAGGACACCTGTTGTGACCGGCGCGTCAGGCCATCAACGACCGCAAGACTTGCCGGACATCGTTCGGAATCGGCACCGGACCGTTCGTTGCCCGATCGACATAGACGTGTACGAACTCGCCGATCGCCGAAGCCATGTCGGCATCGTTGCGAAACAGCGCGATCTCGTAGCGCACGCTACTGTTGCCGAGATGCACGACCTTCATGCCGACATGGACGACGTCGGGAAAGCCGATCGACGAGAAGTACGTGCAACGCGTGTCGACCACGAGCCCGATGATCGGGCTGGTTGCAATATCGAGCACGCCACGTTCAATCAAATGCCGATTGACCGCCGTATCGAAGTACGCGTAATAGACGACGTTGTTCACGTGCCCGTAGGAATCGTTGTCGGACCAGCGCGTCTGAATGGCGCTGAAGTGCGGATATTGGGCGCGACGCGACGGCATTTTTTTCTGGGTCACAGAACCTCCTCGTAGAGCGCAGCCGCATCCTGAAGGGAAATCTCGCGCGGGTTGTTCACGAGCAGACGGGTTTGACGCATCGCGTCTTCCGCCAGTGTCGCGATATCGCCGCGGCTGATACCGACGTCAGACAGCCGCGTCGGCAAGCCGAGCGCCTTCGGCAGTGCAGTCAGCCGCTCGACCAGTGCGTTCGCACGCGCACCGGTATTTCCCGTGACGTCGGGCATCAGAACGGCGGCAAGCTCCGCATACCAGTCGGCCGCGGCATCGAGGTTGAAACGCATGACCGCCGGCAGAACGAGCGAGTTCGACAGCCCGTGCGGAACATGAAAGCGTGCACCCACCGGATAGGCCAGCGCGTGCACCCCTGCTACGGGCGCATTAGCAAACGCCAGGCCGGCCAGCATTGCGCCGAGCAGCATTGCCTGGCGTGCGTCGCGATTGGTGCCGTTGGCACAAGCCTCGCCGATGTTTGCGCCGAGCAAGCGAAGCGCTTCCTTCGCGAGGCAATCGGAGACCGGATTCTTCAGGCGCTTGCTGGTGTATGCCTCGATCGCATGAACCATTGCGTCGATGCCCGTCGCCGCCGTGACCGCGGGCGGCAAGCTCAACGTCAAATCCGCGTCGAGCACCGCGATGTCCGGCAGCAGTATCGGCGAGACAACACCCTTCTTTTCTCCGTCTCCGGTTGTCACGATCGAAATCGGCGTGACCTCGGATCCAGTTCCCGCAGTCGTGGGGAGCAACACCAGCGGCAGCCGCGGCCCTTTCGCGACGCCCACGCCGTAAACGGCGTCGAGCTTTTCCGTCCGTCGCGCGAGAAGCGCCACCAGTTTCGCGACGTCGAGCGAGCTACCGCCGCCGATACCGACCACGCAGTCGGCCCGGGCGGACACCGCCGCATCGGCCGCACTATTCACAACGTGAGCCGGCGGATCGGCCTGCACGTCCGCATACACCGTAACGGCCGTGCCGGCTGCCTCGAGGCTATCAAGCGCCGGTTTCAGCAGACCGTTATCGACGATGCCGCGGTCGGTCACGAGAAAGACCGCGCGACAGCCCAGCCGGCCGACGATTTCCCCAAGGCGGGCCGAAGCGCCGGCCTCGACGATCGTAGACCTGTTCGACTGAAACTCAAATGCGTTCAATTTTGCTCCTCCACCCGATCACGGAATCACGGAATCACGAAATCGACAACGATGTCGTGACGACAAACTAACTTGCATAAGTGGACTATAGTGAGCGAAATTCTGATTTGCAAGTCCCTTGTTCGACAACCTGTCATGTATGACGCCGCGCGGCTATCCAGCCGTTATTGGCTGATGTATTGAAGCATTCCGCGCGGATGCAGCCGTCTCTTTCGCATGGAGGAGCGGCCGTGCCAATAGGGATTCATCAGCGCAGATATCGCTTGCATTTCCGATACCTTCTTGGTTGTGTACCGGGCACGCTTACACGGTTAACGTCTGCTGCAAGGTCGAATCGGGACGCGGCAAGTCCGCGCGCGACCGGATGCGTCCGGCGACACGTGCGGTCGACCAGTCGCACCAAACCATGACGAAGGGAAAAAGGAGATGACGAGGCAAATCGCCACGCGCGCGGTCCCCCGGCGCGATTTGAACGAGACGCATAGCCGGCTGCCAGGCCGGCCGGCTAAGAAGACAGCCACCGCGATGCTGTTGAATCGATCTGCCGCGGTACGCGCGCCCCGGCGCCACGCGGCATCGAGAAGCGCGAGTCAGGCGACGTCGAGCTCTACCGGCAACGCATATCGCAGCACATATGACATTTCACGCGGATCGAGTTCGGCACCGCATTTGTCGCATGCGACGATTGCATGAAAATCGTGGTCGCACTCCCGGTGCCGAAGTTTCAACGGTGCTTTGCCACCCGAAAGCCACTTGTCACCCCAGGCCATCATCACCAGCAGCGGCCCATACAAGTCGCGGCCCATTTCGGTCAGCCGGTACTCGTAACGCTTCGGCTTCTCCTGATACAGCCGCTTCTCCGCGATACCCTGCTCCACGAGTCGCTGCAGTCGGTCCGACAGGATGTTGGTGGCGATACCCAGGCGCGACTGAAACTCGTCGAAGCGTCGAACACCGTAAAAGAATTCCCGGATCACGAGGAAGCTCCAGCGGTCACCGATGATCTGCAACGTTCGCGCGACCGAGCATGGCCGAATACGCTCGAGGACACGCACGTCCGAACTCCGGCGCGAGCGCTTGCGTTCGATGCTACGCTCCTCGCCGCCCGCTCCCGGCCCGTCGCGATAGTGGACGGACCTCGGGTCAATGCCGGCGCGGCAGTGCGAGCACACGACGCGCGGTGCGCAATCGCATTGGCAGGTCTTGTGAATCAGTTTCAACGGCGGCTGCGCGCCGCCCGCAAGCCAACGGTCGCCGAAGGCGAGCAGCGCGATCATCGTCGCGTACAAGTCGCGGCCCTGCTCCGTGAAACGGTACTCGTAGCGGGCACCGCCGGTCGACGGAAGCTGTTTCTTCAGGATGCCCAGGGTCGTGAATTTCTTGAGCCGCTCCACCAGCGTGGTACGCGGCACCTGCAGGATGCTCTGGAACTGCTCGAATCGCCTGACGCCGAAAAAACACTCCCGCAGAACCAGAAATCCCCACGCATCCGACAGTATCTCGACTGTTCTCGCAACTGATGAATAGCGCTCGATCGATGCAAAACGTGCATCCGACGCACTGTGGCTCGACGATTCGAGCATGGTGGGTTTAGCCATAAGTTCATCGAAAATTTTATCTGCCATTCACACAACGCCACACAGGTACGCGCGTGCCTATTCGCTCCGTTGCGGCACCGACGGCGCATCGCGCAGCGCGTGCGCCTGCACGACCAGCACACCGTCCCGGTGCGAAGTCATCTCCGCCATGATAGCCACCGCGATCTCCGGCGGCGTTCTGGCACCGACGTGAAGCCCGATCGGACCATGAAGCGCTGCAACCTGTGTGTCGGTCAAGTCAAACAGCTTGAGCCGTTCCCGACGCTTCGCGTTATTCGCACGCGAGCCGACCGCTCCCACATAGAATGCCGGGGATTTGAGCGCCTCTATCAACGCCAGGTCGTCGATCTTCGGATCATGCGTCAGCGCAACCACGGCCGTGTTCGGATCCAGGCCGACTCGCTCGATCAGGTCGTCGGGCATTTCGCGAAATACTTCGGTATGAGCCACAGACCATTCCCCGAGGTACTCTTCACGCGGGTCGTAAACGATGACGCGATAGCCCAGCGCCACCGCCACCCGCGCAACATATTCGGACAGTTGCCCTGCACCGATGATCAGCAGGCGATGGCTCGGTCCGTAACATGCGCGCAACGACACGCCGTCGAACGAGGTCGGGGCCGCCGAATCGGTCGGCCTCACGTCGGCTTCGCCGGTATTGGCATTCACGTTGCGGATCACTACCCGGCCACGCCTGACCCATTCCAGCGCCTCGTCAAGGCGCGACGATACCCGGACCGGTTCCACGAGAATCATCAGCGTGCCGCCGCACGGAAGGCCGAAGCGATGGGCGTCGTCCGCCGAGAGGCCGTAGGTTACGACAGTCGGCGTCGAGCCCGAAAATCCGACGCGCCACACGCGCTCGATCAGATCGTCCTCGAGACACCCGCCCGATACGGAACCCTTCACTGCACCGTCGTCACGCAGCGCGACCATCGCGCCGATCGGGCGAGGCGCCGAGCCCCACGTCTTCAGAACCGTGCCGAGCATCACCGCGGGCCCAGCGCAATGCCACATGATGGCAGTTTCCTGTACGTCTCGATCCGTGCTGTCCAACGCAGTTTCCCTCAACGGCCCTTCCACAGTACGCCAATCAGTTCATTTATGCAAGTTATGAACCGACAGACGTTAGAAAGTTTGCCACTGGATTCGACCTTGATAGCCCTTGGGGCGGAGGGACAGGCTTCGAGTTGCTGCGACAGTTCGGGCAACCGTAAGCGAAAATAAATCTATGGTCCGCCCCAGTTTTACAACCCCTGAAGGTTGATGCCATGTTGGCTTGCCCTGCTCTATCCAGCGTCGTTTTAAGGACCGCCCCCCCGCCTCAATGAAGTTCGCGCCTGCAGCTCGAATAAAGTCGTGCGGCTCTGGTAGGTGTCTTTATTTTCCAGGATGTTCCACACGGCCTGAACCGCCCCGGGAAACCGGGGAGGCTGGTTGGTTTAACTTGATGCCGATTCAGCGGTGGCTGTTCCAAGTTGGCGATGGCAGTTTGTCCCGGTTTTGGCGGCCTGGGTATAGCCGAGCGGTTTCATCAACCGATGATGATTAAATCAGGTCTCACCCACTCCCGCGTTGCTAGTTCAACGGAGTACATCGTCAGGCAGCCCCGCGCATCTGCACAACGGCCCGCGCGCGCACCGTGAACGTCAGGATCACCGCACCGGCCAGCGCCGATGCACCCGCGAGCACGAACGCGCTCGCATACCCACCGCCATACTGAACGAGCCAGCCGGTCACGCTTGGCGACAGGATGCCCGCCAGATTTGCAAGCAGGTGAACGAACCCGCCCGCCGAGCCGACACGTTCGCGCGGCACGATTTCCTGCAGCAGCGACCAGCAAGCCTGCGGCGCCATGAACGCGAACAGGCTCGCGATCGCGATCAGCGTGACGGCCGCGCCGAGCGAGCTCACGCGCGACGCCAGCAGCACGCAGGCCGCCGCGACCGCGAGCCCAACGACGATCACGATCTTGCGCGCGAACAGCACGTCGCCGGTGCGGCGGTAGATGCGATCCGACACGGTGCCGCCGGCCACGAACCCGACGGTCGCGCCGAGCCACGGAAGGATTCCGACGACACTCATCTGCTTGATATTCAGATGCTGGTAGTCGGTCAGGTAGCTCGGCAACCACGACAGGAAGAAGTACAGCACGTAGTTAAAACTGAAGAACGCGAGCGCGACGCCGAGCACCGGCCGCGACAACAGATCGCGCAGTAGCGGACGCACGGCACGATCGTCCGCATGCGCATCGGGTGCGACGTCGATCGTCCGGTCGGATGCGATCTCGCGCGCCTCTTCCGGCGACACGCGCGGATGGCTGGCCGGATCGTCGCGGAACAACGCCCACCACGCGGCGAGCCACACGAAGCCGAGCGCGGCGATCACGACGAACGACACGCGCCAGCCGAACTGCAGCGCGACGAGACCGACGATCGGCGCCGCGATCGCCGCGCCGAGCGGCTGCCCGGCATTGGTCCAGCCGACCGCGCGTCCCGCCTCGCGGCGCGGAAACCAGCTCGAGATCGCTTTGTTGGTGGTCGTCCCCATCGGCCCTTCGCCGATCCCGAACGCGACACGCACCACGAGTAGATGCGCGAACGATCCGGCCAGCGCGGTCGCGCCGCAGAACAGCGACCACACGCCGGCCGCGCACGCGAACACGCGCCGGGGCCCAAACCGGTCCGCGGCCCAGCCGCCGACAAAGCAGAACACACAGTAGCCGATGAAGAAGCTGCTGAACAGGATGCCCATCTGCGCGTCGTCGATGCCGAGTTCACGCTTGATGATCGGCGCGACGACGGACAGCGCCGCGCGATCGAGATAATTCAGCATACCGGCGCCGAACAGCAGCGCGCCGATCCACCAGCGGTAACGCGTTTTCATGTTGTCTCCTGTCGAGCCGGGCAAGTGCCTGCGCATCCGCCCGGCTTCATGGTTTCCGATTGCGCCGCCACATCGGCGACGGCTTCAGATGCGTGCGCCATGCGCACGCCTCCTGCGTTCAACCGATGGTCGCGTGCGCAATCGTGTTGCGCTCCAGCACCGCTTCGTCTGGCAAGAAGCCAAGCCCGGGCACATCGGGCAAGCGCACCCGCGCCCCGGGCCGCTGCGCGTCATGCAACCGCTCGGGCCAGTCGAGATAGGGAATTTCTAGCGCGACATCGTCGGGCAGCGCCGCGACCACGTGCGCGGTCGCCAGCAGCCCCGCTCCGTAGTAGAAACAGTGCGGCACGACGCGCACGCCGTGCTCCGCCGCAAGCGCGATCACTTCCGCGATACCGGTCGGTCCGCCGATCTTCGCGATGCTTGGCTGCGCGACGTCGAGCGCCCCGTGTTCGAACAGGTCGCGAAAGCCCGCGACACCCGACGCGTTCTCGCCCGCCGCGACTGGCACGCCGGCGCCGCGCACGCGCGCGATGCCGCCCGCGTCGTCGCAAGGCCACACCGGTTCCTCGATCCAGCCGAGCCGCAGGTCGGCCAGCTCGCTCACATGCCGCAGCGCGTCGCTCGCCGCCCACGGGCAGTTCACGTCGACCATCAGTTCGCTGCCGGCCGGCAGTGCCGCGCGCGCGGCAGCGATGGCCGCACGTTGCGTCTCGTGCAGCTTGATGCGCCGGAACCCCTCGTCCGACGCCCGCCGCACGTGGCGCGCGACTTCATCGGGGTCGTTGTCGTAGCTGACCAGGCTCGCATACACATCGATCTCGTTGCGATGGCCGCCGAGCCAGCGATACAGCGGCACGCCGGCCGCCTGCGCGGCGAGGTCGTGCAGCGCCGTGTCGATCGCGGACAACGCGTACAGCACCGGTCCGGTGCGCCCGAACGCATGCAACGCGCGATCGGCCGCGTCACGCAATGCGGCGATCCCGTGCCGTGTAGGCTCGAATTCGGCGCCCTTGAACCAGCGGCCGACCGGGCCTTCGAGCGCGGCGAACGTGACGGGATTGACCATATGACCGAATGCTTCGCCCCAGCCGACGCGCCCTGCGTCATCGGTTAGCCTGACCAGCAGCGACTCCATGCGGCGCAGCGAGCGGTCTGCGGCGTTATACGAGTCCGCGGCGGCCGGTTCAACTGCGGCGACGGGACGGCGGCCCGCATCGAATGCGAGCGAAAGGCGAATGACTTCGATGGCGACGATTTTCACGAACGTATTCCCGGTGCGGAGGGTCGGGGGCATGGATGCGGCCGACGGCGGAAAATGCGATGTGACGGACGACGGCAGCAGTGCGAGACCGTTCGGCTGCATGCCGTCGGCCGCCAAATTAGTCAGTCATCGTATAACGAGTGTCGTCGTTGTGCAACCTATCTCCAACTACTTTCCGCGTGTTTACAAGGATGGCTCACATCCACGTGTTATGCGACATCTTATGACACAAATCGAACGGAGAAGGCGGAATTCAATGTTTCATGGAACCCAGAAGCGGAGGCGTGGAGTAGTCGCATCAGGCGAGTTCTAGGAGAAAACACTGCAACCATCGACATCAGGGCGTCCGATGTCCCTCCTCCCTTGACGAGACAAAAGCGACGCTCGTGCATCCGGCTGCTTATTCGGGCATTCCGCAGGGCGTCCGCCCGTTCAAGGCCGCGTACGACGTGCTGATGGCGCAGCGGTTGTTGAAGTAACGACGCGCCGACTGCCGGTGGTCCCGCGATCGGATACCCCGGCATGGACCAGCGTGCGGCCGCCATCATCACAGCGCGTTCGGTGCTCTCCTCCCGTCAAGCACGGCCGCGACATTGTCGAGCGCGGTAAGCCCCATCTGGTCGCGCGTCTCGATGGTCGCACTCGCCATGTGCGGCGACAGAAACACATTGTCGAGTGTGGCAAAGCGCGGATCGATGTTGGGCTCGTTCCAATAAACATCAAGGCCCGCGGCGAACAGCCGATGCGAGGTCAACGCGTCGTAAAGCGCATCCTCGTCGACGAGACTTCCACGCGCCGCGTTGACGAACACCGCACCGTCGCGCATCAAACCGAACTCGCGGCGCGTCATCAACGGCGTGCCGCCGCCCGGCACGTGCAACGTGAGGATGTCGCACTGCGACAGCAGCGTGTCGAGATCCGCGCAATAGCGCGCGCCGGCCTCGATCTCCAGCGGTGCCGGCCGCCGATCGGTATAGACGATTTTCATCCCGAACCCGCGTGCGCGCTGGGCGACCGCGCGGCCGATCCGGCCGAAACCGACGATCCCGAGCGTCTTGCCGTTCACGCGCGTGCCGAGCATGTCGGTCATGCCGAACGACTTGCCCCACCCCGCGCGCACGATGCGCTCGTATTCCGATGCACGCCGGCACGCGGCCAGAACGAGCAGCATCGTGAAATCGGCCGTGCAGTCGGTCAGCGCGTCGGGTGCGTTGCTGACCACGATTCCGCGTGCGCGTGCGGCGGCGACATCCATGTGGTCGTAGCCGGCGCTCGCGTTCGCGATGATCTTCACGCTCGACGGCAATGCCGCAATGTGCTCGGCCTGCAGTCCTGATTTCTTGCCGATCAGCACCGCCGGCGTCTGATAGCGGTTGCAGAACTCGACGACGGATGGCGCGTCCATGTCGGCGTCCGTCACATAGGCGTTGAATTCGGCTGCCGCGCGCGCGGCCACCGTAGCGGGAACGCGTCGCGCAACCAGCAGCTGGGTGCGATTGTTGTCAGGCATGGTCTCGTCCTTGGTTCGGATAACGGAGCACAGCCTACGAATCGCGGTCGGCGCGGGTCAATCTTGATTGATTCGATCAACATGTCCGCACGGCCGTGCGCGCCGCCGGATGGCCCGAACGCCTCCGGGCATTTCCCCGTCGTGCGAGGCAGCGGCAGCGCGCGCGCGTCACCGCCACGAACTCAGGAAAACCCTGATTTGCGCCCGTCAGGACGGGGCAGTTGATGTTGATTGAACGAATCAAGATTGCTGCGGCGTCGCCGCCGCGCAATCCTTTTCTCATGCTCAACGAACCGAACACGAGGTCGTGAAAATGCAGACAGGAAAAAAGATCGCGGCGGTGACGGGCGCCGGCACCGGCATCGGACAGGCCGCTGCGGTAGCGCTCGCGCAAGCAGGTTTCAGCGTCGCGCTGCTCGGTCGGCGCATCGATCCGCTCCTCGGGACGCAAGAGATCATCGAGCGGGCCGGGGGCGTGGCAGCGGCAATTCCAACCGACGTGTCCGACGAAGCATCGGTCGACGCGAGCTTCGCACAGATCGTACACACGTTCGGGCGCCTTGACGTGCTGTTCAACAACGCGGGCCGCAACGCCGGCGCCGTGCCGATCGACGATTACACGCTGCAATTCTGGAACGACGTGGTCGCGACCAACCTGACCGGCGTGTTCCTGTGCGCCCGCGCCGCGTGGCGCCAGATGAAGCGTCAGACGCCGCAAGGCGGGCGCATCATCAACAACGGCTCGATCTCCGCCCACAGTCCGCGCCCGAACACGATCGCGTACACGGCCACGAAGCACGCCGTCCTCGGCATCACGCGCTCGCTTGCCCTGGATGGCCGCCCATTCAACATCGCGTGCGGCCAGATCGATATCGGCAACGCCGCGACCTCGCTCACCGAACGCATGGACAGCGGCGTGCTGCAGGCCGACGGCCGCATCGCGCCCGAGCCGCGGGTCGACGTTGCGCATGTCGCGAGTGCGATCGTGCAGATGGCCAACCTGCCGCTCAAAGCCAACATTCTGAACATGACGATCATGGCGAGCGCGATGCCCTTCGTCGGACGCGGCTGACCGCACGCGCGCACACGGCAAGTGCGCCGGCGCACCCCACATAAAAATTGGAGACGACATTGAAAACCGCAGAAGAGCACGTTTCGGCCATACGCCGGCTCGACACACATGCAGGCGCCGCAAGACGCTCGAGGGTACGCTACGGCGTACTGTCGATGTTGCTCGTGGCAACGATTCTCAACTACGTCGACCGCTCCGCGCTCGGCATCGTCGCGCCCGCACTGTCGAAGGATCTCGCGCTCACGCGCGTGCAGATGGGCGAGCTGTTCGCCGTGTTCGGCCTCGCCTACTCCATCGCGCTACTGCCGGCGGGCGTGCTCACCGACTGGCTGGGCTCGCGCGTGGCCTACGCGCTGTCGCTCGTCGGCTGGTCGCTGGCGACGCTGACGCAGGGGCTTGCGCACGGCTACCACATGTTGCTCGGCTCGCGGCTTGCGATGGGTGCGCTCGAGGCACCCGCATTCCCGTCGAACGCGCGTGCGGTGACGATGTGGTTTCCGGTCCAGGAGCGCGGCTTCGCAACGAGCGTGTACGTGATGGGCCAGTACATCGGCACGCCGCTTTTCACCGGCCTGCTGCTGTGGATCTCGTCGGCATTTGGCTGGCGCGCCGTGTTCTTCGCGACAGGCACGTTCGGCGTCCTGTTCAGCGTCGTCTGGTATCGGCTTTATCGCGACCCGTCGCGCCATCGCGGCGTCAATGCAGCCGAGTTGGATTACATCACCGAAGGTCGCCCGGTGGTGACGGCGCGCGATCCATTCGACTGGCGCATGGCGCTGCGTCTGCTCGGCTATCGGCAGGTCCTCGCGATCTGTCTCGGCAAGTTCTGCAACAACACGCTGCTCGTGTTCTTCACGACCTGGTTCATGACCTATCTGGTCGAGGAGCGACACATGTCGATGATCAAGGTCGGCGTGTTCCAGGCGATGCCGTTTATCGGCGCGACGCTGGGCATCCTTATCGCCGGCTATTTGTCCGATCTTTGCATCCGGCGCGGTGTGTCGATGTCGTCATCGCGCAAGGCGCCGCTCGTCATCGGCACTTTCCTCGGCGCATCGATCGTGCTGGTCAACTTCGTGCATTCGAACACGCTGGTAATCGCGATCCTGACCGTCGCGTTCTTTGCGCAGGGCATCGGCTCGATGTCCTGGGCGGCGGTGTCCGAGATCGCGCCCAAACGCTATGTCGGGCTTACCAGCAGCATCACGAGCCTCGCCGCGAATATCGCCGCCGTGACCACGCCGCTGATGATCGGCTATGTGACGCAGCACACCGGCAGCTTCTTCTGGGCGCTGAACCTGATGGGCGCGATCTGTCTCGTCGGCACACTGTCGTATTCGGTGCTGCTCGGCAAGCTGTCGCGTATCGAACTCTGACCCGCGCTCGTGCCGCCCACCTGCCCTTGCGCTGACTCCCCAACTCGACCCTCCACCATCATGATTGAATTCAAATGGGATCACCTGCAACTCTGCTCGGCCGATGCCGAAGCCACCGCCGCCTGGTTCGCGCGCTGCCTGAACGCCGAAATCGTGCGACGCCCCGGTCGCGTCGACCTGCGGATCGGTGACATCAACCTGTTCACCACGGCGCTGCCGCACGCGCATTCGGCAATCACGCCGGACGGCGCGCGCGTGCAGGGAATCGATCACTTCGGCGTGCTGGTCGATGATCTCGACGCGGCTTACCCGCACCTGGTCGACAACGGCGCCGAGATCGTCCAGCCCATCGCGCGGGTCCGCGCCGGCGTGCGCTGCTGTTTCGTGCGCGCGCCTGGCGACATCCTCGTCGAAGTGCTCGAGCGGCGTCCGGCCGAGATGACATTCAACTGAACCCGGTCTATAGTCGGCGCACGCGGCCACGCACCGGCCGCATCCTTATCAAGACTCCCATGCAGAACTGGATCACCCTGACAGAAGCGGCGCGGCGGCTCGGTGTGCGGGCGCAGACCGTCTATGCGTACGCGAGCCGCGGCACCATCGCGGTGATTCAGGATCCAGACGATCCGCGCAGGAGCCTGTATCGCGCCGAGGACGTGGTCGCACTGTGCCGCAAGAAGCAAGTCGGCCGCAAACGGGCGGCGCTGGCGGCCGGCACGATCTTCGGCGCCGAGCCGTGCATCTATAGCGGCATCACCACGTTCTCGAAGGGCCGCGCGTGGTATCGCGGCCGCGACAGCATTCAACTCGCCGAGAGCGCGACGCTCGAGGAAACGGCTGCGCTGCTTTGGCAGGCTACCGCGCCCGTGTCGTTCGATGCGCCGGCGCTCGCACTGCCGCCCGGCGAGCCCGATCGGCAATGCGCGTTCACGATGCTCGCGACGCTGGCCGCAAACGGCCATTCGACGCTCGGCCGCCTCGACAGCGCGCTTCACACCGAGGCCGGGCAGCTCGTCGCGATCGTGTCTCGCGCGTTCGGCGCACATGACGATGCCAGCGCAGGCCCGCTCTGCACCCATCAGCGGCTCGCGGCCGGCTGGGCGCTCGACAGCCGTGGCGCCGACCTGCTGCGCTGCGCGATGGTGCTGGTCGCAGATCACGAGATTACGAGTTCGGCATTCGCCGCGCGCATCACGGCATCGACCGGTGCGTCCCTGGCCGGCTGCCTGCTGACAGGGCTCGCCACGCTATCGGGCCCGCTGCACGGCGACGCGTCGGGACGCGTGCGGGCGATGTTCGACGACGTGCAACGATTGGGGGCCGAGCGCGTCGTCGATCATCACCTGAGGTCCGCGATCCCGCTTCCCGGCTTCGGTCATCATCTGTACCCCGACGGCGATCCGCGCGCGGCCGCGCTGCTTGCGCGACTCGACCCGCCGGCCGAGATCGCGCACTTCGTGGACAAGGTTACGGCGCTCACCGGCCTGCGGCCGACCATCGACGTAGCGCTTGCGATGTTGTCGGTGCAGCTTCGGTTGCCCCGCGATGCGGCGTTTGGGCTGTTCTCGATCGCGCGCAGCGTCGGGCTGCTCGCCCACTGCATCGAGCAGTTGCGCGTCGGCAAGGTGATCCGGCCGCGCAGCCGTTATACCGGGCCGGCGCTCGACGATCGGCATCTGCGGCCCGCCGCTGACGACGATGGCAAATTACCGAAAGCCGGCGTGATCGATAAGAATCGCGTGTTCAAGGTGGTGGAGTAACCCGCGTGACGCGCCGCACACCAAATTGAACGTGTCACCGTTTGCGAGGCAAAGTTGTCATTTGCCGCGGCCTGCGAAGACCGGTGTCAACTCCCCTGCGACGCCGGCAGCGGCAATCACGCGTTGTGCGAAACCTGAGTTTGAACGGGCATGCTCCACAGCGGCCGCTTACCCGAGCCCTTCGCAGGGGCGTTTAATGCAAACAGACAGGCAGATTACAGAAGTTATCTGCAGACGCTTGCAATGAAGCTTTTCGAATGGCAGCACAACCCCCGCGACAAGACAGATTCGCTTGAGGCAGACGCCTTGAACCATATGGATTCTAGAGTGACAGAATTAATTTGCTCTACGTGACTCGAACACGGCTATGAACCAGTTCGCGATCCTCTACGAGGATCGATTCGTTCGACCATCCGTGTGAATCTCAACCCGCCTTGAACACGGAAATCCTGACACCCCCGTCGACGCCATCATCGGTGAAAATGAGTCGCCATGCAATCGATCAGCTCAGCTCCTTGCGAGCCTTGCCTGAAACGCTTTTGCTCTTCAAAGTCCAGCGATGGCAATAGGTGGATGATCTGCTCGTCGCTATATAGCGCCATCACCGTCTCGGCATCCAGCCCGATTACCTTACGCCCTCTCAACGTGTTGGCCGCCTCAATAGTCGCTCCAATTATTACGTCTGCCAACTGCACCGCGGGGCTCACCTTCGAGTCCACCTGCGTCACCGACGTGAGTTTGAGCGGGAACTTCAGACTTGCGATCTCCGACTGCCTGAACTCGATGGCTTCCTCATGGTTGATGTACTGCTGAATCAGGTCATGGTAAGTCAGGAGGTTCTTGGACTGGTCATGCTCGACACAGTACGAACCCTCAGCTTGCGGACTTTCAGAGGAAGCTCAAGGAACGCCGCGGAAGCCCGGCATGGCGGAAGGCAGCAGGAGTCGAACCTACCCAGGAGTGTCTGACACCCCCAACTGGATTTGAAGTCCAGCCGTACCACCGGATACGAATGCCTTCCGTGGGAAAAAGAAACCGAAGAACGACGAGCGCCTACGCCTGAATACCCACCCAACCGCTGTCAGGCCGCAGGTAGTGAAGATCGCGGTGGAAGCGAGTATACCCAACCCGATCGAAGAACTCGAGAATCTGGATCGCGCGCTTGCGACCGAGCCCCGTCGCATCGCGGAACGTCGCCGCATCGAGCCCGCCGCCGCGCGACGGCGCGAGATGCGCGACCAGTTCCGCCAGTTCGCGCGCGACGTCGGCATGATAGAACAGGTCGCGCACGACCTGCTGCACGTCGCCGCGGCGTGCGAGCTTGCGCAACAGCGCGCGCACCGCGTCCTCGGCCGCGCCCGTGTCGCGCGCCAGGTCGCGCACCCACGGCGGATCGAAGCGCCCCGCGTGAATCAGCGGCAGCAGTTGCCGCGCCAGCGCTTCCTCGCGCGGCTCGAGGCTCACCGAATGCGACGGCAGATGCAGCCACGGCCCGCTGCGCACGACTTCGCCGCCGGACACCAGGGCGTCGACGAGCGCGCGCCACAGCGCATCGCTCGCGAGCGGCGCGGCCATCCGCCGCAGGCGTGCGGCGTCGAGCCCCTGCTCGTCGGGCATGCGCTCGTGGTACGCACGCAGCGTCTCGACCGCCCGCGTCTGCAACGCACGCCAGTGCGCATGCGAAATCACCGCGCCTTCGTTCGGCGCGGCATCGCGTTGCCCGATCGCCAGCGCATCGCCGGGCAACGCCAGCACATTCGGCGCGAACCCCGTCAGATGCGTGAGCGTCGCGCGCGCGATGCCGAGCGGCGCCTGCGCGAGCAGCGCATCGACGCGCCCTTCGTCGAGCCACGCCGCGAGCGCATCGAGCCACGCGCGACGCGCAGGCGTGCGGCGCTTGCGGGCCGGCCCGAACGGATCGAGCACCCGGCCGCCGCCGACGGTGCGCGTCGCCTGCGGATTGCGGACGATGAAGCGGTCGCCCGGCAGCGCGAACACCGGCTCGTCGAACACCAGTTGCACGCGCATCCGCTGGCCGGCCGCGAGCGTGTCGCCGTCGAGCAGCGCGACGTGGGCCACGCGATGCAGCGTGCCGAGATGCACATGCAGCGGCGCCCAGTGGGTCAGCGTCAGCCCGGCGTCCGCGAGCAGCGTCAGCTCGACGTCCAGGCGCGGCGACGTCACGACGAACCGCGCGTCGGCGACGGTGTCGCCACGCTCGACGTCGGCCTTGTCGACGCCGGCCAGGTTCAGCGCGCAACGCTCGCCCGCCCGACCGGCCTCGACCGGCCGGTTCTGCGCATGGATGCTGCGCACGCGGGCCGCGCCGCCCGTGCGCACGATCGCGAGCGTGTCGCCCGTCGCGACGCGGCCCGCGAACGCGGTACCCGTCACGACGGTGCCCTGCCCGGCAAGCGTAAACACGCGATCGACCGCGAGCCGGAACAGCCCGTCGTCGCGACGCGCGCGCCACGCGATCGCCGCGTCGGCGAGGTGCTGCTTCAACGCGGCGACGCCCGGATCGTCGGCCACGGTCGCACGCGTTTCGAAGATCGGCGCGCCGGCCAATGTCGAGTCGTGCAGCCACGCGGCGATCTCGTCGCGCACCTCGGCGACGCGCGCGGCATCGACGCGATCGCATTTCGTCAGCGCGACAGCGCCATGCGTGACGGCGAGCAGTTGCAGGATCGCGAGATGCTCGCGCGTCTGCGGCATCACGCCGTCGTCGGCGGCAATCACGAGCAGCGCGAAGTCGATCCCGCACGCGCCGGCCGCCATCGTATGAATCAGTTTCTCGTGGCCCGGCACGTCGATCAGGCCAAGCACGTCGCCGTTGTCGAGCGGCGTATACGCGTAGCCGAGTTCGATCGAAATGCCGCGCGCCTTCTCTTCCTTCAGGCGATCGGTGTCGACGCCCGTCAGCGCACGCACGAGCGTGGTCTTGCCGTGGTCGATGTGCCCCGCGGTCCCGACGATCATGCGGCGGGCCCCGCGAGCGGCACGCATTGCGCGACGAACGCCGCTTCGTCGGCCGCTTCGAGGCAGCGCAGGTCGAGCCGCAGCGCATTGTCGGCGATGCGGCCGATCACCGGGCGCGGCCATTCGCGCAGCCGCTTCTCGAGCTGCGCGAGCGCGCGGCCGCTGCGCTTGCCGTCCGCCGAGCGCACCACGAGCCCGGCGCTCGGCAACTGGTCGACCGGCAGCGCGCCGCTGCCGATCTGGCTGAACATCGGCTCGACGGTCACGTCGAAACCGCTGCCGAACGCAGCCTGCAACGCGGGGCGCACGCGTTCGGCAGCGTCGGCTATCTCGCACTGCGGGCGCGTCAGCAGGCGCAGCGTCGTGAGCCGGTCGCGCAGGAATTCGGGCGACTGATACAGGCGCAGCACCGGTTCGAGCGCCGCGAGCGTCAGCTTGCCGACGCGCAGCGCACGCTTGAGCGGATGCTTCTTGATCTTCGCGATGAGCGCGCGATCGCCGACGATCAGGCCGGCCTGCGGGCCGCCGAGCAGCTTGTCGCCGCTGAACGTGACAACGTTTGCGCCGGCGGCGACGGTTTCCTGCACGGTCGTCTCGTGCGGCAGGCCCCATTGCGACAGGTCGGCCAGCGTGCCGCTGCCGAGATCGACGGCGACCGGCACGCCGTGCTCGCGCGCGAGCGGCGCGAGTTCGGCGAGCGTCGCCTCCTTCGTGAAGCCGCTGATTGCGTAGTTGCTGCAGTGCACCTTCATCAACAGCGCCGTGCGCGGGCCGATCGCGTCCGCGTAGTCGCGCAGATGCGTGCGATTGGTCGTGCCGACTTCGCGCAGCTTCGCACCGGCGCGGCTCATGATGTCGGGAATGCGGAATGCCCCGCCGATCTCGACCAGCTCGCCGCGCGACACGACGACTTCCCGCTTCGTCGCGAGCGCCGACAGCGTCAGCAGCACGGCCGCCGCGTTGTTGTTGACGACGGTCGCGGCTTCCGCGCCCGTCAGTTCGCACAGCAGAGCGTCGATCAGGTCGTCGCGATCGCCGCGGCGGCCGGTGGCGAGATCGAATTCGAGGTTGACGGGCCGCGTGAGCACGTCGACCACCGCGCGCACCGCGTCGTCGGGCAGCAGCGCGCGCCCGAGGTTCGTGTGCAGCACGGTGCCTGTCAGATTGAACACGGTCCGCACCGCGCCCGCGCTCTGCGCGGCCAGCGTATGCGCAACGGCAGCGGCGATGCGCGGCTCGTCGAGCGGCTCGGCCGCGGCGGGGTCGTGCTGCGCGGCCGTGCGCCAGCGTGCCAGTTCGGCCCGCACGGCATTCAGCACGCGCGTGCGGCCATAGTCGGCGACGAGCGGCTGCAGCGGCGCCGACGACAGCACGCGCTCGACCGACGGCACACGCGCCAGCACGGCATTCAATTCATTCACACCCGGTTCGGTCACGTCGTTATCACTCCAGTCTCATGCTTCGCAGTCGGCCGGGCCGACGCTCGCGCACCGCCCCGGCCCGTGCCTTCAGTCCGCTTCCCGCGACACGTCCGGCCACAGCAGCGGGTTCGGCGAACTGCGCTGGTAGCCGGCCTCGTTCATCAGCAGGTCGAGCGTGAGGCTCGCGAGATCGTCCGCCAGCGGCTCGAACTCGTAGTCCTTCTCCTGATAGCCGATCTTGCGATAGGTCTTGCATTCGTCGCACGATTCAGCCTTGACGGCTTCGCTGCCGCCTTCGATCCCGTGATACGCGATGCCCTTCGTCGAATCGCAGTGCGAGCACTTGGTGCGCACCATGTGCCACTCGGTCGTGCACAGCCCGCACTGCAGGAAACGGTAGCCCTGATACTGGCCGCCGACCCGCACGACGCTCGCAACCGGATGCGTGCCGCACACCGGGCACAGCCCCGGCTGGTCGAGATACGGAACGTCGGTCGGCGTCACGCGGCTCGCGAGGTCCGTCCACACGACCTGCAGCGCGGCCATCAGGAACGGCGCGGTGGCCGGATCGACTTCGGCGAAGCGCAGCGCGAGGATCGCGTCGGCCTGCGCGTCGAGCTCGGCCGGCGCCATCAGCCGCAGCCGGTCGAGCAGCTTCGCCAACTGCGGATTGACGAGCCCGGCGCTTTCGACGCGGTCGAGCAGTTCATACAGCACGGCGCGCCAGCGCGAATCGCGCTCGCCGTGGAGCGCCGGCACGAGCGGCATCGAATGTTCCTGCGCGCGTGCGATCGCTTCCTTCGACGGCAGCGGCAGCTCCAGCGTCTGCAGCGTCGCGTGCTGCGCATCGGCGACGGTGGCCATCAGCCGCAGGTAGCCGCTGATCGGGTTCAGGTCGGCAAGCTTGCGCAGCCGCGCGGCGCGCGCCGCGAACGCCGTCGCGCGCTCCGGCAGACGAAAGCGCGGAATGGCCGAATGATCGAGTGCCGAGATCTCGGTCGGCTCCAGAATGCGTTGTGTCACGAAAATCTCTTCCAAGGGGGCTGTTTGCGCATGGAACGCGCATGCGTTGCCACGAGAAGGGCCGCTCGCGAGGCGCGCGACGCAGCGAATACTGGCGTATTCGCAAGGAGCGCAACGTGGCGAGCGGCCCTTCTCGTGGCAACCCGTGTCTAATTATCCATTTTAGGGGAATGCCCGAAATCGCCCACAGGGCGGCGTCGCTCGTCACTTGTCTGGCTCGGCCAAACGGCGCTCCTCGCTCCTTGCCCTGCGAGCGATTTCGGGCATTCGCATGCGCGTTCCATGCGCAAACAGCCCCCAAACTAAGCGCCGACGAATCGGCGCTCTCAGGCGATTCCGACGGTTGGCGGAACAGCACGCCGCAATCGGCGTACCGCCCCGCTCCGCTGCGTTACTTCACGCTTTCACGGAACCACTTCGGGTGATGCTTGCGGGCCCAGCCCAGCGTGACGGTGCCGCGCACCATCGCGCCGATCGAACCCTTCACCCACAACGCCGCGTAAATGTGCACGATGATGCTCGCGATCAGCACGAAGGCCGCCACGGCATGCACGACAGCGGCCGCGCGGATCACCCCGATCGGGAAGTAGAACGAGAAGTAACGCCGCCAGATCACGATGCCCGACAGCAGGAGCAGCAGCAGGCAGGCCACCAGCGTGAAGAATAGCAGCTTCTGTCCGGCGTTATAGCGCCCGACCGGCGGCAGCTTGTCTTCCTGGTTGGTCAGCACGTCGCCGATCTGCCTGAGCCACTGCCGGTCGTCCGCGTCGAGCGCATTGTGGTGCCAGAAGCGCACCACGAGAATCGCGAACGACACGAACATCACGAGGCCGACGAACGGATGCAGGATCCGCGTCCACTGGCCGCCGCCGAACAGCGCGGTCAGCCAGAACATCGACGGATGGAACAGCGCGAGCCCGGACAACGCGAGCAGCACGAACGTGATCGCGGTGATCCAGTGGTTCGTGCGCTCGTTCGGCGTGTAGCGGACGATCAGGTTGGGGTCGTCGTGGTTCATTTCGCGTCCTCCTTGATGCGTCGCGCTTCGTCGCGAGCGGCGGCTTCCTCGTCGTCGGCGACCTCGTTCGGACCGACCCGCGTGTAGTGGAAGAAGCCGGCCAGCGCGGTCAGCGCGAGGCCGGCGACCGCCAGCGGCTTCGCGATGCCCTTCCACAGCTTCACCATCGGGCTGATCGACGGGTTGTCGGGCAGCCCGTGATACAGCGACGGTTTGTCCGCATGGTGCAGCACGTACATCACGTGCGTGCCGCCCACGCCTTGCGGGTCGTACAGCCCCGCATGCTCGAAGCCGCGCTCCTTCAGGTCCTCGATCCGCTCGGCCGCGTGCTGCTTCATGTCCTCCTTGGTGCCGAACACGATCGCGCCCGTCGGGCAGGTCTTCACGCAGGCCGGTTCCTGGCCGACCGCGACGCGGTCGGAACAGAGCGTGCACTTGTATGCGCGATGATCCTTCTTCGAGATCCGCGGCACGTTGAACGGGCAACCGGTCACGCAGTAGCCGCAACCGATGCAGTTCTCCTCGTGGAAATCGACGATCCCGTTGTTGTACTGCACGATCGCGCCCGGCGACGGACACGCCTTCAGGCAGCCCGGATCCTCGCAGTGCATGCAGCCGTCCTTGCGGATCAGCCACTCGAGGTCGCCCGCCGGGTTCTCGTATTCGGAGAACCGCATGACCGTCCACGAATGCTCGGTCAGGTCGGCCGGGTTGTCGTACACGCCGACGTTGGTGCCGACCTCGTCGCGCAGGTCGTTCCACTCCATGCATGCCGTCTGGCATGCCTTGCAGCCGATGCACTTCGATACGTCGATCAGCTTCGCGACGCTCCCGGTCACCGGTTCGCGCACCGTGGGCGGTGGCGTCGTGGTGGCCGAGACCCGCTTGATATCCAGCGATTGCAATGCCATCTCTTTCCCCTTACGCCTTTTCGACCTTCACCAGGAACGACTTGAATTCCGGTGTATAGGAGTTGCCGTCGCCCACGGACGGAGTCAGGGTATTGGCGAGATAGCCGGGCTTCGTCAGGCCCTTGAAGCCCCAGTGCAACGGGACGCCGACCGTCTGGACCTTCTTGCCGTCGACCGTCAGCGGCTTGATCCGCTTCGTGACGAGGGCGACCGCGATGATGTAGCCGCGCTTGGACGACACCTTCACGCGCTCGCCATGCGCGACGCCGACTTCCTTCGCGAGGTCTTCGCCAATCTCGACGAATTGCTCGGGCTGGATGATCGAGTTCAGCCGCGCATGCTTGGTCCAGTAGTGGAAATGCTCGGTCAGCCGGTACGTGGTCGCCACGTGCGGGAAGTCCGCCACCTTGCCGAACGACGCACGATCGTCCGGGAACACGCGGGCGGCCGGGTTGTTCAGCGCCAGCGGGTTGTTCGGGTGCAGCGGGTTCGCCGCGAGCGGCGTCTCGAACGGCTCGTAGTGCTCGGGGAACGGACCTTCGTTCATCCCCGCGCGGGCGAAGAAGCGCGCGACGCCTTCCGGGTTCATGATGAACGGCGCCATCCCGTTTTCGGGCGGTTCGTCGGCCTTGAAGTCCGGCACGTCGGCGCCCTTCCACGCGCTGCCGTTCCAGCCGATCAGCTTGCGGGTCGGGTCGAACGGCTTGCCGGCGACGTCGCACGACGCGCGGTTGTACAGGATCCGCCGGTTCGCGGGCCATGCCCACGCCCAGTTCAGCGTCTGGCCGATGCCGGTCGGGTCCGAGTTGTCGCGCCGCCCCATCTGGTTGCCGGCCTGCGTCCACGCGCCGCAGAAGATCCAGCAGCCGCTCGCGGTCGTGCCGTCGTCCTTCAGTTGCGCGAACGCGGCGAGCTGCTCGCCCTTCTTCACGAGCGTCTTCGCCGGGTCCTTCGGATCGGGCAGATCGGCGAGCGCCTTCCCGTTGAACTCCATCGCCAGTTCTTCGGGCGTCGGGCTTTCCGGGTTCGCGTACGGCCAGGTCAGGTTCACGATCGGGTCCGGGTACTTGCCGCCGTCCTTCTGGTACAGCTTGCGCATGCGCAGGAACAGCCCCGACATGATCTCGAGGTCGCTCCTCGCTTCGCCCGGCGGCTCCGCGCCCTTCCAGTGCCACTGCAGCACGCGGCTCGAACTGACGAGCGAGCCGTTTTCCTCCGCGAAGCAGGTGGTCGGCAGGCGGAACACCTCGGTCTGGATCTTCGACGCATCGACGTCGTTGTAGTCGCCGTGATGCTTCCAGAACTCGGACGTCTCGGTCGCGAGCGGATCCATGATCACGAGCCACTTCAGCTTCGCGAGGCCCGCCGCCGTCTTCACCTTCGACGGCGCCGCCGCGAGCGGATTGAAGCCCTGGCAGATGTAGCCGTTCATCTTGCCGGCATTCATCAGCTCGATCGCCTGCAGCAGGTCGTACTGCTTGTCCAGCTTCGGCAGGTAGTCGTACGCCCAGTTGTTCTCGGCGGTGGCCGCATCGCCCCACCACGACTTCATGAAGCTGACGTGGAATGCCTTGTAGTTCTTCCAGTAGCTGAGCTGGTTCGGCCGCAGCGGTTCCTGCACGCGCTTCTTGATGTACGCGTCGAAGTCCTGCTCGGCCTGCATCGGCAGCGTCATGTAGCCCGGCAGCAGGTTCGACATCAGCCCGAGGTCGGTCAGCCCCTGGATGTTCGAGTGACCGCGCAGCGCGTTCATCCCGCCGCCGGCGATGCCGATGTTGCCGAGCAGCAGCTGCACCATCGCGCCGGTGCGGATGATCTGCGCGCCGATCGAGTGGTGCGTCCAGCCGAGCGCGTACAGCACCGTGCCGGCGCGGCCGGGAACGGCCGTGGTCGCGAGCATCTCGCACACCTTCAGGAATTTGTCCTTCGGCGTGCCGCAGACCTGCTGGACCCTCTCCGCCGTATAGCGCGCGTAGTGCTGCTTCAGCAGGTTGTAGACGCAGCGCGGATGCTGCAGCGTCGGGTCGACCTTGACGAAACCGTCGTCGCCGCGCTCGTAGTCCCAGCTCGATTTGTCCGGGTACGCGTGCTTCTCGGCGTCGTAGCCGGAATAGATGCCGTCGTTGAACGCGAAATCCTCGCGCACGATGAACGAGAAGTCCGTGTAGTTCTTCACGTACTCATGCTGGATCTTGTCGTTCGTCAGCAGATAGTTGATGACGCCGCCCAGGAAGACGATGTCGGTGCCGGTGCGGATCGGCGCGTAGTAGTCGGCCACCGAGGCCGTACGCGTGAAGCGCGGGTCGACGACGATCAGCCGCGCCTTGCGGTGCGCCTTCGCCTCCGTTACCCACTTGAAACCGCACGGATGGGCCTCGGCTGCATTGCCGCCCATCACGAGAATCACGTCCGCGTTCTTGATGTCGACCCAATGGTTCGTCATCGCTCCACGGCCAAACGTCGGGGCAAGACCTGCCACCGTCGGGCCATGTCAGACACGCGCCTGATTGTCGAATGCGAGCATCCCGAGACTGCGGATGGTCTTGTGCGTCAGGTAGCCGACCTCGTTGCTGCCCGCCGACGCGGCCAGCATGCCCGTCGTGAGCCAGCGGTTGACCTTCGCGCCGTCTTCGGCCGTCTCGACGAAGTTCGCGTCGCGGTCGGCCTTCATCAGCTTCGCGATGCGGTCGAGCGCGTCGTTCCACGAGATGGGTTCCCACTTGTCCGAGCCGGGCGCACGATACTCGGGGTGCGTCAGGCGGTTCGGGCTGTGGATGAAGTCGATCAGGCTCGCGCCCTTCGGGCACAGCGTGCCGCGATTGACCGGGTGGTCGGGATCGCCTTCGATATGGATGATGCTCGGCTGTGCGTTCTTCGCGCCGTCTCCGAGGCTGTACATCAGGATGCCGCAACCTACTGAACAGTAAGGACAGGTGTTGCGCGTTTCGACGGTGCGCGCCAGTTTGTACTGTCGGACTTCGGCCAGCGCTTCGGACGGAGAAAAGCCCATCAGGGCAAGACTCGATCCGGCAAGCGACGTGGCGGTCACCTTCAGGAACTGGCGCCGGGACATTTGTAGCATGGCGGTCTCGGCGTTATTGTGGGGTGGGGTACGACTGAAAGGAATTATAGACAGTTCAGGCAACTCTGATCGAATCCTCGGATCAATACCGATTTGTCCGACCAACCTGCGACCAACCCGCGATGATCCGCGTTCCGCGCGCAACCGAACCGTCATGAAACGACAGATCACTTCCGAAGCCACCCGTCTCGCCCAGCAGCAGGCCAACTGGGCCCTCACCGCGTTCAAGCGCTTTTCGTCCGACCGCTGCTCCGCGATGGCCGCGGGCATCGCGTTTTTCTCCGCGTTCTCGCTCGCGCCGACCCTCGTGATGGTGATCGCGGTGGCCGGCTGGTTCTACGGCGACGACGCCGCGCGCGGCCAGGTGTTCGAACAGGCGCACCAGTTGATCGGCGACGACGCGGCGGCCAGCATCCAGACGATCGTGCAGAACGCGCACCGCGCGGGCCAACGCGGCGGCCTCGCCACGCTGATCTCGTTCGCCGCGCTCGCGATCGGCGCGTCGGCCACGTTCGCGTCGCTCAGCGCCGCGCTCAGCGTGATCTGGCCGGCCACCGAAAGCCGCTGGTCGAGCATGCTCGGCCTCGTGCGCGTGCGGCTGATTTCGTTCGGGCTCGTGCTGGGCGTGGCATTCCTGCTGATCGTGTCGCTCGTGCTCGACACCGCGATCACCTTCGTCGGCACCTGGCTGCTCGGCGATTCGCCATACGTGGTCGTCACGAACCTCATCCAGTTCTTCGTCGGCATCGCGGTGCTCGCGGCCGCGTTCGCGTCGCTGATGAAATTCCTGCCGGATGCGCGCGTCGCGTGGCGCGACGCCGCGATCGGCGGCATCGTGTCCGCGATCCTGTTCTCCGGCGGCAAGAAGCTGTTCGCGCTGTATCTCGCGCATGCGGGCACCGCGAGTGCGTTCGGCGCGGCCGGATCGTTCGCGGTCCTGCTGATGTGGCTGTACTTCTCCGCGATCGTGCTGCTGCTCGGCGCGGAATTCGCGGCGGCCCGCGGCGACGCGCATCGGCCGGCCGAGCATCCGGCGCCGGCCGCGTCCGCTCAGGCAGTTCAACCCGGTCACGCCGACGTTCGCCCGCGCGACGACTGATTCACCCGCCCTCTGCAAGCGGCCGCGCATCGGTCTCGCGCGGGCCCGGCACACGCCTCTCCCCTTTGCAACCCCGTCGTCCCGCCGCGCATGCGCGCGGCGTCGACGCATGCGTTGCACGCCGACATGCATCCAGCTGCAACTGCAAACGTTTGCACACCCTCGTTTCGTTACTGCAACGGGCTAAAACAAGGGATCTGCGGCCATCAGCATCAACTATTGAAACAATCGCGGCGCAGCAATTGTCAACTGTTTCATAAACAGGAACAGTTGCTGATGTGCTTGATCTATATGGACTTTTTGGCGCTGTTACCTTTTCGAGACACTTTATTTTTTGAGCTTTCTTGCGTGTATGGCACTGAGCTATTCTCCAATCCGCAACAAATAACGATGAATCACTTGCGTGGAGAAACTCAACGATGAAGAAACTTGCTCTCTCGACCCTCTCGCTCGCCCTGCTGGGCGCCGCTGGTGCTGCTCAGGCTCAGTCGAGCGTGACGCTGTACGGCGTGATCGACACGTCGATTGCCTACGTTCACGGCAATGACGGCACGGGCAACAACATGTGGCAGATGCTGTCGGGCAACCTGCAAGGCAGCCGTTGGGGCCTGAAGGGTGCGGAAGATCTGGGCGGTGGCCTGAAGGCAATCTTCCAGATTGAAAACGGCTTCAACCCGGGCACGGGCAAGCTGAGCGCATCGAACACGATTTTCAACCGCCAGGCTTACGTCGGCCTGGAAAGCAACCAGTACGGCACGCTGACGCTGGGCCGCCAGTACGACCCGGTGGTTGACCTGGTCCAAGCAGTCACGGCTGACAACTACTTCGGCAGCTTCTTCGCAACGCCGGGCGACGTCGACAACAACGACAACAGCCTGCGCGTCAGCAACGCGATCAAATACGCTTCGCCGGTTTGGGGTGGCTTCCAGTTCGAAGGCCTGTACGGTCTCAGCGGCGTCGCTGGCAAGCCGGGTTCGGGTCAGACGTGGTCGGTCGCAGCCGCTTACAACAACGGCCCGATTGGTGTTGCAGCTGGCTACTTCTACGCAAACAACCCGACGCCGGCAGCAGGCTCGCGCACCAATTGGACGTCGACGACGGCCGACAACATCGTCGACGGCCCGATCAACTCGGGTTACGTGACGGCGAAGTCGATCGGCATCGCACAAGTCGCAGGCCAGTACGCAATCGGCCCGGTCACGCTCGGCCTCGGCTACAGCAACGCACAGTACAAGCCGGACGCATCGTCGGGCTTCGGTTCGACCGAGAAGTACAATACGGGTCGCGCGTTCGTGACGTACCAGGTCACGCCGCCGCTGCTGCTGGGTCTGGGTTACTCGTACACGAAGGCGAGCGGCGACACGGACGCGAAGTACCATCAGGTTTCGCTCGGCGCGGATTACTCGCTGTCGAAGCGCACGGACGTCTACCTGGTCGGCGCATACCAGCACGCAAGCGGCACGCAACGCGTCGACGCGAATACGACGCAAGCTGCGCAAGCGTCGATCGGCTCGTACGGCTACGCCGGCACGAAGTCCCAGGAAATGGTCGCACTCGGCCTGCGTCACAAGTTCTAAAAACGAAGTATCCGGCGTGCATGGCGTCTCCGACGCCTTGCCGCCGACCTGGAAAGCCAGCCCCGGTTTCGGCCGCGGCTGGCTTTTTTTCGTCCATCTCCGGCAGGCGGAGCCGACATCGCCCGCAGGGCCGCCTCGCCCCGAGCCGGGACCCGACACAGGTCGGCGCGCCGGCAACGGCGCCTGGCGGCTGCAATGCACCCGCAACCCCGTTTCCGATGGCCGGAGAGGTCGCCGTTTCTCCGTTGAGCGCCTATCATCCGCACAGCCGGCGCCGACCGGGTTAACCGACGCAGGATTTGTTTGCGCCGCGTGTCGATTTCGGCGGGCGTCGTCCGTCGTATCGATGGCGGCATACGGTTGCCCCGCACCCATGCAGACAGGAGACTCGTCATGACGATTCAGAAGATCACGCCTTTCCTCTGGTATTCGACGGAAGCCGAAGAAGCCGCGGCCTTCTATGCCGGCATCTTTCCGGATTCGCGCATCGTGCGCGTCACGGCCGTGCCCGGCACCGACGGCACGCGGATGGTCGAATTCGAGCTGTTCGGGCAGCCATTCTTTGCGATGAGCCACCCGCGCACGGAGGCGTTCAACCACGCAATCTCGCTGCTCGTCAGCTGCGCGGACCAGGCGGAACTCGACCGCTACTGGAGCGCCCTGCTCGACAACGGCGGCACGGCCGACGGCTGCGGCTGGCTGAGGGATCGCTACGGCGTGTCATGGCAGATCGTTCCGGAAGCGCTCATCCCGATGATGGCCGACCGCGACACGGTCAAGGCGGGCCGCGTGGCCGCCGCGATGATGCAGATGACGAAGTTCGACGACGCCGCGCTGAAGGCCGCCTTTGCGGGCACCGCGGGCTGACTACAGGCGGCCGGCTGCGGATGCGCGATGCCGCGCCGGATCGCCGTCTGCACGCACCCGGCTCGACGGGTCGCGCATGCACCCGGCTCGAACGGGTTCGCTATCCGTGGCAGGCGGGCCGTAAGCCGTTGACGTGCTTCGCCGGCGCCCGCCGCTACGCCGCTACGCCGCTACGCCGCTACGCCGCTACGCCGCTACGCCGCTACGCCGACAACATCGACTCGATCGCTCGCCGCGCGTAGCCGATGAATTCGGCCAGCGGCTCGCCCGACAGAATCGCCGCGCCCGCCTCGCCATCGACATAGGCAGCACGCGCAGCCGCAACAACGGGCCGGTGCGCGTCCGGCAAACGCGCCAGCACCCACGTCGCGGCGACGTCCTTCGGTGCGATCCCGCCGGTCGCGGCGCTGTACCAGATGCGCGCGAGCGCGAGCACGATGTTGCACTCGTCGCCATGCCAGTCCGGTTCGGCCTTCCACTGCGCAACGGTCGCGAGCAGCGCGGCGACGAAGTCGCGCACCGGCACCGGCTCGAACAATACGTTCGCGGGCGACCCGACCAGCGCGACACTGTGCTGTCGCGCCTTCGTCAACAGGATGGCCAGATCGTGATCGATCAGCGGCGGCTCGACGGTGCCGGCTTCCAGATCGCCGCGCAGCCACTCGCCGAACTGCAACTCGCGTCGCGCGGGATGACGCCACGGCACCACGTCGCCGTGCGCGATGACGGTGACCTCCAGCGCACGCATGCCGCTGCTGCAACCCGGCGGCGCCGACGCGCCGAGCAGGTCCGACATCAGCGCGCGCCGCAGCGCTTCGTCCGGGCGTACCGCTACCGTCACCAGCAAATCGATGTCGCTGCGCGGTTTCAGGCCGCTGTCGAGCGCCGATCCGAACAGGTGGATCGCTTGCAGCGTCGCGCCGAGATGCCGTTCGATCGCGACGCGTGCGGCGGCGAGCTGTGCGGCGATCTCATGCGGAATGAAGTCGGTCACGACGGCAAACCTGACGACGCGCGCTCAATGGAACGCGAAGAAACGACACCCGGGCAGCGCCACTGCGAGCGTCGACTTCCCCGATCGCGATTCGCCGACGATGCCGAGCGTTTCTCCCTGCCGCAGCGACACCGACACGCGTCGCGCGAACGAAGCTCGCCGCTCGGCGATGGGGATGCAGATGCGCGACATACGATCCGCCGCGCGTCATGTGCCGGGCAACCGGTGATCGCCATGCCGCCTGTTCGCCGCCGCGCGCGTTGCGCGGCCCAATAAAAATCCCCGCACGCTTTCGCGTACGGGGATCTCGGGACATCGCAACGGCTGCCGACATGCATTCGGCAGTCGTTGCGCGGCATTACGCTGCCGCGTCCTTCAGCTTCTTCAGCGCACGTGCCTTCACGCGCACGCTGGCCGGCTTCGCCGGGAACCAACGCTCTTCGCCCGTGAACGGATCCTTGCCGAAGCGCTTCTTCTTCGCCGGCACGACTTGTGCCGTGATCTTCAGCAGGCCCGGCAGCGTGAACTCGCCCGCGCCCTTCTTGTGAACCGAGCCCAGCACGACGTTCTCGAGTGCGACGAGCACTGCCTTGACCGCCTTCACTTCGACAGCTGCGCGCTCAGCGATGTGCGTTGCGAGCGATGCCTTCGTGAACTTGTCCTTCAGCGGCGTCGGAGCAGCCGGTGCTGCCTTTGCGACAGCCTTCTTGGCCACTACTTTCTTCGCGGGCGCAGCCTTTTTGGCAGCCACTTTCTTGGTGGCCGGTGCGGCAGCCTTCTTGGCCACCTTTTTTGCGGAAGTCGCCATGTTTCTCCTACCAGGTGTGGTCGTTGGATACACGAAGCGTGCAACGCGCGCGCTTCAACGCCGGATTCTACAAGCGCCTTGACGCTTCGTGCAGTACTTTTATGCGTTTTCGCGGGGTTTCCCGCAGGTTTTGTTGCGTGCGACCGACTTCATCGACGCCCGAGCGTGAAAAAACACCTTCACGTATGGGCCCGAACGCGAATTACGTTCGATATTTGCGCACCTATACTGGGCGTGCTCAATGCCCGGATGCCTCCATGCGCGAAGTCAGATACGTCAAAGGACTCGACGGCCTGCGAGCCCTCGCCGTCATCCTCGTTTTCCTGTCCCACAAGGGCCATGTCCTTGCCGTCGACGTCGGCAAGCTTGGCGTGTGGACGTTTTTCCTCATCAGCGGATTCCTGATCGTCGGCGAGCTGCATCGCAACCGCCAGGCGGTCGAGCGCGGCGCCATGACGCGTCGCCACGCGCTCGCGCTGTTCCTCGCGAAGCGCGCGCTGCGGATCTTCCCCGTCTACTACCTGCTGCTCGCCGCGCTCGCGATCGCGCACGCGCTGTTCTACCAGCGCGGCGTCAACCTCGGGCTCGCATGGCACGCGGTGTTCCTGTCGAATTACTGGATCGGCGTCGTCAAGGACGGCTGGCCGGGCTCCACGTCGCACTTCTGGAGCCTCGCCGTTGAACAGCAGTTCTATCTGATCGCCCCGCTCGCGCTGCTCGCGGTGCCCGCCGCGCGACACGTCGCGCTCGGCATCGCGGCCGTCGCGCTGTGCGCGCTCGCGCATCTCGCGCTCTACCTGTCCGACGCGTCGCCGGTGCTGATCTACGCGTTTTCCCCGTGGAATTTCGCGTTGATCGCGCTCGGCGGCGTCGGCGCGATGGCGCTCGCCGATCGCGGCGCGGCCGCCGCGCGCCGCGTGCCGCCCGGCTGGCTCGGCGCGGCCGGCGTCGTCTTCTTCCTCGTACTGCCCGCCTGCACGGCATTGCCCGATGCGGTCGCGGGGCTCGCGGATCTCGGCCTGTCGGTGTCGCTCGGCGCGCTGATGCTGTGGATCGTCAGCGCGCCCGAGCATCCCGTCGTCGCGCTGCTCGACTGGGCGCCGCTCGCGTATCTCGGCACGATCAGCTACGGCTTCTACCTGTTCCACAACCTGATTCCGGCGCGCTTCGGCGCGCTGCCCGCGTCGTTCGCGCACGTGCCGATGCCGGAAATCGTCCGCGACGCGCTGCCGGAAATGCTGCAATTCGCGCTCGCCGTGCTGCTTGCGCACCTGTCCTGGCGTTATCTCGAAAAACGGCTGCTCGACTTCAAGAAGCCGATCGCCGCGATGCTGGCCCGACACTTCGCCGCGCAACCGAGCACGTCGCCGCGCTGAGCGGTGGGCGGCGGCAACGGATCGGAATGCGTCGATACCGGTGACGCCCGGCGGCCGGCGGCCAGCTGCTTGGCGGCCGATGCCGCGTCATCGCGCGACACCCCAGCGCGCGTCGTGCAACCCGCGCAACCCATCCACCGATCCGGTCACGCGACGAATGCGTCGGCACCGGTTTCACGCGCGACGTCCCACCTCATCGGCCTACTCCTCGCGTCGCGGGCCACCAACCTCCGCCCGTCCGAGGTGCGGCATCCAGACGTCACGCACCACGCTCGTGCGCCCGCCAAAAACAAAAAAGCCCCGGCGCGCGAGCGGCCGGGGCCAACGGAACAACCACCACCTGAAACGACGGAGCGCGCGGCCGCTTAAGCGACGGCAGCCAGCGCGGGCAAGCAGGTACGCAGGTACGCCTCGAATTCGCGGCTCACTTCCGGATGCTGGAGCGCGAGCTCGACAGTGGCCTTCAGATAACCGATCTTGCTGCCGCAGTCGAAACGCGTGCCGTAGTAGCGATACGCGAGCACCTGTTCGTTCGCGAGCAGCGACTGGACGGCGTCGGTGAGCTGCAGTTCGCCGCCCGCACCCGGCTTGAGCTTGCGCAGATGATCGAAGATCGTCGGCATGAACACGTAGCGGCCGACCACGCCGAGGTTCGACGGCGCATCCTCGGGTGCCGGCTTCTCGATGATGCCCGACAGCTTGATGATGTCCTCTTCCCACTCCCGGCCTTCGACGACGCCATACGAGCGGCTGTCTTCGCGCGGGATCGTCTCCACGCCGATCACCGAGCTGTGATAGTGGTCGAACACGTCGACGAGCTGCTTGAGCACCGGCTGTTCGCCGTGCAGCAGGTCGTCGGCGAGGATCACCGCGAACGGCTCGCCGTGCACGAGCTTCTCCGCGCACAGCACCGCATGGCCGAGGCCGAGCGCTTCCGGCTGGCGCACGTAGAAGCAGTTGACGTGACTCGGCTTGATGCCGCGCACGAGCTCGAGCAGCTTTTCCTTGCCGCGCGCCTCGAGCTCGGCCTCGATCTCGTACGACTTGTCGAAATGATCCTCGATCGCGCGCTTGCTGCGCCCGGTGACGAAGATCATCTCGGTGATACCGGCGTTGATCGCTTCCTCGACCGCGTACTGGATCAGCGGCTTGTCGACGACGGGCAACATTTCCTTCGGGCTCGCCTTCGTTGCCGGGAGGAACCGCGTGCCGAGACCGGCAACGGGAAACACGGCCCTGGTGACTTTCAACATGTTCGCATCCTGATAGCGTTGACTGCGCCGCGTCGACCTGCGACCCGGCGCGATTGTGTTCCGAACGGCATATCGAGAATCGACGGTACTGCCAATTCCGCTCCGCTCATTTTCGATATGAACTGATTGCCCGATTATTCCGGAAAAAATATAATCGCTTCAACCCGGTCGATATTGCCGAACCGATTGCCGGAGCAGAAACAAATTACCGATTTTCCGGATACAAATTCTTACGATTCGAATTCCTCGATATAGGGCACGCCGCCCCGCTCGAGGCCCGGGCGGATCGGTTCGTTCTTCAGCGCCTCGCGGTACGCCGACAGCACGGCCATGACCAGCAGTACTGCAGCGCTCGCGATCCAATGCATGTCCATCTTGCCGCTCCTTGCATCAATCAACTGGAGCTTCAAACTATCAGAAAAAAATCGGCAAATAATTCGTGCCCGTCGCGGAACCGCTTTCAGGCAGCGATAAACCCATGATGCGGAATACCGATATTTCCGGACGAGATTTTTTTATTCATTGACCGAATTCTTGCGCATTACGATTGGATGAACTTCCCGTCCATCCGTCGCAAGGAATCGAATCGCATGCAAGCTTTCAGCGGATCGTCTCTGGCCGCGCCGCCCGTCGCCGACCACAAGGAACACGTGATCGACGCGATGCGCGGCTTCGCGGCGCTGCTCGTCGCCTATTTCCACTGCCGCCAGGTCGTCTGGGTCGGCATGCAGAGCTTCCATCAGGCTTACGGTCATGCGCTCAGCCCGGGCGCGATCGCCGGCTACCTGACCTTCCCGTTCGCGTGGGGCTCGGCCGGCGTCCCGATCTTCTTCGTGATCAGCGGCTACTGCATCCACCGCAACGCGGCGCTCAAGCTCGCGGCCAATCCCGCGTACCGGCTCGACGCGCCGAACTTCTGGGTGCGCCGCTTCGCGCGCATCTACCCGGTGCTGCTCGCCGCGCTGCTGTTCACGCTCGCGCTCGATGCGGTCAGTCTGCAGATCGAGCCCGTCAGCCACAAGATCCGCGACGTCGGCCTCGTCGCGTTCCTCGTGAACCTGTTCTCGCTGCAGGGCGTCGCCGGCTACACGTACGGGTCGAACGGCGCGCTGTGGACGCTGTCGCTCGAAGTGCAGTTCTACGCGATCTACCCGCTGCTGTTCGCGCTGCGCCGGCGCATCGGCATGCCGGCCGTCGTCGCCGCGGTGGCGCTCGTCAACGTCGCGTCGGCGTGGCTGCTCGAACGGCACGACCTGCAGTTCTTCACGTCGTACTGGCTGTCCTGGACGATCGGCGCATGGATCGCCGACGTGCGCGCGCAGCAGTCGCGCGGCACGGCCGTCGTGCCGTCGCGCGCGTGGTACGTCGCGGCCGCCGTGCTGCTGGCCGCCGGCTGCGGCGCATTCCATTTCGGCCAGTACGGCGCGTTCCAGCTGTGGTCGGCCGGCTTCGCATGCTTCCTGTACCGCGCGCTCGCCCGGCCGCCGCGCACGACGCCGCCGCTGCGCGTGCTGAGCTGGTTCGGCGACTTCAGCTACTCGCTGTACCTGATCCACCTGCCGCTGTTCGTCTGCCTCGGCTCGGTGCTGTTCCACTCCGAATTGCAGCTGTCGATCTGGCCGTCGTTCGCGTTCATGGCCGTCGCGATTCCGGTCGCGTACCTGTTCTACCGGATGTTCGAACGCCCGGCGATGACGTGGTCGGCCAGTTTCAAGCCGACCCGCACCGCCCGCGTCGTCGCGTCGACGCCCGAACAGGCCGCCTGACGCGAGCCGGCCGGCTCGATCGGCCGTCCGGTCCGGAGCCCTCGCGCGGCGTGTCGCTGCGCGAGGGCTTTTTCATGGCCGGCACGCGGTTGCAGGCCGGGTCGACAAGGAATGAGTGGCCTGCCGCCCTTCGACCGCGCTACGGCCCCCGCGGGCCCCTTGTGCGCGGTTGCCGAAGCACGAGCGCGACGGTGTCGACTGCTCGCTTCACGTTCCCGACGGCCCAATCCTGTTCCAGACGACGCTCGGCTACGCTCGCGCCCGACTCGGACCCGGGGCGCAAACCAGCTCACCCGTCGCAGCCACACGCCCCGCCCGCTGAAAAACGAAGCCCCCGCACAGCGCAACGCCGCATGGGGGCCCGTTTTCCGCCATTTTCCGCCCTTTCCCGCCGGCTCGCGCCGGCTGCTACTTCTTCGCGCTCGCCGCCTTGGCAGCCTTCGCCGTATCCGCGAGGATCTTCTCGACCCGCTCCACGTAGGTTTCGGTCCCGAACCGGCGCACCGCGGTCGCCCGCCCGCTCGCGACGAGCCGCTCGCGCAGCGCGCGGTCGCACTTGAGCGTCGCCAGCGCATCGGCCAGCGCGGCCGCGTTGCCCGGCTCGCAGAGCAGCCCGTTGTCGCCGTCCTCGATGATCTCGACGACACCGCCCGCGCGCGCCGCGACGACCGGCCGGCGCGCGAGCATCCCCTCGACGATCACGCGCCCGAACGGCTCCGGCGTGATCGACGTGTGCGCGACGACGTCGACGGCCGTCATGCACGCGGCCACGTCGCGCTGGAAGCCGAGGAAATGCACGCGCTCGTCCATCGCATGCTGCGCGACGTATTCGTGCAGTTGCGCCGCATAGTCGTCCTCGCCGAACAGCGGCGCGCCGACCAGCACGACGTGCATGTCCGGATGCCGCGCGGCGGCCTCCAGCAGCACGTGCTGGCCCTTCCAGCGCGCGAGACGGCTGAACGAGCCGACCAGCCACGCGTCGGCGGGCAACCCGAGGCGCGCGCGCAGCGCGGCCTGGCTCACGCCTTCCAGCGCGTCGAACGGTTCGGCCGAAATCCCGTTGAACACGACGTCGACGTGCTGCGGCGTGAAGCCCGTCAGCGCGCGGAACGCCTGCGCGGATGCGTCGGAGTTCGCGATCACGCGCGTGATGCCGAACCGCGCGCAGTACTTGATCGCCTGCAACTGCTTGCCGCCGAAATGGTCGGTGCTGACGATGTCGCGCAAATGCCAGACCACCGGCTTGCGCGCGAGCCGCCCGGCGAGCGCGGCGACCACCATCGCGCGCTGCGTATTCGCGTAGATCACCTCGGCGCGGCGCGCGCGGCGGGCGACGTCGCGCACCAGCCGCACGAGCTGCTTCACCGCGCCGAACGACACGCCGCCCTGCTTGCGCACGCCCGCGAGCGCGCCCTGCTCGACCACGTCGACGCGCGCGCCGATCTCGTCGAGCGCCGCGCGAAACGGGCCGTCGTCGAACAGCAGCACGTCGGCGTTCGCGCGCATGTGCTTCATGATCTCGAGCAGCGACAGCTCGGCGCCGCCGAGCACGCCGCTCTGGTCGAGCACGAGCGTCGCCGGGCCGCGCGCGACCGGCAGCGGGGCCGCCGTGCCGCGCTGCGCGGTCGAGCCGGGCAGCGCTTGCTCCACGTAGTCGAGGAAGCGCCGCCGGAACGTGTCGGCGGAAAACCGCTCCGCGTTCGCGCGGCACGCGTCAGGCGTGAAGCGCTGCGGCGCGCGCTCGAAATCGTCGACGGCCGCGACGATCGCGTGCGGCGTCTGTTCGTCGAAGAAAAGGCCGGTCGGGTTCAGGTTCGACTGCGGGTCGAGCACGGTCTCGAGCGCGCCGCCCTTGCCGTACGCGATGACCGGCGTGCCGCACGCCTGCGCCTCGACGACCGAGATCCCGAAATCCTCCTCGGCCGCGAACACGAACGCCTTCGCGCGCCGCATCCGGTCGTGCAGCACCGCGAACGGCTGATAGCCCATGATCTCGACGTTTGGGCCTGCCTTCGTGCGAATCTTCTGCATCTCGGGGCCGTCGCCGATCACGACGAGCTTGCGCTCGGGCGTCTTCGAGAAGGCTTCGACGATCAGGTCGATCTTCTTGTACGGCACCATCCGCGACGCGGTCAGGTAGAAATCCTCCTTCACCGCGTTGAGCGAGAACGCGTCGACGTCGACCGGCGGAAAGATCACCGCCGCGTCGCGGTGGTAGACCTTCTTGATGCGCCGCGCGATGAACGCGGAATTCGCGACGAAGCCGTCCACCGCGTTCGCGGTGCGCGTATCCCAGTTGCGGATGTAATGAAGAATCATCCGCGCGAGCAGCGATTTCGGCCCGTGCGTGAGGTTCGACTGTTCCAGATACTGGTGCTGCAGGTCCCACGCATAGCGGATCGGCGAATGCACGTAGCTGATGTGCACCTGGTCCGGCCCGGTCAGCACGCCCTTCGCGACCGCGTGGCTGCTCGAGATCACGAGGTCGTACTCGGACACGTCGAGCTGTTCGATCGCGAGCGGCATCAGCGGCAGGTAGCTGCGGTACTTGGTGCGGGCGAACGGCAGCTTCTGGATGAACGACGTCGTCACCGGCTTGCCGCGCACGAACGCGCGATCGTCGAGGAAATCGACGAGGCTGAACAGGTCCGCGTCGGGAAAGCACGCGACGATCTGTTCGAGCACGCGCTCGGCGCCCGCATAGGTGACGAGCCAGTCGTGGACGATCGCCACGCGCAGCGCACGCGTCGGCTGCCGCGCGCCGGCCCGTTCGGCCGGGTGCGGCGCGGCGGCGTCGCCGGCATGGACCACGGCGGCATCGGCCGTGGCGAGATTCAGGACGGCGTGTTCCGCCAGATCGCGATTCATGCAGTTCTCCTCGCATTGAGACGGACAAACAGGTCGCGCACGAGTGCACGCAGCCCCGGCGTCATCGTGAGCGACCACGCGACGTTCAGCACCAGCACGACCGCGCACATGCCGATCGACTGGACCAGCCCCGGCCATGCCTGCGCGAGAAACAGGCTCGCCAGCAGGAAGGCGAGATGGGCAAGCATGTCGAGTACGATCGCGCGCATCCGGATCGCCGACAGGTACAACAGCACGCCGTAGTCGACGAGCGCGCGCGCCGCGACGACCACCGCCGCGCCGATCAGCCCGAAGTGATGAATGCCGAACCACAGGCCGCCGACGAAGAACGGCATCTCGACGAGCCCGGCGAATGCCGCGCGGGCCGGATTGACCTGCGACTGGATCAGGATGCGCGTGACGCTCGCCTGGCCGACGAGCCACACGCTGATCACCAGCACGCGGCCGACCGGCGCCGAATGCGCGGCGAGATCGGCGCCGACCCACAGCGTGAGGAACGGCGCGAGCGCGAAGATCGCGACGATGCCGACCGGCGTGAACACGCCGTTCAGGAATTCGAGCGACTGGCGCGCGAGCGTATCCGCATGATCGCGGCCGACCGCCGACAGGCGCGGGAACAGCGTGCGCACCAGCGCGTTCGGCAGCATGTTCAGCCGCGTGACGAGGTTCTGCGGCACCGTGTAGTAGGTGACGAACTTCGCGCCCATGCCGGCGCCGAGCATCACGCGGTCGAGCGTGTCGGCGATCATGCTCGTCGTGCTCGCGATCAGCATCCAGCCGCCGAAGTTGAACAGCCCCTTCGCGGTGCCCCACTGCGGCGGATCGATGCGGCGAATCCCGAGCACCTTGATGCTGGCCTGACCGAGCATCACCGCCGCGATCAGCCGCGCGACGACCGCCGCGGCGAGCACCGTCTGCAGGTTCGGCGCGATCCACCACGCGGCGCCGAGCGGCAGCAACTGGAACAGGAACGTGCCGATCGTCTGGTTCGTGTTGAACACGCCGAACCGTTCGGCGCCGTTGATCGCGCCGGCGAACACCCACGACACGTTCGCGAGCGGAATCGCGAGCGCGAGCCACGGCAGCGCCAGATACACCTCGTGCTGCATCGCGGCCGACACCTTCGTGAAATACGCGGTGTAGACGAACGCGCCGAAATAGATCAGCAGGCCGCCGACGATACCGGTGCCGAGATTCAGCCAGAACGCGCTCCAGAACACGCGCGCGCTTTCGTCGGCGTTGCCGCTCGCGAGCGCCTTCGAGATGTGGTTCTGCGCGGCCATGCTCATCCCGAGATCGAGTATCCCGAAATAGCCGATCAGCGTCCACACGAGGCTGACGACGCCGTAGCGTTCGACGCCGAGCGCGTGGATGTACGCGGGCACCGTCACCAGCGACACGAAGGTCGGCAGGATCAGCCCGATGAAGTTGATCGAAACGTTCTTGAGTATGCCTTTGTCCATGCTTTAGCCCAGGGGCCCGTTACGGTTTCCAGCGGTACATGAGCACCTTGCCGCGCGCGTCTTCCTCGACGAACACCAGGTACTCGCCGTTCTCGCGCCGGAACGCGCTGATGCCGAACGGCACGTCGACCCAGCCCGACGCCTTGCCGACCTCGGCGCCCGGGCTCATCACGCCGACTTCCTTGCCGGTTTCCTTGTCGTACACGTGGATCTTGCCGACCGGCTCCACGGTGAAGAGGTAGCGGCCCTCGACCGTGATCCCGATCAGGTCGAGGATCGGCTTCGCGTCGAGCTGCCACGGCAGCGCGACCTGATAGCGCACCACCGGCGAGCCGCTCGACCATTTGTCGAAACGCACCAGCACGCGGCCGACTTCCTTGTTGATGCCGGGCTGCGGCGGCGCGTCGGCCGTGTAGCCCGTCACGTACAGCGTGTCCGTCTGCGGTTCGTAGATCGCGCGGCGCAGCTGCGTGAACGGCTGCGGCATCGGGTAGGTCGCGACCTTGTCGTACGAATAGATCGGGTTGCCGGCCTTGTCGACGCCGCCATAGCCGAAGCGATGAATCCCTCGCACGTCGCTCGTGCGCCAGATGTCGCCCTTCGTGTCGACCCACCAGCCCCAGCCGCCCGCCTTTGCCTTGCCCGTCGTGTTGATCTCGGACTCGTCGGCATCGATCCGGCCGTTGCCGTTCGCGTCGCGCCATAGCCAGTCGCCGCCCGGCGGCTTGTTCGGCACCTTGTCGACCGGCCGCGCGCGCCCCGCGATCAGGCCCGACGGAATCGCGACCTCGCCGTCGCGCTTCGCGTCGAAGCGGTAGATCTTCAGGTGATCGGCGTACATGTCGGTCAGGTACAGGAACGTGCGGCCGTCGACGCGCCGCGCGATCGGCATGCCCGGATACTGGTCCGTGTGGAACACCGGGTCGTCCGGATACTTGAAGCGGTTCGACAGGAAGCCGACGTATTTCCAGTCCTGGCCCGGCGGCTTCGACAGGTCGAGCTCGAAGCGCTTGTTGCCCGTGTACACGCTGTTCGGCCGCGCGGGGTCCAGCCACGCGCCGTCGACGAACAGCAGCCCCTGCACCTGCCAGCGCAGCTTGCCGTCCGGCGTGTAGCTTTCCAGCACCGCGCCGAGCCCCGCGCCGATCGTGTCGTGGCGCGGCCCGATCCCGTTCATCGACACATAGATGTTGCCCGCGCGGTCGACGCCGACGCCCGTCAGCCCGTTGAAGCGCTGCGGCCCGGGCCGGCCCGGCACCGGGCCCGCGAAGATGCCGCCGCGCTCGCCGAGCGTGCCCGACGGCGCATAGCCCTTGCCGCCTTTCGAGAAGATCAGGATCTGCTGGCGCGGCCCGTTGTCCGCGACGAGCACGCGCCCTTTCGCGTCGACCGCCACGTCCACCGCGTCGGTGCCTTCCGGCAGCGCCGGCGCGTCGTCGATCTTGCGGCCGTCGGCCCGCACGTGCACGAGATGCGCGGGGCCGCCGAGCGTATCGGTCAGCAGCCACAGCGTGCCGTCGCCCGCCAACGCGATGCGGCCCGGCTCGTGCGCGCTCCACGTGCCCTTCTGCTGCATCGTTTCCGCGTCGTAGACATCCACCACGTCGCGCGACGGATTGGTCGCGAACAGCGTCTTGTCGTCAGCCGCGAGGCCGCCCACTTCCGCCTTCGCCTCACCGACTTCCGAGCGCGCGGGCGCCGACACCTCGTTCATCATCATGAAGCTCGCGGCCATCCGCGCGCGGCCGGTATCGGCGCGCCCGCCCGGCGCGACCTGCGGCGCCGCGCGAAACGGCGCGGGCTGCTTCATGTCGCCGATCGTGCGCCGCGAGATGCCGAACCATTGCTTGCCCTTGTCCGGCCAGATGCCGGGCGACTGCAGATGGCCGCGCTCGTTGCCGACGCCGATCGCGACATACGCGTACTTGCTGTTCACCGCGATCGCGCTGCCGCCGAGGTTGCCCCAGCCGTGCGTGCCGCCCGCGAAGCCGAGCATCTTCCCGTCCTGGTAGACGCTCGCCTCGGCGCCGCTCTCGTCCCACGGCGCATTCGTATACACCTTGCCCTCCGGCGTCACCGCGATCGAGCGAATATCGATCTGCGTCCACGTGCCGTCGCCATAGCCGAACGTGTTGCCGATCCACGACGTCGTCGCGGGCAACACCGTTTCGGCCGGCACGGCGCTCGTCAGCAGTGCCGCGCATACCGTCATGCCAACCAGAATCAGACGTCGCAATGCGCTTCTCCAGACTCGATGCAACAGCGACCGGCGCCGCCTCGGATCGCCCGCGGCGGCGCGCTGTCGCTAAATGGGTTTCAAACGTCGCGATGCAGGTTACAAGCAAAAATAATCACAAGAAATTTGGAAATATTTAGGGATGTTTCTGCCTGAAATATCGAACCGGAACAGCGAGTAAATGACCGCGAAAAACGGCAATAACGACCGCTCTCTCCGCGTCACCACGTAGAAAATTCCGCTCCGCGCCGCCCGGCGCGCCCGTCCGCGAGCCAACCTTTCATCGCGCGATCGTAATAATCGGCATTAGCCTGGTTGTCGTCAGATAAATGGCGCGCGTTTTTTTACCGATTTCTTTTCCCTAGAATCGATTGCGATTCCATATTCCATTTAAAGGCATGCAATACGTACACGCATCGGATGCGGGTCGTGAAGGAGCCGCGCGATGACGGCCCTGTCGCGCCCCGCCGACCTCGCCCCGCCGCAACACGGCCGCATCGTGCAGCTGGACGGGCTGCGCGCGATCGCGGTGGGCGCCGTCTTCCTGCAACACGCGCTGAAGGCGCCGCTGTGGATGGGCGTCGACCTGTTCTTCGTGCTGAGCGGCCTGCTGATCACCGGCATCCTGCTCGATCGCAAGGCGCGCGGGCAGTCGTACTTCAGCCACTTCTACGCGCGCCGCGTACGCCGCATCCTGCCGCCGTACGTGCTGCTGCTGGTGGTGTCGACGCTGCTGTTCGGCGCGAGCTGGCTGCCGCACTGGCCATGGTTCGCGTTCTTCTCGACCAATATCGGGCTGTCGCTCGGCAGCATCGGCCATGACAGCCTGAACGTGCTGTGGTCGCTCGCGGTCGAGGAGCAGTTCTACATCTTCTGGCCGTTCGTCGTGCTGTGGTGCTCGGAGCGCGCGCTGCTGTGGGTCGCCGCCGCGCTGATCGTCGCGGCGCCGGTGCTGCGCGCGATCGCGACGCCGTGGTTCGATTCGTTCTGGCCGATCTACTACCTGACGCCGTTCCGGATGGACCTGCTCGCGGCCGGCGCGTTGCTCGCGATCGTGCTGCGCCGCGACCGGCGCGCGCTGGAGCCGTTCTATCCGCTCGCGATCGTCGGCGCGCTCGTGTCGCTCGCGATCCTCGGCTGGCTGCACCTGTCGTTCCCGCGCTTTCGCGCCGCGAACACGCCGCTGTCGAACGCGGCGCTCTACAGCATCTCGCTGCTGCTGTGCACGTCGATCGTCGTGATCGCACTGCGCGGCCGCGGCCTCGTGCAGCGCGTGCTGACGAACCCGATGCTCGTCTACGTCGGCACCGTCAGCTACACCGTCTACCTGATCCACCTGAGCGTGCTGTACGCGCTGTGGCCGCTGCACCTGAACCGCTTCGTCACGGCCGCGCTCGCGCTGGCGATCACGCTCGCGTACGCGACCCTGAGCTGGTACGGCTTCGAACGGCGCCTGACGCGCGGGCCTGCGCGCCGCGCGGTGCCGGCCGCCGCCGGCACGACCGCCTGACTTTCATCATCCATTGCTTCTACCAGGACAACGCCATGAGCCAAACGCGTAAAAAGGCCATCATCACCGGGATTTCGGGGCAAGACGGTGCGTACCTGACCAAACTGCTGCTCGACAAGGGCTACGAGGTCACCGGCACCTACCGCCGCACCAGCTCGGTGAATTTCTGGCGCATCGCCGAGCTGGGTGTCGACACGCACCCGAACCTGACGCTCGTCGAACACGATCTGACCGACGCGGGCTCCAGCCTGCGCCTGCTCGAACGCACGCAGCCGGACGAGCTGTACAACCTGGCCGCGCAAAGCTTCGTCGGCGTGTCGTTCGACCAGCCGGCGACGACCGCCGAAGTGACCGGCATCGGCCCGCTGAACCTGCTCGAGGCGATTCGCGTCGTGAGCCCGAAGACGCGCTTCTACCAGGCGTCGACGTCAGAGATGTTCGGCAAGGTGCAGGCGATCCCGCAAACGGAAACCACCGCGTTCTATCCGCGCAGCCCGTACGGCGTCGCGAAGCTGTACGCGCACTGGATGACCGTGAACTACCGCGAATCGTATGGCCTGTTCGGCAGCAGCGGCATCCTGTTCAACCACGAATCGCCGCTGCGCGGCCGCGAATTCGTCACGCGCAAGATCACCGACACGATCGCGAAGATCAAGCTGGGCAAGGCGACCAAGCTCGAGCTCGGCAATCTCGACGCGAAGCGCGACTGGGGCTTCGCGCTCGAATACGTCGAAGGCATGTGGCGGATGCTGCAGGCCGACGAACCCGACACCTACGTGCTGGCGACCAACCGCACCGAAACCGTGCGCGACTTCGTGCGGATGGCGTTCGCGGCGGCCGGCTACCAGCTCGAATGGACCGGCAAGGGCGAGCAGGAACGCGGCCTCGACGCATCGACCGGCAACGTGCTCGTCGAAGTGAACCCGAAGTTCTACCGGCCTGCCGAAGTCGACCTGCTGATCGGCTGCGCGGACAAGGCGAAAAGCAAACTGGGCTGGGCGCCCAAGACGACGCTCGAACAACTATGTCAGATGATGGTCGAAGCGGATTTGACGCGGAACCAACACCATGACACGTTCTGAAACCGGGCGTCCGTCGCGCCGTGCGTTCGTCACGGGCCTGACGGGCTTCACCGGTCGCTACATGGCCGAACGCCTGCAGGCGGCCGGCTATGACGTCTGGGGCACGGTCGCGCCCGGTACGCCGCGCCCCGCCGATCCGGCGTTCGCACAGTGCACGCTGCTGCCCGTCGACCTGCTCGACGCGGATGCGATGCGCGCGGCCGCGGCCGACGCGCGACCCGACGCGGTCGTGCATCTCGCCGCGCGTGCCCATGTCGCCGACGACGAGCCGTCGCCGACCTACGCGGTCAACATCGTCGGCACGCGCAACCTGCTGGCGGCGCTCGCCGGCCTCGACCGCCGTCCGTCGGCCGTGCTGCTGGCCAGCAGCGCAAACATCTACGGCAACTCGACGCCCGGCGTGCTCGACGAAACCGTCGCGCCTGCCCCGGCGAACGACTACGCGGTCAGCAAGCTCGCGATGGAATATGCGGCGAAGCTCTGGGCCGACCGGCTGCCGATCGTGATCGCGCGGCCGTTCAACTACACGGGTGTCGGCCAGAGCGATGCGTATCTGCTGCCGAAGCTCGTCGCGCACTATGCGAGCAACGCGCCGCGGATCTCGCTCGGCAACCTCGACGTGAGCCGCGACTTCTCCGACGTGCGCGACGTGACGGCCGCCTATCTGAAGCTGGTCGAAGCCGCGCCGGCCGGCGAGACGTTCAACGTGTGCTCGGAACGCGCGTATTCGCTGAAGGAAGTGCTGGCGATGCTGTCGCGGATCGCCGGCTACGTGATCGACGTGACGATCGATCCGCGCTTCGTGCGGCACAATGAAGTGAAAAGCCTGAGCGGGTCGCGCGACAAGCTGCGGCGCGCGGTGGGCGAATTGCCGGTCACGCCGCTCGACGAAACGCTGCGCTGGATGGTGGACGCGATGCGTGCCGCACCGTCCGCGCACGCCGCCGGCTGAACGGCGGCACGACACGCGCGCGACGGCATGCGCCGCAACGACAACGGGCCGCTCTCTCGAGCGGCCCGTTTCATTGATGCCGAGCACAAACGGGCTGTATCGCTCAGCCTCAGCCGTCGAGGCCGCGCGCCAGATCGTTGCGAACGTCGCCCGCATGCTCGAGGCCGACCGCCAGGCGGATCAGCCCTTCGGTGATCCCCGCTGCCGCACGCGCTTCCGGCGTGATGCGGCCGTGCGTCGTGGTGGCCGGATGCGTGATCGTCGTGCGCGTGTCGCCGAGGTTGCCGGTGATCGACACCAGCTTCGTGCCGTCGATCACGCGCCATGCGTTCGCGCGCTGCTGCTCGGGCGTGTCGCCCTTCAGTTCGAACGACACGATCGCGCCGCCCGCCTTCTGCTGACGCTTCGCGAGCTCATGCTGCGGATGCGATTCGAGGCCCGGATAGAACACGCGCGCGACCGCCGGATGCGAATCGAGCCAGCGCGCGATCTCCAGCGCGTTCGCCGATTGCTTCTCGACGCGCAGCGACAGCGTCTCCATCCCTTTCAGCAGCACCCACGCGTTGAACGCCGACAGCGTCGGGCCCGCGCTGCGCACGAACGGGAACACCTTGCCCATGATGAATTCCTTCGAGCCGACCAGCGCGCCGCCAAGCACGCGGCCTTGCCCGTCGAGGAATTTCGTCGCCGAGTGCATCACGACGTCCGCGCCGAGCTTCAGCGGCTGCTGCAGCACCGGGCTGCAGAAACAGTTGTCGACGACGAACAGCGCGTTCGCGGCCTTCGCGATCTTGCCGATCGCCTCGATGTCCGCGAGTTCGGTCAGCGGGTTCGACGGCGTCTCGAGGAAGAACATCTTCGTTTCCGGCCGCACGGCTTCGTGCCATGCGTTCAGGTCGGTCGGGTCGACGAAGGTCGTCGTGATCCCGAACTTGCTGAAGATCTGCGAGAACATCCCGAGCGTCGAGCCGAACAGGCTGCGCGAGCTGACGAGATGGTCGCCCGCCTGCAGCGCGGACATCACGACCGACATGATCGCGGCCATGCCCGACGCCGTCGCGATGCATGCCTCGCCGCCCTCGAGCGCCGCGAGACGCTCCTGGAACATGGTGACGGTCGGGTTCGTGAAGCGCGAATAGGTGAAGTAGTCTTCCGAATTCGCGAAGCGCTCGGCCGCGTCGGCCGCGCTGGAGAAGCAGAAGCTCGACGTGAGGAACAGCGCTTCCGAATGCTCGTTGAAGTCGCTGCGCAGCGTGCCCGCGCGCACCGCAAGCGTGTCGAAGTTGAGGGAGTCGTCCATGTTCCGTTTTCCGTATTCGATGGCCGCGCCGACGGTCGTGCACGAGGCGCGGACCCGGTCAAAGCCGAGGCCAAAAACAAAAAGCCCGCTATGCGTCGGCATCAGCGGGCTTCGGTGCGGTACGACAGCGATCGACTCGGGCCGGCTGCCGCCGGCCTTCGCTTTAGCTGTTTTGGGAAGTTGCCCCGCGTCCGCAAGCTGATATCAAATCGACGCAAGGCCACATCCTATCACGCCTCGACAAAAGCGTGCGCCGGCGTTACTCGACCGACAGTTGCAGGTTCATCTGCGAACGCTCGGTGTCGCCGGCCGTGTCGCGATCGGCCTGCGACGCCGGCGTGAGGCGCGCGCGCTCGATCGCATCGAGGTACTCGGGCGTCACGGCGCCGGTGATGTAGTTGCCGTCGAAGCACGACGCCTCGAAGTTCTCGAGCTTCGGGTTGATGTCGCGCACCGCGCGGCGCAGATCGTCGACGTCCTGATAGATCAAATGATCGGCGCCGATGATCTTCGCGACTTCCTCGTCGGTGCGGCCGTGCGCGACGAGCTCGCCGCGCGTCGGCATGTCGATGCCGTACACGTTCGGGAACTTCACGGGCGGCGCCGCCGACGCGAAGATCACCGACTTCGCGCCCGCATCGCGCGCCATCTGCACGATTTCGTGCGAGGTCGTGCCGCGCACGATCGAATCGTCGACGATCAGCACATGCTTGTCCTTGAACTCGATGCTCATCGCGTTGAGCTTCTGGCGCACCGACTTCTTGCGCACGGCCTGCCCCGGCATGATGAAGGTGCGGCCGACGTAGCGGTTCTTGAAGAAGCCCTCGCGATACTCGACGCCGAGCTTCGCGGCGACCTGCATCGCCGCCGGGCGCGACGAATCGGGAATCGGCATCACGACGTCGATCGGCACGTTCGGCAGTTCGCGCTTGATCTTCTCGGCGAGATAGTCGCCCATGCGCAGGCGCACGTTGTAGACCGGCACGCCGTCGAGACACGAATCCGGACGGGCCAGATACACGTATTCGAACATGCACGGATTCAGCGTCGGGTTCTCCGCGCACTGCTGGCTGTGGAAGTTGCCGGCCTTGTCGATGAAAACCGCTTCGCCCGGCTCCAGGTCACGCACGAATTCGAAACCGATGCCTTCGACCGCTACCGACTCCGACGCGACCATCCATTCGGTGCCGTGTTCGGTTTCGAGCTTGCCGATGCAAAGCGGCCGGATGCCGAACGGGTCGCGGAACGCGAGCAGGCCGTAGCCGGCGATCAGCGACACGATCGCGTACGAGCCCTCGAGGCGGCGATGCACGCCCGAGACCGCCTTGAACACCGACGCCGGATCGAGCTCGAGGCCCGTGGTCGACAGTTGCAGCTCGTGCGCGAACACGTTGAGCAGCACTTCGCTGTCGGAATTGGTGTTGATGTGCCGGCGGTCGATCCGGAACATCTCGTCCTTCAGTTGCATCCAGTTCGTCAGGTTGCCGTTGTGCGCGAGGATGATCCCGAACGGCGCGTTCACGTAGAACGGCTGCGCCTCGGCCTCGCTCGATGCCGAGCCGGCCGTCGGATAGCGCACCTGGCCGATGCCGTAGGTGCCGGGCAGGCTGCGCATGTTGCGCGTGCGGAACACGTCGCGCACCATGCCGTTCGCCTTGTACATGTGGAAATTGCTGCCGTCCGCCGTCGCGATGCCCGCCGCGTCCTGACCGCGATGCTGCAGCAGCAGCAGGCTGTCATAGATCAGCTGATTGACCGGGGATTGGGAGATAACACCTACGATGCCGCACATGGCATGTCCTTCAAGATGACAAAATCGGTTCCGTCCTGCCCGGCCGCGTCGTCACACGCGTACGTACTGGGCCATGCCGTCGGGCAGGAGCTGCTTCAGCTCGTGCACGCCCTGTTCGGCAAAAGGACGCAAGAGCGCATTGCGCCAGAAATCCTGTTTGGGCAGTTCGGTCAGCCCGGCCGCCGCGACCAGCAGCACCACCAGCACACAGCCGCGGACGAGCCCGAACATCATGCCCAGCGAGCGGTCGACACCGCCCAGGCCACTCGCCTGCGCGATCCGAGACAGCAGCGCGTTCGCCACGCCGGCGACCAGCACGACGCCGATCACGAGCAACGCGAAGGCGATCACCCACTGCGTCAGCGCGCCGCCCGGCCAGTTCGCCGGAATGTATGGCACGACCAGCCCGACGTAGCGGCCCGCGATCACGATCGCCGCGATCCAGCCGATCAGCCCAAAAATCTCGGACACAAAGCCGCGCCACGCACCGCGCAGCGCCGACAACACGATCACCGCCAATACAGCGTAGTCGAAAGCCGTCAGCATCGTGGCCTTACTGCGTCAGACCGGCTTCGCGCACCTTCGCGATCGCGGCGGAGGCCGCCGCGCGATCCGCGAACGGGCCGGCACGCAACAGTGTAGCCGTGCTGCCGTCTGCCTGCTTGCGATGCTCGACATATGCGGGCACCCCCGCCGATTTCAACTTGGTCGCCCACGAACGGGCCGCCGCGTCGTCCTTGAACGACCCGAGCTGCACCGCGAAGCGCGCACCGGCCGGCGACGCCGGCGACGATGCGTCGCCGCTGTCCGGGCTCGCGGCGCCGTCGTTCGCGACGGTTGCGGGCGCAGGCTTCGGCGCGGCCGGCTTCGGCGCGGCCGGCTTCGGCGGCGTCACGCTCGCGGTGGCGGTCGGTTCGGGTTTCGCGACCGGCTTGGCCGCATCCTTCGGCGCGGGCGCCGGTGCGGCCGCAACGGCCGTGTCGGAGGCCGGCGGTTCGTCGTGCGCGACACCTGCCTGCACGTCGGACACGTCGTCGTCGCGCGGCACGACTGACTGGTGCGCGGGCCGGTTCGGGATGTCGATCGCGATGTCGTCGGTCACCGGCTTCGGGTGCGAATCGAGCACCATCGGCAGCACGATCACCGCAGCCACGACGAGCGCGATCGCGCCGACGAGACGCCGGCGCGCGCGTTGCTTTTCTGGAAGGGTCGGATCAAGGAGCAGTGCATCCGATTCCGGACGCTCGGTGCGGCGCGAGCGTCGCTCGACGCGTTCAGTGCGCTCCGTGCGCACGTTCCGGGAGGCCCCGGTGCGACCGCCGCGCCGCGGGGGCGCGTCGTCGTCTTTCTTGCCGAACGAGAAAATTCCCATGAATGGCTGAGTCCGAAACTGCCCGTCAGTCAGTGTTGCTGCGATTTACGGTAGGCCAGCACGCCGGCAACCGTATGGAAACTGCCGAAAACCACGATTCTATCATTCTCGGATGCTCTTTTTAGTGCATCGCGAAACGCTTCCGCGGGCGACGCATAGCGCGTCACGCTCGAATCGGGCCCCTCCTCCACGCCAGCCTTGCGCAGCGCCGCTTCGAGTTGCTCCGCGGAAGCCGCGCGCGGCAGCGGCAGGTCGGTCACGCACCAGTGGTCGATCTCGCCCTTCAGGTGCCGCAGCACGCCGTCGATGTCCTTGTCGTGCATCGCGCCGAACACCGCGTACGTGTACGGGAAGAAGCCCATGTTGCCGAGGTTCTGCTCGAGCACGGCCGCCGCATGCGGGTTGTGCGCGACGTCGAGCACGATCGCCGGCTTGCCGGGCAGCACCTGGAAGCGCCCCGGCAGCTCGACGTTCGCCAGCCCGAGCCGGATGTCCTGCGCGGACACCGGCAGCACCGGGCGCAGCGCCTCGAGCGCCGCGAGCGCGGCCGACGCATTGATCAGCTGATTCGCGCCGCGCAGCGCCGGATACGCGAGCGCCGGATAGCGCTTGTCGCGGCCGAGGTAGCTCCATTGCTGACGCTCGGCGCCTGCCTGCGCCTCGTAGCGGAAATCGCGGCCGACGAGCCACAGATCGGCGCCGATCGCTTCGGCGTGATCGATCAGCGTCTGCGGCGCGGCCGGATCGCCGCAGATCGCCGGCTTGCCCGCGCGGAAGATCCCGGCCTTCTCGAACGCGATCTTCTCGCGCGTGTCGCCGAGGTATTCGGTGTGGTCGATGTCGATGCTCGTGACGATCGCGCAATCGGTATCGATGATGTTCACCGCGTCGAGCCGGCCGCCGAGGCCGACTTCGAGGATCACCGCGTCGAGCCCGCGCGACGCGAACAGATGCAGGATCGCGAGCGTCGTGAATTCGAAATACGTGAGCGAGACCGGCTCGGCCAGCGACGTGCGCGCGGCTTCGACGGCCTCGAAGTGCGGCAGCAGTTCGTCGTCGGTCACGTTCTGCCCGTTCACGCGCGCGCGCTCGTTGAATTCGAGCAGGTGCGGCGACGTGTGGCAGCCGACCTTGTAGCCCGCGCGCACGAGGATCGTCTCGAGGAACGCGCAGGTCGAGCCCTTGCCGTTCGTGCCGCCGACGGTGATCACCGGGCACGCGAATTCGAGCTGCAGCGCCGCCTTGACCTGCCCGATACGGGTCAGGCCCATGTCGATGCCGACCGGGTGCGCGCGTTCGAGATGCGAAAGCCACGCGTCAAGAGTGGGAAAAGTGCTCATCGGATCAAATCTGGATCGGTACCGCCACTACGCCAAAAAACGAAGCGCGCCGCCTGACGCTGAGGCCAGGCGACGCGCAGAGTTCACCACGTTGCGCCGGTCAGGCCAGCGCGTCGGCCGGCTGTCGCTGCAGCAGCGCGAGCAACTGCGCGATCTCGTCGCGCATCTTGCGACGGTCGACGATCATGTCGATCGCGCCCGTCTTCAGCAGGAATTCGGCACGCTGGAAGCCTTCCGGCAGCTTCTCGCGGACCGTCTGCTCGATCACGCGCGGGCCGGCGAAGCCGATCAGCGCCTTCGGCTCGGCGATCACGACGTCGCCGAGGAACGCGAAGCTCGCCGACACGCCACCCATCGTCGGGTCGGTCAGCACCGAGATGAACGGCAGCTTCGCTTCGGCCAGCTTGGTCAGCATCGCGGTGGTCTTGGCCATCTGCATCAGCGACAGCAGGCTTTCCTGCATCCGTGCGCCGCCCGACGCCGTGAAGCAGATGAACGGCACGTGCTGCTCCAGCGCGTTCTGCGCGCCGCGCGCGAAGCGCTCGCCGACGACCGAACCCATCGAGCCGCCCATGAACGAGAACTCGAAGCACGCCGCGACGACGGGCAGCGTGTGGATCGCGCCGCCCATCACGACCATCGCGTCGGTTTCGCCGGTTTCGTCCATCGCTTCCTTCAGACGATCGGGGTACTTGCGGCTGTCCTTGAACTTCAGCGAGTCGACCGGCACGATTTCCTGGCCGATTTCATAGCGGCCTTCCGGATCGAGCAGCCCGTCGAGGCGCTCGCGCGCGCCGATGCGCATGTGGTGATCGCACTTCGGGCACACGTGCAGGTTCGCGTCCACGTCGTTGCGATAGAGAACGGCCTCGCAGGACGGGCACTTGACCCACAGGCCTTCCGGAATGCCCTTGCGGCTTTTCGGGTCGGTCTGCTTGATCTTCGGCGGCAACAGTTTGTCGAGCCAGCTCATCGTATGGTTTCCTGTTCCGTGGCGGGGCGGGCCGACCGGCCCGTTCCCGCTTCCTGTGTTGTGTTTATCGCGCCGTGTTGCCGGCGCCGTCCAGCGCGGCGCGCAACTCGGCGATGAACGACTTCAGCGCGGCGGCGGCACCTTCCGGCGCGGCGCTCTCGAGCAGCTGCACGAGGCGGCTGCCGATCACGACGGCGTCCGACACTTCGGCCACCGCGCGCGCCGTTTCGGCGTCGCGGATACCGAAGCCGACGCCCACCGGAACCGGCACGCGCGACTTGATGGCCGGGATTTTACCCGCAATGCTCGAAACATCCAGATTTCCGGCGCCGGTCACGCCCTTCAGCGACACGTAATACACGTAGCCGCTCGCGATCTTGCCGACGTCGGCGATGCGTTCATCGGTCGACGTGGGCGCGAGCAGGAAGATCGGATCGATCTGCGCGGCCCGCATTTTTTCCGCGAACACGCCCGCCTCTTCCGGCGGATAGTCGACCACCAGCACGCCGTCGACGCCGGCCGCGTGCGCTTCGGCCGCGAACGCGTCGACGCCCATCCGTTCGATCGGGTTCGCATAGCCCATCAGCACGACGGGGGTTTTGGCGTCGGTTTCGCGGAAACGCTTCACGTCGGCGAGCACGCTCTTCAACGTGACGCCGCGCGCGAGCGCGCGTTCCGACGAGCGCTGGATCACGGGGCCGTCGGCCATCGGGTCCGAGAACGGCACGCCGAGCTCGATCACGTCCGCGCCGCCTGCGGCGAGCGCATGCATGAATTCGACGGTTTTCGCGGGATCGGGGTCGCCGGCCGTGATGAACGGGATCAGGCCCTTACGGCCTTGTTCGGCGAGCGCGGCGAAGGTCTGCTGAATACGATTCATGGCAATTTTTCCTATGTCGATCCGGAGTTAGCGCTTTAGCGCTTACTCCGGTCCCATGCAAAGCAGCATTCGGCGATGCGGCGGCGCGATTCACGCGCACGCCGGCGCGGCGAGCGCGCTCACGCGCTCGTGCGCGATCGCACAATAGCTTTCGTTGATCTCGTAGCCGACGAAGTCGCGCCCCTGCCGTGCGCAGGCCACCGCGGTCGTGCCGCTCCCCATGAACGGATCGAGCACGCGGCCGCCCGGCGGGCAGCTCGCGAGCACCATCCGTTCGATGATTTCCAGCGGCTTCTGGGTCGGATGATCGACGCGCTCCGCGTGCTGCCGATGCAGGCGCGAGACCGACCAGACGTCCTTCGGGTTGTAGCCCATCTCCAGCCACTTGCTGCCTTCGAACAGCTTGCGCGAGCGGGCCTTCTTCGTATCGGCGTCGTACGGGATGCGGACCGGATCGAGATCGAAGTAATACGCCTTCGAAACCGCGAAAAAGCCGATGTTGTCGTGCACCGACGTGAAACGGCGCGTCGTGCCGCCCATGCTCGGCACGCGCCGGTCCCAGATGATCTCGTTGACCATCGTGAGCTGCGTCTTCAGGAAACTGAAGATTTCCGGCGCGTACTGCCACGTGCAGAAGATATACATCGACCCGCTCGGCTTCAGCTTCGGAATCGCGAGCTCGAGCCACGCGCGCGTCCATGCGAGGAAATCGTCGCCCGAACGCTTGTCCGAATCGTTGCCGTAGTCCTTGCCGAGCCCGTACGGCGGATCGGCGACGATCAGGTCGATCGACGCATCCGGCAAGTGCGCGGCGTGGGTCAGGAAATCGCGGTTGTGCAGCTCGATACCGGACGGCAGCGCGCGCGGCACGGCAGCGGCGGGCTGAACCGCCTCCGCCTCGCTCGCGGCACCGCCGCCCGGCTCTTCGATCAGGTCACGCATCGGTCGGGGTCAGAGCTCGATGCCCGATCGCTCGGCGACCGTGTGCATGTCCTTGTCGCCGCGACCCGACAGGTTGACGAGCAGGAGCTTGTCCTTCGGCAACGTCGGCGCGAGCTTCACGCCATACGCGATCGCGTGGCTCGACTCGAGCGCGGGGATGATCCCCTCGATCCGGCAGCAGTCGTGGAACGCCTTCAACGCTTCCGCGTCGGTGATCGGCACGTACTGCGCGCGGCCGCTGTCCTTCAGCCATGCGTGCTCGGGGCCGACGCCCGGATAGTCGAGGCCCGCCGACACCGAATGCGTCTCGATGATCTGGCCGTTGTCGTCCTGCAGCAGGTACGTGCGGTTGCCGTGCAGCACGCCCGGGCTGCCCGCGATCAGCGATGCCGCGTGATGGCCCGTGTCGAGGCCGTCGCCGGCCGCTTCGACGCCGATCAGCTGCACCGATTCGTCGTCGATGTACGGATAGAAGATGCCCATCGCGTTCGACCCGCCGCCGACGCACGCGATCACCGCGTCCGGCTGCCGGCCGGCGAGCTCGGGCATCTGCACCTTGCATTCGTCGCCGATCACGCGCTGGAAGTCGCGCACCATCATCGGGTACGGGTGCGGGCCCGCGACCGTGCCGATGATGTAGAACGTGCTTTCGATGTTCGTGACCCAGTCGCGCATCGCCTCGTTCAGCGCGTCCTTCAGCGTGCGCGAACCCGATTCGACCGGCACGACCGTCGCGCCGAGCAGCTTCATCCGGTAGACGTTCGCGGCCTGCCGGCGCACGTCCTCCGAGCCCATGTAGACGACGCACTCCATCCCGAAGCGCGCGCAGATCGTCGCGGTCGCGACGCCGTGCTGGCCGGCGCCCGTTTCCGCGATCACGCGCTTCTTGCCCATGCGCTTCGCGAGCAGCGCCTGGCCGATCACGTTGTTGATCTTGTGCGCGCCCGTGTGGTTCAGGTCTTCGCGCTTCAGGTAGATCTGCGCGCCGCCGAGCATCTCGCTCCAGCGCTGCGCGTGATAGATCGGCGACGGGCGGCCGACGAAGTACTTCAGCTCGCGCTCGAATTCGGCGACGAAGTCGGGATCGTTCTGGAACTTTTCATACGCCGCGCGCAGTTCGTCCAGCGCGTGAATCAGCGTCTCGGCGACGAACACGCCGCCATACGGGCCGAAGTGGCCGCGATCATCAGGAAGGTTGTACATGGTGTCTCTCTCGATCGGTCGGTGCGCCCGCTTTTGGGGCCGCACCGGCTTGCATCACCCGGCGTCCGCCTCGCGCACCGCGCGTACGAACGCCGCCATCCGGGCGTGATCCTTCACGCCCTTCGCGCCCTCCACTTCGATGCCACTCGAGACATCGACAGCAAACGGACGCAACTGGCGGATCGCATCACCGACGTTTTGCGCGTTCAAGCCACCACTCAAAACGGCCCGACGCGCGAGCTCTGCGGGAATAAGAGACCAATCGAAGACCTTGCCGCTACCGCCGTAATCCGGCACCAAAGTGTCGAACAGGAGGCCGCGCGCTTTCGAATAATGAAGAGCCGATTCTACCAAATCGGCACGCTGCGTCGAGGGGCCGACGCGCACCGCGCGCAACCACGGCAGGCGGGCCGCGCGGCCGAGCGCATCGCACTGCTGCGGCGTCTCGTCGCCGTGGAGCTGCAGCATCGTGAGCGGCACGTCGCGCACGACGGCTTCGATCTCGGCTTCGGTCGCATTCACGAACAGCCCGACCACCGACACGAACGGCGGCGCGAGGCTCGCCAGCTCGGCCGCCTGCGCGATCGTCACCGCGCGCGGGCTCTTCGGGTAGAACACGAGGCCGATCGCATCGGCACCGAGCGCCGCCGCGTGCAGCACGTCCTCGGGGCGCGACAGCCCGCACAGCTTGATGCGCGTGCGCGGCGGCTGGCCGGCCGCGGCGGAAGTCGAAGAAGACACGGCGTGCTCCGTCATGTTTGTGGGTCCAGATCGGCCCAGACGCTGCTCCACGGCACGCTGCCGAGCTGCGCGGGCGGGACGGCGAATTCCGCCGGGTAGCCGACGTGGGCGAGATACAGCCCGTCGGCCATGAACGTCGGGGCCGCGAGGTTGCGGTCCCGGCCGGCCAGCACGTCGGCGAGCCAGTCGGCCGGATAGCGGCCGCGCCCGACCGCGACGAGGCAGCCCATCAGGTTGCGCACCATGTGATGCAGGAACGCGTTCGCGCGGAAGCGGAAATGGATGAAATGCCCCTCGCGCCGCACGTCGATCTGATACAGGTGTTTGACCGGCGTCTTCGACTGGCATTCCGACGACCGGAACGACGAAAAATCGTGCTCGCCGATCAGGTGCGCGGCGGCGGCGCGCATCGCGTCGTCGTCGAGCGGCGTGTGGATCCAGCCCGCGCGCCCGGCCAGCATCGGCGAACGCACCGGGTGCACGTACAGCGCGTAGTAGTAGGTGCGCTCGAACGCCGAGAAGCGCGCATGGAACGTGTCCGGCATCGGCTTCGCCCATTGCACCGACACGGTCGGCGGCAGGAACGCGTTGGTGCCGCGCACCCACGAAAACACCTCGCGATCGAGGTCCGTGTCGAAATGCACGACCTGCCCGAGCCCGTGCACGCCGGTATCGGTCCGCCCGGCCACCGTCGTGTGCAGCGGCACCCGCGCGAACTCGGCCAGCGCATGTTCGAGCCGGTCCTGCACGGTCTTGCCGTGCGGCTGCGCCTGCCAGCCGCAGAACGCCGCGCCGTCGTACTGGATGCCCAGCGCGATCCGCATCACGCCTCGTCCGCCAGTTTCGCGAGCAGCGCGCGGGCATCGTCGCGCGTCACGGCGTCGTTCGCGTCGACCACTTCCTGCAGCAGCGTCCGCGCGCCGGACAGGTCGCCCAGTTCGACGTATTCGGCCGCGAGGTCGAGCTTGTTGCGGGCGATGCGCGCAAGCTCGTCCGCGGTAAGCGCAGGCAGCGCGGCGCCCGGCGTGGACGGCAGGTCGAGATCGAAGTCGAGCTTCAGCGCGCCGAACTGCGCACCGCCGAGCGGCGGCAACGACGACGGCGTAGCTGGGCTGCCCGCCTGGCCGGCAGACGTCACCGCGTCCGGATCCCAGTCGAGCTCGTCTTCCTGGTCGGCCGGATGTTCCGGTGTCGTTTCAGCCGAACCCATCGGCGGGTGCTGCGCGGCTTGACCGTTAGTTGCAATTTTATCGGCGTCGGGCTGCGGTGCCTGCGCGGGCGGTTCCCCCGTCGTCGACGGCTCCTCCGCCGTCCGCGGCGGCAACGGCATGTCGAGACTGTTGAGCGCGCTGATCGCGTTCTGCATCAGTGTCGCGTGCTGGGCTTCGGCGCTCGAAGGGGCGACGGATGCGGCGGACGGCTCGGACGGCTCGGCCAGCTTGGTCGACTCGGCCGGCTTGTCGGCGGCAGTGGCTTCTTCCACGGGTTCTGCGTCGTGCGGAGCCTCAGCCGAACCCGGAATCGCGTCGTTCGCCGGCGACACGGCAGCGTCAGCAGGCGGCAATTCCGGCGACTCGTCGTGCGGCGCCGTCACTACAAGCGCAGGCGACGTATCCGCCGCGGGCGGCTCGATCGTCGCCGCGGCGAGATTCATGTCGGACGCGGCATCGCGTGCGATCGGCATCTCGGGCGTGATCGGCAGTTCGCGTTCGACGGACGGCGCGGCTTCCGCCTCCGCAGCCGCGGCGCCACCTGCTGCGGCCGCGGTCGCAGCGGCACCCGCCTCGTCCGCGCGCCGACCCTTCCGGCGTTTGCGCGATGCGAAGCCGGCCGCGAGCACGATAACGGCAGCGCCGGCCGCCGCGGCCGGGCGCCAGTCCATCTGCTCGGTACGACGTGCCGAGGTCGCGACGGGTGCGACCGGTTGCACGGAAGCCGATGCCGGTTGCGGCGCACTGGCTGCCACACCCGGCGCGGCTTCGTCCGCCGTCGATGCAGCGGCCGATGCACCCGCGTCATTCGCAGCCGCACGCGGCGCGGCAGGCGCCGGAGCAGGCGCGACGCCGGTCGTCGTCGCCGGCTTGCCGATGCCGTGCTTCTGCAACTCCATCAGCACGCGGTTCTTCAACGCGAGCAATTGCTGCAGGCTCGACGGCCGCGGCTGCGACGCACCGACGGCGGGTGCCGCGCCGGCCGGCTCGCGCATGCCGGCAACCGGGTTGCCCGGCACCGACTGCCCCGTCGCCTCGCTCGCGGAGGACGGCGCCGACTGGATCGCACCGCTCCATACATGCGGGCCGCTCGCACCGCCCGTGGGCGCCGCCGGCTGCGTGCCGTCGACAGCCGATGCGCCATGCGCGGCCGACGCACCGATCGGCGCCGAAGCAACGCTCGAAGCGGATGCGCCCGCCGCCGTCGCCGTCGCGGCACTCGCGCCGCTCACCGGAGCGGCATGCAGGGCCGGCGCCACCGGCGCGGGTTGCGCGGCCGAACCGGGCTGCGGCGCGGATGCGCCGTGCTGCGCGATCGCTGCCCCACCCGATGCGGCGGCGGGCGCGGAAGCGGCCGTCGGGCCAGATGCAGCGGACGCGGCGGATGCGCCGGCCGGCGCGAGCGCCGCGCCGGTCGCATCGAGCGCGGGCACCGTCAGTGTCGCGCCGACTTTCAAACGGCTCGCGTCGCGCTTCATGAACGCCTGCGGATTGGCGTCGAACAGCGCGCGACCGGCGCGCGCGAGCACGGCCGGATCGTGCGATTGCGTGGCCGCTTTCGCGATGTCGTTCAGCGACTGGCCCGGCTGGACCGTCACGGTAAGCGGTGCGGCGCCGCCGACGGCGGATGCCGGCAGGTCGCCGGTGCCGACTGCCCACGCCGATGCGGCGGCGCCGAGCGCCAGGATCGCCAGCGCGCCACGCACGGCGCGCGACAGACGGGACTGGCGCGGAAACAAGGAAATTCGGGACATCGTTGGCTCTATCGCCGCGCACGGGCGCGGCTCGGATTCGCGGTTGGAAGCGTCAATAAAGCGCTGCAGAAATGCAAAAGCGTCGCGCGGAACGCGACGCTTTCGGCGGGTCTGTGCGTCGTAACCGCGTAGTTTACTTCACACGATCGGGTTCCGGCCGAATTCGTCGCCGACAGGTGCCACCGGGCCCGGGCGGGCGCTCGTGTCGCGCGGGTCCGTCTGCCCATAGCCCATGCATCCGATCGATCAAAACGAACCTGCGTGCCGCAGTTGGAAGCCGTCTCGCGGCAGCCTCGCGCCCCGCTCGAATGACGCGGCTTTTTGGCGCTCAGCGGGCGTCCGCCGCAGGATCGCGGCGACAGAATCGCAAGCACTCCCTCAACAATCCATCCTGTCCGCCGTTAATGAATTAACAGCCGGAAAATCAAGACAAATCCCGACCGGCGCCCCATCCCACTCCAATCAATTCCAATTCGCCGATAAGAAGCCAATTTCCGTCTCTTATCGGAGAAATGAAAATCCACACCACCAAATCCCCGCCCCGCAAGGCTTTGACCACCTCTCTCTCGCTTGATTACTCATACAAAAGCGATCATTTCTGCATCAATTCAATTTCATTACACAAAATTACACAGACCGAATAACCGCCGTCGATACGATCGCCTTCAAACAGGAATCGGCATGTTTCGACGTCGCGCTCGCCCATGCGGGAAAGGCGGGAGCGCGCCGGCCGGGCTGATGCCGTGAAGTACCGGAGGGCCATCGCGCAGTCGCACGACTGCATCACTCACCAGCTCGTTACGGGGACGAACATGGGCTATCAACAGGGTTTGAGCGGGTTGGCCGGCGCGTCGAGCAATCTCGACGTGATCGGCAACAACATCGCGAACGCAAACACGGTCGGCTTCAAGCAGGGCCGCGCAAACTTCGCCGACATGTACGCGAATTCGGTCGCGACGTCGGTCAACACGCAGATCGGCATCGGCACGCGGCTCGCGTCGGTGCAGCAGCATTTCAGCCAGGGAACGATCAATTCGACGAAGTCGTCGCTCGACGTCGCGATCAACGGCAACGGCTTCTTCCAGATGTCGAGCAACGGCGTGACCACGTACTCGCGCGACGGCACGTTCCACCGCGACAAGAACGGCGCGATCGTCGACGCGCAAGGCCGCAACCTGATGGGCTATGCGGCAGGCGCCGGCGGCGTGATCAACACCGCGCAGACCGTGCCGCTGCAGGCGCCGACCAGCAACATCGCGCCGCGCGCGACGAACAAGATCACCGGCCAGTTCAACCTGAACGCGCAGGACAAGGTGCCGGCCAAGACGCCGTTCAACGCGACCGACAACACGACGTACAACTACAACACGTCGATCCAGGTCTACGACTCGCTTGGCGGTTCGCAGCCGGTCAACCTGTACTTCGTGAAGCCGGCGGCCGGCACGTGGCAAGCCTACGCGGGCGCGCAGGGCCAGACGCCGACGAATCTCGGCACCGTCACGTTCGACGCATCGGGCCGGATCAGCTCGACGACGTCGGCCGCGACCGGCCAGCCGACCGCGAGCCTCGGCCAGTTCGCGTTCTCGATCCCGAACACGACGGGCGGCGCGAATCCGCAGAACCTGACGCTCGACCTCGGCGGCACGACCCAGTACGGCGGCAAGGACGGCGTGAACAACCTCGCGCAGGACGGCTTCGCGAGCGGCACGCTGACGACGTTCTCGATCGGCACCGACGGCAAGCTGACCGGCAACTACTCGAACGGCCAGAGCGCGGTGCTCGGCCTGATCGCGCTCGCGAACTTCAACAACCCGAACGGGCTCGTGAACATCGGCGGCAACCAGTATGCGGAAACGGCCGCGTCGGGCGTGCCGCAGATCTCCGCGCCGGGCAGCACGAACCACGGCACGCTGCAGGGCAGCGCGCTGGAAAACTCGAACGTCAACCTGACGACCGAACTCGTGAACCTGATCACCGCGCAGCGCAATTACCAGGCGAATGCGCAGACGATCAAGACCCAGCAGGCCGTCGACCAGACGCTGCTGAACCTGCGCTGAACCGCGCATGAAAAACGCGCCGCGCCGGCCCTGAATCCCAAGGCCGACGCGGCGCGTCGTATCGTGCAGCCCGGCCCGCGGGCCGGACAGCCAACGTGCTTACTTGTCGAGCAGGATGCGCAGCATGCGGCGCAGCGGCTCGGCCGCGCCCCACAGCAGCTGATCGCCGACCGTGAACGCCGACAGGTATTCGCCGCCCATCGCGAGCTTGCGCAGGCGGCCGACCGGCACCGTCAGCGTGCCGGTGATCTTCGCCGGCGACAGGTCGCGCATCGACGCTTCACGCTCGTTCGGCACGACCTTCACCCAGTCGTTCGCCGATGCGAGGATGCCGTTGATCTCGTCGAGCGGCACGTCCTTCTTCAGCTTGATCGTCAGCGCCTGCGAGTGGCAGCGCATCGCGCCGATCCGCACGCACAGGCCGTCGACCGGGATCGAACCCGGCTCGCCCATCGCGGGCTTGCCGAGGATCTTGTTGGTTTCCGCGCCGCCCTTCCACTCTTCCTTCGACATCCCGTTGCCGAGATCCTTGTCGATCCACGGAATCAGCGAACCGGCCAGCGGCACGCCGAAGTGACTCGTCGGCATCGCGTCGCTGTTCATCGCGGCCAGCACGCGGCGGTCGATGTCGAGGATCGCGGAAGCCGGATCGGCAAGCTGTTCCTGCACCGCGCCGTTCAGCGTGCCCATCTGCGACAGCAGCTCGCGCATGTTCTGCGCGCCCGCTCCCGATGCGGCCTGGTACGTCATCGCGGTGATCCAGTCGACGAGGTTCTCGCGGAACAGGCCGCCGAGCGCCATCAGCATCAGGCTGACCGTGCAGTTGCCGCCGATGAAGTTCTTCGTGCCCTTGACGAGCGCGTCCTTGATCACGTCGAGGTTGACCGGATCGAGGATGATGACCGCGTCGTCCTGCATCCGCAGCGACGATGCCGCGTCGATCCAGTAGCCGTTCCAGCCGGCCGCGCGCAGCTTCGGGAACACGTCGTTCGTGTAGTCGCCGCCCTGGCACGTGATGATCACGTCGCACTTCTTCAGCTCGTCGACGTTGGTCGCGTCCTTGAGCGTGGTCTCGTTTTTCGCGAACGACGGCGCCTTGCCGCCCGTATTGCTGGTGCTGAAAAACACCGGTTCGATCAGGTCGAAATCGCCCTCTTCCTGCATGCGCTGCATCAGGACGCTGCCGACCATGCCGCGCCAACCTACGAGACCTACGTTCATGACTAACCCTTTGCTTTGAATGGAGCTTCCCCGCCATTTCCGTCCCCGCGTGACCGCGCGGGGAAACAGGCGGGCACGACGGCGATCAGCGTTTAATGATCGTTTTCGTGGTAATGGTTTTCGTGATGACGATGGCGCGCGCACCCGCACGGGCAGTGTTGCCGTGGAGTTTCAGGACCGGGGAGATCAGGGAAATCAGCGCCATCGTTCGAGTCTACACAAAGCCGGTGGCCCGCACAACGGCCAACCGTGCGCGAACCGGCCAATTTTTCCGGCCCGTTCGCACCCTTTTCCACATTAATTACCGCACTTCATTGCCACGCGCTTACAACGCGGCGACCACCGCATCGCCCATCGCGGCCGTGCCGACCTGCTTGCAGCCCGGCGTCGCGATGTCGCCGGTGCGGTAGCCCTGTTCGAGCACCGTTTTCACCGCGCGCTCGATGCGATCGGCCTGCTCGGCGCGATTCAGCGAGTAGCGCAACAGCATCGCGGCCGACAGGATCGTCGCGAGCGGGTTCGCGATGCCCTTGCCCGCGATGTCCGGCGCCGAACCGTGCGACGGCTCGTACAGGCCCTTGTTGTGCTTGTCGAGCGACGCCGACGGCAGCATGCCGATCGAGCCCGTGAGCATCGACGCTTCGTCCGACAGGATGTCGCCGAACATGTTGCCGGTGACGATCACGTCGAACTGCTTCGGCGCCTTCGCGAGCTGCATCGCCGCGTTGTCGACGTACATGTGCGACAGCTCGACGTCCGCGTACTCCTTCGACACGTCGATCATGATGTCGCGCCAGAACTGCGACGTCTCCAGCACGTTCGACTTGTCGACCGACAGCAGCTTCTTCGCGCGCTTTTGCGCGGCCTGGAACGCGACGTGCGCGATGCGGCGCACTTCCGGCTCCGAATAGCGCATCGTGTCGAAGCCTTCGCGCTCGCCGGCGAACGGGCCGTCCGGCGCCGCACGCACGCCGCGCGGCTGGCCGAAGTAGATGTCGCCGTTCAGTTCGCGCACGATCAGGATGTCGAGGCCCGCGACGAGTTCCGGCTTCAACGGCGATGCATCGACGAGCTGCGGATAGCAGATCGCCGGGCGGAAGTTCGCGAACAGCTCGAGGTGCTTGCGCAGCCCGAGGATCGCCTGCTCGGGGCGCAGCGCGCGTTCCAGCGAGTCGTACTTCCAGTCGCCGACCGCGCCGAACAGGATCGCGTCGGCCTGCTTCGCGAGCGCCAGCGTCGCGTCGGGCAGCGGATGGCCGCTCGCCTCGTAGCCCGCGCCGCCGACCGGCGCCTGTTCGAGTTCGAACTTCTCGTCGAGTGCGTTCAGCACCTTCACCGCTTCATTGACGATTTCCGGACCGATGCCGTCGCCGGGCAGCACTGCAATCTTCATGCGAAATTCCTGACTGGGTAGAGTGTGATGGAGGCAGGCCGGCGAGCGCGCGCAAAGCGCGCCCGCCTCGAACGCGATGTCAGCGGACCAGCTTGGTGTTGAGCCAAGGCTGCTTCACGAGCCGCTCTGCCTCGAACTGGCGGATCTTGTCCGCGTGGCGCAGCGTGAGGCCGATGTCGTCGAAACCGTTCAGCAGGCAGTACTTGCGGAACGCGGCGATCTCGAACGGATACTCGCGGCCGTCGCCCGCGCGCACGACCTGCGCGTCGAGATCGATCGTCAGTTGAAAGCCGTTGAACGCGGCCGTCTCGTTGAACAGGTGATCGACCTGCTGCTCGGTCAGCACGATCGGCAGCAGACCGTTCTTGTAGCAGTTGTTGAAGAAGATGTCCGCGAAGCTCGGCGCGATGATCGCGCGGAAGCCGTACTGCTGCAGCGCCCACGGCGCGTGCTCGCGCGAGCTGCCGCAGCCGAAGTTCTTGCGGGCGAGCAGCACCGACGCGCCCTGGTAGCGCGGCTGGTTCAGCACGAAGTCCGGGTTCAGCGGACGCTTCGAGTTGTCCTGGCCCGGCTCGCCGTGATCGAGGTAACGCCACTCGTCGAACGCGTTCGGACCGAAGCCCGTGCGCTTGATCGACTTCAGGAACTGCTTCGGGATGATCGCGTCGGTGTCGACGTTCTCGCGATCGAGCGGCGCCACGACGCCGGTATGTACAGTGAATTTTTCCATGATCCGTCTATCCGGTTGAAGGGCCGGCAGTCAGCCGGCGCACATCGACAAATTCTCGGCGGGAAACGTCACTCCGCGGCGCGCTTGAGCGCGCTGCCGGCGGCGTTGACGTCTTCCCCGAAGCCTCGGACGGTATTGCAGCCGGCCAGGCCGAAGCCCAACCCGGCCAGCGCCAGCGCGGCAACCAGCCGCGCGATGACCTTCGATGCCGTCACGTGTTACCCCAGCTGGCGAATGTCGACGAAGTGACCTTCGATCGCCGCGGCCGCCGCCATCGCGGGGCTCACGAGGTGCGTGCGACCGCCCGCGCCCTGCCGCCCTTCGAAGTTGCGGTTCGACGTCGACGCGCAGCGCTCGCCCGGCTCGAGCCGGTCGGCGTTCATCGCGAGGCACATCGAGCAGCCCGGCTCGCGCCATTCGAAGCCCGCATCGGTGAACACCTTGTCGAGCCCTTCGCGCTCGGCCTGCGCCTTCACGAGGCCCGAGCCCGGCACGACCATCGCGAGCCGCACGTTCGACGCGACGCGGCGGTTCAGCTTCTTCACGACGTACGCGGCCGCGCGGATGTCCTCGATGCGCGCGTTCGTGCACGAGCCGATGAAGATCTTGTCGACCTTGATCGATTCGATCGGCGTGTTCGGCTCGAGCGCCATGTACGCCAGCGCGCGCTCCATCGCGTCGCGCTTGACCGGATCCTTCTCGCGCTCGGGATCGGGCACGCGACCGTCGATCGACGTGACCATTTCCGGCGACGTGCCCCACGTGACCTGCGGAACGATGTCGGCGGCATTCAGCTCGACCACGCGGTCGAATTGCGCGCCGTCGTCCGACTTGAACTGGCGCCAGTACTCGACCGCCTGATCCCATTCCGCGCCGGTCGGCACGAACGGGCGGCCCTTCAGGTATTCGATCGTCGTGTCGTCCACCGCGACCATGCCTGCGCGCGCGCCGGCCTCGATCGCCATGTTGCACACGGTCATGCGGCCTTCCATCGTCAGCGCGCGAATGGTCGAGCCGCCGAATTCGATCGCGTAGCCCGTGCCGCCCGCGGTGCCGATCTTGCCGATGATCGCGAGCACGATGTCCTTCGCGGTACAGCCGCGCGGCAGCGCGCCCTCGACCTTCACGAGCATGTTCTTGCTCTTCTTCTGCAGCAGCGTCTGCGTCGCGAGCACGTGCTCGACTTCCGACGTGCCGATGCCGTGCGCGAGCGCGCCGAACGCGCCGTGCGTCGACGTATGCGAATCGCCGCACACGATCGTCATGCCCGGCAGCGTCGCGCCCTGCTCCGGCCCGATGATGTGGACGATGCCCTGGCGCACGTCGTTCATCTTGAACTGCGTGATGCCGAACGCGTCGCAGTTCGCGTCGAGCGTGTCGACCTGCAGCTTCGAGACGGGATCGGCGATGCCGTGGCTGCGGTCCGTCGTCGGCACGTTGTGGTCCGACACGGCCAGGTTCGCGCTGATGCGCCACACCGGACGCTGCGCGATCTTCAGCCCTTCGAACGCTTGCGGGCTCGTGACTTCATGCAGCAGCTGACGGTCGATGTAGAGCAGGGTCGTGCCGTCTTCCTCGGTGTGGACCACGTGGGTGTTCCACAGTTTGTCGTAGAGAGTCTGTGCCATGGGTATGCGGGGTCGTTGTGACTACAAGCCTTGCGGATGCGGTCGATTATGCCACGCAAAATCGGCCCATGGAGTACCACGATAACGAAAAAAGTGAATAAAAACAGTGAGTTGGGTGGTACACGCGATACCCGGATAAGCATTACCCGGCAAGCGCGGCTGCTTGCGGCGGCGTGCTACCGGAAGAAATTGCGCAGCTCGCGCGCCAGCGCCTGCGGTTGTTCCTCGGGAATGAAATGCCCGCTATGCGCGATCGTCGCGGCCGTCACATCTTCCGCCACGTGTCCGAGCGGCCCCGCCATGTCGGGTATGGACCCCTGATCCGCACTGACAGCGAGCACGGGCATCTTCAGCTTCCCCAGCGCCTGCAGCGTGCGGTTCTGAGCCGACGACGCCGACACGGCCCGGTAGAAGGCCAGCCCCGCTCGCAACCCGCCGTCCCGGGTGAACACCCGGAGATACTCGTCGACATCCGCGTCGGAGAACGACTCGGGATTGGCCGCCTTGCGACGCAAGAACCAATCGAGATACTCGCGCTCCTTGCCGGCAATCAACGTCTCCGGCAGGTCGGCGACGGTATGAAACGCGAAGTGCCACGTGCGCCATGCGTTGCCGGGCTCGATCGGCAGTGCGGCGGGCAGCGTGATGCCGGGTATCCCCGCGTCGAGCAACGCCAATCGCTTCACCGCATCGGGATACATCGCGGCAAACGGATAGGCGACCCACGCGCCGACGTCGTGAGCGGCCAGGTAAAAGCGCGCGATCTTTTGCTGCTCCAGCAGGCGCGCAAGCGTTGCCGCGACGGTCTGCGTGTCGTAACCGACGAGTGGACGGTCCGAATCGCCTTGTCCGGGAAGATCCGGCGCCACGATCCTGAATTCGTCCGCGAGAAGCGGCATGACTCTCCGCCACGCGTACCAGCTTTCCGGAAAGCCGGCGAGCAGGACGATGGTCTCGCCGTCGGCGCGGCCTCCTTCGACGAAATGAAGGCGCACCCCGTCTACCGTATCGAACCGATGACGAAAGCCGCTGAGCCGCGGGTCTTCCCGAAAATAGGGCGCGGCCTCGAGATGCGAAGCATCCGCGGTGGATTGATGCTGGTACATAAGTTCGTCCTCTCCACAGAATCGACTGCGCTGGATGATGGCCCCCGAGCAGCGGGAGCACTTCCGTTCGGAAATATTTGTTTCCTAATTCGGCGAAACCGAATCACGCGCATGCGCGGTTTCGCGTGTTGCTTCACATCGCGTCGCCTGTCGGGTGACGCACAAACCTTAGTCGAGCAGCCGCATTGCCTCGTCAACCAGCATCGACATGTCGCTCCGGCTCTGGCCGAGCTTCCCCACCACTCGAAGCCCCTGCACCATGGCAAACAGACAGCTCGACGTGGCTTGCGCGTTCAGCGCGGCATCGACGGATCCATCGGCCTGCCCCTGCTTGATCAAATCGCGAAGGAGACGCTCGATCCTCTGCATCGATCTGTGGACGATGCCGGCGATCTCGCTATCCAACGCACTCAGAACCATGGCGCCGCCGACGACCAGACAGCCCTTTCGACCCTCGTCTCCATGCGAGACGTCCGCGTAAAAGCGCAGGAGCGCTCGCACCTTGTCCCGTCCGTTTTCTTCATCGGCAAGGATCATGTTGAGCTCGCTGACGCGCCGATCGATGTACCGGTTCAACGCGGCAACGAAGATGGCGTTCTTGTCGGCAAAGGCTTTGTAAAGACTGCCTGCGGTGAGCCCCGTCGCCCGGGACAGATCGCCGATAGAAGTCGCGTGATAGCCACGCTCGCGAAAGACGCGGATGAAGCCGTCCAGCGCTTCATCCATATCGAATTCTCGCGGCCTGCCCACGTTCGCTGCAATTTTCCTAGCCATGCGCCATTATAGGAAATGATCATTTCCAAATCAAGCCATGCGAACCGTACAGGCGTCACTGGCATTTCGCACTCGATCTCATAGACTGTCTATTCCCAACGGGCGGCGCGCGGCTGCCCTCCCCGCCATCGCGATGCGTGCGTCCCGGCGCATCGACCGGACAGGAGCCTTGCATGCGGTACGAACTCTATTACTGGCCTGAAATCCAGGGCCGCGGCGAATATGTGCGGCTCGCGCTCGAAGCGGCCGAAGCCGATTACGTCGACGTCGCGCGCGAATCGGGGCGCGGGATGGGCGTGTCGGCCATGATGCGCATGATGGACAGCGCGAAGGCCGAATGCGTGCCGTTCGCGCCGCCGTTCCTGAAGGCGGGCGACGTGGTCGTCGGGCAGACCGCGAACATCCTGCTGTTTCTCGGCGCGCGGCTCGGGCTCGCGCCCGACGACGAAGCCGGCCGGCTGTGGGTCCATCAGATCCAGCTGACCGCCGCCGATTTCATCACCGAGATCCACGACACGCACCATCCGATCGGCAGCGGCCTGTACTACGAGGACCAGCAAGCGGAAGCGGCCGAGCGCGCGGCCGATTTCCTCGAGAACCGGCTGCCGAAATTCCTCGGCTACTTCGATCGCGTGCTCGAACAGAACCCGCACAAGCGCGGCTATATCGCGGGCAGCGCGCTCAGTTACGCGGACCTGACGATGTTCCAGTTGATCGAGGGCCTGCGCTATGCGTTCCCGAAAGCGATGAAGCGCGCGGAGCGCAAGGTCGCGACGCTCGTCGCGCTGCACGATCGCGTCGCGCGGCATCCGCCCGTCGCGCGCTACCTCGAGTCGGAACGCCGCATCCCGTTCAACGACATGGGGATCTTCCGGCACTATCCGGAGCTGGACAAGTAACGGCCCGGCACGTACCGCGGAACGTGCGCGCACGGGCGAATTTCACGCAGGATCAGCGCGGCTGCCCGTGCTGCGCGGCGGCCGCGTCGACGGCTTCCACCGAGCGCGTGAGCCACGGCCCGATGTCCATCTCCTCGTAGCGCACGAGCCGGCTCTTGCGCGCGCGGCGATACGCCCACCAGATCGCGACGAACAGCGGAATCCATACATAGATCGACAACACTTCCATCCAGTCGATGCGCGCCGCGAAAAACGCCTGGTAATCCTGCCCGAGCGAAATCACGATGCAGACCGCGACCGCGAACACCGGCCCGAACGGAAACCATTTCGCGCGATACGGCAGTTGATCGAGTCGATAACCCTGCTTCAGGAATCCCCTGCGGAACCGGTAATGGCAGACCGCGATGCCGAGCCACGCGATGAAGCCGGTGATGCCGACCGTATTCAGCAGCCACAGATAGATGCGCTGGTTGTTGGTCAACGACGTGAGGAAACACAGCCCGCCGACGGCCATCGTCGCGTACAGCGCGTTGCGCGGCACGCCGCCCGGCGACAGCGTCGCGAACACGGCCGGCGCGCGCCCTTCCGATGCAAGGTTGTACAGCATCCGCGTCGCCGCGTAGGTACCGGAATTGCCGGCCGACAGCACGGCCGTCAGGATCACGAGATTCATCGCACCGGCCGCGAGCGGGAACCCCGCGTGGCTGAATACCAGCGTGAACGGGCTCACGCCGATGTCGGTCACGTCGCTCTTCAGCAGGTTCGGATCGGTGTACGGCACGAGCAGGCCGATCACGAAGATCGCGAGCACGTAGAACAGCATGATCCGCCAGAAGATCTGCTTCACCGCGCGCGGGATCGTCTTGCGCGGGTTCTCCGATTCGCCGGCCGTGATGCCGACCAGCTCGGTGCCGAGAAACGAGAAGCCCGCGATCAGCGCGACGCTCATCATCGCGTGCACGCCGCCGACGAACGGCGCGTCGCCGGTCGTGAAGTTGCGCCAGCCGACCGGATGCCCGGTGCCGGTATGCCCGCCGCCGGTATGCCCGCTGCCGGTATGCCCGCCGCCCAGCACGCCGGCCGCGATCAGCAGCCCGGCCGCGATGAACGCGATCACGGTGACGACCTTGATCAGCGAGAACCAGTATTCCGATTCGCCGAAGCCGCGCACCGACAGCGTATTGAGCAGGAAGATCAGCACGAGGAAGCCCGCGCCCCACCACACGCCCGGCACCGACGGAAACCAGTAGCGCATCACGATCTGCGCGGCGACCAGCTCGATCGCGATCGTCACCGCCCAGCTGTACCAGTAGGTCCAGCCGAGCGCGACGCCGAAGCCTTCGTCGACGTACTTCTCGCCGTAGATCGCGAACGAGCCCGATACCGGCATCAGCGCGGCCATCTCGCCGAGCCCGGTCACGACGAAGTAGACCATGACCCCGATCGCGATATACGCGGCGATCGCCCCGCCCGGCCCCGCCTGCGCGACCGACGCGCCCGACGCGACGAACAGCCCCGTGCCGATCGACCCGCCGATCGCGATCATCGCGACGTGGCGGCCCTGCAGACGGCGCTTCAGCGCCGTCCCGGACGGTGCGGCCGTGTCCGTCGCCGCTTGCATGGCATCCATGGTGTTCCCCCTGATTGTGAGTCGGCCAGCCGATTCGATTCGGAATGCAAATCGATTGACCCGATCATTCGCGTCCAAACCGGCCCTGCCGGGCCGGCCGCATCACGCGACGCTGCGCTTGATCGACTGCAGTTCGGCCGTCGTCACGATCTTCTCGATCCGGAACCGCGGGCTTTCCAGCCACGCGTTCGCGATCCGCCGGTACTCGTCGAGGTCCTCGCACGCGAGCCGCACGAGAAAATCGAACGTGCCGCTCACCAGCCAGCAATCGAGCACGGCCGGATTCGCGCGCATTTCCTCTTCGAACGGCGCTTGCGAACGCCCGTGGTCGGCCAGCACGATCTGCGCGATCACGACGATCGGCTTGGTCGCGCGCGGCGCCTTGATCACCGCGCGGTACCCTTCGATCACGCCGAGCGCCTCGAGCCGCTCCACGCGCGCCTGGCACGGCCGCGGCGTGAGATTCACGAGCTCCGACAGCTTCCGGTAGGAAATCCGTCCATCGGTACGCAGGATGTCGAGGATCCGGAGATCGATCTTGTCGAGCTGCATCTTCTTGTCGGTCATCCGCGTTCGCTCCGGTCGGGTCGTGGCTCGTGGCTCGTGGCTCATGCGCGGAACGTCTGCCATTCCGCGCGGGGCCACATTATCCGGCCGAAGCCGCCGCGCGCCAATCGGCTAGAACCGCAGCGACAGGCAGGTCAGGCCGCCGTCCATCTTGCGGAACTCGCTCGTGTCGATCACGTGCAGCGGCATGCCGAGCGGCGCGATCGCGTCATGCACGCGCGGATAGCCGGCCGGCGTGATCAGCGTGCCGTTCACGCGCAGCGTGTTGCCCGCGTATTCGTCGGCGGCCGGGATCGCGATCCGGCGATAGTCGGCGAACGCCGGATGCGCGGCCAGCGCGTCGGTCACGAGCAGCGTGTCGTCGCCGAGCGCGTTGACGACCGATTTCAGGTGCAGGCCGGCGCCGACCGGCACCGCGACGACCGAATAGCCATGGCGCGACACCAGCGACTCGAACGCGGCGATGCCTTGCGCGTCGGTGCGGCTCGTCAGGCCGATGAAGAAGCGCTTGCCGACCAGCATCACGTCGCCGCCGTCGAGGCGGCCCTGCTGCATCGGCAGCAGTTCGCGATGCACGCGCAGCGCCGCTTCGATGTGCGCGGTCTCGCCGCGCCGCGCGAGCGCGCCGGGGCGCGTGATCACCGCGAATTCCGGCGTGACGACCGCGACGTCCTCGACGAAATGCGAATCGGGAAACGCATCGAGCGGCGGCAATTCGGTCAGTTCGACGCCGAGCATGCGCAGCGCGTCGCAGTATGCATGGAACTGCGTGAGCGTCTTGTCGTAATCGGGTGCGCCGAGTTCGGCGGTGGTCAGGCCCGCGCCGCAAGACGGCGCGGGACGGCGAACGATCGCTTGCGTGAATTGCATCGACTCCTCCATGATCTGCGCCGCCTCCGTGCGGTGCACGGGCCGGCAGCGTTGTGTCCGGACCATTATCGGAAGCCAATTTGCGCAATTCGCGTCGATTTCGGCGCCACCGACAGCCGATTGCGTCGAATTGCGCGCACCACGCAGCGGATTCGGCAGACGGGCCGCCCGCCGTCTCGCGAATGGCCGTTTCGCCCGCCGCCCGCGCGTTACGCGCCGGGCTCGAATCCCATCTGCGCACGGCCGAGCGCCGTGAGATCGCCCTCCCCCGCACGGCCATCGAAATCGGCCTCGAAATGGTCGGCCGGGAAATCGGGCGGGCTGTCGCCACGCAGGAACGCGAGCCGCTGCCGCTGCAGGTATGCATCGTTCTTCGCGCAGCCGGGCGCGGCCGCGATGTACATCACGTTGCTGTCGCCGCTGCCGCGATGCGCGTCCTCGACCGCATGCACGACGTCGCCGTGCCAGAACACCGCGTCGCCCGGTTCCATGTGCGGGATCGGCACCAGTGCGTCGAGCAGCAGCGCGTGCCATTCGGGGCGGATCGACAGCGCGCGGCCGGGACGCGCGCCGCACAGGTCGTCGTCGGCGACGTCGTCCTGCAGCGCGCGCAGCACGACATAGGCCATCGCGTTCGCGACCGGGATCAGCTGCAGCGTGCCGTCGCCGGGCCCCTGCGGCGTCAGCGCGGTCCAGCCCTGGAACGTGCGGAACATCGAACACACGGCCGGCGACGGAATCTCCTCGACGTCGGGGCGGAACGCCGCATCGAACGGATCGTAATCGCGCCAGCGGCCGGCCAGCACGTGGCGATAGACCTGGCGGAAATTCGCGCCGAGCCAGCGCTCGACGGAGCCGCCGTCGACGTGCGGCGACAGCCCGAGCGACGTCGACCCGGGCGGCCGGCGACGAATCCGGTCCGCATAGGCGGGCACCTGGTCGGAATCGAAATGCGTGCGCGTACCGTCCGCATGCCGCCACAGACGGTTCAGGAACACCCGCGCCTGCGTGAGCGCCGGCGACTGGCGCGCGGCCACCTGCGGCTTCGACCAGTAGACGCCGTAGATCTGCGGCTTGCCCGACGCGAGGTTGCCGAAATAGCGGTCTTCCGCGCGCGCATGCAGCCGCTCGGTGAAACGGTTCGCATCCAGATACGCGCCGATCTCGTCGTTCCAGTCGCGTGCCTGCTGCGCATCCAACACGCCGCGGATCACGACCGCGCCGTGCGTGCGGATCGCGGCAATCGCGAGCGGATCGACGGTCCCGCTCGCGACATCCGCGAACGGCACGACCGGAATCACGTCATCGCCATGCGCGTGCGCGCGGCGGATCGCGTCGACCTGCCGCGCGATGTCGCCCTCCACTTCGCGGAACGTGGCCGCGTAGCCGGGCAAGTCGGCGCGTAGCGCCCGTTTCGCCGTGCGGATCGCGGCCGGCAGATCGTCAATCGTCAGGTGCATCGCTTGTCTCCTCGCTGAATCGCGTTTTGATGAGCACTCAGCGTACGGCCGCCGCACGGTCATCATCGATACTATCCAGCCAATAATCGATACAATCCTGACAACCGCGCGTTACTCGGGACGATGGCAGACCACGCACAGCTTGTTGCCGTCCGGGTCCCGGAAATACGCGCCGTAGTAGTCGCGGTGATAGTGCGGTCGGAGGCCCGGCGGCCCTTCGCAGGCGCCGCCGTGCTGAAGCGCGAGCGCATGGCAGCGATCGACGTGATCGCGGGTCGGCGCATCGAACGCGATCGTGTGGCCGTTCCCCGGTTCAGGCGCGCGTCCGTCGAGCGGCTTGCCGAAGAAGAACAGCGGCCGGTCGGCGTCGGCCGGCATCCAGCCCGACCAGCCGTCCGGTTCGTGGAATTTGACGCGCAACCCGAGTTCGGCGAACAGCGGCGCGTAGAAATCGTAGGCGCGCGCCGTATCGCCGACGCCCACGCAAACATGTGAAAACATGGCATCGCTCCGTCGTGAAGATCTCTCACGATCATGCCACGGCGCGCTGCCCGCCCCTACCGGAGGCCGCGATGAAACCGCAATACGAGCATGTGACGTTCGCGTCCGGCTGTTCGATCCGCGTGTATCACCGTCAGCTCGCGCGCATTCCGTTCGAGTGGCATCGCCATCCCGAGTACGAACTGACGCTGACGCTCAACAGCCGCGGCCAGCGCTTCATCGGCGATCACGTCGCACGCTACGCGGATGACGATCTCGTGCTCGTGCCGCCGAACCTGCCGCATACGTGGTCGTCGAACGCGCGCATCGATCGCGGCGCGCCCGAGGTCGCGCTCGTCGTCTGGTTCGACGGAGACTGGGTACGGCGGCTGGCCGACTGCTGCCCCGAATACGCGCCGCTGCGCTCGCTGCTGCGGCGCGCGGCGCCGGGCCTGCGCTTCGACGTGGAGACGGCCCGCGCGATGCGCGCGCGGCTGCCGCGGTTGCTCGATCCGTCGCCGCGCGTGCGGCTCGCGGCCACGCTCGATACGCTTGCCGATCTCGCGGAAGCCGGCGGCGAACCGCTCGCCACCTCGCAGGCCTACGATCGCTCCGACGCAGCCACGTCCTCGGTCGACTCCACCGCATCCGGCGCCGAACGCCTCGATCGCGTACTCGACGCGATCGACCGGCAGTTCCACGAACCGCTGCGCATCGACGCGCTCGCGGCCGTCGCGCACCTGTCCGAACGCACGCTGCAGCGGCTGTTCGCGCGTCATATCGGCGAAAGCGTCGGCCGCTACGTGCAACGGCTGCGGCTCGCGCACGCGTGCCGCCATCTCGCCGGCACCGACTGGCCGATCGCGACGGTCGCCGCGCGCTGCGGCATTGCGAATGCCGCGAACTTCAACCGCCAGTTCCTCGCTGCGCACGGCATGACGCCCGGCGCGTACCGGCAGTTCTTCAAGCAGCACGGCCACGCGCCCGACGACGATGCGCCAGCGCTCGACACACGGCCGCCGTCGCTGGAGCGCCGCGCCGGATCGCGTATCGCCTGATCGGCACCGCACGCCTGAACGGCGTCGATCCCGACGAGTGCGAGCCCAATGACGCCCGCACCTTCGATTCGACTTCGCGCGCGATCAGCGCCCGCATCTGCTGCCAGAGGTTCTGCTCGCGCCGGCCGAGCTCGTCGCGCATGCGGAAGAATGCCTTTACAGGTGCAATCTTTAGTTGCACTCCTCCCGGTCAATTGCCGCTTCCGGATTGAAGCGTTCTCCGGTTCGCGTTTCATGCTTTTACTGCGCATGAGTGAGGCTTCCGGGTCGGCGTACATCATTAATATCGGCACTACACCTTGTGTTAACCGGAGAAACCGACATGACGGGCGGCAACAACTTTCCTCGAGTTACGAATGGCAATAACGCTTACACGACTGATTTTCATGAACCTTACCCAGCGCCCGGCTCGGGGGCAGGGTCGGGGACTGGGCCCGCCTCTCACACGCAGCCACCTATCCATGGGATGCCTCCGGCATTCAACGGGCGTCCATCTTCTGCGCCAACGACGACTGATCCCGCGTTTGCTGGCCCCTATAGCAGCGTAAGGCGACACGGTATCCTTTCTCAAGACCAGATGCGAGATCAGCACATTGCATTTAATCAATCACACGACGGTCAAGTGGCGCGGAGCGATATCGATGTTACCCGGATACACGGTAGCCCGGATCCTCAACAGAGGGCGCGCTCCGCGCGCATGGCTGTGGAAAACTCTGCGCATGGGGCGCTGTCCGTCGCGCTCGAACGCCATGGATACGGCCCGCTGCATACTGAAACACACGCGCCATCAACGGAAGAGGTGCTTCGCTCGTTGAGTCCCGAACAACGTAAAGAGTTTGAGGCAGCGATGGAGTACGGTATGAAGCCTGAGCAGATTCTCGAGATGATGGCGACGGATCAACGAACAACAAGTTTGTCGCCGCACGGGCAATCGCAGGCCTACCATCGGATGCAGAGTACTTTTATGGTGACAGCGCACGCCAGTGCCCCAGCGGCCTATGCATCCCCGTACGAAGATACCCGTCACAGTATTCCGCCGTCAGCGTTTCGTGGCGTTTACGTCCCGCAATCGCATGCGCACACCGCTCGTCAAGTTGATCGGGAATTAGCCGCGCGTCAGCCGGTATATCCGCGGGCCGTCGTCGTGCCGGATCAGCCCGGAATGAACCCATATTATCAGGCGTCAAATGGTAACCAGCATCAGGTCCATGGTGTTCAAGCTCCTGACTATTACAATGCCCTTAGAGCCCAGCTCAGTTCCGAGGACGACTATGACTCACACATCGTAAAGACCGGCATTCGGCGCGAATGGTAAGAACGCCTTTAGCCGATCGGCAACGAACGTTGGGAGCGTAAAGCATGACCTTGACATCCTCCCTGCCCGAAGGCAGCGGAGGATATCAATCCCATTGCACATCTGATGGGAATCAGATTGCCCGTGCCGCACGCTCATGAACGGACGGTGTGCATCGAGCGCTTACCTCGCGCCAGCGTCGGCCGCACAAATGACAACACCCCGGCGGGATGACCCACCGGGGTGTCGTGGCGTTGCGATTGCCGGACGCGAGCGGCCTGACGACCGTTCGCGCCGCGCACGGTTTAACGTGCGTTGAGCGGCTTCGCTTCGCGCGGCGTGTCGCCGATGAACAGCTGACGCGGACGGCCGATCTTCTGTTCCGGATCGGCAATCATTTCGTTCCACTGTGCGATCCAGCCGACCGTACGTGCCATCGCGAAGATACACGTGAACATCGACGTCGGGATGCCCAGCGCGCGCTGAACGATACCCGAGTAGAAGTCGACGTTCGGGTACAGCTTGCGCGACACGAAGTATTCGTCTTCCAGCGCGATCTTCTCGAGCTGCATCGCGAGCTTGAACAGCGGGTCGTCGTGCAGGCCCAGTTCGTTCAGCACTTCGTAGCAGGTTTCGCGCATCAGCTTCGCGCGCGGGTCGTAGTTCTTGTACACGCGGTGACCGAAGCCCATCAGCTTCACGCCCGAATTCTTGTCCTTCACCTGCTTGATGAATTCGGGGATGTTGTCCGGCGAACCGATCTGCTCGAGCATGTTCAGCGCGGCTTCGTTCGCACCACCGTGCGCCGGGCCCCACAGACACGCGATACCGGCCGCGATACACGCGAACGGGTTCGCGCCCGACGAGCCGGCCAGGCGAACCGTCGACGTCGATGCGTTCTGCTCGTGATCAGCGTGCAGGATCAGGATGCGGTCGAGTGCGCGGACCAGCACGTCGTTGACCTTGTACTCTTCGCACGGGTTCGAGAACATCATGTGCATGAAGTTCGCGCTGTACGACAGTTCGTTCTTCGGATAGACGAACGGCTGACCGATGCTGAACTTGTACGCCATCGCGACGAGCGTCGGCAGCTTCGCGATCATGCGGATCGCCGACACTTCGCGGTGACGCGGGTCGTTGATGTCGAGCGAGTCGTGATAGAACGCCGACAGCGCGCCGACGGCCGCGACCAGCACCGCCATCGGGTGCGCGTCGCGACGGAAGCCGCGGAAGAAGAAGTGCATCTGCTCGTGCACCATCGTATGCTTGGTGACGGTGTCGACGAACTCCTTCTTCTGCGCCGCGTTCGGCAGTTCGCCCTTCAGCAGCAGGTAGCAGCTTTCGAGGAAGTCGGCGTTTTGCGCGAGGTTGTCGATCGGGTAACCGCGGTACAGCAGCTCGCCCTTGTCGCCGTCGATGTACGTGATCGCCGAATTACAAGCTGCCGTCGACATGAAGCCCGGGTCGTACGTGAACTTGCCGGTCTGGCCGTACAGCTTCCGGATGTCGATTACGTCCGGGCCCATCGTGCCCTTGTAGATCGGCATTTCGACGCTCGGCGAGTTGTCGCTGAACGATAGCGTGGCTTTAACATCAGACGGAGTCATGGCACATCCTCAATCGAAATAAAGAAACGGGATTCGATAACGGGCACAGCGTGTTACATGTTGGCGTTACACGTTGCGCAGCATCTCCAACAGCCGGTGAATCTCCGGGCTGTCTAGGTCGCCCTCTGGTTCCTTGCGCGCGAGGAGCAAGTCCATCAGGTCGTTGTCGCTCAGATCGAGCAGGCGCGACAACGCGCCTACGTCTGCATCGGTGAGGTCATGCTCGTATCGGCTGAAGAAACGCTCGAATACGATGTCGTTCTCCAGCAGACCCCGCCGCGCGCGCCAGCGCAGGCGCGCGCGGCGGTGCGGGTCGGATTGATGCGAATCGTCGCTCATTAAAATTTATACCGCGCGGCGAACCATCAGTTCCTTGATCTTGCCGATCGCCTTCGTCGGGTTCAGGCCCTTCGGGCAAACGTCGACGCAGTTCATGATCGTGTGGCAACGGAACAGACGGTACGGGTCTTCCAGATTGTCGAGGCGCTCGCCGGTGGCGGTGTCGCGGCTGTCCGCGATGAAGCGGTAAGCCTGCAGCAGGCCGGCCGGGCCGACGAACTTGTCCGGGTTCCACCAGAAGCTCGGGCACGACGTCGAGCAGCTCGCGCACAGAATGCACTCGTACACGCCGTCGAGCTCGTCGCGCTCTTCCGGCGACTGGAGGCGTTCCTTCTCCGGCGGCGGCGCGTCGTTGATCAGGTACGGCTTGATCGAGTGGTACTGGTTGAAGAAGTGCGTCATGTCGACGATCAGGTCGCGCACGACGGGCAGGCCCGGCAGCGGACGCAGCACGATCTTCTGCGGCAGGTCGTTCAGGTTCGTCAGGCACGCGAGACCGTTCTTGCCGTTGATGTTCATCGCGTCCGAACCGCACACGCCTTCGCGGCACGAACGGCGGAACGACAGCGTCTCGTCCAGTGCCTTCAGCTTGACCAGCGCGTCGAGCAGCATGCGCTCATGCTGGATATCGAGCTCGTACGTCTGCATGCGCGGCGCTGCGTCCTTGTCCGGATCGTAGCGGTAGACTTCAAAAATGCGTTTTGCCATTTCGGATTCCTTTGACTCGGCTTAGAACGTGCGCGGCTTCGGCGGCACGGATTCGACCGTCAGCGGCTTCATTTGAACCGGCTTGTAGTCGAGGCGATCGCCTTCGCTGTACCACAGCGTGTGGCGCAGCCAGTTGTCGTCGTCGCGGTGTTCGTAGTCGCTGTGCGCGTGTGCGCCGCGGCTTTCCTTGCGCGCTTCCGCCGACACCATCGTCGCGCGGGCCACTTCGATCAGGTTCTCCAGCTCGAGCGCTTCGACGCGCGCGGTGTTGAACACCTTCGACTTGTCCTTCAGGTGGATGTTTTCCACGCGCGCCTTCAGGCCGGCCATCTGGTCGACGCCTTCCTTCAGCAGCGCCGACGTGCGGAACACGCCTGCGTGCTTCTGCATCGTTGCGCGGATGTCGTTCGCGACGTCCTGCGTGTACTCGCCCGAGCTCGACGTGTCGAGCTTGTTCAGGCGCGCCAGCGAGAACTCGCCCGCATCGGCCGGCAGCGGCTTGTGTTCCTTCTGGTTCTTCACGTGCTGAACGATGTGGTTGCCGGCCGCACGGCCGAACACCACGAGGTCCAGCAGCGAGTTCGTGCCGAGACGGTTCGCACCGTGCACCGACACGCATGAGCATTCGCCCACTGCGTAGAAGCCGTTGATCGGTTCCTTGTGATCGCGCGACGTGCCGACGACCTGACCGTGGATGTTGGTCGGGATACCGCCCATCTGGTAGTGGATCGTCGGGACGACCGGGATCGGTTCCTTGATCGCATCGACGTTCGCGAACTTCAGCGCGATTTCGCGGATCGACGGCAGACGCTTCATGATCGTCTCGGCGCCGATGTGCGACAGGTCGAGCAGCACGTGATCCTTGTTCGGACCGACGCCGCGACCTTCCTTGATTTCCTGGTCCATCGAACGCGACACGAAATCGCGCGGCGCCAGATCCTTCAGCGTCGGCGCGTAGCGCTCCATGAAGCGCTCGCCGTTCGCGTTGCGCAGGATACCGCCTTCGCCGCGCACGCCTTCGGTGATCAGCACGCCCGCGCCGGCCACGCCGGTCGGGTGGAACTGCCAGAACTCCATGTCCTGCAGCGCGACGCCCGAGCGGGCCGCCATGCCGAGGCCGTCGCCGGTGTTGATGAACGCGTTCGTCGACGCCGCGAAGATCCGGCCTGCGCCGCCCGTCGCGAACAGCGTCGTCTTGCCTTCCATGATGTAGACGTCGCCCGTCTCCATCTCGAGGGCCGTCACGCCGAGCACGTCGCCGTCCGCGTCGCGGATCAGGTCGAGCGCCATCCATTCGACGAAGAACTGCGTCTTCGCCTCGACGTTCTGCTGGTACAGCGTGTGCAGCAGCGCGTGACCGGTACGGTCGGCGGCCGCGCAAGCGCGCTGGACCGGCTTCTCGCCGTAGTTCGCGGTGTGGCCGCCGAACGGGCGCTGGTAGATCGTGCCGTCCGCGTTGCGGTCGAACGGCATGCCGAAGTGTTCGAGTTCGTACACGACGTTCGGCGCTTCACGGCACATGAACTCGATCGCGTCCTGGTCGCCGAGCCAGTCGGAGCCCTTGATCGTGTCGTAGAAGTGGAAGTGCCAGTTGTCTTCGCTCATGTTGCCGAGCGACGCGCCGATACCGCCTTGCGCGGCCACCGTGTGCGAACGCGTCGGGAACACCTTCGACAGCACGCCGACCGACAGGCCCGCGCGCGACAGTTGCAGCGCTGCGCGCAAGCCGGAGCCGCCTGCGCCGACGATCACGACGTCGAACTTGCGGCGCGGGAGGGAAGTTTTGATTGCAGCCATTCTTTACACTCTCCAGAGAATCTGCGCGGCGTAGCCCGCACATGCGAGCAGCCAGACGATGGTCAGCGATTGCAGCAGCAGGCGCACACCGACGGGCTTCACGTAGTCCATCCAGATGTCGCGCACGCCGACCCATGCGTGGTAGAAGAGGGAAAGCAGCATCACGAAGGTCGCGAGCTTCATCCATTGCGCGGCGAAGATCGATGCCCAGCCTTCGTACGAAAAATCGTGCGCGCCGAAGAACAGGACGAGCAGAATGACCGTGTAGACCGCCATGATCGTGGCGGTGACGCGCTGCGCGAGCCAGTCGCGCAGGCCGTAGTGAGCGCCGACGACGAGGCGCTTCGAGCCGATTCGGTTGTTGGCTGCCATTTTCTTAGAATGCTCCGAACAGTTTGAGTGCCATGGCGATCGTCAGCGCGATCGAGACGACAAAGACGACGACGGCCGTCCGCTTGCCGCCTTCCTTCGTGACGGCGTCGTGGTTGACGTCCATCAGCAGGTGGCGAATGCCGGCGCAGAAATGGTGGAAGAAGGCCCACGACAACGCGAGGACGATCAGCTTGACGACGATGTTGGAGAGGAAAGCCTTGAAGACTTCGAAGCTGAGCTCGGAGGTAAGGCTCTGGTCGAAGAGGAACAGCAGGAACGGCAGGAACAGGAACAGCAGCGCGCCGCTGATACGATGGAGAATCGACAATATCGCCGCCAGGGGCATGCGATATTTCAACGTGATGTCGCCGATTCCGATGTTCCGGTATTCCGGCCTCGGCTTTCTTACTGCGTCAGTCATGCTAGACCCCTACTATGTTGTCACACTAATCCGCGATTTTAGCGCCTTTTTATATCGCGCTGCAGCGAAAGTCTGCTCTGGATCATTGCGCGAACACGAACAAAGGCGGCCCGAAACGTGCTTCGCGAGCGTGGGAAACGCGAATGCACGCGGCTGAACCGAACGTCGTCAGCTCAAGTCATTCTGATAGTAATACCCGGTTGTGACATACCAGCCGCGACGCACTTCCACCGGCCGGTCCCCATACGTATAGGACACGCGCTCGACCGACAGCAGCGGGAAGCCCGCCGGCACGTGCAGCAGGTCGGCCACCGCCGGATCCGCCGCGACCGCACGGATCTTCTCCGTCGCGCGGATCATCCGCGTCCCGAACTCCGTCTCGAACATCGCGTAGAGCGGCCCCTTGTACTCGCTCAGCCGCTCGAACGTCAGCCCGCGGAACATCGCGCCCGGCAGCCAGATCTCGTCGAGCACCGTCACTTCGCTGTCGAATTCCAGCAGGCGGCGCACCTGCACGACCGGATCGGCAGGCTTCAGGTCGAGCTGCCGCGCGATCTCGGCCGGCGCGCGCAGGCGCCGGCATTCGAGCAGGCGGCTCACGTGCGGGTGCTCGGCGCCGTCGTCGGCCAGCAGACGCAGAAAGCGGAATTGCGCGCGATCTTCGTTGTGCGTTGCAACAAAAGTGCCCTTGCCCTGCCGCCGGACCACGAGGTTTTCGGCGGCCAGCTCGTCGATCGCCTTGCGCACGGTGCCCTGGCTGACCTTGTAGCGGGCCGCGAGCTCCACTTCGCTGGGAATGATCTCGCCCGGCTTCCATTCGCCGGATTCGAGACTTTGCGTGATCAATGACTTGATCTGCTGGTATAACGGGCTGAACGTCGGCGACGCGGACGCCGCGGGCGAGGCTGCGGGATCGCCCGCGCCCGGCTGCCCTGGGCCGCCTGCGCCGGTTTGATTCGCGGTGTTCGCCTGATTCGATGTCATGGCGCGCATTTCATCACAAACCGCACTTTTTCGTCCACTCAATTTCCGCAAAACATCTGTCTTATATAAGACATATGATACCGTTTGACTTTGCGCGTGACGGCTCCTACACTCCCGGTCGAGCAAGGGTTCGCGGGTGCAACAGCGCGTCCCCGGCTACGTGCCACGGCCGTCTCCAGGTTCACTGCGTCTGCCATCGCGAGTCCTCCGCCCTGCTTCAATGCAACGCTACGCACAACGCGCATAGAATGGCGTTTTCGCTCGCGTCCAACGCTTCACCCGTCCTGGAGATTTTCAATGGCTAAGCCCGCAAAGCGCGTTGCCGTCACCGGCGCCGCAGGTCAAATCGCTTACTCCCTGCTGTTCCGCATCGCGAACGGCGACCTGCTCGGCAAGGACCAACCGGTCATCCTGCAACTGCTCGACCTCCCGCAAGCCCAAGGCGCCGTCAAGGGCGTCGTGATGGAACTCGACGATTGCGCGTTCCCGCTGCTCGCAGGCGTCGTGATCACCGACGATCCGAAGGTCGCATTCAAGGATGCAGACGTCGCGCTGCTGGTCGGTGCGCGTCCGCGCTCGAAGGGCATGGAGCGCAAGGACCTGCTGTCGGCGAACGCCGAAATCTTCACGGTTCAGGGCGCCGCGCTGAACGAAGTCGCGAGCCGCGACGTGAAGGTGCTGGTCGTCGGCAACCCGGCGAACACGAACGCGTACATCGCGATGAAGTCGGCGCCGGATCTGCCGAAGAAGAACTTCACGGCCATGCTGCGCCTCGACCACAACCGCGCGCTGTCGCAGCTCGCCGCCAAGTCGGGCAAGCCGGTCGCGTCGATCGAGAAGCTCGCCGTGTGGGGCAACCACTCGCCGACGATGTACCCGGACTTCCGCTTCGCGACCGCCGAAGGCGAATCGCTGCTGAAGCTGATCAACGACGACGTGTGGAACCGCGACACGTTCATCCCGACCGTCGGCAAGCGCGGCGCGGCGATCATCGAAGCGCGCGGCCTGTCGTCGGCGGCGTCGGCAGCCAACGCGGCGATCGACCACGTGCGTGACTGGGTGCTCGGCACGAACGGCAAGTGGGTCACGATGGGCATCCCGTCGGACGGCTCGTACGGCATCCCCGAAGACATCATCTACGGCGTGCCGGTCACCTGCGAAAACGGCGAATACAAGCGCGTCGAAGGCCTGGAAATCGACGCGTTCTCGCGCGAGAAGATGGACGGCACGCTGGCCGAGCTGCTCGAAGAGCGCGATGGCGTCGCCCACCTGCTGAAGAACTAAGCATCACGCATCGTGCCGGGCAGCCTTCGCGGCGCCCGGCTTCGGCACGGGCCGGCACGCCGCCGGCCCGGCCCGCCGATCCGATTCGCGCACGTTTTGCCGCCCGCGCCGCGCCGCGCACCGGCCCAGAGCCTGCCCGAATCCGATTTCCGCCACGTTGACCCGCTTCCCTCACGTAGAAGACATGGCCGCGCTCACTCCTGCACAAGTGCTGTACGACGGGGCGTCCCCGCCCGCGATCCTGCCCTGCTGCGATCACTACGCGGGCAGCGAGAAGCTGATGCGCAAGTCGCTCGCGCTGCAGGCCGAGCTGGGTCCCGTGTTCGACCTCACGCTCGACTGCGAGGACGGCGCGGCCGTCGGCCAGGAAGCCGCGCACGCGGCGCTCGTCGCCGACCTGCTCGGCAGCGCCGAGAACCGCTTCGGCCGCGTCGGCGTCCGCATCCACGACTTTTCCCACCCGCACTGGCGCGACGACGTGCGCATCGTGCTGCGTGCGTCGCGCGCACCCGCCTACATCACGCTGCCGAAGATCGCGAGCGCCGCCGACGCGGCCGAAATGACCGCGTTCATCGAAGGCACGCGCCGCGAGTTCGGCATCGCGCAGCCGATCCCGGCCGACGTGCTGATCGAGACGCACGGCGCGCTCGCGCAGGCGGCCGCCCTCGCCGCGCTGCCGACGGTCGGCACGCTGAGCTTCGGGCTGATGGATTTCGTCTCCGCGCACCACGGCGCGATTCCCGATTCCGCGATGCGCTCGCCCGGCCAGTTCGATCACCCGCTCGTGCGCCGCGCGAAGCTGGAAATCGCCGCGGCCTGTCACGCGCACGGCAAGACGCCGTCGCACAACGTGACCACGGAAGTGCGCGACATGAGCGTCGTCGCCGGCGACGCCCGCCGCGCGCGCGACGAATTCGCGTTCACGCGAATGTGGAGCATCCACCCGGCGCAGATCCGCCCGATCGTCGACGCGTTCGCGCCGCGCGCCGACGAAGTCACGCTGGCCGCCGAGATCCTGCTGGCCGCGCAGGCCGCCGACTGGGGCCCGACGCGCCACGGCGATACGCTGCACGATCGCGCGAGTTATCGGTATTACTGGTCGGTGCTGCGCCGTGCGCGGGCCACCGGCCAGCCCGTACCGGACGAGGCTGCGCCGCTGTTCGGCCCGGCCGCCGCGGACGTCGCGCCGTGAGCGCGCGCCGCCCGTCGATACACGCGTTTCATGCATTCGACGTTTCGCCAACCGGACAGACGTTTGCGAAACGACAAAAAACGTAACGGAGCCCGAAAACCTGATATACGCGCGGCCAAATAGGTGAAAATAGCGGCCGCTGCGCGCTTTCGGGGCGCGTGCAGTTTCAAACCGGCCGGCAGTTTCGATTGCCGGCCCTTGTCAACTGATTATCGAAAGGTTCTGACTCCATGAAGAAACTCCTGATCGCTACCGCCATCGGCGCCTTGTCCGCCACGATGCTGGTGTCGGCTCCGAGCGCGTTTGCCCAGGGTACGGCCACCACGACCGCGAAGAAGGCCACGGCCAAGCGCCCGGCACCGGCCAAGCGCATCATCCCGCGCAGCAAGAAGGCGCAGGCACGCGCGGCCGCCAAGGTCGATCCGGTACCGGACGGCGCGGTCAAGTGGTCCTGTAAGGAAGGTCTGTCGTTCGACCTCGCCGGCGACATGAAGCGCGACCAGGTCGTCACGGTTCACTGGGCGAAGAAGAACTACAAGCTGCCGCGTCAAGCCACGACGACGGGCGCCGACACGTTCTACGATCCGGCCGCAGGCTTCAAGCTGGTCGTGATCCCGACCAAGGCGATGCTGTTCTCCGACGCCAACGGCGGCGAGCGCCTCGCGGACGAATGCGTGACGCCGGAAATGGCGCAAGGCACGGCAGCACCGACGCAGTCGAACGAGCTGAAGCCGGCAACGAACTAAGCGCGTTCCCTCCGGCCCCTCGATGTCCGCCCCGGTCTCCAACGTCCGCCCCGCGCCGGATTCGGTACTCGTCGACATCGTCGACTACGTGCTGAACACCGGCCTCGACAGCGCGCTCGCGCTGGAGACGGCGCGTCATTGCCTGATCGACACGCTCGGATGCGGACTCGAGGCGCTGTCCTACCCTGCCTGCACCAAGCTGCTCGGCCCCGTCGTGCCCGGCACGATCGTGCCGAACGGCGCGAAGGTGCCCGGCACGTCCTTCCAGCTCGATCCCGTCCAGGCCGCGTTCGGCATCGGCGCGATGATCCGCTGGCTGGACTTCAACGACACCTGGCTCGCCGCCGAATGGGGTCATCCGTCCGACAACCTCGGCGGGATCCTGGCGACGGCCGACTGGCTCTCCCGCACGGCCCGCGCGGCCGGCCGCCAGCCGCTCGCGATGCGCGACGTGCTGGTCGCGATGATCCAGGCCCACGAGATCCAGGGCTGCCTCGCCCTCGAGAATTCATTCAACGCGGTCGGGCTCGACCATGTGCTGCTCGTGAAGGTCGCGTCGACGGCCGTCGTCGGGCGCCTGCTCGGGCTCACGCGCGACGAGCTGATCAACGCGGTGTCCAACGCATTCATTGACGGCCACGCGCTGCGGACCTACCGCCATGCGCCGAACACCGGTTCGCGCAAATCCTGGGCGGCCGGCGACGCGACGTCCCGCGCGGTGCGCCTCGCGCTGATCGCGAAAACGGGTGAAATGGGCTATCCGTCGGCGCTCACCGCCAGGACGTGGGGCTTCTACGACGTGCTGTTCGACGGCAAGCCGTTCCGCTTCCAGCGCCCGTACGGCACGTACGTGATGGAAAACGTGCTGTTCAAGATCGCGTTCCCCGCCGAATTCCATGCGCAGACGGCCGCCGAGGCCGCGCTGCAGCTGCATGCGCAGCTCGCCGCGGCGGGCCGCACGGCCGACGACATCGGCCGGATCACGATCCGCACGCACGCGGCCGCGCTCCGCATCATCGACAAGCAGGGCCCGCTCGCCAATCCGGCCGACCGCGACCACTGCATCCAGTACATGGTCGCCGTGCCGCTGCTGTTCGGCCGGCTGACCGCGGCCGACTACGAAGACGCGGCCGCGGCGGACCCGCGCATCGACGCGCTGCGCGCGAAAACCGTGTGCGTCGAGGATCCGCAGTTCACGCAGGATTACCACGATCCGGACAAGCGATCGATCGCGAATGCGCTGACGGTCGAGTTCACGGACGGATCGAAGCTTGCCGAAGTGGCGGTCGAGTATCCGCTCGGCCATCGGCGGCGCCGTGCCGAAGGCGTCCCGCTCCTGGTCGAGAAGTTCCGGACCAACCTTGCCCGCCGTTTCCCGGCCAAGCAGCAACAAGCGATTCTCGACGTGTCGCTGGACCAGGCAAAGCTCGAAGCGATGCCGGTCGATGAGTACGTCGACTTGTATGTGATATAGGGGGCTGTTTGCGGATGAAACGGACATGCGAATGCCCCAAATCGGTCGCAGGACAAGAAGTGAGGAGCGCCGTTTGGCCGTGCCAAACAAGCGACGAACGACGCCGTCATGCGGCCGATTTGGGGCATTCCCGTGGAATAAATTTTAAATTTGGGGTTGCCCCGAGAAAGGCCGCTCGCTGCGTCACGCTCCTTGCGAGCGGCCTTTCTCGGGGCAACGCATGTCCGTTTCATCCGCAAACAGCCCCCTGGTCATCTACAGGACTCTTTGTTTCCTAGCCTTAAACCCAGGAAAATCACCATGGCCCACAATCTCCACAAGACCCTCAAGGAATTCGACAGCGGTTCCGGCAAAGGCAAGTTCTACTCGCTGCCGCAGCTCGGCAAGGAACTGAAGACGAAGATCGAACGCCTGCCGGTGTCGATCCGCATCGTGCTCGAGTCCGTGCTGCGCAACTACGACGGCAAGAAAATCACCGAAGAGCACATCGAGCAGCTCGCGAACTGGAAGCCGACCGCGAAGCGCGTCGACGAGATTCCGTTCGTCGTGTCGCGCGTCGTGCTGCAGGATTTCACGGGCGTGCCGCTGCTCGCCGACATCGCGGCCATGCGCGGCGTCGCCGAGCGCACGGGCAAGAACCCGAAGAAGATCGAACCGCTGGTCCCGGTCGATCTCGTCGTCGACCACTCGGTCCAGATCGACTACTTCCGCCAGAAGGACGCGCTCGACCTGAACATGAAGCTGGAATTCCAGCGCAACAACGAGCGCTACCAGTTCATGAAGTGGGGCATGCAGGCGTTCGACACGTTCAAGGTCGTGCCGCCGGGCGTGGGCATCGTCCACCAGGTGAACCTCGAGTATCTGGCGCGCGGCGTCCACAAGAAGTCCGACGGCGCCGACACCGTGTACTATCCGGACACCCTCGTCGGCACGGACAGCCACACGACGATGATCAACGGCATCGGCGTGGTCGGCTGGGGCGTGGGCGGCATCGAGGCGGAAGCCGGCATGCTCGGCCAGCCGGTGTACTTCCTGACGCCGGACGTCGTCGGCGTCGAGCTGAAGGGCAAGCTGCGCGAGGGCGTGACGGCCACCGACCTGGTGCTGACGATCACCGAAATGCTGCGCAAGGAGAAGGTCGTCGGCAAGTTCGTCGAGTTCTTCGGCGAAGGCACGCGCTCGCTGTCGCTGCCGGACCGCGCGACGATCGGCAACATGGCGCCGGAATACGGCGCGACGATGGGCTTCTTCCCGGTCGACGAAAAGACGATCGACTACTTCGAAGGCACGGGCCGCACGAAGGCCGAAATCGCCGCGTTCGAAAACTACTTCAAGGCGCAGAACCTGTTCGGCATCCCGAACGCCGGCGACATCGACTACACGAAGGTCGTGACGCTGGATCTGACGACGGTCGCGCCGTCGCTGGCCGGCCCGAAGCGCCCGCAGGACCGCATCGAGATCGGCCACGTCAAGTCGACGTTCACCGACCTGTTCTCGAAGCCGGTCGCGGAAAACGGTTTCGCGAAGAAGGCGGACGACCTGGGCACGCAGTACACGACGAGCAACGGCGTCGACGTGAAGAACGGCGACATCCTGATCGCCGCGATCACGTCGTGCACGAACACGTCGAACCCGAGCGTGCTGCTGGCCGCCGGCCTGCTCGCGAAGAAGGCGGTCGAGGCTGGCCTCACGGTCGCCCCGAAGATCAAGACCTCGCTCGCGCCGGGATCGCGCATCGTCACCGAGTACCTGACGAAGACGGGCCTGCTGCCCTACCTGTCGAAGCTCGGCTTCGAAGTCGCGGCGTACGGCTGCACGACCTGTATCGGCAACGCGGGCGACCTGACGCCGGAACTGAACGAAGCGATCACGAAGAACGACATCGTCGCGGCGGCCGTGCTGTCGGGCAACCGTAACTTCGAAGCGCGTATCCACCCGAACATCCGCGCGAACTTCCTCGCGTCGCCGCCGCTCGTCGTCGCGTACGCGATCGCCGGCAACATCACGCGCGACCTGATGACCGAGCCGGTCGGCAAGGGCAAGGGCGGCCGCGACATCTACCTCGGCGACATCTGGCCGACGAGCGATGAAATCCACGCGCTACTCAAGTTCGCGCTCGATCCGAAGAAGTTCGAGGACAACTACTCGAAGCTGACCAAGAAGGGCGACCTCTGGAGCAAGATCGAGGGTGAGACGGGCGAGGTCTACGACTGGCCGAAGTCGACCTACATCGCCGAGCCGCCGTTCTTCGGCAACGACTTCTCGATGGAGCCGGCTGCGTCGATCCCGACCGTCAAGGGCGCGCGCGCGCTGGGCATCTTCGGCGATTCGGTCACGACCGACCACATCAGCCCGGCAGGCTCGATCAAGGAAGACTCGCCGGCAGGCAAGTGGCTGAAGGAAAACGGCGTGCAGAAGGCCGACTTCAACAGCTACGGCTCGCGCCGCGGCAACCACGACGTGATGATGCGCGGCACGTTCGCGAACGTCCGGATCAAGAACCTGATGATCCCGGCGAAGGCGGACGGCACGCGCGTCGAAGGCGGCCTGACGATCCACCAGCCGAGCGGCGAACAGCAGTCGATCTACGACGCGGCGATGCAGTACGTCGCCGCCGGCACGCCGACCGTCGTGTTCGCGGGCGAAGAGTACGGCACGGGCTCGTCGCGCGACTGGGCCGCGAAGGGCACGCAACTGCTCGGCGTGAAGGCCGTGATCGCACGCAGCTTCGAACGGATCCATCGCTCGAACCTGGTCGGCATGGGCGTGCTGCCGCTGCAGTTCAAGGGCGCGGACAGCGTGCAGTCGCTCGGCATCACCGGCGAAGAGACGTACGACATCGAAGGCCTCGGCGACGACTTCAAGCCGCAGCAGGACGTCACGCTCGTGATTCACCGCAAGAACGGCGAAACGCAGCGTGTGCCGGTGCTGCTGCGCATCGATACGCCGATCGAAGTCGATTACTACAAGCACGGCGGGATCCTGCCGTTCGTGCTGCGCTCGCTGCTCGCAGCGTAAGCGCGCGGCCGTTGCAGGTGCCGCAGCCGCCTCGCGGGCGGTTGCGGCCGATTTGGATGCCCGACTTCGTGTCGGGCTTTTTTTCGCCTGTGCGCCGGCGGGCGTCGTAGCGACGATCGCACGGCGGCGCCCCGCTTTCGCCGAACGTCACCCGCCGGTATGCGGCTCGCGCGTCACGCCGCCTTGCTACTTCGTGCCTTCGCGCCTGCGGAAGAACCAGATCGCGCGTTCTTCTTCAGATGCGTGCGGTTGTATTCGATCGCCGCGCGCACGAGGTGCTTCAACGCCCGCTTGTCGATCTTGTCGCCTTCGAAGAAATCGATCGCGCGCCGCGCATTGCCTTCGAGACCGTCGTTGAACAGCTGGTCGGGATCGGACAGTTTCGCCCCGTGCATGAACGTGAGCTTCACCTTGCCCTTGTGCGCGTTCGCGACCGCGATCATCCCGTCGCACGACCACACGGGGCTGCCCATCCACTTCCATTCCTCGACGATGCCTTCGTCCGTCGCGAGGATCGTCTGGCGAAGCTCGGCGAACGTCTTGCCGCGCCAGTCGGTGATGCCGGCGATCAGTGCGTCGATGCGCTCGGACGGTTGCAGCTCCGTTGCACTCATGCGCGGGCCTCCGTTTGCGTGTCAGGACGCGACAACACCTGTTCGAGCGATTCGAAGAACCGTACCCAACCATACTGCGCGCCGCGGTACGCCTGCTCCTGGTCGGGGCGGAAGCCGACCTGTTCCATACGCAGGTGCGTGCCGGCCGGCGTCGGCGTGAGCGTCCACGTGACGACGCTTTCGAGGCCGTGCGCCGCCCACGTATAGGACAGCGTACGGTGCGGCTCGATCGCGAGGACCGTGCAGTCGACCGAGCCCCAGTCCGCCCGGAAACTGAACGCACGGCCCGCGACGGGCTCGAAGTCGCTCTTCATCAGCCACGCCTCGATCAGGTGCGGTTGCGTGAGCGCGCGCCAGATCTTCTCCGGCGAATGGGGCAGTTCCCGGTCAACGACGACGGAGCGCGTTTCGGTAGTGGCTTGGTTCATTACTGATCCATCCTTTTGAGCAGATCTTCGAGGGCATCGAACCGGCGCTGCCAGAAGCCTGCCATCTGGCTCGTCCAGTCGATCAACGGGGCCAGCGCTTGCGGCTGCGCGCTGTAATGCGTCTGCCGGCCTTCGTGACGGTCGTTCACGAGCCCGGCCTGCTTCAGTACGCCGAGATGCTTCGACACGGCCGGCTGCGACACGCCCGCATGGGCGGTCAGCGCGGCAACCGTCAGCTCGCCCTCCGCGCAGAGCCGCTCGAAAAGCGCGCGGCGCGTGGGATCGGCGAGTGTCCTGAAAAGCGTGTCCTGAGCTTTTTGCATGTCGTCCAAAATCCATAACCAACGGGTTATGTATTGAAGGATATCCGCTGATCGGCGCGCGTCAAGGCGGGATTTCATGAATGACATGGCTCGATCCCGCGCGACCGGCGGGTTCGTCACACCGGCTCTCGTCCACGCCCGATTCGAGCATTTCCTCTAATCCGCGATGGCGACGCGCGATCCGAAAGCGGCCTGCAAGACTGGCCGATGCGCTGTTCCACAGTTCGGGAAACGTTCGGGGTCCGCCTGCCCCGTTGTTGTGCCCGCGCGAAGCGGTTCCTGACGAGTCGCTTCCAATGACCACATAGTGCGATACGGCGCGCCGCCATTGACACGCAAACGCCGTGCATCCACGCGGCGCTTCCTTCCACGCCCGCTCACATTCCGATGCTGCAACGAACGACTCGTGCGTGCGAGCGACGCGCATTGTCGCGCCGCCGTGCCGCGAACCGGTTCCGCTCACCGGCTCCGCCATTACCGTCGCGCACGACGCCACGCGTGCAGTGATGCCCCCCGTTGTCAGAACTGACAGCTATGGAAAATGGCAGCTACCCGAACGGCATCGACGCCCTACGCTCGTCACCGCTCGCGGCCCCACAAGGGCCGGGGGTTCCAGTAACGTCGCCTCTCCTAAAAAAGGACTCCCGATGAAAAGGAACGCCTGGTTTGCCCTTCCCCTTCCGTCGCCCCGCCGCCTGGCGTGCGTGGCACCGCTCGTGTTTGCCGCCGCCGCGGCGCACGCAGCGACGGATTGGGTCGATACCCATACGAAGGCCTTTCTGACCGGCCCGCAGTTGATGGCGCGCAGTGCGGCGCCGTCGCTCGAACTGGCGGCCGGTGAAACGACCAACGTCGTCGTCAGCCTGAAGCTGCGCAACGCCGCTCAGCTCAAGCAACTGGCGCGCGACGTGAACCGGCCCGGCAGCGCGCATTACCGCCAGTACCTGACGCACGAGCAGTTCCTCGCGAACTACGCGCCGACCGATGCGCAGGTGAAGTCGGTCGTCGACTATCTGCACAAGAGCGGCTTCACGAATGTCGAGGTCGCGCCGAACCGGCTGCTGATCTCCGCCAGCGGCACGGCCGGCACGGTGAAGGCCGCGTTCAACACGTCGCTCGTGCACTTCGAGTACGCGGGCCGCTCGGGGTTCGCCAACACGTCGACCGCGCAAGTGCCGCGCGCGCTCGGCGACGTGGTCGGCTCGGTGCTCGGGCTGCAAAGTGTCGCGCGTGCACGGCCGATGCTGCGCATCGGCAACGTGGCGAAGCCGCAGGCGCTCGCGGCCGGCACGGCGACGGGCCACTATCCGAAGGAATTCCCGGGCCTCTACAACGCGACCGGCGTGCCGACCGCGGCCGGCGTGACCGTCGGCATCGTCACGATCGGCGGCGTGTCGCAGACGCTGCAGGACCTGAAGCAGTTCACGTCGAGCAATGGCTACGGCACGGTCTCCACGCAGACCGTCAAGACCAATGGCACGGGCGGCAGCTACTCCGACGACCAGGACGGCCAGGGCGAATGGGATCTCGACAGCCAGTCGATCGTCGGCTCGGCCGGCGGCCAGGTCGGCAAGCTGGTGTTCTACATGGCGGACCTGAACGCCGCCGGCAACACGGGCCTCACGCAGGCGTTCAACCGCGCGGTGTCGGACAACACCGCGAAGGTGATCAACGTGTCGCTCGGCTGGTGCGAAACCGATGCGGACGCGGACGGCACGCTCGACGCCGAGGAGCAGATCTTCACGACGGCCGCCGCGCAGGGCCAGACGTTCTCGGTATCGTCGGGCGACGAAGGCGTGTACGAGTGCAACAACCGCGGCTATCCGGACGGCTCGAACTACACGGTGTCGTGGCCAGCTTCGTCGCCGCACGTGCTCGCGATCGGCGGCACGACGCTCTACACGACGTCGGCGGGTGCGTTCTCGAACGAGACGGTGTGGAACGAAGGGCTCGATTCGAACGGCAAGCTGTGGGCGACGGGCGGCGGCGTCAGCACGATTCTGCCCGCGCCGTCGTGGCAGTCGGGCAGCAATCGCCGGTTGCCGGACGTCGCGTTCGACGCCGCGCAAAGCACGGGCGCGTACATCTACAACTACGGCCAGTTGCAGCAGATCGGCGGCACGAGCCTCGCCGCGCCGATTTTCACGGGCTTCTGGGCGCGTCTGCTCGCGGCGAACGGCACGGGCCTCGGCTTCCCGGCCGGCAACTTCTATGCGGACATTCCGTCGCATCCGTCGCTCGTGCGCTATGACGTCGTGTCGGGCAACAACGGCTATCAGGGGTATGGCTATACGGCGGCCACCGGCTGGGATCTGACGACCGGCTTCGGCAGCCTGAACATCGCGAACCTCAACCAGTTGATCAAGTCGGGCGGGTTCTGAGCGATGCATGAAGACCGGCGCGCGGCGATGGCTTGCCGCGCGCCGGTTGTAACTGCCCCGCGCTACTCCGTCGCCGGCTCCTCCACGCGTTCCGACACGACCGGCGCGCCGGCCCGATGCGACGGCGCGAACAGCCGCAGCCCGCTCGCGACGCTCGCCGCACCCGCGAAACCCGCACCGAGCATCAACGCAAGCGTCGGCCCGTGGCGGCCCGCGATCCCGAACGACAGCGCAACCAGCGCCGCACCCGTCGCCTGCCCGATCAGCCGCGCGGTCGCGATGATCCCGCTCGCGCCGCCGCTGCGCTCGGGCGGCGCGCTCGACATCAGCGCTTTCAGGTTCGGCGACTGGAAGAAGCCGAAGCCCGCTCCGCACAGCATCATTCTCCAGCCGATGTCGACGACGCCCGGCGACACCGGCAGCGCGGCAAGCGACACCATCCCCGCACTCAGCAACGCGAGGCCGATCGCGCCGAGCAGCCCGGGCGGATAACGGTCCGACAGCCGCCCCGCGATCGGCGCGGCGAGCGCGACGATCGCCGACCACGGCGTCATCAGGAATCCCGTCTCGACCGCACTGCGATGCAGGACGGTTTCGAAATAGAACGGCAGCGACACGAACGCGAGCCCCTGCGCGGCGAACGCGCAGACGGCGGTCAGCGCGGACAGCGTGAACACGGGCCGGCGAAACAGGTCGACCGGCAGCATCGGCGCCGGATGCCCGGCCTGGCGGCGGATCAGCAGCCAGCCGAATGCGAATGCCACCGCGGCCGCGGCGAACACGACGGAGAGCGGCCCGCGCTGCGCGAATTCGCCGAGCGCGAAAATCAGCGACGCGAACGTGATCACGTTGAACAGCGCGGCTACCGGATCGAATACATGCTTGCCGCGCGCCGTCTGCGGCAGCGACGGAATCGCCACCGCGAGCGCGAACGCGCCGAGCGGCACGTTCACCGCGAACAGCCACGGCCACGCGGCCACCGACAGGATCAGCGACGCGATCGTCGGCCCCACCGCGAACGACACGCCGACGACGAGCGCGTTGAAGCCGACGCCGCGCCCGAGCCGGTGTGCGGGAAACAGACCGCGGATCAGCGCGACGTTGACGCTCATGATCGCGCTCGCGCCAAAGCCCTGCACGATGCGCGCGGCCGTCAGCATCGGCAGTGTCGACGCGAGCGAACAGCCGAGCGACGCCAGCGTGAACACCGCCAGCCCGGCGACATACACGCGCTTGTGGCCGACGATGTCGCCGAGCGACGCGAACGGCAGCAGCGTCGCGACCATCGCGAGCTGGTACGCGTTGATGATCCACACGGACGCGGCCGGCGACGCATGCAGGTCGGTCGCGATGGCGGGCAGCGCGGTGTTCGCGATCGCGGTGTCGAGCGTCGCGAGCGCGACGGCCAGCAGCACGGCGGACATCGCACGCCAGTTGACGGCCGGCTCGTGCGCGCCGGTGGGGGAAGCGATTTCGGACAAGATGGGCTCGGCTGACGAGCGACGCGCGGCGTCGCGGATTGAGCGGCGCGGCGGCGGGCGTACCGGACGGCAAGACCGGCGCGCGCGTTGCCGCGATCCGTATTGTTGCAGAGCCGCATCGAACGTGCAGGCGGCCGCTTCGTCAGTCAGCGAAACGAAAGCTTTCGGGATGCCGTGCCTGGCGCGCGGCATCGTTGAGTGCACAACGATCGACGATCCGGCGGCTGCCGGGCGGCCCGTCGGGCTCGCGCGCAGCGTCGTCGTGCGGCGCCGGGGGCCGGCCCGGCCGCGGCTGCCGGCGACGCCGTCGCGCCATCACGTCAGGTCGACCAGGTCACGACACCGCACGCCGCGCATTGCGGCCGCGCAGCCATTCAAGCGCGAGCAGCAGGCTCGTCGAGAAGATGATCAGGATCGTGGCGAGCGCAGCGATCGTCGGACTGATGTTCTCGCGGATGCCCGTGAACATCTGGCGCGGCAGCGTCGTCTGGTCGGCGCCCGCGAGAAACAGCGTGACGACCACTTCGTCGAACGACGTCGCGAACGCGAACAGTGCGCCCGACATCACGCCCGGCGCGATCACCGGCAGCGTCACGCGGAAGAACGTCGTAACCGGGTTCGCGCCGAGCGACAGGCTCGCGCGCACGAGGTTATGGTTGAAGCCCTGCAGCGTCGCGGCCACCGTCGTCACGACGAACGGCACGCCGAGCGCCGCATGCGCGGCGATCAGCCCCGTGTAGGTATTCGCGAGCCCGAGCGGCGCGAAGAACAGGTACATGCCGACGCCGACCACGACGACCGGCACGATCATCGGCGACAGCAGCACGGCCATCAGCAGCCCCTTGCCGCGGAAGTCGGCTTTCGTCAGGCCGATGGCCGCGAGCGTGCCGAGCACCGTCGCGACGACGGTCGCCGACGGCGCGACGATGAAGCTGTTTTTCGCGGCCATCCGCCATTCGTCCGATGCGAGCAGGTTCTCGTACCAGCGCGTCGAGAAACCCGGGATCGGATAGACGAGGAACGTGCTCGACGAGAACGACAGCGGCACGATCGCGAGCACCGGCAGGATCAGGTACAGCAGCGTCAGCACGACGAGCACGCGCAGCGCGACGTACCACGCGCGCTCGACGAACGACATGTGCGGCGCGAACAGCGGCCTGGCGAGTTTCATGGTCGGCATCCCCTTCCCGTTTCCCTGTGCCCGGCGCTCAGCCGAGGCTCACGTTGGTGCGCGTGAAGCGCCCGTACACCGCATACAGCACGAGCGTCGCCGCGAGCAGCAGCCCGCCGAGCGCACACGCCATGCCCCAGTTGATCGTCACGTTCGTGAAGTACGCGACGTAGTAGCTGACCATCTGGTCGTTCGGCCCGCCGAGCAGCGCGGGCGTGATGTAGTAGCCGATCGCGAGGATGAACACGAGCAGCGCGCCCGCGCCGACGCCCGGATAGGTCTGCGGCACGTACACGCGCCAGAACGCGGCGAACGGATGGCTGCCGAGCGACACGGCCGCGCGCTGGTAGGTCGGCGGAATCGACTTCATCACGCTGTAGAGCGGCAGGATCATGAACGGCAGCAGGATGTGCGTCATCGAGATATACACGCCGACGCGATTGAACAGCAGCGTCAGCGGATGCGAGATCAGCCCGCTGCCGAGCAGCGCCGTGTTGATCAGCCCTTCGCTCTGCAGCAGCACGATCCATGCGGCGACGCGCACGAGTACCGACGTCCAGAACGGAATCAGCACGAGGATCATCACCAGGTTCGCGCGCCGTTCCGACAGCGTCGAGATCCAGTACGCGAGCGGATAGCCGAGCAGCAGCGCGAACAGCGTGACGGCCACGCCGATCACGAACGTGCGGCCGAAGATCGCGACGTAGATCGACTGGTCGGGGTCGGCCTGCACGATGTGGCCGAAGCCGTCCTGCTTGTGGTCGAGCGCGGCGAGCAGATAGAACGGCGACACCTGGCTGCCGTTCTTCGCAATCGACTGCCAGTACGCGACGTCGCCCCAGCGCGCATCGAGATCGATGAATTTCGCGCGCGTCTGCGCGGGCGTCAGCGCCGCGTCATTGTCGCCCTTCAGCGGCATCGCGCGCGCCGTCTTCGCGACGAGCGAGCGATAGCCGGGAATCTCGGTGTTCAGGCGCCGTGCGAGCGCACCCATCGCTTCGCTGTCGGCCACCTTCGTCATGTCGGCCGCGAGCGCGACATAGGCCGCATCCGCCGGCGGCGTCTTGCGATCCCAGCCCGACAGCGCGGCGACCGTGTTCGGCAACGCGGTCGCGATCTCCGGGTTCTGCACCGCGCGCGTGAGCAGCGTGCCGATCGGCACGACGAAAATCAGCAGCAGGAAAATCGCGAGCGGCGCGATCAGCAGCAGCGCCATCGTGCGCTTGCGGGACTCGGCGGCCTTCAGCTCGCGCTTGAGCGCGGCGGTCGACGGCGAGGAAGGCGCGATCGTCATCGTATTCAAGAGTTCTCTCCGGCCGGGCACGTTCCGGCGGAATGCCGCGCGACGCGATCGACGCGTCGCGCGGCCGGTTGCATCACGACACCCGTGAGGACGCCTGACCGCTTACTTCGTTGCCCACGCGGCGAAGCGCTGTTCGAGCTCGTCGCTGTGGTCGGTCCAGAAGCCGATGTCCTCCAGTACCGCATTCTTGCCGTTGGCCGGCGAGTTCGGCAGGTTCGCGAGCGTCTTCGTATCGAGCGCCTTGATCGCGGCGACGTTCGTCGGGCCGTACGCGATGTGCTGCGCATACGCCTGCTGCGGCTTCGGCGTCAGCGAATACGCGATGTACTGCTCGGCCAGCGCCTTGTTCGGCGAGCCCTTCGGAATCGCCCAGTAGTCGAGGTCGTAGATGCTGCCGTTCCACACGACCTTCAGGTTCTTGCCTTCCTTCTGCGCGGCGTCGATGCGGCCGTTGTACGCGGTCGACATCACGACGTCGCCGGCGACGAGGAACTGCGGCGGCTGCGCGCCCGCTTCCCACCACTGGATGTACGGCTTCAGCTCGTCGAGCTTCTTGAACGCGCGATCCTGGCCGGCCTTCGTGCCGAGCACCTTGTAGACGTCCTTCGTCGCGACGCCGTCGGCCATCAGCGCGAATTCGAGGTTGTACCGCGCGCCCTTGCGCATCCCGCGCTTGCCGGGGAATTTCTTCACGTTCCAGAAATCGGCCCAGCCGGTCGGCGCAGACTTCAGCTTGTCCGCGTTGTACGACAGCGCGGTCGACCACACGAAGAACCCGACGCCGCATACCTGCGGCGCTTCCGGAATCAGGTCGGATTTCTTCGCGATCTTCGACCAGTCGAGCTTCTCGTACAGCCCTTCGTCGCAGCCGCGGTTCAGGTCGCCCGATTCGACTTCGACCACGTCCCAGTTGACGTGCTTCGCCTCGACCATCGCCTTCACCTTCGCCTGCTCGCCGTTGTACTCGACGGCCGTGACCTTGTTACCGGTCGCCTTCTCGAACGGCTGGTTGAACGCGGCCTTCTGCGCGTCGCCGTTCGCGCCGCCGAAGTTGACGACCGTGAGTTCGGCAGCGCTGGCCGATGCGCCAAACGCGACCAGTGCCAGCGCGAGCGCCGTACGGCGCGCGGTAAAGCTTGCTCGTTTCATGATGGTTCCTCTCCTCTCGTGGTGGAAGTGGGCATTGTTGTTGACGACGTGCTGCGGAAAACCGGGTAAACCATGCTCACGCGAACACGCGCAGGTGTTCGGGCGAGAATGCAAGCGAGACCGGTGCGCCGGGCGAGAACGCGTCGAGCGCGCCGGTGCCGAGCGGCACCTTCACGAAACATTCGTCCTGGCCGGGCAGTGCGCAGCGCATGCGCACGTGATCGCCGAAATAGATGAGGCTGCGCGCCTCGCCGCTCACGCAATTGGCGGCGGCGCCATTCGCGCCGTTTGCGCCGTTCGAGCCATGTGCGGCGAGGCTCATGCGCTCGGGGCGGATGCACGCGACGGCCGGCGCGCCCTCGGCGGCTTCGCCGATATGGCGGCCGACGAGCTTCGTGCCGTCGTCGAGCCGGAATTCGCAGAATTCGCCGTCGACGCGCGCGATGGTGCCGCGCAGCCGGTTGCTGTCGCCGATGAAGTTCGCGACGAATTCGTTGCACGGCGATTCGTACAGGCGGTCGACGGTGTCGAGCTGCTGCACGATGCCCTTGTCGAACACGGCGACGCGATCGGACATCGTCAGCGCCTCGCCCTGGTCGTGCGTCACGTACACGAAGGTCACGCCGAGCTTTTCATGCAGCGCCTTCAGTTCGTACTGCATGTGTTCGCGCAGCTGCTTGTCGAGCGCGCCGAGCGGCTCGTCCATCAGCACCAGCTTCGGCTCGAACACGAGCGCGCGGGCCAGCGCGATGCGCTGCTGCTGGCCGCCCGACAGTTGCGCCGGATAGCGTTTCGCGAAGCGTTCCATCTGCACCATCTTCAGCGCATGCGCGACGCGCTCCGCGCGCTCGCCGACCGGCAGCTTGCGCACCGTCAGCGGATACGCGACGTTCTGCTCGACCGTCAGATGCGGAAACAGCGCGTAGTTCTGGAACACCATGCCGATGTTGCGCTTGTGCGGCGGCACGCTGTTCAGCAGCTCGCCGTCGAGGCGGATCTCGCCGCCGGTCGGGAATTCGAAGCCGGCCAGCATCATCAGGCAGGTCGTCTTGCCCGAGCCGGACGGCCCGAGCAGCGTCAGGAATTCCCCCCGGTGGATGTCGAGGTCGAGCGATTTGACGACCAGCGTCTCGCCGTCGTAGGTCTTCCGCACGCCGCGAAAGCTGACGATCACATCATCGGACTTCATCGTGGCTGTCCCCTTGCTGCGCAACAAAACGTTTTTGAGATGGACCCACTATACGGCCCGCACGGTTCTATACTAGGGAACCATTTCAATATTCCTAGTAGGACCACTTTGGATACCGTGATCCTCGCCGACTGGCTGTCCGCCCGTCTGGACCGCAGTTCGCCCGAACCGATGTACCGGCAACTGCTGCAACTGATGCAGCAGGCCATCCTGACCGGCGAACTGGGGCCCGGCACAAAGCTGCCGAGTTCGCGCACGCTCGCGGGCGACCTGTCGATCGCGCGCAATACGGTGCTGCACGTATACGACCAGCTGACGGCCGAAGGCTACGTGCTGACGACGACCGGCAGCGGCACCTACGTGGCCGACACGCGGCCGGACGCCGCCGCGATCCGCGTGCCGGGCGCCGCGCCGCCGGCGTCGGCCACTGGCGAACCGCCGCCGCCCGACGCGCAGCGCAGCCTGTCGATGCGCGGGCGGCAACTGGTCGAGCATGCGGGCGTGTCGCGGCGCCAGTGGGGGGCGTTCATGCCGGGCGTGCCGGACGTGTCGGAATTCCCGAGCCGCACGTGGAGCCGGCTGCAGGCGCGACTGTGGAAGGAAGCCAATCCGGAGCTGCTGACCTATGCGCCGGGCGGCGGCTACCGGCCGCTGCGGCGCGCGCTCGCCGACTACCTGCGCGTCGCACGCTCGGTCAAATGCTCGCCGGACCAGGTGATCATCACGACCGGTATTCATCAGTCGATCGATCTCGCGGTGCGGCTGCTGTCCGACATCGGCGATCGCGCGTGGGTCGAGGAACCGTGCTACTGGGGCGTGCGCAGCGTGCTGCAGGCGGCCGGCCTCACGCTCGCGCCGGTGCCGGTCGACCAGGAAGGGCTCGACCCGCGCGCGAGCGACATGCAGCATCCGCCGCGGCTCGTGCTCGTCACGCCGTCGCACCAGTACCCGCTCGGGATGGTGATGAGCCTCGCGCGGCGCCGCATGCTGCTCGAATATGCGCGCCAGCACCGCTGCTGGATCATCGAGGACGATTACGACAGCGAATTCCGTTACGGCAGCCGCCCGCTCGCGTCGCTGCAGGGACTCGACGAGGGGGGCCGCGTGATCTACGTCGGCAGTCTCGGCAAGATGCTGTTCCCGGGGTTGCGGATGGGCTACATGGTCGTGCCCGAGCATCTGGTCGACACCTTCCGCACCGGGCTGTCGGAGCTGTATCGGGAAGGCCAGCTGATGCAGCAGGCCGTGCTCGCCGAATTCATCATGGACGGCCACCTCACTTCGCACGTCAGACGAATGCGCACGCTGTACGGCGAGCGCCGGCAACTGATGATCGACGCGATCCGCGCGCGCTTCGGCGACGCGCTGCCGGTGATGGGCGACGAGGCCGGCCTGCATCTGGTGCTCGGCCTGCCCGACGCGTGCGACGATCGCGCGGTCACGCAGAGCGCATTCGACGCGGGCGTGATCGTGCGCCCGCTCACCAGCTACTACAGCAGCCTCGACACCGCGCGGCAGGGTTTGCTGCTCGGCTATGCATGCGTCGCGCACGAAGGCATTCGCCCCGCGTTCGACACGCTCGCCGATACCATCGAGCAACATCTGCCGCGGAACATCACGCGCGCCGCGTGAAGCCTGCCGCACACGGCGGCGCGCGGTTCGTCAATGCGCGCTGCCCGCGCCGCGATCGAGCGACGCCGCGCGCACGGCTTCGCCGGGCTTCGTGAACACACGCTGCCGCAATGCGGCAATCTGTGCGTCGCGATCCTGCGGCGACAGGCCGGCCGATTCGATCTGCGCACGCTGCGCCGCATAGTCCGCGTAACGGCCCTGCCACGACGCGTCGTCCTGCTGCATCTGCGCAACGCGCGCGGCGGCCTCGGGGTCGAGCGTCTGCGTCAGTTGCGCGCGCATCGCGTCAGGCGTCGCGCCGTGCTTCTGCAATTGCGCGATCTGGTCGATCGCGGCGCGTTGTTGGTCCACCCGCTGCTGCGCCGCGCGTTCGTCGGCCGGCATCTGCTGCTCGAGCGCCGCGAGCCGCTCGGCCTTCTGCGCATCGGTCAATGAGCGATCCTGAGTGATCTTCAATCGTGCGAGGTCGTAGCGCTGCCGCCACTGCTCCGCGCCGAAGAACGGCTGGCTCCAGTCGCCGAGCGTGCGATAGGCGATCGACGCGCGCTGGTCGAGCGCGAGCTGCAACGCGCCCAGGTCGGACTTGTCGACCGCGCCGGCATCGCTCAATTTGGCGAGCGCATCGAGATACGCGCGATACCGGTGCCACACGTCGAGCGCCTCGGCCTGCGCGACCGTGCCGTCGAGCTGCGCGGCGATCTCGCGCACGACGAACGCATCGAGCGCCACCGCGCTCAGGTCGCTCTGCGCGGTCAGGCAATAGTCGAAGAAATCGCGCACCGCGCGCGACTTCGCAAGATGGCCGCCTGCATCGAGCGGCAGGCGCGGCGCGCTGGAACCGGCGAGCGACGTCGGCAGGTCCGTACTCGCCGGTACGGCCGGCTGCGGCGCAGCGGCCGCCACGCGGCTCGTCGCGGACGCATCCGGCACGTCACCCGCGGCGCCCGTGCCGCGATGCGATCCCGCCGCGCTCCACATCGCGACGCCGGCAATCGCCGCCAGCCCCACGACACCATAGATCGCCGCGCGCCGCGCCAGCGGCGCGCGCCCTTCACGTGCCGCCATCGATCACACGCCCGCGAGTTTCAACCGGTTCGCATGCGTGCGGATCACCGCGACCGGATCTTCCGCATACGCGCCGCGCACGCCGAGCAACTGGTTGATCTCGTCGATGTGGTTCCACTTGTAGCTCGTGCTCAGCACCTTGCCGTACAGCGCGCTGCACTTCGATACGAGCCCGTCGTTCTGGCCCGAGCCGCGGTTGATCATCACCGTGCCGGTTCCATACAGCGCAAGCGTCGACAGATCGAGCGCGTTCGCCGGATCGATCACCGGAATCGTGCTCGTGTCCGTCGCGCCCGTCGCGCCGAGCACGGAAAGCGTCGGCTGGATCGCCGTGCCGGCCCACGAATACAGCAGATGCGTGTTGCCGCCGACGGTTTCGGTCGGTGCACCGGTCTGGCAGCTCCCTGGCGCGCCGAGGCCCGCGCTCGGATAGTTCTGGTTGTAGGCGGCGGCCTGCGCGGTCGTCAGCGTCTTCAGTGCAGCGAGGGCATCCTGGTTCGTGTTGTGGCTGCTGTTCGTCAGGATCCCGAATACATTGACGAACGCGGCGATCACCGTCGAAGACAACCCGGTCGGATCGTATGCGAGCACGCCCTGCACGAAGTCGGCGAACTCGGAGCCGCGATGCGGCGTGCCGATCGTCGTCACCGACGCGACGAGATCGGGTGCGACGGCCGCGACATAGCGCGACGTCAGCCCGCCCTGGCTGTGCCCGACGAGATTGACCTTGGTCGCGCCGGTCGCCGCGAGCACCGTCTTCACGTAAGCGAGCAGTTGTTCGCCGCGCCCGTTCGGGCCGTCGTCGCTCTGGAAGCCCGACAGGTTCGCGACGTAGACGGTCGCGCCATGCTGCTGCAGGTCTTCCTGGATGCCGTACCAGTAGTCGAGTACGCCCGCATACTTGTCGGTGCCGGTCAGCCCGTGCACGAGAATGATTGGATAGCGCGTCGTCGCATAGTCGTCGGCGGGCGCGGTTGCCGCCATCGCCGTGTGCGTCGTCGCGAGCGTCGTCAGCGCGGTCGACGCCGCGAACGGCGCGACGCTCATCGCGCATGCCACTGCCCCTGCCATTACCCTGGAACGCATCGATCTGGCCATGCATGTTCTCCTGATTATTGTGCTGCCGGTGCGAATGACACCGGATCGACACGCACGCCGCATTGCGCGCACCGCGCGGGTCGAATGCGGGAGTGAAGCACGACTCGCGAACGTTTGCGCCCCGACTAGATACGGTTCTCTAATCGGTTGACGCGCGCCGCCCGTTCGGGCGGTGCGGCGTCCAGGCACGCGCATGCTGCGACGCACACGCGCGATGCACGCTACAGCTTCGCGCTCACGCGCACCCATGCGGTACGCCCCGGCTCCATCACCGGCGCGTTCGCCGGATAGCCGAAACCGGCATTGCCGGCGAGGTTCAAATGCTCGGTGTAGGCCTTGTTCAGCACGTTGTCGACGCCGACCGAGATCTGCACGGTCTTGCTGACGTTGTACTGCGTATGCAGCGACAACACGCCGAATCCGGCGCTCGGGCCGAAGTCCTTGCCGACCACGTTGCCCTCGTTCAGCGCATAGCGATGCTGCGGCGCAACGATGCGCCACAGGCCGCCCGCCGACCATGCGCCGCGCGTGTATTCGAGCCCGATGCGCGCTTCGAGCGGCGGCATCTGCGGCAGCGGATCGCCGCTCGCCACGTTGCGCCCCCACGCATACGCGAGCGACGTCTCGACGCGCAGCGGCGCGACCGGCCGCCACGACACGCCGGCTTCGCCGCCCATGATCTGCGCGTTGACGTTGGTCGCTTGCGTGGTCGGGCCCATCATGCCGGCCGCATAGTTGAACAGGATGAAGTCCTGTACATAGCCCGCGTACGCGGACACCCACGCATCGAAGCGGTCGCTCTTGTATTGCGCGCCGACGTCGAGCTGGGTGGTTTTCTCCGGCTGCACCGCCGAGAACGCGTTGACCGAACCGGCCGGCCCGCGCGTCGCGGAAAACAATTCCCAGTAGTCCGGATAACGCTCTGCGTGGCCGATCCCCGCGTACCATGTGACGGGCAGCGACGCGAGATCGCGCTCGTAGCGCACGAAGCCGCTCGGCAGCACCTTCATCCGATCGTCGTCGAACGTCGGATTCGGCTTGCTCGTCATCATCCCGGGCGTCATCGCGCGCTTGTCGCCTGCGCTCGCATAGTCGACGCGCGCGCCGCCGATCACGCGCGCGACGTCGCTCGCATACCACGTCAGTTCGCCGAACACGCCCGCGTTCCACATCGTCGCCTGCGCATCCCACGGCTGGTTTCGGTAGTTCTGCCGCCCCATCGACGAACGCGAATCGAGCCGGTTCGACTGCGCATCGACACCCGTGACGAGCTTGACGTCGTCGCCGAAGCGCAACGTCGCGGCCGCACGCGCGCCGACCGTGCGGCGCCGCACGTCCGCGGCCATCCGCATCGGCATGCTGCTCGTCGGATCGGGCTGCCGCAACGTATAGTTGTCCATCACGTGATCGGCTTCGTTGTAGTACACGCGCGCCTCGATCCGGTCGAGCACGTCGCCGAGATGTCGCTTGTCGAACGACAGCCCGAACGTCTCGCGGCGGAAATGCGCGCCGTCCATCCCGCGGCCCGCATAGCGCGCATAGCCGTCGCCGGTGCCGGCGGTCAGCTCGACACGCGTATGGTCGTCGGGCGTCCAGCCGAGCGCGGCATCGGCGTTCCATTTGTCCCACTGCGACGGCACGGTGTGGCCGTTGCCGTCCTGGTAGTCCTGCGAATGCGCGTGGTTCGCGGTGACGCGGCCATAGACGTCCGGCGTGCCGGCGGTCAGGTCGAGGTTCTGGTCGTTGCGGCCGAACGATCCGCCGACGAGGCTGCCGTCGAAGCGCATGCCGGAGCGCTCGAAACGCGGCGTCACGCGTTCGAACAGCACGGTGCCGGCCGACGCGCCCGGACCGTACAGCACGGTCTGCGGCCCCTTCACGACGGTGACCTTGTCATAGCTTTCCGGCGCGATGTACGACGTCGGCGCATCCATCCGGTTCGGGCACGCGCCGAGCGTCGGCATCCCGTTCGCGAGGATGTTCAGCCGCGATCCGAACATCCCGCGCAGCACGGGGTCGCCGTTCGTGCCGCCGCTGCGGATCGACGTGAAACCCGGAATCGTCTTCAGGTAATCGGCGCCGTCGCTGGCGGGCAGCGGCTGGCGCGGCGCCTTCGGATCGGTGACGACGACGAGCGGCGGCGACAGCGGCGACGCGACGACTTCGACGGGCGGCAACAGCATGGCCGCCTCGCCCGTCGGCGCACCGGCAGCATGCGCGGTGTCGGCTGCGGCAGCGCCCGCGGTCAGCGCGCCGACGGCCAGCGCGCGAACGGTGAGTTTCAGCATGCGCGGCAAAGGCCGCGCACCGGCATTGCGTGGCGCACGCGGCGCACGCAACTGGAAGTTGGTCATGATCGAAAGCCCGAGTGACGCCCTCCACGCGGCCTCGACGGTCGCACGGATATCGGCGGTGATAAGAACGGAAGAAACGCGTCAGGCGCGCTCGGGCGGTGCGCGCGGATAGGCGCGCGGATAACGGTCGCCGCGCGCCGCGACGGCAGGCGACGCGGCGGCGGAAACGGAAACGACGGGAAGGGAGTCGACCGACACGGCGGCAGGCGCGCCGATGGCCGGGCTATGCGCGAAGAAACCGCAGTAGCCGCACGCGTCGAGATGCAGCGCATGATCGTGCATGCCGCGCGCATCGGACGGACGATGCGCGCCATGCTCGGTACTGCAGACGATCGCCTCGGGCGTGGCCGCATGGGCGATACGCCACTGCGACACCAGCGGCGCCGCGATCGCGATCCAGATCGCGAGCAGGCCAAGCCAGGCAGTCAGGTGACGATGTCGGTGCAGCATGTACGGCAACGAGTCAGCGGAATGTAAAAAACAGCCGCGATGTTACAGAATGTTCAACGTGATGACCAGTGCGGGCGCACGGTAAACGAACCGGGGGCGCATGGTTGTCAACACAACCATGCGCCCCCGCGTGCTGCGCGTGCCGGCAGCCGGACGATCAGGGCATCATGCGGCGCAGCACGTCGTCGCGCCGGATGAAATGATGGTAGAGCGCGGCCAGCGCATGCAGGCCGATCACGAAGTAGAACGCATTGCCGATCAGCTCGTGCACCTCCTTGATCGTCGGCCGCAGCGCCTTGTCGGGGCCGAACAGCGTGAACGACACGCCGAGCCAGTCGAGCGACACCGGCTTGCCGCCCATGTTGATCGTCATGATGCCGAGCAGCGGCTGCGCGATGACGAACGCGTAAAGCGCAAAATGTGCGAGCTTCGACAGCCAGCGCAGCAGCGTCGTCTGCGGAATCGGTTCCGGCACGCGGCTGACGACGCGCCACAGCACGCGCAGCACCGACAGCACGAGGACGAACGTACCGGCCGTCAGGTGCACGCTCATCCAGAACGCCCGGCTGTCGCTGCCCTTCGGTCCGCGGATCTCGATGGCCAGGTAGGCCAGCGCAACCAGCAGGAAGATGGCCCAGTGGAAGAAGATCGCGGGCGAGCTGTAGCGCGTCTGTTTCGCGAGGATGTTTTTCATGCTTCGTCTCGTGTCGTATTCGGGGAGGGGCGCCCATTGCAAACGGCCTGCGCCCGGCAAAGCTGTGGCGATTGTAGCCGCACGGGCGTCCAGTTTTGCACGGCGCGGTCAAATAACCGATGAATCGTCGGCGCGCGCCGCGTGACGGCTTGCCCTATGGAAAATCCGCATCGCGCGGGCGGGCGGCTGTGGCACGATGAAGCTTTGGTGCGACGGCGCGCGGGCATCATGAGCAAAGCGTTCTTCGTTGCGGCCTACCGGCTGATCGCCGCATTGCTCGCGGTGTCCACCACGCTGCACAGCGTCGCCGACTACTGGCGCCTGCCAAGCTTCCATCTCGGCAACTACCTCAGCTACTTCACGCAACTGAGCAGCCTCTACGCGGCCGCGATACTGGCCGCGGGGCTGTGGCGCATCGCGCGCCCCGGCTCGGCCCGCTACGAATCGATGCGCGGCGCGGCCGTGCTGTACGTGCTGATCACCGCGATCGTCTACGAGCTGCTGCTTGCGCGGCTCGATGCGCTGCTCCACGTCACGCCGGCGTTCAACAACTGGGTATTGCACCGGATCGTACCGCTCGTGATGCTGTGCGACTGGCTGTATGTCGAACCGCGCTCGCCGATTCCGCGCCGCAGTGCGTTCGCGTGGCTCGGCTTTCCGGTCGTCTATCTCGGCTATACGCTCGTGCGCGGCGCGGTGGAGAACTGGTACCCCTACCCGTTCGTCGATCCGCGGCCGCACGGCTACCTGCCCGTCGCGATCCAGTGTTCGCTGATCGCGCTCGGCGCGGTGGCGCTCGCGTTGTGCATTTGCTGGCTCGGTAATCATGCGAGACAGTCTGGCAGCGCGACGCTTAAGGAAGGATGAAGGCGGAAAGGTGAAAGAGGCGGGGGAGAAAGGTGGGAACGTGTGCGCCGCCCGGCGCACACGTGGCGATGCCGACGATCAGCCGCCGTTGCGCGGCAGGAAGTTCATCGGATCGACGACCTTGCCGTTCTGGCGGACTTCGAATTCGAACGTCGAACGACCGCTCGCGTCGGCGCCCATTTCGGCGACCGGCTGGCCCTGACGCACCGCGTCGCCTTCGTTGACGAGCAGCTTGCCGTTGTGCCCGTAGGCCGTGATGAGCCCGTTGTCGTGCTTCAGGATCACGAGCGGACCGTATGCCTTGACGCCGGTGCCGGCGTACACGACGCGCCCGTTTGCCGCGGCCCGCACCGAATGGTCGGGCCCGGATGCGGCGATCACGACGCCGCGCGTCTTGCCGGCCGAGAACGGTGTCGCGACGACGCCCGTGGCCGGCCATGCGAGCGAGCCCGGCTGGGCGGCCGCCGCGGGCGGCTGCCCGTACGAAGTCGCGGCCTGCGGCGGCGCGACCCGCAATACCTGGCCCGGCGACACGGCGTCCGTGGGCGCCATGCGGTTCCAGTTGGCGACGTCCTGCACGCGTTGCCCGTAAGCGTTCGCGATGCCCGCCAGCGTATCGCCGGGGTTCACGCGGTAATAACCGGCAATCACGCCCGGCGTCGCCACCGACGTGGACGCCGGCTGGCGCGTGGGCTGCCAGCTGTCGGTCCACGGCGTCATCGTGCAGCCCGTCAGCGCGATGGCCGCGGCGACGAGCGCCGCCTGCGGCAGCCAGCGCGTGAGCGCGCCGTGGATGGGAATAGTTTCTCTCAAGGGTCCTCCCGGATTTGCGTCGTTGCGCCGCCCACCGCCCCCCGGCGCGCGACGCACGATGTCCGGCCGAACGGCCGGATCAATCAGTATCCGACCGCTTTCGCGGCCGTCAGTTTCCACAGCGGAACGTGGTGCGAAGCGCTCATCGGCCCTTTTTCGCGTCGTCCCGATCGGCAAAGATACCATTTGTCGCGGTCAAGGCTCCGACAGTTGCCCGATCCGGAAACAATCTTGCGGCGTCGCACGGGCGCCGGCGGCCTGCTGGCCGGGCCGGGCGGGCCGCCCAGTGGCTGCTCGCGGTTTGTCGCGGAGGCGCACCGCCGCCTGCCGTATCGGCGGCGTCATATTGTCCGCTTCGATCGCCGCCTATACTCGGTGATGCGCAGCGCGATCCAACGACAACGAGGACCATGACAATGAATAACGCGACGTTTCTCTCCGTGCAGCTCGACGCCGACGATTTCGCCGGTTCCAGCGGTCTGGTCGAATTGCTCAACCGGCACCTGCTGTTCGCGACCGACGTCGCCGAAGCGGCCGATGCGCTCGTCCAGCTGGCGAGCGTCACGCACCTGACCGGCGCCACGCGTCACAGCGTCGAGCTGCCGGTCCTCGCGATCGAACGGCTGCGCGACGCGCTCGACACGCTGAGCGGTTACGACGAAACGTGGCTGCAGGTGCTGGAACCGGCGGAAGCGCTGTTCCGCGATATCGGGCGCGGCAGACGCCCGCTGCACTGAACGACGGCGCATTGCGCGCCGCCAATGAAAAAGCCCGTCGTTCCGCTATGCGGAACGACGGGCTTTCGTACGACAGGGGGTCGGATGCGGTCGCCAGCGCGGCCGTACCATTAACGACCCTTGTAGACCGGTGCGCCGTCAGCGATGCGCTTGACTTGCCAGCCGGTTTTGGCAGCAGCCGGTACGCCCGATTCCTGGCCGGCGGCCGGTTGTGCGCCGTAGCCGGTCGTATCGGCGGCGGCGACGTTCTGTTGCGGGTTCACACGCGCTTCAGCGGCCTGGATGCCTTCCGGGTAGTTCGTACGGTCGCTGCCCAGCTTGTAGCCGGCCTGTTGCAGTTGAACCAGTTCGGCCTTCACCTGGGCACGGGTGACGGGCGCGTTCTGTTGAGCGAACGAGACGGCGGGGACAGCGAGGACGGCAGCAGCAGCGAACGTTGCGATCAGCGATTTCATGATTACCTCCGGGATTTTTTTGCTCCGCCGCACACACCATGTCTGCAGCGATGGAACAGAGTTTAGTCCCGGCAGCACCTAGGGAAAACCATGAAAGAACGAAAACACTGTTTCCCCGGAGCCAACAATGCTGGCATCCGGGATGGAAAAACCCTATTCAGAGCATAGATTTTCGCAACAATGCTGCCCCCGCTCGCCGGTCAGGCCCAGTTCGCGTGGAAGCTGCCCGGCTTGTCGGTGCGCTCGAACGTGTGCGCGCCGAAGAAGTCGCGCTGCGCCTGCACAAGGTTCGCCGGCAGCCGCTCGGAACGATAGCTGTCGAAGTACGCGACCGCCGACGCGAACGCCGGGACCGGCACGCCGGCCTTCACCGCGGCCACCACGACGTCGCGCAGCGCGGTCTGATAGTTCGCGGCGATGTCCTTGAAGTACGGATCGAGCAGCAGGTTCGCGAGCGCCGGATCCTTCGCGTAGGCGTCGGTGATCTTCTGCAGGAAGCGCGCGCGGATGATGCAGCCCGCGCGGAAGATCTTCGCGATCGTTCCGAGATCGAGGTTCCAGCCGTATTCTTCCGACGCCGTGCGCAGTTGCGCGAAGCCCTGTGCGTACGAGATCACCTTGCTCAGGTACAGCGCGCGGCGCACTGCTTCGACGAACGCGGCGCGATCGCCGTCGAACGGCGCGGCCGCCGGGCCCGACAGGATCTTGCTGGCGGCGACGCGCTCCGTCTTCAGCGACGACAGCACGCGCGCGAACACCGATTCGGTGATGAGCGGCAGCGGCACGCCGAGATCCAGCGCGTTCTGGCTCGTCCACTTGCCGGTGCCCTTCTGCGCGGCGCGATCGAGGATCACGTCGACGAGGTGCTTGCCGGTCTCTTCGTCCTTCTTGCCGAAGATCTTCGACGTGATCTCGATCAGGTAGCTGTCGAGCTCGCCCTGGTTCCATTCGGTGTACACCGCGCCGAGTTCGTCGTTGGTCAGGCCCGCGACGTCCTTCAGCACCGAGTAGCTTTCGGCGATCAGCTGCATGTCGCCGTATTCGATGCCGTTGTGGACCATCTTCACGTAGTGGCCCGCCCCGTCCGGGCCCATGTACGCGACGCACGGCTCGCCGTCCGACGGCGCCTTCGCGGCGATCTGCTTGAGGATCGGCTCGACGAGATCGTACGCGTCGCGCTGGCCGCCCGGCATGATCGACGGGCCGCGCAGCGCGCCCTCTTCGCCGCCCGACACGCCGGTGCCGATGAAATGCAGCCCCGATTGCGCGAGTTCCTGGTTGCGGCGGATCGTGTCGGTGAAATGCGTATTGCCGCCGTCGATCAGCACGTCGCCCTTCTCGAGCAGCGGCTTCAGCGATGCGATCGTCGCATCGGTGGCTTCCCCGGCCTTCACCATCATCAGGATCCGGCGCGGCGTTTCGAGCGACGCGACGAATTCCTCGAGCGTATAGGTCGGCACCAGATTGCGGCCGGGGAATTCGGCGATCAGTTCGTCGGTTTTCTCGCGACTGCGGTTGAACACCGACACCGCGTAACCGCGGCTCTCGATATTGAGTGCGAGATTGCGGCCCATCACCGCGAGCCCGATCACACCGATTGCTTGTTTGCCCATTAGTCAATTCTCCGGAAAAAACGGGGCGCGACCCGAGCCGGGCCGCGCGCACAGGCGAAAGGATAGTGGAAACCCGGCGGCGCTGCCCGCTTGCGTGTCATTGCTCCGCGTGCGGCAGGCGCCGGAATGCGACGCTCAGGTTGTTCGCCGGCATCTCGACGACCTCGATGCAGTCGAGCCCGCGATCGAGCCCGAGTGCGACGACGGTCTCGAGATCGCGCACGCCCCACGACGGGTCGCGGCTGCGCAACTGCCGGTCGAAGGCCTCGTTCGACGCCGCCGTATGGCGGCCTTCGCGACGGTACGGGCCGTACAGGAACAGCACGCCGCCCGGCCGCAGCACGCGCGACGCGCCCGCGAACAGCGCTTCCGTACAGGCCCACGGCGAGATGTGGATCATGTTGATGCAGACGATCGCGTCGAGCGCCGCGACCGGCCACGGCGTGTCGCGCACGTCGAACGCCAGCGGCCCGGCGACGTTCGCGAGGCCCGCATGCGCGACCCACGCGGCGATCGAACGCCGCGCGTGCGCGTCGGGATCACTCGGCTGCCAGTGCAGGCCCGGCAACGCCTGCGCGAAGTGAACGACGTGCTGCCCGGTGCCGCTCGCGATTTCGAGCACGCTGCCGGTCGCCGGCAGCACGCGGCGGAGCACGTCGAGGATCGGCCCGCGATTGCGTTCGGCCGCCGGCGCCGACAGCCGCGCGGACGGATCGTGAGAAGAAGCGGCGCCGGTCACGATGCACGCTCCGCAGTGTCGCTGTTGCTGTTGCGCCCGAGCCCCAGCCGCGTCACCAGTGCGTCGAGCGCGGGTGCGCAGCGCGCCTCGACCTTCAGCGTCAGCATCGGGTCGGCGCGCGTATGGCCGAGATTGAGTGCGGCAACCGGCTTGTGCTGCGCCTGCGCCCACACGCAGAACCGGTAGCCGGAATACACCATCAGCGACGAGCCGACGACGAGCAGCGCGTCGGCTGCGTCGAGCGCCTGCGACGCCAGCGCCACGCGCTCGCGCGGCACGTTCTCGCCGAAGAACACCACCGCCGGCTTCAGCAGGCCGCCGCACGCGGGGCACGCCGGGATGCGGAACGTATCGAGCGCGGCCCATTCGAGATGCGCGTCGCCGTCCGCGGCCGGCTCGGCCTGCGCGCCCAGCAGCTCGGGATTGTCGGCTTCGAGCACGGTCTGGATCGTCGCCCGCGCATGATGCGCGCTGCAGTCGAGGCAGGTCACGCCGTTGATGCCGCCATGCAGCTCGATCACGTCGTCGCTGCCCGCGCGCTGATGCAGGCCATCGACGTTCTGCGTGACGAGACGCTCGATCCGGCCCGCGCCGCCGAGCCGCGCCAGCGCGACATGGGACCCGTTCGGCCGCGCGCGGCCGACCACGGGCCAGCCGATCATGCTGCGCGCCCAGTAGCGGCGCCGCGCGGCATCGGAGCCGAGGAATTCCTGGAGCTGGATCGGCGGCGAGCGCATCCATTGGCCGTTGCGGTCGCGGTAGCCGGGAATGCCGGAATCGGTGCTGATGCCCGCGCCGGTCAGTACGAACAGGCGCGGATGACGCTCGACGAACGCGTGCAGCGCATCGAGCGCGGCCGGATCGACGTCGGCGATGGAGGAGTCGGGCAAGGCTGTGTCGTTCATGTTGGCAACGTGATCGGTCGCGCGGGCAGGTCGTGCGCCCGCACGGGCGGCCACGCGCGCCAGCACATGATACAGAACGCCGTGCGATCGGGCGGGCTGCCGCCGCGGCTAGCCGCGACACGCAACAGCACGCAAAAAGACGCCCATCGCCGCTCGGCGACGGGCGCTTCAAACAATTGATCCATCGGGGTAGTGGATCAACTGACAGCACAATGTTGCGACGTCCGTCATACCGCGATCGACGGACGCTCCCCCGGACTTCACGTGTTCCGCACTGCCGCGCCCATCGGCGCGTCATCGGCTTTCCCGACCCGATCCCGTTCGTCGCGCTCGTCACGCCGATGTCATGCGCGGCGTGCAAACGCATTCGCCGCGCGACGGGGTGCGTTGCGCCATGGAATGACGATTCGGGATCCGGGCCGCGGCCATCCGCCAGCGTTCGCGGTTCATCCTGGACGGCCGACCGACATTGGTCGGACGCGCGCGTCACCCATGCACGCCGTCGTTCAGAACGAACCCGATCGTTCGGATGGAACGGAAAGCCGCTCGCTCACGTCGCCGCGATCAGCGGCGAAGCGAATACCCTGGCAGGTCGGCGATTCATGTTTGCAACACGGCATGTTGCGTTTCGGTCTTTTTTCATTCTCTTGTCCCCGTCTTCGATACATCCGACCCACTGAAGCGATTGCCGGGCCAACTGCACCTGCAATCGCGCTCACGGCGCATACAACCATGCAAGGAGCGCACCATGCTTCATGCCGCAAGGCCGCGCGGGCACATCAGGGGCCGCGGGCAGGCATCGTGCCCCGTCAGAAAGCGCGAATGTTTCGAAACTGAAACGCACCGGCGGTGGCGTCGGTATCGTCGGGTTGGCGCGTTGCAGGGCGGCCAGTCGCCTTACAATCGCCCCACGATCGGCGGCGCGCGTGCGCCCGGACTTGCCCTTTCCCGCGGCGCACCACCGCCCGACCGGAACCCGAACTCGCTGCCTGTCCGACACGAAGCACGGGCCGGATATCGACTACCGCATGCTGTTCTACGGCACCGATCGCGACAACCGCGCGTCGCAATGCGCGGCGTTCCGCCCGGGTCTCGCGTTGCGAAGCGGATAGCGCGGGGTTTGCGCCGTCCCGCTCGTGCATCGCGCAAACACGCTAGCATTCGGACACGGAGCGCCCGCATGCTTCCGCTGCCTCGCCGCCAAGGACCCGACATGACCCCACCCGCTTCCGCCCCTCCCGATGTCGCGCATCGCGTGTTCTCGTCCGGGCGGCTGTCGATCGGCCTCACGCTTCCGCTGCTTCGCGGCGGCCACATCGTCGCGGACTTCAACGAGCAACTCGAACTCGCCGCGCTGGCCGATTCGCTCGGCTTTCGCGCGCTGTGGATTCGCGACGTGCCGCTGAACAGCGCCGACTATCCGGACCCGGTCGGCCACCTCGACCCGTGGGTACTGCTCGGCGCACTGGCGTCGCGCACCCGCCGGATCGCGCTCGCCAGCGGCGCGATCGTGCTGCCGCTGCGTCATCCGCTGCATATCGCGAAAGGCGCGCTGTCGGTCGCGACGCTGTCGGGCGGGCGCTTCATCCTCGGGCTCGGCTCCGGCGACCGGCCACCCGAATATGCGGCGTTCGGCGTCGACGCGGAAACCCGGCGCGACCGCTATCGCGCGCACTGGGACGTCGTCGCGGCCGCGCTCGGCATGCCGTCGCGCGTGCTGCCCGACCAGACGCCACCCGATGCGCCCGCCTTCACGCTGCTGCCGCGCGACGGCGATGCGGTGCCGATGCTGGCGGTCGGCTCGGGCGGACAGAGCGTCGACTGGATCGCACGGCATTCGATCGGCTGGATGACGTATCACCGCGATCCGGATACGCAGCGCGCCCGCTATTCGATGTGGCGCGCGGCGGTCGAGCGGCTCGCGTCGCCGCAATTTCGCGCGTTCGGCGTATCGATGCGGCTCGATCTCGCCGCGCATCCGGATACGCCCGCCACCGCGCTGCCGCTCGGTTATGCGACCGGGCGCCGCGCGTTGGTCGATATCCTGCGGGACATGCGCGCGGCCGGGACGCACCATGTCACGCTGAATCCGGGATCGGACCGGCCGGTGCGCGACGTCGTCGAGGAAATCGCCGAGCATGTGTTGCCGGTCTTTCACGACGAACAAGCGTGATTCATCAGGAATCCAAATTCACATGATGCGACGCGAGCGCTGATCGTGGCCGGGCGAATGCTCCCGCAACGGCGCATCCCTGACAGGAATCGGCAACGGCGCGTTACAGACGCCTTACGACCGGGCCAACATGACGTTCCTGTCGATATCGGACGGTCGACCGTCCGTATCCGGCACACGGCTTGCCGGCATGTGCCGCCGACGCCCGTGCCGGCGCCTTCATGCCCGATTCAACTCGTCGACGACGGAACTATTCGGTTTCGATCGCGATCATGTTAACTTCCGTCCATCGTTCAGCCTGGCGGGCCGCGTGACGAGACGCACCCGCATGCCCATTCCATGCGACATATCCTCCTCGGCTGGCTGCTCGCCGCCGTCGTCTCGGCCGCTCACGCGGCCGCTCCCGCACCGGCCGCCGCGTCGGCCGCCTCCGGCGCCGCGCCCGCACTGACGCCGCAAGAGGCGCGGCAGGCACTGAATGTGCTCGAAAACCCGCGCGAGCGTGCGCAGGTCGAAACGACGCTGCGCGCGATCGCGGCCGTCGGCGCGTTGAGCGCACCCGCCGTGCCGGCAAGCGCGGCGCCGGCAGCCAGCGGCGCATCGGCTGCCGCGGCGCCGGCCGCGCTCACGTCGAACGGGCTCGCCTCGATGCTCGTCCGTCAGGGCTCGCGATGGGCCGCGCAGATCGGCAACGCGCTGCAGGAGTCGCTGCGCTCGCTGCTCGATATCGGTTCGGTGGGAAGCTGGTGGCGCGACAAGCTCGTGCGCGCCGACGAGCGTGCGAACCTGACGCGCACGCTCGGCATCCTCCTCGCGGTGCTGCTGCCTGCGCTCGTCGTCGAATGGCTCGCGAAGCGGCTGCTGCGACGCGCACTGGCCGCGGTGGCCGCGCGCCGCGCGGCGCCCGATGCCGCCGCATCGGACGAGGACCACGCGCCCCCGCCGTCGCAAAGCCGAGGCCACGCCCGCCGGCACACCACGCTGCTGAACCGGATGCCGCGCGCACTCATCAGTCTCGCGCTGCGCGCGGTACCGCTGCTCGTGTTCGTCGGCGTCGCGAGCCTGACGATGTCGTTGCTCGTCGAAGCCGACACGCCGATCGAAGCCGCGCTCGAAGCGTTGATCGACACCTACGTGATCTGCCGGCTCGTCACGATCGTCAGCCGGCTGTTCTTCCAGCCCGACGCGCGGCAGTTGCGGCTGCTGCATATCAGCGACGCATGGGCCGCGTTCGCGCAACGCTCGATCGCGCGGATCGTGATCGTGGTCGGTGCATGCACGGCGGCCGTCGAGATCGCCGCGAACTTCGGCCTGACCGAAGCCGGCCATGTCGCGCTGCTGAAGGCCGTCGCGCTCGTCGGGCACGTGATGATCTCGGTGCTGATCCTGCAGTGCCGCCGGCCGGTCGCGGCACGCATCCGCGCCGCCGGCGCGGATCGTCCGACCTTCACCGTCGTCGGCAACGCGCTCGCGGACGCGTGGGCGCCCGTATCGGTCTTCATCGTGATGGCGCTGTGGTTCGTGTGGGCGCTCGACGTCCACAACGGCTACCGCGTACTGATCGCGCTCGGCGGCCGGTCAATCGCCGTGATGATCGCGATGCGGATGGTGTCGATCGTCGTGTTCGGTGCGCTCGCGCGGCTGTTCCAGCGCCGCGACGACGATCGCACGCTCGTTCATCTGCACGCATACCGCTACTACCCGCTGCTGCGCCAGATCGTGTCGGGCGCGATCGGCGTCGTGACCGTCGTGCTGCTACTGCAGATCTGGGGCGTGCCGATCTTCCGCGCATTCGAGACGGGCACGATCGGCCACCGGCTCGCGTCCGCGCTGGTGACGATCGCGATCGCGGCGATCGTCGCGCTCGTCGTGTGGGAAGCGGCCAACATCGCGATCGAGCGCCGGCTGCAACGCTGGACGCGCGAAGGCAACCTGGTGCGCGCCGCGCGGCTGCGCACGCTGCTGCCGATGCTGCGCTCGCTGCTGTTCGTGATGATCGCGCTCGTCGTCGTGCTGACGGGCCTCAGCGAACTCGGCGTAAACGTCGGCCCGCTGCTGGCCGGCGCCAGCATCTTCGGCGTCGCGCTCGGTTTCGGCTCGCAGAAGCTCGTGCAGGATTTCATCACCGGGATCTTCCTGCTGATGGAAAACGCGATGCAGGTCGGCGACTGGGTCACGCTCGCCGGCGTGTCGGGGACGGTCGAATACCTGTCGATCCGCACCGTGCGGCTGCGCGCCGGCGACGGGTCGCTGTACACGATTCCGTTCAGCTCGGTGACGACCGTCAACAACACGAATCGCGGGCTCGGCAACGCGGCCGTCAAGGTCAGCATCGCGTACGGCGAGGACGTCGAGCGCGCGATCGCGACGCTGAAGGAAATCGGCGCCGCGTTGCGCGACGATCCGAAGTACCACGACGGCATCCTGTCGGACTTCAGCTACTGGGGCATCGACCAGGTCGACGGCGCGGCGCTCGCGCTGGCCGGTCAGATCCAGTGCACGGACTCGGCGCGCTGGAGCGTGCAGCGCGAATTCAACCGGCGGATCGCGGAGACGTTCCTCGAACGCGGGATTCGGATCGCCAATCCGCAGCGCAGCGTCGTGGCCTATGCGGACGGGTCGCGACCCGTCGGCAGCGATGACAACGACGCGCGCCCAGACGCGCAGAATACCGCCGAACCGGCGGCCCGGCCGCCGTCGCCCGACGCAGCGGAGCGCAAGCCGGGATGATCGCGATCGCCCGGGGCCGGTGACCGGCGGCGCTCAACGCGCGGCGGGCTTCTTCACGCGCGCCGTGCTTTTCGCGGCGGGCGGTGCGGCCCCCGGCTTCGCCGCACGTCGTTTCGCCGCGGCACCCTGCCCGCGCTTCGCGGCGGTTTCCGGACCAGCGGCCCCCGCATCGCGCTGCGCATGCCATTGCTCGAGCAGCACGCGCGTCTGGTCGGCAATCGTGTCGGTCACCAACGCCGCGCGTTCGCCCTCGAACGCGTCCCATTCGAGCAACTGCAGCGCCGAACGCTGCGCGATGTGGAACACCGTGATCTGCCCGAACAGGCTCAGCGCGCGCAACCGCGTGACGGGATCGTCGGCCGGCCGCCCCGAGATGCGGCCGATCAGCTCCGCGCTCACGTCGTTCAGCGGCTTGCGCATGCGCTTCATCAGGATTTCGCTCGCGCTCGCTGGTTCCTGGCCGCCTTGCTCGCGCGCGAAGAACATCCGCTGGTTCATCGTCTTCGGCGCGGTGAACATTCGGTCCGACAGCGCCCGCAGCAGCCCGATGAACGCATCGATCAGCGCATCGACGCTCGCGTGGGCGTCGAGCATCGCACGCGCATGGCCGACCGCCGGCGCGAACACCTGCCAGCCGTGCTCGGCGATCGTCTCGACGCACGCGCGGTACACGCCTTCCTTGTTCTCGAAGTAGTACTGGAGCGCCGGCGCGTTCACGCCCGCCATCGCGGCGATCTCGCGCGTCGACGCGCCCGCGAACCCGCGTTCGCCGAACAGTTCGATCGCCGCCTCGATGATCCGCTGACGCGTTTCGTCGCCGCGCGCGTAGCCGCCCGCCGACGTGCGGCGCAGCTTCTTCGCTTCGTTCATGCCTTCCTCGTCATTCGCTCGATCGACATTCTACTTGACACAATTTTATCAACTGGAATAATTCTTCCACTTGGAATAAATTGGATCCCGCATGTCGACGCCACAAGACCCGCCACAGAAAGCAGATCGTCAGGAAAACGGAACAAAACCTCGCAACGGCGGAACGAGGCGGCGCGTCCTGCTCGCGGTCGCCGTGCTCGCGACTGTCGGCGGCGCGGTGTGGCTCGGCCGCTGGTGGACGGTCGGCCGCTTCATCGAAAGCACCAACGACGCGTACCTGCAGGCGGACAGCATGACCGCCGCACCGAAGGTCGCCGGCTACGTGACCGACGTCTACGTGCGCGACAACCAGCCCGTGAAGGCCGGCGATCCGCTCGTGCGGCTCGATGTCCGCCAGTACCAGGTGGCGCTCGCGCAAGCGCAGGCGACCGTCGACGCCCGTCGCGCCGATATCGCGCGCGCCGAGGCCGACATCAGCCAGCAGCGCGCGAATCTCGACCAGGTCGACGCGCAGGCGAAGGTGTCGCGCATCAACGCGCAGCATGCGAGCGACGAATACACGCGCTATGCGCCGCTCGCGGCGACCGGCGCCGAAACGCACGAACGCGTGGCAGACCTGAAGAGCACGCGCGACCAGGCGGCGGCGACGCTCGCCGCGAACAACGCGTCCATCGCCGCCGCCCGCACGCAGATCGCGTCGTTCACCGCGCAACTCCAGCAGGCGCGCGCGCAGCTCGAGGCCGCGCAGGCCAGCGCCGCGCAGGCGCAGCTCGACCTCGACAATACGATCGTGCGCAGCACGCTCGCGGGCCGCGTCGGCGACCGGACGGTGCGCGTCGGCCAATACGTGCAGCCCGGCACGCGGCTGCTGACCGTCGTGCCGGTCGATTCGATCTATCTCGTCGCGAATTTCAAGGAAACGCAGATCGGCAACATGCGCATCGGCCAGCCCGTCGAGCTGCACGTCGACGCGCTGCCGGACGGCCCGCTGTCCGGTGTCGTCGACAGCTTCGCGCCCGGCACCGGCGCGCAGTTCGCGCTGCTGCCGCCGGAGAACGCGACCGGCAACTTCACGAAGATCGTCCAGCGCGTGCCGGTGCGCATCCGCCTCGCCGCGAACGCTCGCGCGCAACGCATGCTGTTGCCCGGGCTGTCGGTGACGGTCGACGTCGATACGCGCTCGGTGCGCGACGAGCAGCATCATGGCTGATACGCCCGCCACGATACCCATGCCGCCGCACGAAAGCCGCGCGAGCGTGACCGACTGGATCGCGGTCGCGGCCGGCGCGCTCGGCGCGCTGATGGCGACGCTCGACATCTCGATCACGAATTCCGCGCTGCCGCAGATCCAGGGCGAAATCGGCGCGACCGGCACCGAAGGCACGTGGATCTCGACCGGCTACCTGATGTCGGAAATCGTGATGATCCCGCTCGCCGCGTGGCTCACGCGCGTGTTCGGGCTGCGCAATTTCCTGCTGACGAACTCCGCGCTGTTCATCGCGTTCTCGATGATGTGCGGCTGGTCGCATTCGCTGCCGATGATGATCGCCGGCCGGATCGGCCAGGGCTTCACCGGCGGCGCGCTGATCCCGACCGCGCAGACGATCATCCGCACCCGCCTGCCGCTGTCGCAGTTGCCGGTCGGGATGACGCTGTTCGGCCTGATCGTGCTGCTCGGGCCGCTGTTCGGTCCGGTGCTCGGCGGCTGGCTCGCGGAAAACGTGAACTGGAGCTGGTGCTTCTTCCTGAACCTGCCCGTGTGCCTGCTGCTGATGGCGCTGCTGGTGTTCGGCCTGCCGTCGGACCGCCCGCAATGGAGTGCGTTCTTCAACGCGGACTGGCTCGGCATCCTCGGCCTCGCGATCGGCCTGAGCTCGCTGACCGTCGTGCTCGAGGAAGGTCAGCGCGAACGCTGGTTCGAATCGCAGATGATCGTCACGCTAAGCGTCGTGTCGTTCGTCGGGATGGTCCTGATCGCGCTGTCGCAGCGCTTCGCGAAGCGGCCGATCATGCGGCTGTCGCTGATGCGCAACCCGCGTTACGCGAGCGTGATCGTGATCGTGTCCGCGGTGGGCGCCGGGCTGTACGGCGTGTCCTACCTGCTACCGCAGTTCCTCGCGATCGTCGCCGGCTACAACGCGGAACAGGCCGGTGCGATCATGCTGCTGTCGGGGCTGCCGGCCTTTCTGGTGATGCCGATCCTGCCGCGCCTGCTCGGCAAGGTCGATTTCCGCATCCTCGTGATCACCGGGCTGCTGCTGTTCTGCCTGAGCTGCATGCTCGACATCAGCCTGACCGCGCAGAGCGTCGGCCACGATTTCGTGTGGTCGCAACTGATCCGCGGCCTCGCGCAGATGCTCGCGATGATGCCGCTCAACCAGGCGTCGATGGCGGCCGTCGCGCGCGAAGACTCGGGCGACGCGGCCGGGCTCTACAACATGGCGCGCAATCTCGGCGGCTCGATCGGGCTCGCGATCATCGGCACCGTGATCGACCGCCGCACGACCTTCCATACGGCCGTGCTGCGCGAATCGGTGAGCGCGAACTCGCTGATCGGTCAGGATCGCCTGTCGGCCTATGCGGCCAACTGGTTCGCGCACACCGGCGATCTCGCGTATTCGAACATGCGCGCGCTCGGCCAGTTCGCGCGGCAGATCCAGATCCAGGCCGTCGTCATGACCTATTCAGAAACCTTCTATCTGCTGGGCCTCGCGCTGCTCGCCTGCGTGCCGCTCGCGCTGCTGCTGAGAACGCCGCCGCGCGGCCCGCAACCGATGTCGTCCGGCCATTGACCCGTCATACGCGATGAAATCCTTCTCCCTGCCCCGCCGCCCCGTGCTCACCCTGTGCGTGGCCGCGTGCCTGCTCGCCGGCTGCACGGTCGGCCCCGACTATCGCGGCGCGCCCGCCGCGCCGGATGCGCCGACCTTCGTGCGTGCGCCTGCCACCGGCGTCGACACCGCCGCGCCCGCGCCGAGCGCGTGGTGGCACGCGTTGAACGATCGCCAGCTCGACGAGCTGATCGTTGCCGCGCTCGTGTACAACCCCGACCTGCACGCCGCGCAAGCGCGCTTGCGCGCGGCGCGCGCGCAGCTCTCGCAACAGCGCGCCGCGCAGATGCCGAAATCGTCGGCCACCGTCGCGGCCATCCGCATGCGCGAACCGGACGTCGGCGCGCTCGGCTCGCTGCTGCCGTCGAACGGCTCGGAACAACCAGGCAGCACGTCGCCGTCGCTCGGCGGCGCGGGCCCGCTGCAACTCTATTCGGCGGGCTTCGACGCGACGTGGGAAATCGACCTGTTCGGCGGCACGCGCCGCGCGGTCGAAGCCGCGTCCGCGCAAGCCGAGGCCGTCGATGCCGATCTCGCCGACACGCAGGTGTCGATCGCGGCCGAAGTCGCGAATGCGTACGTCGACCTGCGCGACCAGCAGCAACGGCTTGCGTTGTCGCGGCGCACCGCGCAATTGCAGCAGCAGATGCTCGAACTCACGCGGCAGCGGCGCGCGCGCGGCGTCGCGGCCGATGCGGACATCGAGCGGCTGACCACGCAGGTCGAGAACACCCGCGCGTCGTTGATCCCGCTCGATGCCCAGGTGACCGAATCGCTCGACCGGCTCGCGATCCTGACGGGCCGCGCGCCGGGCGCGCTGGACGCCGCGCTGTCGACTCTGGACGCCGCATTGCCGACGCTGCCCGGCAGCGTCGCGATCGGCGATCCGGCCACGCTGCTGAAACAGCGCCCCGACATCCGCGCGGCCGAACGCCGGCTCGCATCGAGCAATGCGCAGATTGGCGAACACGTCGCCGACTATTTCCCGAAGGTGACGTTGCTCGGCGATCTCGGCTTCAGCGCGACCGACCCCGGCCATTTGTTCCGCAAGCAGAATTTCACCTGGGTGGGCGCACCATACCTGCAATGGAACATTCTCGATTTCGGGCGTACGCGCGGCGCGGTGCGCGCAGCCGAAGCGTCGCGCGACGAAGCGGAAGCGAATTATCAGAAGGCCGTGCTCGGTGCGTTGCAGGACGCCAATACCGCACTGCAGCGTTACGGGCATCAGCGCGAGCACGTCGTCGCATTGACGAAGGTGCAGACGTCGGCCGTGCATTCGTGCACGCTGATGGACCAGCGCTATCGCGCGGGCGTCGCGTCGATGATCGACCTGCTCGATACGCAACGCGAAGCGCTGTCCGCGCAGCAGAACGTGATCGCCGGGCAGGCCGAACTGATCAAGGACTATGTGTCGGTGCAGAAGAGCCTCGGGCTCGGATGGCAGGCAAGCGCCGGTTGACTGCGCGGCCGAAAATCATGCACGGCCGATACATCATCCTCATCGAAACAATCCGGCAATAACTCATTGCGCGCGCAACAATACGGCTTGGTTTCTTGCGCAACAAACAGGCTCGCACCGCATCGCCCCACGGCTATCGAAAACATATCGAATATCAATTAGCCAATCGTCTGACGATCTCTTCTAATTCAGTCGGCTTCCCCACCACCGATCGGATTCAAGGAGTTCCATCGTCATGTCCTCATCTTCCCATCGCGTGCTGCGGCACGCAGTCGCCGCGATCTGCGTCGCACTCTCCGCCTCTCCGTACGCCGCCGAACTCACGCGCGACACCGGCGCGCCCGTCGGCGACAACCAGAATTCGCAAACGGCCGGCCCGGCCGGCCCGGTACTGCTGCAGGACTCCGCGCTGATCGAGAAACTGCAGCGCTTCGATCGCGAACGCATTCCGGAACGCGTCGTGCATGCGCGCGGCACCGGCGCGTTCGGCGAGTTCGTGCCGAGCGCCGACATCTCCGACCTGACGAAAGCGAAAGTCTTCACGCCGGGCACCCGCACGCCGGTGTTCGTGCGCTTCTCCACCGTGATGGGCTATCGCGGCTCGCCGGAGCAGGCGCGCGACCCGCGCGGCTTCGCGGTGAAGTTCTATACGCAGCAGGGCAACTGGGACATGGTCGGCATCAACTGGCCGGTGTTCTTCATTCGCGACGGCATCAAGTTCCCCGACTTCGTGCACGCGAACAAACCGAGCGCCGTGACCGGCGTGCAGGACCCGAACCTCGCGTTCGACTTCTTCGCGCACACGCCCGAAGCGACCCACATGCTGACGCGGCTGTACACGGACGAAGGCATGCCCGATTCGTATCGCCACATGGACGGCTTCGCGGTGCATGCATTCAAGTTCGTCAATGCGCAAGGCGACGTGCATTACGTGAAGTTCCACTGGAAGAGCCAGCAAGGCGTGCACGGCCTGCGCCCGCAAGAAATCGCCGCATCGATCGGTCGCGACTGGAACCTGATGACGAACGATCTGTACGGCGCGCTGAAACAGGGCGATTTCCCGAAGTGGGACCTGTACGTGCAGGTGCTCACGCCGAAGGACCTGAACCGCTTCGACTTCGACGCACTCGACGACACGAAGGTGTGGACCGGCGTACCTGAACGCAAGATCGGCACGATGACGCTCAACCGCGTGCCCGACAACTACTTCCAGTCGACCGAGGAATCGGCGTTCGCGCCGTCGCGGCTCGTGCCGGGGATCGAACCGTCCGAAGACCGGATGCTGCAGGATCGCCTGTTCGCGTACGCCGACACGCAGCTGTACCGGCTCGGCGCGAACTACATGGATCTGCCGATCAACCGCCCGGTCGTGCCGGTCGTCAACAACAACCAGGACGGCAAGATGAATGCCGGCGACCGCAAGGGCGAGGTCAATTACGAACCGTCGACGCTGAACGAACTCGCGCAGGATCCGCAGTACAAGTCGGTCCGCATGGCGCTCAGCGGCACGACGCAGCAGGAAGCGATCCGCAAGAAGCTGCCGTTCCGTCAGGCCGGCGAGTACTACCGCAGCCTGTCGCAGCAGGACAAGGACGACCTCGTCACCGCGCTGTCCGGCGATCTCGGCCAGGTGAAGAACGCGCAGAACCAGTACGCGATGCTGTCGTACTTCTACAAGGCCGACGCCGACTACGGCACGCGTCTCGCGCAAGCCGTTCACGCGAACGTCCAGCAAGTGCAGTCGCTCGCGGCGAAGCTGAGCGACAACTGATCCCTCGCGGCTCCGGTCGCTGCCGACGTGTGCGCTCGCGCCGCCCACGTCGGCCCGGCCATTTCATCAGGACTTCCCCATGCGAACCGAACGCTTCACCCACGCGATTCGCGCGGCCGCGGCGGCGCTCGCGCTGGCCGCGCTCGCCGGCTGCGCGCACCTGCCCGACCGGCCGACGTACGGCAAGGCCGACCCTGCCGCGCTGCGCCGCTATGACGACGACTGGTTCGACGCGGCGCGCGTCGGCCGCGTCGATATCCTGCGCGCGTTGCACGACGCCGGCTATCCGGTCGACGCGACCGACAGCCACGGCTACACGGCCGTGATCCTCGCGTCGTACGACGGCCAGCCCGCGGCGCTCGACTACCTGTTGTCGGTCGGCGCCGATGCGTGCGCCGGCGATCGTCACGGCAACACCGCACTAATGGGTGCGCTGTTCAGGAACGAACCCGACATCGCGCGACGCCTGATCGACACGCGCTGCCCGATCGACCAGACGAACGGCGCCGGCGAAACCGCGCTGGGGTTCGCGACGCTGTTCAACCGCTTCGAGCTGATTCCGCTGCTCGTGGCGCATGGCGCGAATCCGAACCATGTCGACCGGCGCGGCCAGTCGCTGCTTCAGCTCGCGCTGACGCACGACAACATGTATGCCGCGGACGCACTGCGGAAGGCCGGCGCAAAACAGTAGCGCGACTACGCGTCAAATGGCGCGACCCATTCGCTGACCTCCATCCGCGTCGCCATCACGCGATGCCCACGCCCTGTCGCGCACGTGTGCGCCCAGCGGTCCCGTCGTCGCCAGCCAGCGCAGACGCACCGCCTCGTCGACCAGTCCGCCCGGCCGCCCTGCCGGCTCGATCTTTAAACACCAACGCGAACCGACGCGCGCATCGAGCCGAAACACCGCGCGCATGAACACCGCGCCGCCCCCTGTTCGTCCGGGCGTTCCGCTTCGGCTCCCCCTCCTTTCGGCGCCTTTCGCCGCCTCCATCGAATCTCCATCTTTCCGCATCAAAGCCCCCAACTAATCCAAGCACACTCCGCCCCGTCAAAGCAGGCAGTGGGCTGCCTGCGCTTCCTGGAGTCGCTATGAAGAATCAGAAACGATGCTGCCACGGCGCCGTATGCGCGCTGGTGGCGGCGATGCTGGTGGGTTGCGGGCCGGCCGAGCAGCAGGCCGCCGCACCGGCCACTCCGGTCGCGGCCATGACCGTGACCGCCATGCGCGTCGACGTGACCGAAGACCTGCCGGGCCGCGTCGCGGCCGTGCGGGTGGCCGAGATCCGGCCGCAGGTGAGCGGCATCGTGCAGCGCAGGCTGTTCGAACAAGGCACCGAAGTGCGCGTGGGCCAGCCGCTGTTCCAGATCAATCCGGCGCCGTTCAAGGCCGAGATGGATACCGCCGCCGCGTCGCTGCAGCGGGCACAGGCCGCGCTCGAACGCGCGAAGGTGCAGACCGCACGCTTCAAGCCGCTCGTCGAGGCCGATGCGATCAGCCGCCAAGTGTACGACGACGCCGTATCGCAACGCGACCAGGCCGCGGCCGACGTCGCGCAGGCCCGCGCGACGCTCGCGCGCCGCCAGCTCGACCTGAAGTTCGCGACCGTGGAAGCGCCGATCGCCGGCCGCATCGACCAGGCGCTCGTGACCGAAGGCGCGCTGGTGTCGAGCGGCGACAGCCAGCCGATGGCGCGCATCCAGCAGATCGACCAGGTGTACGTGGACGTGCGCCAGCCGGCCGCGTCGCTCGAAGCGCTGCGCGGCGCGCTCGCGTCGCAGCCGCAAGCGTCGGACCGCAACGGCCTGCCGGTCGACGTGCTGCGCGACGACGACACCCGCTACGACGTGAAGGGCCGCATGCTGTTCTCGGGCGTCAACGTCGATCCGGGCACCGGCGACGTGCTGCTGCGCGTGCTGGTCGACAACCCGAAGCGCCAGTTGCTGCCGGGCATGTACGTGCGTGCCCGGATTCCGCGCGCGCACTACGCGAACGCGGTGATGGTGCCGCAGCAGGCCATCGTGCGCGCCGGCGGCAAGCCGCAGGTGTGGGTGCTCGACACAAAGGGCATCGCGCACCTGAAGGCGGTCGAGGTCGGCGAACTGACGAACCGCAGCTACCGCATCAAGTCGGGCCTGCAGGCCGGCCAGAAGATCGTCGTCGAAGGCATGGAACGCCTGACCGACGGCGCGCCGGCGGCCGCGACCGACTGGAAGTCGCCTGACGCGGCCGCCACCGCGTCCGCGCACTGAGTCACGAGGAGCCTCCAGCCATGGCTGAATTCTTTATCCGACGCCCGGTGTTTGCGTGGGTGATCGCGCTCTTCATCATCCTGACGGGGCTGATCGCGATCCCGCAATTGCCGGTCGCGCGCTATCCGTCGGTCGCGCCGCCGTCCGTCACGATCACCGCAACCTATCCCGGCGCCACGCCGCAGACGATGAACGACGGCGTGCTGAGCCTCATCGAGCGCGAACTGTCCGGCGTCAAGAACCTGCTGTACTTCGAATCGTCGGCCGACACGTCCGGCGGCGCGCAGATCACCGTCACGTTCAAGCCCGGCACTAATCCTGAGATGGCGCAGGTCGACGTGCAGAACAAGATCAAGTCGATCGAGCCGCGCCTGCCTGCCGCGGTGCGCCAGAACGGGCTGATCGTCGAATCCGCATCGTCCGGCTTCCTGATGCTGATCGGCCTGCGCTCCGACAGCGGCCGCTTCGACGAAGGCGCGCTCGCCGACTACATGGCGCGCAGCGTGTCCGAGGAGTTGCGGCGCATCGACGGCGTCGGGCGTGTGCTGCAATTCGGCTCCGAGCGCGCGATGCGCATCTGGGTCGATCCGCAGAAGCTGATCAATTTCGGCCTGTCGATGAACGACCTGACGACCGCGATCGGCCAGCAGAACGTGCAGATCGCGCCGGGCAGCCTCGGCGCGCTGCCCGCGCTGCCGGGCCAGCGCGTGACCGTGCCGCTGACCGCGCAAGGTCAGCTCACGACGCCGGAGGAATTCGCGAAGGTCGTGCTGCGCGCGAACGCGGACGGCTCGAAGGTCGTGCTCGGCGACGTCGCGCGCGTCGAACTTGGTTCGCAAAACTACATGTTCGTGAGCCGCGAGAACAACAAGCCGGCCACCCTCGCCGGCGTCCAGCTCGCACCGGGCGCCAACGCGGTGAAGACCGCAGACGCGATCCGCACGCGCATGGCTGAACTGAGCAAGTCGATGCCGTCTGGCATGAGCTATTCGATCCCGCTCGACACGTCGCCGTTCGTGAAGATCTCGATCGAGAAGGTGCTGGCCACGCTGTTCGAGGCGATGGTGCTCGTGTTCCTCGTGATGTATCTGTTCCTGCAGAACGTGCGCTATACGCTGATCCCGGCCATCGTCGCGCCGGTCGCGATGCTCGGCACCTTTGCGGTGATGCTGCTGACCGGCTTCTCGATCAACGTGCTGACGATGTTCGGCATGGTGCTCGCGATCGGCATCATCGTCGACGATGCGATCGTCGTCGTCGAGAACGTCGAGCGCCTGATGGCCGAGGAAGGGCTGTCGCCGAAGGACGCGACGTCGAAGGCGATGAAGGAAATCACCGGCGCGATCATCGGCATCACGCTGGTGCTGACCGCGGTGTTCCTGCCGATGGCGATGGCGAGCGGCTCGGTCGGCGTGATCTACAAGCAGTTCACGCTGTCGATGGCCGTGTCGATCCTGTTCTCCGCGCTGCTGGCGCTGACGCTCACGCCGGCCCTGTGCGCGACGATGCTCAAGCCGCTCGCACCGGGCCATCACGAAAAGCGCGGCTTCTTCGGCTGGTTCAACCGCCGCTTCGATCGCCTGACGACCTGGTACGAGACGCGCGTCGGCCGCCTGGTCGGCCGCACCGGCCGCGTGATGCTCGTGTTCGTCGCAATCGCGGGCGCACTGGTGTTCGGTTTCCGCAGCCTGCCGTCGTCGTTCCTGCCGGACGAGGACCAGGGCTACTTCATCACCAGCTTTCTGCTGCCCGCGGACGCTACCGCCGAGCGCACGCATGACGTGGTCAACACGCTGGAGAAGCATCTTGCTTCGCGTCCGGCAATCCAGTCGAGCATTTCCGTGATCGGCTACGGCTTCTCGGGCCAGGGTCCGAACGCGGCGATCAACTGGTCCGTGATGAAGGACTGGAAGAACCGCGGCGGCGCATCGACGCTCGAGGAAGGCATGCTCGCGCAGCAGGCGATGGCCGGCGTGACCGAAGGCACGGTGATGAGCCTGCTGCCGCCGGCGATCGACGAGCTCGGCAACAGCTCGGGCTTCTCGATGCGTCTGGAAGACCGCGCGAACCAGGGCACGGCCGCGCTCAAGGCAGCGGAAGTCAAGCTGCTCGAACTCGCCGCGCAAAGCAAGGTCGTGACCGGCGTGTACCCGGACAGCCTGCCGGCCGGCACGAGCATCCGCCTCGAGATCGACCGCGCGAAGGCGCAGGCGCTCGGCGTGTCGTTCACGACGCTCAGCGACACGCTGTCGACTGCGATGGGCTCGACCTACGTGAACGACTTCCCGAACGCAGGCCGCATGCAGCAGGTGATCATCCAGGCCGACGCGCCGGCGCGCATGCAGATCGACAACGTGATGAAGCTGTACGTGCGCAACGCGGCCGGCGGCATGGTGCCGCTGTCCGAGGTGGTGCGCCCGGTGTGGGCCGACACGCCGCTGCAGATGGTGCGCTTCAAGGGCTATCCGTCCGCACGGATCTCGGGCACCGCCGCCCCCGGCCAGTCGAGCGGCGCGGCGATGGCCGAGATGGAACGGCTCGCCGCGCAACTGCCGCCGGGCTTCGCGGTCGAGTGGACCGGCCAGTCGCTGCAGGAACGCCAGTCGGCGTCGCAGGCGCCGATGCTGATGGTGCTGTCGATGATCGTCGTGTTCCTGGTGCTCGCCGCGCTGTACGAAAGCTGGTCGATTCCGCTGTCGGTGATGCTGGTGGTGCCGCTCGGCCTGATCGGCGCGATCGGCGCGGTGCTGCTGCGCGGCTTGCCGAACGACGTGTTCTTCAAGGTCGGGATGATCACCGTGATCGGTTTGTCCGCGAAAAACGCGATCCTGATCGTCGAGTTCGCGAAGCAGTTGCGCGAGGAAGGCAAGGGATTGATCGAGGCAGCCGTGCAGGCGTCGAAGCTGCGCCTGCGCCCGATCCTGATGACCTCGCTCGCGTTCGGCCTCGGCGTCGTGCCGCTGATGATCGCGACCGGCGCCAGCGCCGAGACGCAGCATGCGATCGGCACCGGCGTGTTCGGCGGCATGGTGACCGCGACGGTCCTGGCCATTTTCTTCGTCCCTGTTTTCTTTGTGTTCGTGATGAGCATCCAGGAGCGCATCGGCGCATGGCGGACGTCCCGCAAGCAGCCGGCCGCCCCGACTCACGGACAGGAAGGTTGATGCCATGCGATTGCTTATTCTTCCCCTCGTCCTCGCGCTGTCGGCCTGCTCGCTCGCGCCGACGCTCGTCAAACCCTCGATGCCGGTGCCGACGGCCTACACCGCCGCCGCGGCCGCCGATCTCGACGCGAATGCCGCCGACCTCGGCTGGCGCACGATGTTCGGCGACCGCCGCCTGCAGCGCCTGATCGAGCTCGCGCTCGACAACAACCGCGACCTGCGCGTGGCGGCGCTGAACGTCGAGGCCGCCGAGGCGCAGTACGGCATCCAGCGCGCCGCGCGGCTGCCGTCGATCGGCGCCGGCGCGAACTTCACGCGCCAGCGTACGTCGGACGACACGCAGTCGAATCCGCCGCTGTTCGGCACGACGCAGAACCAGTACGGCGTGAACGTCGGCATCAGCGCGTTCGAGATCGACCTGTTCGGCCGCGTGAAGTCGCAGTCGGATGCCGCGTTCGCACGCTACCTCGCGACCGATCACGGCCGCCGCGCGGTGCAGATCTCGCTCGTCGGCGGCGTGGCCGACGCGTACTTCGCGGAACGCCTCGCGTACGAGCAACGCCAGTTGTCCGAGCGCACGCTCGCCGACTGGCGGCAGTCGCTCGATCTCGCGCGCCGCCTGAAGGAAGCGCATCAGGCGAGCGGCGTCGACATCGCGCAGGCCGAAGGCCAGGTCGCGAGCGCGACGGCCGATCTCGAAGCGCGCACGCGCGCCGTCGAGCAGGCGCGCAATGCGCTGCGCGTGCTGGTCGGCGCCGAACTGCCGAAGGATCTGCCCGAGCCGCTGCCGCTTCAGCAGCAACCGATGATGACGCAATTGCCGGCCGGCCTGCCGTCCGAACTGCTGTTCCGTCGCCCGGATATCCAGCAGGCCGAACAAAACCTCGTCGCCGCGAATGCGGACATCGGCGCCGCGCGCGCCGCGTTCTTCCCGCGCCTGTCGCTGACGTCGTCGATCGGCTTCCTCAGCCCCGCGATGGGCAGCCTGTTCGACGGCGGGCAGCGCGTATGGAGCTTCGCGCCGCAGGTCACGGTGCCGATCTTCCAGGGCGGCCGGCTGCGTGCCGAGCTGCGCCTCGCGGAAGTGCGCAAGTCCGGCGCGGTCGCCGAATACGAACGCGCGATCCAGGCCGCGTTCCGCGAAGTGGCCGACGGCATCGCCGGACGCGAAACCTTCGGCCGCCAGATCGACGCGCAGACGCGCGTGGTCGGCTCGGCCGAGCGCCGCACCGACCTGTCGAATCTGCGCTATCGCGCCGGTGTCGAGGGGCGGCTGGAGTTGCTCGATTCGCAGCGGCAGCTCTATGCGGCACGGCAGGCGCTGCTCGACCTGCGCCGCAGCGAGCTCGGCAATGCCGTTGCGCTGTACAAGGCCCTCGGCGGCGGCCTGACGGACCAGGACGTCGCACCGTCGAAGCACGTGGTGCAGAACTGAACGAACGGCGCCGCTCCGCCCGCGCAGCAGCGTGGCAGAACGGCGCGCCCCGCGCCCGGCAATGGGCCGCCCCGATTGTTCGACATCGCACGGCACACTCCATGACGAATTCCCTGATACTGATTGCAGAAGACGAGCCCGACATCTCGGACATCCTCGATGCGTACCTGAAACGCGACGGCTTTCGCACCTGCCGAGTCGCCGACGGCCAAGCGGTGCTCGACATGCAGCCGCACCTGAAGCCCGACCTGATCCTGCTCGACGTGAAGATGCCGCAGAAAAACGGCTGGGACGTGCTCGCCGAGCTGCGGCGGCGCGACAACACGCCCGTCGTCGTCGTCACCGCGTTCGATCGCGACCTCGACCGGCTGCAGGCGCTGCACGCCGGCGCGGACGACTACATCGTCAAGCCGTTCAACCCGGCCGAGGTCGTCGCGCGGTTGCGCGCGATCCTGCGCCGGTCCGCCGCGCCGCCGGCCCAGCGCATGCTGCGCGTCGGCGACCTGGAGATCGATACCGACAGCTATCTGGCCCGCGTGCGCACGGCTGACACCGAGGTGCCGATCACGCTGACGCTGACGGAGTTCCGGCTGCTCGCGCACATGGCGAGATCGCCGAGCCGCGTGTTCACGCGCGGCGAGTTGCTCGATGCGTGCATGGCCGACGTGAGCGCGCTGGAACGCACGGTCGACAGCCACATCTGCAGGCTGCGCAAGAAACTCGAACAGGCCGGCGCACCGGGCATGCCGGAAGTGATGCGCGGCGTCGGCTACCGGCTGCGGGGCGCGCAGTGATCGTGGCCGGCGATCGGTCGGCGCGCACGGTTTCCCGCGACGGCTGCCCGGCCGACCTCGCGCGCTTCATCGAGCACTTCAATGAGATGACTCATCCAATGCAATCGACGAATCCACCTGATGCGGCAGCCCCCGTCGCCGGCCGCAACCGCGTCACGCGCACCCAGCTCACTGAACTCCAAACCCGGCTCGACGCCATCAAGGTGCTCGCCACCGATGCGCACGCTGCCTCTCACGACGCGCTGCTTCAGCATGTCGACGCGCTGTTCCGGTGCGTCGAAGACCTTCAGGTGGCCGAACGACAGGCGCCGGCGATTCGAACATTTCCTCGATAACGAACGGCCGTTTCAACACGCATCGGAAAGGATCGGCGAGTCGCTTTCGGCATTACCTGCGTTACCGGTTTCGAACATTACAAAATGCCGCCGATCTTTCAAAATCATTGCGCCTTATTCGATTTAATTTTGTTTCATATAATCAGAAAAAGTTTGACATCGCGCTTTCGTTCTTGATACCGTCCGATGCAAGCAATCCGACGGATTGCCCGCCACGTAATCGATTCCGCTCCACATTTTTTCGCTTCCGCTGCACCGAAGTACGCGCCGCCGAATGATTCGTTCGTCCGCCGGCGCGTGCAGTATCCCGATGCATTTCACTGGACGGCTGCCATCCGGCAGCGGGCCGAAGGACCGAATCAAATGAGCAGGACACCGAAGCTGTTGCTCTAGCAATCCCGCCCGCGCCGACTCCGGCGCGACTGCCCCGCCCTGCGGCGCAGCCTTCCCGTTACCGCGTTTTCCGTATTTCGCCTCCGGAGAAAACCCGCTTTCCGGATCGGGCGAAAGGCCCTGTCGCGTCCGTGCCATCCGCCCGTATGCGACAGAAAACGGCGGTGCATGACCCGCACCGCTGTCGACCGTTGTTGTTCGTGCCGTTCGTTGTTCAACCGGAGGGGTAATTCAAATGAATCAGGTTGCAAACAAGAAACAAAAGCACATTCGCGCCGTCAATCTCGCACTCGCCGCCGCGGCCGCCGCCGCTTCGTTCGGCATGGCGACCGCCCATGCCGCGCCTGCGGCCGGCTGGACGGAAACGCGCACCAAAGGGTTCCTGCCGCTCGTGCAGCAGAACGAAGCCGGCACGGCCGGCGCGCCCGCCGCGAGCACGGCAGCCGCTGCCGCGTCGGCTATCGACATGGCGCCCGGCGAATCGGTGGACATCGTGCTCGGGCTGAACCTGCGCAACGAAGCCCAGCTCGACCAATACCTGCGCGACCTGCACACGCCCGGCTCGCCGCACTACCGGCAGTTCCTCACGCCTGCGCAATTCGCCGCGCAATACGCACCGACCGACCAGCAGGTCGCGTCCGTCGTCGCCCACTTGCGCAAGGCCGGCTTCGTGAATATCGTGGTCGCGCCGAACCGGCTGCTGGTCTCCGCGTCCGGCACCGCGGGGACCGTCCAGTCCGCATTCCGCACGACCCTCAAGCGCTTCACGCGCAACGGCCGCAGCGTCTATGCGAACACCGACGCCGCGCAAGTGCCGAACGCGATCGGCAACGTCGTCGGCGCGGTGCTCGGCCTGCAGAACGTCGAGCTCGTGCATACGGGCGCGGGCGGCACGCCGCAAGGCAACACCAGCAACCTGACGATCCCGGCCGGCGCGTCGGCGGTGCCGCACAACCCTACCGAGTTCTCGTCGATCTACGGCGGCGACGGCACGCCGACGGCTTCGCAGACCACGGTCGGCATCATCTCCGAAGGCGATCTGTCGCAGACGGTGAGCGACCTCAATACGTTCGCCGCGAACAACGGCCTCGGCACGATCAGCAGCAGCATCGTGAAGACGGGCCCGGCCGGCAGCTCGTACACCGACACCGACGGCACCGTCGAGTGGAACCTCGACAGCCAGTCGATCGTCGGCACGGCCGGCGGCAGCGTGAAGCAGGTCGTGTTCTACGTCGCGCCGTCGATGACGCTCACCGCGATCACCGCCGCGTACAACAAGGCCGTGACCGACAACGTCGCGAAGGTGATCAACGTATCGCTCGGCGTGTGCGAATCGTCCGCGTACAGTACCGGCTCGCAGGCGACCGACGACACCATCTTCAAGCAGGCGGTCGCGCAAGGGCAGACCTTCTCGGTGTCCGCCGGCGATCACGGCGCGTACGAATGCGCGAGCGGCAAGCCGTCGCGCTCGACCTACACGGTGAGCGAGCCGGCCACGTCGCCGTACGTGATCGCGGTCGGCGGCACGACGCTGTTCACGAATACGTCGACCAATGCGTACAACAGCGAAATCGTCTGGAACGATCCGAGCTGGCAGTCGGGCACCGTGTGGTCGACGGGCGGCGGGTACAGCAAGTACGAGGCCGCGCCGACGTGGCAATCGTCGACCCTCACCGGCTCGACCAAGCGTGCGCTGCCCGACGTCGGCTTCGACGCCGACCTGCGCACGGGTGCGATTCTCGTCGTGAACGGTCAGACGTCCGACACGCTGTGGGGCTCGGGGTACCTGAACAACGAAGGCGGCACGAGCCTCGCCGCGCCGATCTTCACGGGCATCTGGGCGCGGCTGCAGTCGGCCAACAACAATGCGCTCGGGTTCCCCGCGTCGAGCATCTACAAGTACTTCCCGACCAACGCGGCGCTGCTGCACGACGTCACGTCCGGCAACAACGGCAGCGGCACCTACGGCTACAAGGCGAAGGCCGGCTGGGATGCGACGACGGGCTTCGGCAGCGTGAACATCTCGAAGCTGAACGCGTTCATCCAGAGCACGTCGGATTTCGCGCGCTGATGAGTCGCTGACCGTTGCGGTTGCGCAAGCGCGACGTATCGTACGCAACCGCGTCTGACGACCCGCGAAGGCTGCGAAGCCATCGCGGGTTTTCTGCATGCGGCGTCATCTCGCCTCTCCGATGCGAGCCCCGCCGCGCCGCTCAATCGGCCCAGTCCCGGACATAATCCGGCACCGGCACGGTGCCGCCCGCATGCACCGGCGCGCCGCGTATCGTCTTCAGCGGCAGGATCCCGGCCCACACCGCCAGCCCGAGATCCTCTTCCTTGTCGGACGGCAGCGAATCGCTGATTTTCACGGCCGCTTCCGCCATCGAAATCCGCAGCACGCTGGTCGCATTGATTTCCTTCGAATTGCCCGGCCGCGCTTCATGCTTGCGGCCCGGCGCGATCTTGTCCATCAACGCATCCAGCGCGGCGAGTTTTTCCTCACTGCCTTCGACCACGTCGAACGGCCCGTAGATCACCGCCGATCGATAATTCATCGAATGGTTGAAGGCGGACCTGGCCAGCACGAGACCGTCCAGCAGCGTCATCGCGACGCAAGCCTGCGCGCCGACCGACAGCGCCTTGATCATTCGGCTGCCGTTGGACCCGTGGATATAGAGCGCATCGCCCGTCCTCCAGTGTGCGGTCGGAATGCAGTGCGTGTTCTGCCCGTCGCCGAACGCGATGTGACAGACGTACGCGTCGTCCACGATGCGGTAGAGCATCGTGCGATCGCGACTCGCCAGTTCAGGCAGACGGCGAATGGTCGTGCGCGGCGTGGAAGAGAGAGTGGTCTGGTTGCTCATATATATCTGTACTGCGAAATGAATTGTATCGGCATCGTGCCGTATCCGTGTCTCAGCGCGTGGTTGCCCCGCCCATCGACAGTCGCGCGCCGAATCGAGCAAAATACGCGCACACCGCGAGTTGCGCCGATCGCCAGCCATGTGTGCGAACCGGCCTGCGCCGCGCAAGCATGAACGATACGACGCGCGACGCGTCTTCGAAAGAACCAGCACAAGGAAAATTTCTGGAACCAGCCCATGGATCTCGCGCTGCTCATCTCATCGCTTGCCAGACAGGACGGCGCGACAACCCATAGCCAGCAGGAAGCGCTCTACCGGAGCCTGCGCGACATGCTGCTGGACGGGCAGCTTCCGCCCGGCACGCGGCTCGCGTCGACCCGCGTGCTCGCGGCCGAGCTGGGCATCGCGCGCAATTCCGCGGTCTATGCGTACGAGCGTCTTGCCGAGGAAGGCTTCGTGGCGGCCACGCGCAACGGCACGATCACGCGATGGGACGGATGCGGCCGCCCGGGCGCCGGACAGGAAGACGGCCCTGCGCCGGTTCACCTGTCGGCGCGCGTGCAAGGGTTGGAGAACGCCGATCCCGAGCCCGAACGCATGTTGCCGTTCGTTCCCGGCCTCCCGTCCCTCGACGAATTCCCGGTTGCCCAGTGGCGCCGCTGCGTCGAGCGCGCATGGAAGACCATCACGCCCGCCCGGCTGGCGTACGGTCCGGTCGAAGGATTGCCCGAATTGCGGCGCGCGGTGGCCGCGTACATTCGCGTGTCGCGCGGCGTGCGCTGCGACATGGCGCAGGTATTCATCACCGACGGCACGCAGGGCAGCCTCGAACTGTGCGCGCGGATGCTGGCGAATCCCGGCGAATACGGCTGGCTCGAGAACCCTTGCTACAACGGCGCGAGGACTGCGTTCCGCTCGACCGGCCTGACTCCCGTGCCGATCGAGGTCGATCGCGAGGGCATGGCGCCAACCGACGCGCAGTGGCGCACCCACCCGCCCCGGCTGATCTATACGACACCGTCGCACCAGTACCCGCTCGGCACGCTGATGAGCCCCCGGCGGCGCGCGGCGCTCGTCGAGCATGCCCGTGCATGCGGCACGTGGATCATCGAGGACGACTACGACAGCGAGTTCCGTCGCGGCGGCCAGCCGCTGCCCGCGATCCAGGGCCTACAGGCGGACGCGCCGGTGTGCTATCTCGGCACGTTCAGCAAGACGATGTTTCCGGCGCTGCGGCTCGGTTTCATGGTGGTGCCGCCGGTGCTGGTCGAACGCTTCACCCGAACGCTGCGCGAACTCGTCCATCGCGGCCACCCGGCCGACCAGCTGGCGATGGCTGAATTCATCGATACCGGCCTATTTGCGCGGCATCTGCGGAAGATGCGGGCGCGCTATGCGGACCGGCGCAGCAGCCTCGAAGCGGCGCTCGCCCGCCATCTCGGCACGTCGCTGAGCGTGCGGGAAAGCCCGGGCGGCATGCATCTTTCCGCGGATCTCGCGATGCCGCTGCACGATACCGACGTCGCGCGCACTGCCGCCGCCCATGGCTTGCTGCTGCAACCGCTGAGCAGCTACTGCATCGGCGACGGCCGCCGCGGCAACGGCCGCCGCTACAACGGCTTCGTGCTCGGCTATTCAGGGCTGAGCGACGCGACGATCGAGACAGCCGCGATGCAGTTCGCAGCCGTCATCGACGAGCACCGCCGCGCGCGGCGCTGAGCATCGCTCACAGTTGCGATTCGATCGGAAACAGCCCGAGGAACCACACTTCCATCCGCCGCCCGGCGGATACCTCCGGCTCGTGGTCGATCTCGGTGACCTTCCCGTCCGCGTCCGTCTGAACCCACGTGAGCCGCCCTTTGCCAGCCGCGTCGGTTCTCGCTTCCACGCGCCATGCGATCTGGTCGAGCCGCGCTTCCAGATCGTTGGCCACCTGGGATGCGATCGCCGGGCTCTCGCAGTAAAGGCCGATCTCCGTATTGAGGTTCAGCGAGCGTGGATCGAGATTCATCGACCCGATGAAAATGCTCGTGTGATCGAACACGTAGGTCTTCGCATGCAGCGACGCACGCGACGAGCCGATGATGACCTGCTTCGAAATGCTCTTGTCGCCCGATGGCCGGCGCTCGTAAAGCCGCACGCCCGCGTTCACCAGATCGCTTCGATAGCGGCGGTAGCCGGCATGCACGGCCGCCACGTCGGTCGACGCGAGCGAATTGGTCAGCACCGTCACGCGCACGCCGCGCGCCACGAGCGCGCGCAGCCGCTCGACGGCATCCTTGCCCGGCACGAAATACGGCGACACGATCAGCAGGTCGTGCTGCGGCTGCAACGCGAGCGCACGCAACTGCGGCATCAGGTGCCCGTCGCGGTCCTTCGGCGGGTGCACGATCTTCGACGGATCGTCGTACAGCACCGTCGCATGCCCCCACGACAATTCGGTGCCCTGCCCGTGAACGATCCGGTCGAGCCGCTGGCGTGCCTCGAGCACGTACGGATTGTCTTCCATCGCCCTCAGGTAGTCGCGCAACCGTTCGCGCTCGCGGTCGAGCCCGCCCGGCGCCGCATCGTGCCCGACCAGCGTATCGACCGGATACGCATACGGCGAATTCCAGAACGTATCGAATTCGGTCGAGATGTCCTTCACGACCGGGCCGTGAACGACGACGTCGAGATCGCCGAATTCCAGCATCGACGATGCGCCGAAATATTCATCGCCGATATTGCGACCGCCGACGATCGCCGCCTGGTTGTCCGCGATCATCGCCTTGTTGTGCATGCGCCGGTTGACGCGCGAGAACTCGAATACGGTGCCGATCTTCTTGAACCGGCGCGTGGCCACTGGATTGAACAGCCGGATCTCGATGTTCGGATGCGCGCTGATCTCGAGCAGCTTGCGGTCGTCCGCGTTGGTGCCGAGATCGTCGAGCAGCGCGCGCACGCGCACGCCGCGATCGGCCGCACGCATGACCGCATCGGCCAGTTCGTGGCCGGTCAGGTCGTCGTGCCAGATGTAGTACTGAAGGTCCAGCGAGCGATCGGCGCGGTCGGCGAGCAGCACGCGCGCGTCCAGCGCGTCGACCGGATCGGTCAGCAAATGAAACGCGTCCTGCCCCGGATGCGCGGCAGCCTGCTGGCGAAATGCCGCGCCGAGGCGCGTATCGTCGGTATCGGTGAATGCATACGTCGGCGCGCGGTCGGCCTGCGGCGGCAGGCTCGCGCACGCGACAAGCATCAACAACGACAGAATCGCACCCCACGAACGCAGCATGATCATGTTGGCCGCCCCCACTGTCGGGCGAAGTCGGATTGTGTTTGTTCTGGCTGCCGGACGGAGCGCGGCGCGGGTCATCGGTGCGCGCGCGACGGAGCAGCGTGCGACCGGATCGCGCCACAGCATACTTCGATTGATATCGGGGCCGCACGCTTTCCGTGTTTCCGCGGTGGCGAAGATGCGACAGGCGGCGCCGGCGCGAACGCGTTCAATACGGTCGACACATGCGTCCCGCACCCCAAAGAAAAACCCGCGACGCCGTGCGGCATCGCGGGTTTCGCGGCTTCCCCGGACAACCGTGGAAGCGAATCTGGTGGGCCCCCCGGGAGTCGAACCCGGCACCAACGAATTATGAGTTCGCTGCTCTAACCAAGCATGAGCTAGGGGCCCAGACGAGAAGCAAAGCGTGCTACACGCCACCCCGGCAACGAGGCCGGGCCGGCATTGTAACAACAAAGACGACAGAGGGAACAAACGCCACCGGCATCATGCGGACACCGGCGGCGTTCGTGGCAGAGACGCTGGAAATCAGTTCCCTTCGAGGAACGACTTCAGCTTGTCGGAACGGCTCGGGTGACGCAGCTTGCGCAGCGCCTTGGCCTCGATCTGACGGATCCGCTCGCGCGTGACGTCGAACTGCTTGCCGACTTCCTCGAGCGTGTGATCGGTGCTCATCTCGATACCGAAACGCATCCGCAGCACCTTCGCCTCGCGTGGCGTCAGCGAATCGAGCACGTCCTTCACGACGTCGCGCATGCTGGCATGCAGCGCGGCATCCGCCGGCGCGACCGTGTTGGTGTCCTCGATGAAGTCGCCGAGATGGGAATCGTCGTCGTCGCCGATCGGCGTTTCCATCGAGATCGGCTCCTTCGCGATCTTCATGATCTTGCGGATCTTGTCTTCCGGCATCTCCATCTTCTCGGCGAGCGTGGCCGGATCCGGCTCGAGACCGGTTTCCTGCAGGATCTGCCGCGAGATGCGGTTCATCTTGTTGATCGTTTCGATCATGTGAACCGGAATACGGATCGTGCGCGCCTGGTCCGCGATCGAGCGCGTGATGGCCTGACGGATCCACCACGTCGCATAGGTCGAGAACTTGTAGCCGCGACGGTATTCGAACTTGTCCACTGCCTTCATCAGGCCGATGTTGCCTTCCTGGATCAGGTCGAGGAACTGCAGGCCGCGGTTCGTGTACTTCTTCGCGATCGAGATCACGAGACGCAGGTTCGCCTCGGTCATTTCGCGCTTCGCCTGACGTGCCTTCAGTTCGCCGGCCGCCATCTGGCGGTTGGTTTCCTTCAGGTCCTTCAGCGGCAGCACGACGCGCGCCTGCAGGTCGAGCAGGCGCTGCTGCTGTTCGCGGATCGCCGGGACGTTACGCGACAGCACCGCGCTGTACGAATGGCCTTCCGCGGTGATCTTCTCCGCCCAGTCGAGATCCGTCTCGTTGCCCGGGAAGCGTGCGATGAATTCCGAACGCGGCATGCCGCACTTGTCGACGACGATGTGCAGGATCTGACGCTCGACCTGACGCACTTCGTCCACTTGCGCACGCAGCGTGTCGCACAGACGCTCGACGGTACGCGCGGTGAAGCGGATCGTCATCAGTTCGGTCTGGATCGTTTCCTGCGCCTTCAGGTAGGCCTTCGACTTGTAGCCTTCCTTCTCGAACGCGCGGCGCATCTTGTCGAACCACTCGCTGATCTGCGAGAACTTCTCGAGCGACGCACGCTTGAGGGCTTCGAGTTGGGCGGCGTTCGCCGATGCCTGCGCGGCGCCGTCGTCTTCCTCCTCTTCCTCTTCTTCCTCTTCCTCTTCGGCTTCCTCATCCTCGTTCTCGATGGCTTCCGCTTCCTTCGCGGAGAAGCCGTCCGTATCGGCGGAGTCCGAAGCATTCGGATCGAGCAGGCCGTCGACGAGCTCGTCGACGCGGATCTCTTCGTTCGCGACGCGTTCGGCCATCGCGAGGATGTCGGCGATCGTCGTCGGGCACGCGGAGATGGCCATCACCATGTGGCGCAGGCCGTCCTCGATCCGCTTCGCGATCTCGATTTCGCCTTCGCGCGTGAGCAGCTCGACCGTGCCCATCTCGCGCATGTACATCCGGACCGGATCGGTCGTGCGGCCGAATTCCGAATCGACGGTGGACAGCGCGACTTCCGCTTCCTCCTCGACTTCATCGTCCGACGACGCGGCGGGCGCGTTGTCGTTCAGGAGCAGCGTCTCCGCGTCCGGCGCCTGCTCGTAAACCGCCACGCCCATGTCGTTGAACGTGCCGATGATGCCCTCGAGGGCTTCGGTCTCGGTGAAGTTGTCCGGCAGGTGGTCGTTGATTTCGGCGTACGTGAGGAAGCCGCGCTCCTTGCCGAGCTTGATCAGCGCGCGCAGTTTCACGCGGCGCTCTTCGAGCTCCTCGGCCGTGCCCGGCGTGCTCGTCGCGAACGCTTCCTTCAGCAGCGCCTTTTCCTTGGCGCGACGATCGCGCACCTTGGACTTGCCCGGTGCAGCCGCGGCTGCGGGCTGCTCGTCGCTCTGATTTGCGTCGTCTTCGACGGATACTTCGTTCAGCTTTTTGGTCATGGAGTTCGCCGTACCGGCTATATCGACTCGCGGCTGCTGGACGACAGCCGGTTGAACCGTGGGTGCATGAGTAGTACGTACTGCCGTTTCGTCCGCGTCGGCAGTCGTGTCCCTTGCGCTTTTCGCACTTGCCCGCTTCGCCGCCGGCTTGGCCGGCCCGGAGTCGGGTCTGGCGGCAGCCCGTGTTCTGGCTGCCGGCGCCGGCGCAGCCTGAGCAGTGCCGGCCGCGGTTTTCTTTCCTGCAGGGGCTGACGTGGCTGAAGACGTTGTCCTGGTGGAAGAAGCAGACTTGGCCGCTGTGACCTTTTTGGTCGGCTCCGTCGAGCCCTTGCCCGTTGCTTTCTTTCCGCCTGTCGTCTTTGCCATCGCGATTCTCGCCTCTGCTTGGAAAACAAACCGCTGGAAACCTTATATTATAGCACGCTGGGGAGCCCTCTCTAAGCGCCCCGGCCGCCTACAGCCCGAGCCGACGCTTCATGTCGGTTCGCTGCTGGTTCAATTCCGTCAATTCGGCCAGTTCCTCGGGGGTGAAGGTGGATTGCCGCGCCAGCCTGTCCAGCCGGTCGCAGCAGGCGTCGTAGCGCATCTTGAGCACAGCTGCCTGCAGCTCCTCCCCCGCAATCCGCTCCTGCTCACGCTGCCGTTCGGGCACCGTCTCGTCTTCCGGATTCTGTAACAGCAAATCGCGGACGTTTTCATCATAGTCCAGAATTTCGCGGAAGATTTCCTCGTAAGTCGCCCCATTCGAGGACGTCCTCAGGACATCCGACAGCAGCCGGAACTCCGCGCCGTCGCCCAGCGCACGCGCATGATCGACAACTTCCGCGAACAATTCGCCGATGCGCGGCAGCGCGCGCAGGGTCGCAATCTGTTCGTCGTCGAGCTGCGATGCGATGCGCGGATGCATTACCAGCGTGCGCAGCGCGCGCTTTTCGCTGTCCGTCACGCGACGCCGCTCGCTGCGCGCGGGCGCCTGACGCGGCGGCGCCGCGATACGCGTATCGACGTCCGACAGCGCCGCGACCTCCTCGAACGGGATATCGAGGCGATCGGCGAACATGTGCATGATCTGCGCGCGCAACGCGTTCGCGGGCAGCGCCTGCAACAGCGGCTTCGCATCGAACAGGGCCTTCGCGCGGCCTTCCGGCTGATCGAGCGCCTTGCCGGCAATGGCTTCGTTCAACAGAAATTGCGACAGCGGCATTGCGCGTTCGACCTGCTCGGAGAACGCGTCCGCGCCGAACTCGCGCACGTAGCTGTCCGGATCGTGCTCGGTCGGCAGAAAAAGGAACCGGATCGTCCGGTTGTCGCCCGCATGCGGCAGGCAGGCCTCGAGCGCGCGCCGGGCCGCGCGCCGCCCGGCCGAATCGCCGTCGAAACTGAAAATGACGGTGTCGGTCTGTCGCAGCAGCTTCTGCACGTGAATCGGCGTGCACGCGGTACCGAGCGTCGCGACCGCGTTCGGAAAGCCGAGCTGCGCGAGCGCGACGACGTCCATGTAGCCTTCGACGACCAGCACGTACTTGCGCTCGCGAATCGCGAGCCGCGCCTCGAACAGCCCGTACAGCTCGCTGCCCTTGTTGAACAGCGGCGTTTCCGGCGAGTTCAGGTACTTCGGCTCGCCGCTGCCGAGCACGCGGCCGCCGAAACCGATCACCTGCCCCTTCACGTTGCGGATCGGGAACATGATCCGCTCGCGGAACCGGTCGTAGCGGCGCGCGACACCCTGCGCGTCGGTTTTCTCGCTGACGATCACGAGCCCCGCCTCGACAAGCGACTCGTCGCGATAGTCGGGGAACGCGGCTTCGAGGTTCTGCCAGCCGTCCGGCGCATAGCCGAGACCGAAGCGCGCGGCGATCTCGCCGGTCAGGCCCCGGTTCTTCAGGTACTGGATCGCGACGGTCGCGCCGCGCAACTGCTTGCGGTAGTAGTCGCACGCCGCGGTCATCGCGTCGGACAGCGCGGTCGCCACCGATTTCGACACGGGCGCCGGATAGTCGCCGCCCCCGCCTCCGCCCCCACCGCCGCGCATCGACGGCTCGTGCGGCACGGTCAGCCCGACGGATTGCGCGAGTTCCTGCACGGCTTCCGGGAACGTGAGCCCCGCGTGTTCCATCAGGAAGCCGATCGCCGTGCCGTGCGCACCGCAACCGAAGCAGTGATAGAACTGCTTGGTCGGGCTGACGGTAAACGACGGACTCTTCTCGTTATGGAACGGGCACAGCCCCATGAAGTTGGCGCCGCCCTTCTTGAGCTGCACGTACCGGCCCACCACGTCGACGATATCGACGCGGTTCAGCAAATCCTGCAGGAACGAATGCGGAATCACCGTGGGATCGAGCGAAAAAAGACAATACGACGCCCGGCGCACGCATCGCTGGGCGCGCCGGGAACGGGTTTTACTTCGTGAGCGCGGCCTTGACCTGCGCGGAAACGGCCGTCATGTCGGCACGGCCGGCGAGCTTGCCCTTCAGCACGCCCATCACCTTGCCCATGTCCTGCGGGCCGGCTGCGCCGGTTTGCGCGACCGCCGCCTGGACCTCGGCCGCCACTTCGGCGTCCGACAGTTGCGCGGGCATGTAGCCGCCCAGCACGGCCAGCTCGGCCTGCTCCTTCGCAACCAGATCGTCGCGGCCGGCCGCCTGGAACTGGCTGATCGAATCCTTGCGCTGCTTGATCATCTTGTCGATCACGGCCGTGATGCCCGCGTCGTCGAGCGTGACCCGGTCATCGACTTCGCGCTGCTTGATCGCGGCCATCAGCAGGCGAATCGTTGCCAGGCGCTCGCTTTCCTTCGCGCGCATCGCGGCCTTCATGTCTTCGCTGATCTGCTCTTTCAAACTCATCTTTCACCCGGGATGGAAACGTGAAACCGACGCCCGCAAATGGGCGTCAACACAAAAACCCGCTTGGGACAGTGTCTCAAGCGGGTTGCTCGAATCCGGCATCGGCGACTCGCCGCCTGATCGGCTGCGCGACCGGACCCGATCGCACGGAGTCGCCGGTGCGCCGCTCAGTGAACCGCGCGGCGCCCAATCGTTCAGTACAGCTTCTTCGGCAGTGTCTGGCTGCGAATACGCTTGTAATGACGCTTCACCGCAGCGGCCTTCTTGCGCTTGCGTTCTGCGGTCGGCTTCTCGTAAAACTCACGCGCACGAAGCTCGGTCAACAGACCATTCTTCTCGATCGTGCGCTTGAAGCGACGCATTGCAACTTCGAACGGCTCGTTCTCTTTAACGCGAATGATCGTCATGATCCGACACGAATAAAGGTTTGCAGGGAAAGACTACCGAGTATAGCAGAGCGATGGGTCAAAGGCACGGACCCCACCCCCGCCAGAACCGTGCCGGCCGGCGCGTCAGGCGCCTCGCGCATACTCCGCCGCGGCCTGCCCGGCCGCCGTGCCGGACGCCCATGCCCACTGGAAGTTGTAGCCGCCGAGCCAGCCCGTCACGTCCACCGCCTCGCCGACGAAGAAGAGCCCCGGCACGCGCGCGCTCATCATCGTCGCCGACGACAGCTCGCGCGTATCGACTCCGCCCTTCGTCACTTCGGCCTTCTTGTAGCCCTCGGTGCCGTTCGGCGTCAGCGTCCAGCCGGACAGCGCGTCGCCGATCTGGCGCAGCGTCTTGTCGGGCAGGTCCGCGAGCCGCGCGTCGGCCGCGACGCGATGCGTATCGAGCCACGCATGCGCGAGGCGCGACGGCACCCAGTCGGCGAGCAGCGAACCGATCTGGCGCTTCGACGTGCGCTTCGCGTCGAGCAGGTCGGCCACCGTGTCGCGCTGCGGCAGCAGGTCGACGCGGATCGGATCGCCGGGCTGCCAGTAGCTCGAGATCTGCAGGATGCCGGGCCCGGACAGCCCGCGATGGGTCAGCAGCAGGTCCTCGACGAATTCGCCGCCGCGCTTTTTGCCGCCGGTCGATACGCGCACTTCGAGCGATACGCCGGACAGCGGCGCGAACGGCGCCCAGTCCTGCGGCGCGAACGTCAGCGGCACGAGCGCGGGCCGCGTATCGACGAGCTTGTGGCCGAACTGCTTCGCGAGCCGGTAGCCGAAGTCGGTCGCGCCGATCTTCGGGATCGACAGGCCGCCGGTCGCGACGATCAGTGCGCGTGCGCCGATCGGGCCGGCCTGCTGCGTGTCGAGCGTAAAGCCGTCGGCCGGCGCATGGCGCACCGCGTCGACGACGACGGGCCGGCGCCACGCGATGCCGCCCGCGTCGCACTCGTGCTTCAGCACGTCGATGATCGCGTCGCTGCCGTGGTCGCAAAAGAGCTGGCCCTTGTGCTTTTCGTGCCAGGTCACGTGATGGCGCTTGAGCAGCCCGAGGAAGTCGCGCGGCGTATAGCGCGCCAACGCCGAGCGCGCGAAATGCGGATTCGACGACAGGTAGTTGTCGGGCCCTGCGTACAGGTTCGTGAAGTTGCAGCGGCCGCCGCCCGAGATGCGGATTTTTTCGGCGAGCCGCGGCGCGTGATCGATCAGCACGACGCGGCGGCCGAGCTGCCCGGCGACCGCGGCGCTCATCATGCCGGCGGCGCCCGCGCCGATCACGGCGATGTCATAAGTTTCCATGGCGCGGATTGTACCTGCCCGGCCTCGGGCCCGGGCCGCCCGCGGCGGCGGCGAGCCCCCGCCTGCTATAATTTCGGGTTACGTCGACCTACCCGCGGCGCGTCCGAATCGGCGCGCCCTGCCCTCACCCATGCTCGTTCTCGGCATCGAAAGCTCCTGCGACGAAACCGGCCTCGCGCTCTACGACACGCAGCGCGGCCTGCTCGCGCACGCGCTCCATTCGCAGATCGCGATGCACCGCGAATACGGCGGCGTCGTGCCCGAGCTCGCATCGCGCGACCACATCCGCCGCGCGCTGCCGCTGCTCGAGGAAGTGATGGCGCAAAGCGGCACGCGCCGCGACGACATCGACGCGATCGCGTTCACGCAAGGCCCCGGCCTCGCCGGCGCGCTGCTGGTCGGCGCGAGCATCGCGAATGCGCTCGCGCTCGCGTGGAACAAGCCGACCGTCGGCATCCATCATCTCGAAGGCCACCTGCTGTCGCCGTTGCTGGTCGACGCGCCGCCGCCGTTCCCGTTCGTCGCGCTGCTGGTTTCCGGCGGCCACACGCAGTTGATGCGCGTGACCGACGTCGGCGTGTACGAGACGCTCGGCGAAACGCTCGACGACGCGGCCGGCGAAGCGTTCGACAAGACCGCGAAACTGATCGGCCTCGGCTACCCGGGCGGCCCCGAAGTATCGAAGCTCGCCGAAACGGGCACGCCGGGCGCGGTCGTGCTGCCGCGCCCGATGCTGCATTCGGGCGATCTCGACTTCAGCTTCAGCGGCCTGAAGACGGCCGTGCTCACGCAGATGAAGAAATTCGAAGCGGCGAAGCTCGACGGCGAAGCACTCGAACGCGCGAAGGCCGATCTTGCGCGCGGCTTCGTCGATGCGGCCGTCGACGTGCTCGTCGCGAAATCGCTCGCCGCGCTGAAGCGGACGAAGCTCAAGCGCCTCGTGGTCGCGGGCGGCGTCGGCGCGAACCGCCAGTTGCGCGCGGCCCTGTCGGCGGCCGCGGCCAAGCGCGGCTTCGACGTGCACTACCCCGATCTCGCACTGTGCACCGACAACGGCGCGATGATCGCGCTCGCGGGCGCGCTGCGGCTCGGCCGCTGGCCTGAACAGGCGAATGCCGATTACGCATTCACGGTGAAGCCGCGCTGGGATCTCGCGTCGCTCGCAAGCTGAATCGCGCCACGCGACGCCCCAGACAGAAAACGAAAAGGCCGCTCGGTTCCGAGCGGCCTTCGTCATGGGCGCGACAAAACGCCGCGACGTTATGCAGCGTGCCGCTTGTCGCGTTCGATCAGCGCATACGCGCTGTGATTGTGGATCGACTCGAAGTTCTCGGCTTCGAGCACGTACGCGATCACGCGCTCGTCCGCATCGAGACGTTGCGCGACGTCACGCACGAGATCCTCGACGAACTTCGGGTTCTCGTAGGCACGCTCGGTGACGAACTTCTCGTCCGGACGCTTCAGCAGCCCCCACAGTTCGCACGACGCTTCCTCTTCCGCGATGCGGATCAGCGCCTCGACCGGCAGATCGGCGGCCAGCTCCGCATCGATCGTCACGTGCGAGCGCTGGTTGTGCGCGCCGTACTGCGAGATCTTCTTCGAGCACGGGCACAGGCTCGTCACCGGCACGAGCACCTTCAGGAACACGCGCGTGTCGCCGTTGCGGCTTTCGCCCGTGAGCGTCACTTCATAGTCGAGCAGGCTCTGCACGCCGGACACCGGCGCCGTCTTGTTCACGAAGTACGGGAACGTGACTTCGATGCGGCCGGCCTCGGCTTCGAGCTTCACGAGCATCGATGCGAGCATCGCGCGGAAGCGCTCGACCGTCAGCGGCGCGCGATTCTCTTCGAGCAGCGCGACGAAGCGCGACATGTGCGTGCCCTTCTGATCGGCCGGCAGACGGACGTCGAGGTTCCAGACACCGACCGTCGGTTGCACGTCGCCGCTTTCGGTACGCACCGTCAACGGATGCCGAACCGCCTTCACGCCCACGCGCTGAATCGGGATCTGACGGATATCCACCGTGCTCTGCACGTCGGGCATCACGAAGGCGGGATTCATCTGGTTCATTTGTTCAATCCTTGTAAGCCGCGCGTCCGACGACGCGCACGCCGCATCATGCGGCGGCCGGAAAAGCAACATGGGCCCGCAGGCCCATGTTTTCCGCATCAATGAAGACCGGTTGCGCCAGTCGCACCGACGCCGCCCACGGGCGGCGTCAGCTTACGCGACGCGCTTCGCCTGACCGGCGACATCGGCCGCCGGATTCAGAAAGCGTTCGCGAATCGATTTCGCGATGCCCGCGCCGTCGAGGCCGCATTGCGACAGCAGCTTCGCGGGGTCGCCATGATCGATGAACAGGTCAGGGAGGCCCAATTGTAGTACGGGTCGGATAACCCCACTCTCCATCAGGGCTTCGACGCAGGCCGAGCCCGCGCCACCCATCACGCAGCCTTCCTCGACCGTGACGACGTAGTCGTGCGTTTCGGCGAGCTCGCGCACGAGCGGCGCGTCGATCGGCTTCACGAAGCGCATGTTCGCGACCGTTGCATCGAGCTCCTCGGCAGCGGCGAGCGACGGCGCCACCATCGTGCCGAACGCGAGGATCGCGACGCGCTTGCCTTCCGGCTGCGACGTGCGGCGCCGCACTTCGCCCTTGCCGAGCGGGATCTCGGTGAATTCCTTCACCGTCGCCACGCCCGTGCCCGCGCCGCGCGGATAGCGCACCGCGGTCGGGTTCGGCTGCTGCAGCGCCGTGTGCAGCATCTGGCGGCATTCGTTCTCGTCGGATGCGGCCATGATCGTCATGTTCGGGATGCAGCGCATGAACGCGAGATCGTACGCGCCCGCATGCGTCGCGCCGTCCGCGCCGACGAGGCCCGCGCGGTCGATCGCGAACACGACCGGCAGGTTCTGCAGCGCGACGTCGTGGATCAGCTGGTCGTACGCACGTTGCAGGAACGTCGAGTAGATCGCGACGACGGGCTTCAGCCCTTCGGTCGCGAGACCGCCGGCGAACGTCACCGCATGCTGCTCGGCGATGCCGACGTCGTAGTAGCGATCCTTGAAGCGCTTCTCGAATTCGACCATGCCCGAGCCTTCGCGCATCGCGGGCGTGATGCCGACCACGCGCGTATCGCGCTCGGCTTCGTCGCACAGCCACTCGCCGAACACCTGCGTGTACGTCTTCTTCGCAGGCGTGGTCGACGGCTTGATGCCTTCGGCCGGATTGAACTTGCCGGGGCCGTGATAGAGCACGGGATCGGCTTCGGCGAGCTTGTAGCCCTGGCCTTTCTTCGTCACCACGTGCAGGAACTGCGGGCCGCGCAGCTCGCGGATGTTCTGCAGCGTCGGGATCAGCGAATCGAGATCGTGACCGTCGATCGGGCCGATGTAGTTGAAGCCGAATTCCTCGAACAGCGTGGCCGGCACGACCATACCCTTCGCGTGCTCCTCGAGCTTGCGCGCGAGTTCGAGCACCGGCGGCGCCACGCTCAGCACGCGCTCGACGCCCGCGCGCGCGGCCGCATAGAAGCGGCCCGACATCAGGCGCGCGAGATGGCGATTCAGCGCGCCGACCGGCGGCGAGATCGACATGTCGTTGTCGTTCAGGATCACGAGCACTTTCGCATCTTCGGACACGCCCGCGTTGTTCATCGCCTCGAACGCCATGCCGGCCGTCATCGCGCCGTCGCCGATCACGGCGATCGAGAAGCGGTCGTCGCCATTCAGCTGGCTGCCGATCGCCATCCCGAGCGCGGCCGAGATCGACGTGCTCGAGTGCGCGGTGCCGAACGTGTCGTATTCCGACTCCGAACGGCGCGGGAAACCCGAGATGCCGTCCTGCTGACGCAGCGAGTGCATCTGGTCGCGGCGGCCCGTCAGGATCTTGTGCGGGTAGGTCTGGTGACCCACGTCCCAGACGATGCGATCGTTCGGCGTGTTGAACACGTAGTGCAACGCGATCGTCAGCTCGACCGTCCCGAGGTTGGACGACAAATGGCCGCCCGTCTTCGACACGCTGTCGAGCACGAACGCGCGCAGTTCATCCGCGAGCGGTTGCAGTTGGCGACGATCGAGGCGGCGCAAATCCGCCGGGTCGTCGATGGTTTTCAGCAAGTCGTACATCGTCGTTCCATTGTAGGAAATCAAACGCGCCCGCATTCTTTTGCACGCACCGTAGCGTGTGCGCGGCGGCGGGCTTTCGCGTCAGCTGACCCGGTTCACTACCAGGTCGGCAAGTTCGGCGAGACGCTGTGCGCGTGCGCCGAACGGTTTCAGCGCGTCGTGCGCTTCGGCGCGCAGCTGCGCTGCCAGCTCGCGCGACGCCTCGAGACCGAGGATCGATACATAGGTCGGCTTGTCGTTCGCCGCGTCCTTGCCGGCCGTCTTGCCGAGCGTCGCCGAATCGGTCGTGACGTCGAGAATGTCGTCGACGACCTGAAAGGCCAGACCCACGGCCCCCGCGTAAACATCCAGCGCGGCCATCGTTTCCGCCGACGGCGTCTCGCCGGCCAGCGCGCCCATCCGCACGGCCGCGCGCAGCAAAGCGCCCGTCTTCATCCGGTGCATCGTCTCGAGCTGTTCGCGCGTCAGCTTCAGGCCGACGCTCGCCAGGTCGATCGCCTGCCCGCCGGCCATGCCGATCGAGCCGCTCGCGAGCGCCAGCTCGCGCACCAGCGCCGCTTGCTGCACCGGCGACAGCGCATCGGCATCGGTCAGCGCGACGAACGCCTGCGACTGCAGCGCGTCGCCGACCAGCAGCGCCGTCGGTTCGTCGTACTGTACGTGCACGGTCGGCTTGCCGCGACGCAGCGCGTCGTCGTCCATGCACGGCATGTCGTCGTGCACGAGCGAGTAGACGTGGATCATCTCCAGCGCCGCCGCCGCCGCGTTGCGCGCCGCTTCGGTCGCGCCGGTCAGTTCGCCTGCTGCATGGCACAGCAGCGGGCGAACGCGTTTGCCGCCACCGAGGACCGCATAGCGCATCGCCTCGTGAAGTTTCGCGGGCGTCGCGGTTTCAGCCGGCAGATAGTGGCCGAGTGCGTCCTCGACACGGTCAAGCACGGACCGCATCCATTGTTCGAATGTCATAGATCGTCGTCTTCGCCGTCCGTGGCGGCCGTTCCGGACGAAAGCGGCTTCAGCGTCGCGCCGTCGAGCACGCGAACCTGCTGCTCCACTTTCTCGAGCTGCTGTTGGCAAAACGCAACGAGGGTCGCACCGCGGCGATACGCCGCCAGCGAATCCTCGAGGCTCAACGCGCCGCCTTCCATCCGGGCAACCAGCGTCTCGAGTTCCGCGAGCGCCATCTCGTAATTGTCCGGCAACGGTTCGGTGCCGTTGCCGGGCGGCGTGGCGCCTGGGAATGCGGTTTTCGCCATGGACGAGGTGTCAAATTTCAAAACAAGTCGGACATTCTACGGCAAAAGAGAATTTTCCGACCTGCCGTCGTGGGCGCCCGCGCACAATTCCGGCCCCATCTACGACGCACAGTGTGCGCCTTGGGACGGTCGCCCGACAAAAAATTGACACAAATCAGGCACTTAATCCTAGCCTTGCGGGGCGAACCGGGTATAATTGCCCGTTTCCCTAAATCGATTTTTCGATGGTTGGGTTGTTCACTGCTTTCACGCTAACACCGGGAGTGGGAATGTCCAATCTGAGCGATGCGCTTCAGTTGAAGTCGGCCCACAGCCAGCTTCCAGTCACTGCATATTTCGATGAGGCGCTACTCGAGCGCGAGATCGAAACCCTCTTCAAGAAAGGTCCTCGTTACGTCGGGCACGAGTTGATGGTGCCCGAGGCGGGAGACTATTTTGCGCTGCCGTCCGAGAAGGAAGGCCGCGTGCTGGTCCGTAACCAGACGAACCAGATCGAGCTGCTGTCGAACGTGTGCCGCCACCGGCAGGCGATCATGCTCAACGGGCGCGGCCATGCGCAGAACATCGTGTGTCCGCTGCACCGCTGGACGTACGACCTCGAAGGCCAGTTGCTCGGCGCGCCGCACTTCCCCGACAAGCCGTGCCTGAACCTCGGCAAGAGCCCACTGCAGAACTGGCAGGGGCTGCTGTTCGAGGCCGAGGGCCGCAACGTCGCGCGCGATCTCGCGAACCTCGGCACGAAGCATCACTTCGACTTCGCCGAATACCAGTTCGATCACGTCGAAGTGCACGAGTGCGACTACAACTGGAAGACGTTCATCGAGGTCTACCTCGAGGATTACCACGTCGTCCCGTTCCACCCGGGTCTCGGCAGCTTCGTGTCGTGCGACGATCTCAAATGGGAGTTCGGCGACTGGTACAGCGTGCAGACGGTCGGCGTGCACAACGCCCTCGCGAAACCGGGCAGCACGACTTACCAGAAATGGCACGAGCAGGTGCTGAAGTTCCGCAACGGCGTGCCGCCGGAGTTCGGCGCGATCTGGATGGTCTACTACCCGGGCCTGATGATCGAGTGGTATCCGCACGTGCTGGTCGTGTCGTGGCTGATTCCGCGCGGGCCGCAGAAGACGACCAACATCGTCGAGTTCTATTACCCCGAGGAAATCGCGCTGTTCGAACGCGAATTCGTCGAGGCCGAGCGTGCCGCCTATATGGAAACGGCCGTCGAGGACGACGAGATCGCGATGCGGATGGACGCGGGCCGCCGTGCGCTGATGGCCCGCGGCGAGTCGCAGGTCGGCCCGTACCAGAGCCCGATGGAAGACGGGATGCAGCACTTCCACGAGTTCCTGCGCCGCCACCTCGGCGGCCTCTGACAGCGGCTGCGGCGCGTTGACGCCGCGCGGCATCCGGCAGACGAAAAGACGGGCTTCGGCCCGTCTTTTTTTGTTTAGACTTGGAGTGTCAGGCCATTTGCACTCCAGGGAGTCGTCATGCCACACACTCATTACACCACGCTCATCTCCGCCGCCAATCTCGCCGAGCGCCTGGCCGCGGCGCCCGGCAGCGTCGCGCTGTTCGACTGCCGCTTCGATCTCGCCGATCCCGGCGCCGGCGAAGCCGCCTACGCGGCCGGTCACCTCCCCGGCGCGCACTATCTTCATCTCGATCGCGACCTGTCAGGCCGCAAGACGGGCACCAACGGCCGCCATCCGCTGCCGACCCGCGACGCGCTCGCGACGCTGCTCGCCAGCCGCGGCCTCAAGCAGGGTCAGCAGGTCGTCGCGTACGACGCGCAAGGCGGCGCCTATGCGGCGCGCCTGTGGTGGCTGCTGCGCTGGCTCGGCCACGATTCGGTCGCCGTGCTCGATGGCGGCCTGCAGGCCTGGGAAGCGGCCGGCCAGCCGCTGACGACCGACGTGCCGCACCCGGCCGCCGGCGACTTCCGCTCGGCCACGCCGCTCGAATCGACCGTCGATGCGGCGGCCGTGCTCGCGAACGTGTCGTCGCCCGCGCGCGTCGTGATCGATGCCCGCGCACCGGATCGCTATCGCGGCGAAAACGAAACGATCGATCGGGTGGGCGGGCACATTCCGGGCGCGCGCAACCGCTTCTTCAAGGACAACCTGACCGCCGACGGCCGCTTCAAGACCGGCCATGAATTGCGCGAGGCATTCACCACCGTGCTGGCCGGCACCGAGCCGAACCGCGTGATCCTGCAATGCGGCTCCGGCGTCACCGCATGCCACAACGCGCTGGCGCTGGAAGTGGCCGGCCTGCACGGCGCGTCGCTGTACCCGGGCTCGTGGAGCGAATGGAGCGCCGATCCGTCGCGGCCGATCGCGACCGGCCCGAATCCTTGAGCACCCGCGCGGCGCGACGACGATGATGCGGCGGCCGTTGCCGCCGCTCGTCGCTTACATCACGCCGTACTTGTGGAACCACTCGATCGCGCGCTTCCAGCCGTCCTCGGCATCGCCCTTCACGTAACTCGGCCGGTAGTCGGCGAAGAACGCGTGACCGGCATCCGGATACACGACGATCTCCGATTCGCGCGCGCGCTTCGAGTCGCTCGCCTGGATCGCCTTGCGCATGTCCGCGAGCGACGCCTGCGTGATGTTCTGATCCTTCTCGCCATACAGCCCGAGCACCGGCACCTTCAGCAACGACGCATGGTCGACCGGATTGAACGGCGTCATCTCGTCGGTCTTGCCTTCGACGAACCCGTACCACGCGACGGCGGCCAACACGTGCGGATTGTGTTCCGCATACAGCCATGCCTGGCGGCCACCCCAGCAGAACCCCGTCACGCCGAGACGCGACAGGTCGCCGCCGTTCTTGCCGGCCCATGCGGCGGTCGCATCGAGATCCTCCGTCACCTGCCGGTCCGGCACCTTGCTGATGATGTGGTCGTACAGCTCCTTCATCGTCGGATACTTCGCCGCATTGCCCTGCCTGGCGAACAGGTCGGGCGCGATCGCGAGATAGCCGAGCTTCGCGAAGCGCCGGCACACGTCGGCGATATGCGCGTGGACGCCGAAGATCTCGTGGATCACGATCACGACCGGCAGGTTCGTCTTGTCGATCGGCTGGGCGCGATACGCCGGAATACTCGCATCGCCCGAGCGGATCTCGATGGTGTCGACGTCCAGCCCGGCGCTGTCGGTCGTGACCGTCTGCGCCGACACGGGCAGCACGGCCGCCGCGAAGGTGCCGCCGAGCGCAGCCTGCATGAACTTGCGGCGCGAAAACGGGACGTGGGGGACCAGGCTGTCGACTTCGGGTTTCAACATGAATGCACTCCTCGATTGGGCGCCGCCGTCACGATCGCGGATACGGCATGACGGGGCATCGCACCGGCGCGCGGCGCGGAAGTCGCGGCGGTTGGCACCCCGCCGCAAACGAAAACCCGGACAAGATGCCCAATAATCCGTTGTCGCGTCAACTGTCGGATGTGTAAGACTCGATTACGACGCGCGGCCGCACGTCTCGCGCTTCGGCGCGCGACCGAATCCTCGCGAATCGAAAAGAAAAACGGGCGGCGAACACGCACGACATGCGCATTCCCCGCCCGCTCCGCGCGCGACGACGCGATCAGTGCAGCTTGACGCGCGGCAGCGTCGTGCGTCGCAGCCAGTGCGCGACCGTGTCGAGCATCATCCGCGGATAACCGTGCAGCGCCGCGATGTGCAGCCGGTACAGCGACATGTACATGAAGCGTGCGAACAGCCCTTCGATCAGCATGTTGCCGCCGATCAGCCCGCCCATCAGGTTGCCGACCGCGCTGAAGTGACCGAGCGATACGAGCGAACCGAAATCGCGATACGTGAACTCCGGCTGCGGGCGCCCTTCGAGCCGGCAACCGATCGCCTTGAGCAGGAAACTCGCCTGCTGGTGCGCCGCCTGCGCGCGCGGCGGCACGTTGCGTTCGTTGCCCGGCCATGCACAGGCCGCACAATCGCCGAGTGCGAACACGTTGTCGTCGGTGAAGGTCTGCAGTGTGCGGCGCACGTCGAGCTGACCGAGCTTGTTGACCTGAAGGCCGTCGAGGTGCGACAGCACGGACGGCGCCTTGATGCCGGCCGCCCAGACCGTCAGGTCCGCGCGCACCGCCTTGCCGCTCGCGGTATGCACGAGCCCGGGCGCCACCTCGGTCACGCGCTCGCCGAGCATCAGCCGCACGCCGAGCTTTTCGAGCAGTTCGGCCGTCGCCGTCGACACGCGCTCCTGCAGTGCCGGCAGGATCCGCGGCCCCGACTCGATCAGCACGATGCCGACGTCATGGCGCGGATCGAGCTTGTGCAGCCCGTACACGGACAGCACCTGCGCGGTATTGCGCAGCTCCGCGGACAGCTCGACGCCCGTCGCGCCGCCGCCGACGATCACGACCTGGATACGCGGCTCGGCCGACTCGCCGGGCACGGTGGGCGCCGGTGCCTGGTGCTCGGCGCGCATGCATGCCGCGATCAGCCGCTTGCGGAAGCGTTCGGCCTCCCCGACCGTGTCGAGTGCGATCGCGTTTTCCGGCGCGCCCTGCACGCCAAAGAAGTGGGTCGTGCTGCCGATCGCGATCACGAGCGTGTCGTATTCCAGCTCGCGCGCCGGCAACAGTTCCTCGCCGTCGCTGTCGTTGAGCGGCGACAGCGTCACGCGCTTCGCCGCGCGGTCGAGCCCGGTCAACTCGCCCTGCTGGAACTCGAAGCCGTGCCAGCGTGCCTGCGCCGCATATTCGAGTTCCTGCGTGAACGGATCCATGCTGCCGGCCGCGACCTCGTGCAGCAGCGGTTTCCAGATGTGAGTCGGATTGCGGTCGACGAGCGTGACGAGCGCACGCGCGGGACGATTGCCGCGCGCACCGTAACGGTCGCCGAGCCGCGTCGCCAGTTCCAGGCCGCCCGCGCCTCCGCCTACGATGATGATCCGATGCATCTGATTCTCCCTTTGCGAGTCGAAACGGCTGCCGCCGGATGAAGCAAACGCGATGCACGCGCGCCGCCCGGTGGATTAACCGGTTCGGACATCATCGATGTGCAGTTCGAAGCACTACGATGCGACCGATCCGGCACGCGGGGCGCGCCGCCCCGCGTCAATGACATGACTGACATGCATTGTCCGGGAGCTTGCGCGTTGACCACAAGCAAACCATCTCGATATTTGGCATCCCTGCAACAATATGCCGCGGGAAGCGGGGAATCGCACGGGGTGCGTCAGTGTGCCTCTTCCCAGTTCGCGCCGGCGCCCACTTCGGCGACCAGCGGCACCTTCAGCTTCGCGACGCCGCACATCATTTCCGGCAGTTTCTCGCGCACGAGCGACAGCTCGCTGTCGGGCACCTCGAGCACCAGTTCATCGTGCACCTGCATGATCATCCGCGACGCAAGCCGGTCGCGCGTGAGCCAGTCGTCCACCGCGATCATCGACAGCTTGATCAGGTCGGCCGCCGTGCCCTGCATCGGTGCATTGATGGCCGCGCGCTCGGCCGCCTGGCGGCGCGGACCGTTGCCGCCGTTGATCTCCGGCAGCCACAGGCGGCGACCGAACACGGTTTCGACGTAGCCCTTCTCCTTCGCGATCGCGCGCGTGTCTTCCATGTACTGCGCGACGCCCGGATAGCGCGTGAAATAGCGGTCGATATAGAGCTTCGCCGCGTCGCGCGTGATGCCGAGATTCGATGCGAGCCCGAACGCGCTCATCCCGTAGATGAGCCCGAAGTTGATCACCTTCGCAATCCGGCGCTGGTCGGAATTGACCTCCAGCGGCGTCACGCCGAACACCTCGGCGGCCGTCGCGCGGTGGATGTCCTCGCCTTGCGAGAACGCGCGCAGCAGCGACGCGTCGCCCGAGATGTGCGCCATGATCCGCAGTTCGATCTGCGAATAGTCGGCCGACACGATCCGGTGGCCCGGCGACGCGATGAACGCCTCGCGGATGCGCCGGCCTTCGGCCGTGCGCACCGGAATGTTCTGAAGATTGGGGTCGTTCGACGCAAGGCGGCCCGTCACCGCGACTGCCTGCGCATAATTCGTGTGCACGCGGCCGGTGCTGGGGTTCACCATCCGCGGCAGCTTGTCGGTATAGGTCGACTTCAGCTTCGACAGCCCGCGATGCTCGAGCAGCAGCTTCGGCAACGGGTAGTCCTCGGCGAGCTTCTGCAGCACTTCCTCGTCGGTCGACGGCGCGCCGCTCGGCGTCTTCTTCACGACCGGCAACTGCAGCTTCTCGAAGAAGATCTGCCCGATCTGCTTCGGCGAGCCGAGATTGAATTCGCCGCCCGCCAGTTCGTACGCCTCGCCCTCGAGTTCGATCAGGCGCGTCGCGATTTCGGTGCTTTGCGCCTGCAGCAGTACGTCGTCGATCAGCACGCCGGTGCGCTCCATCTTGCGCAGCACGAGCGACACCGGCATCTCGATCTCGCGGTACACGCGCTCGAGGCCCGGCTCGCGCGCGACCTGCGGATACAGCGCCTGGTGAAGCTGCAGCGTGATGTCCGCATCTTCGGCTGCATACGCGGCGGCCTGCTCGAGCGCCACTTCGTCGAAACCGATTTGCTTCGCGCCCTTGCCGGCCACGTCCTCGTACTTGATCGTCTTGACGCCGAGATGCCGCAGCGCGAGGCTGTCCATGTCGTGCGTGCGGTGCGATTCGAGCACGTACGATTCGAGCAGCGTGTCGTGCTCGATGCCGTTCAGCGCGATGTCGTAGTTCGCGAGCACCTGTGCGTCGTACTTCAGGTGCTGGCCGACCTTCTTGCGATCGGCCGATTCGAGCCACGGCTTCAGGCGCGCGAGCACTTCGTCGAGCGGAAGCTGCTCGGGCATGTCGGGGCCGCGGTGCGCGACCGGCAGGTAGGCCGCCTTGCCCGGCTCGATCGAGAACGACAGGCCGACGAGCCGCGCGAGCATCGGATCGAGCGCGGTCGTCTCGGTGTCGAACGCGGTCAGCGCGGCCGCATCGATCTTCGCGAACCACGCATCGAACTGTTCCCAAGTCTGGATCGTGTCGTATTCGCGCACGACGTCGGCTGCGATCACCGGAGCCGGCTCGCCTTCCGGCGCGTCAGCGCCGCCGCCTTCGGCCGGTGCGCTCTCGACTTCGCGCAGCCAGGTCTTGAAGCCGTAGCGCGCGAAGATGTCGCGCAGCAGGTCGCGCGCCTCGCCGTCGCTCTTCAGCGACGCTTCGATCGAGTCGAGATGCGGTGCGAGATCGCACGCGGTGTCGACCGTCACGAGCTTGCGGCCGAGCGGCAGGAAGTCGAGCGCGCGGCGCAGGTTGTCGCCAACCACGCCCTTGATGTCGGCCGCGTGTTCGATGACGCCATCGAGGCTGTCGTATTGCGACAGCCATTTCACGGCCGTCTTCGGCCCGCATTTCTCGACGCCCGGCACGTTGTCGACGGTGTCGCCGATCAGCGCGAGGTAGTCGATGATGCGCTCGGGCGGCACGCCGAACTTCGCGAGCACACCGTCGCGGTCGAGCGTCTCGTTGGTCATCGTGTTGACGAGCGTGACGCGGTCGGTCACGAGCTGCGCGAGATCCTTGTCGCCCGTCGACACGATCACGTTCATCCCGTGCCGTTCGGCTTCGCGCGCGAGCGTGCCGATCACGTCGTCGGCCTCGACGCCTTCGACCATCAGCAGCGGCCAGCCGAGCGCGCGCACCGCGCCGTGGATCGGCTCGACCTGCAACGCGAGGTCGGGCGGCATCGACGGACGGTTTGCCTTATAGTCGGCATAAAGGTCGTCGCGGAACGTCTTGCCCTTTGCATCGAACACGCAAGCGCTATACTCTGCACTGACTTCCTTGCGCATACGGCGCAGCATGTTGATGATTCCGTAGAGCGCTCCGGTCGGCTCCCCGCCAGGGCCACGCAAATCAGGCATCGCATGGTAAGCCCGATACAGATAGCTCGAACCGTCAACCAATAGCAGGGTCTTACCTTCCAGATTTCGTTCTTCAGGCATTATGAACAAGAGAAAAGTGATTCCGAGTCTGCGTTCGCTCGCAGATCAAGAGCGCGCGACGGCCAAGAAGGCGCGCGCATCGTGGCAGATGTTCACGATTATGGCAGAGTTTATCGAGGCGACCGAGTACCTGTCGGAGATCCGCCCGGCTGTCAGCATCTACGGTTCTGCCCGCCTCAAACCCGACACGCCGCACTACAAGCTCGCCGCGCAGATCGCGCGCAAGCTGTCGGACGCCGGCTTCGCGGTGATCTCCGGCGGCGGCCCCGGCATCATGGAAGCCGCGAACAAGGGTGCGCACGCCGGCAAGGCGCCGTCGGTCGGCCTGAACATCGAGCTGCCGCACGAGCAGGCCGGCAACCACTATCAGGACATCTCGCTGCGCTTCCGCCACTTCTTCACGCGCAAGGTCACGTTCGTGAAGAATTCGGATGCGGTGATCGTGATGCCGGGCGGCTTCGGCACGCTCGACGAGCTGTCCGAAGTGCTCACGCTGATCCAGACGAAAAAATCGCGCCTCGTGCCGATCATCCTCGTCGGCAGCGAGTTCTGGAAGGGGCTGCTGCAATGGTTCCGCGATCAACTGATTCCGATGGGCCTGATCAATCCGGAAGACATGGATCTGATGCAGGTGATCGACGACCCCGACCAGGTGCTCGACGCGGTGCTCGCGTTCTACGAGGACAGCGGCGAGGAAGAAGGTTCGGACGAAGACGGCCATCCGCCGCGCCCCGAAGAAGACCGGATGTTCTATCTGTAATCCATCCGTGACGTCCACCGGCCCGACGGCCGGCGGACGGCGGACGGCTTCCCGCACGGCACGCGTGGCGATCCCGCCACCTGCCGCGTGTCACTTTGTAACGCGCTGTTAATCCCGCGCCGCGGCCGCGCGCCGCCGAATGTCAAATTCGCGCAGCCGGCGCCGTGCGACACAGCGCGGCCCGCCCTGCCCGCAGCCCGCCATTGTCAAACGGTTCGGCGTGGTATCCGTTCCCATGCGCCTGCCGGCCGCCAATCCGCCGTAACAAACACGCCTCGCCTTTTTCGTCGCGTACCAGCACACTGCATTGTGTCGGCCCGGCGTTCCCCCCCGGTGGAACGGTCCCCCTCGCTTCCATCGTGTCGCGCCGGCCTCTTATAACGACCTCACGGAAAAGAACATGCAACGCTCGCTGATCGCCCTTGCCTTCGCCGGCCTCGGCCTTTCGCTGTCCGGCCTCGCCCACGCCGTCAACGTCGACGTCAACATCGGCACGCCCGCACCGGTCGTCGTCGCGCCTGCGCCCGTCGTGGTCGCCCCGGCGCCCGCGATCATCATTGGCTGGCATGGCGATCGCTACTGGGACGGCCGCCGCTACTGGGAACGCCGCGAGTGGGAGGATCACCAGCGCTATCGCGGCCGTGACGATCACCGCGGCTATCACTGCCCGCCGGGACACGCGAAGAAAGGCGAGTGCTGACCGGCACGGCGCGGTCGCTCGATGCACGCAAGGCCGCCCGGGCGCTTCGGCGCCGGGCGGCCTTTTGATTGTCGAGCGCCCGACCGCATGAATCGACGGCCTGACGACCCGCGAAATCGCTCGGCACCGGGTGGTAGTATCGCCCTTCTCCGAGGCCATTTCCGCCACTCATGCCGCTCATCCGAATCTGGGTCGTCGATCAGGCCCTTGCATCCGGCGTCGCCGCGCCGACTGACATGCTCGCGGCGGCCAACCATCTCGCCTCGACGACTTCGCAGGGCCGCACGAGCGCACCGTTTCGCTGGCGCGTCGAATCGATCGGCGGACGGCCGGTGCGAACGACCTCCGGCCTGATCATCCCGGTCGATGGCGCGATCGACGGCAGCAGTCCCGCCGACGCGATCTGGCTGACCAGCCCGTTCGTCGCGGATCTCGAGCGGCTGCTCGATCGGCCCGCAACGCTCGCGCCACTGTTCGACGCGCTGCGCCGGCAACACGCACGCGGCACGCTGATCGCGACGTACTGCACCGGCACATTCCTGCTCGCGGAGGCCGGCCTGCTCGACGGCCGCCTTGCCACGACGCACTGGTCGAAAGCATCGAGCTTCCGCGCACGCTATCCGGACGTAGCGCTGCGTGCGTCGGACATCCTGACCGAGCAGGACGGCATCCTGTGCGGCGGCGCCGTCACCTCGTACCAGAATCTCGCGCTGCGACTCATCGACAAACTGGCGAATGCGCGCCTTGCCGCGTCGGTCGCCAGGCTCATGCTGATCGACATGAACCGCGTCTCGCAGGATTCGTTCATCGACCTCGACCGGATGGGCCATCGCGGGCACGACGATCCAACCATCGCGCGCGCCCAGCGCTGGATGGAAAAGCACCTGCGGGAACCCTTCAGCCTCGCCCGGCTGAGCGATCACGTCGCGATGAGCGAACGCTCGCTCCACCGCCGCTTCAGAGACGCCGTGGGCGCGCCGCCGCTCAGGTATCTGCAGACACTCAGGATCGAAGTCGCGAAGCGGCTGCTCGCGGAAACGAAGCTCGCGATCGACACGGTCTGCGAGCGCGTCGGCTACGCGGACATCAGCGGCTTTCGGCAATTGTTCAAGCGCGAGACCGGCATCTCCCCCGGCGAATATCGCCGTCGCTTCACGCCCTAACCTCGCGCAACCGGCATCGGAAACGATGGCGGAAATGGCATCGTCGAATGGCAGTTTCGCCACTCTGCGCGTCAGCATGAGGTTCGTACACTGGATTCACGTCGCCCCGCCTCGGAGCGGCACCCTCTCCACCGAACCAGGACACCATCATGCCGATGATCGACGTATACATTCCCGAAGGCGCGCTCGCACCGGATGCCGAAGCACAACTGATGGAAGAACTGATGGACACGCTGATCCGCCACGAGGGACTCGATCCCGACAATCCGCGCGTGCGGGACGTGACATGGATCTTCGTCCATCGGCCGGCGGCCGTGTATCGCGCCGGGGCGGTCGCGCCCGCGCCGATCTATCGGATCGTGCCGACCGTGCCGGAAGGGCAGTACACGGACGCCGCGCGTGCTGGGCTGATTGCGGACGTGACCGCCGCTGTGGCTCGCGCGGAAGGCGTGCCGATCGCCACCATCGCGGCGCGTGTGTGGGTCTTTCCATCGGAAATCGACGACGGCTGTTGGGGCAGCCGCGGCGTCGTGCGCCGCCTGCCCGACATCATGGACTATTTCGGCGGCGCACCGCTGCGGGCGCTCGGAGAACAGCGGCTGGCGATCAAGCGGCGCACGGATGCGATCGCGATGCTCGAAGCCGCACTCGCCGCGATGCGCGAGACGCATCAAGACCTGTCGCTCGCTCGCAACGCCGAGCTCGCGAACTGATGCTCGGCGAGCGCGTACCGCCTCCCGATGCCCGAACCCGGCTTCAGGTGATGCGGGCATCTGCGGCGCACGCAACGGCGCGGCGACCTCGCCCGACTCGCCACCAGGGTTCGCATTGGCCGTGACGACGTCGCACGGCCCGACGAACGCGCCGATCGCGACCATGACGACTGTCATTGCCAGCCGGGGCTCTTGAAGATGGGCGAGCGCGGAGCGACGACGCGCAGCCGCACGGAGGCTCGCCCGCGATCACGCGTGTGTCATGCCGACACCTCCGCAAACGAAAGCGGTGCGAGATCCGGATGCGCGCCAAGCCGGGCGGCGAGGAAATCCATCAGCAAACGGCTCCTCCGCGGCAGATGCATGCGCTGCGGCATGCACAGGTGCAGGCCGTAACGGCAGGTCACGTGCCGGATCAGCAGCGGCACGAGACGCCCCTCGCGAATGTGCGCGTGAACCGAATAGCCGAAGAACTGGCCGATCGCGGCGCCGCTCAGTACCGTGTCGAGTTCCGCATCGATGTCGTTGGTCGCGATGAACGGGGCGATCTGTCGTGTGTCGACCCGACCATCAACCAGGAATTCCCACGGAAACGGCTTGCCGGTGCGCGGATACAGGAACGCGGTGCAACGATGATCGCGCAGCGCGTCGATCGTCTGCGGCTCGCCGTGTCGACGCAGATACGCGGGCGCCGCGCAGACGATCAATTGCAGATCGGCGATGCGTCGTGCAACGAGCCCGCTGTCGGGCAGATTGCCGGTCCGCACGGCGATGTCGATCCGCTGCTCGACGATGTCGGCCATGTCGTCGCTGACGATCAGCTCGGCCGTGACGCCCGGCTGCCGGTCGCAGAATTCGCCGAGCAGTGGCGCGAGAAAGCGCCGAGCCAGCGAATACGGCGCCGCAACACGGATCGTGCCGGCCGCGTGCGCCCGATCGTCGTCGAGCATGCGCAGCGCGCTCTCCAGTTCCCCGACAGCGCCGCGGCACTGTGCAAGCAAACGCTCACCCTCGAGCGTCAGCACGATCCCGCGCGTCGAGCGCTGGAGCAGCCGCACGTTCAACAGCGCTTCCAGCGCCGCGACCTGCTTGCTGGCCGCTTGCGGCGTCATGCCCAGCTCGCGGGCGCCCGCGCTGATACCGCCCGCGGCCGCGATACGGACGAATACCGTCAGCGCCTTCAACCGATCCATTCGCAGCTCCCGTCAAGCCCGGAACGCCCGGGCGATCGTCCCTGGCATCGTAACGCCTGTCCGATCGGTTGAATCGGTTTCAACCGGTCAGGTGCTATTCGCGCGGCACCCTGCTTCGCACAATGGCGCTGTCTGGATACCCGGGGCCAAACGGCCCGTCGCCATGAACACATTTTCATTTTCAGTCGTTTCGCGAACCGTCTTCGCGGCCGCATTGATCGTCGCCGGTTCGCCCCGAGCAATCGCACAGGAAGCGGACGCGGGCAGCCGCGTGACCGAGACGGTACTGCTGCGAACCACGCATGCGTGGGACGGCTCGCGATATCGCACCTATCCGTCAGGACAACCGGAAATCACGGTCGTACGCTACACGATTCCGCCGCACGCGGTATTGCCGTGGCATACGCATCCGTCGATCAACATCGGCTACGTGCTGTCGGGCCACCTCACCGCCGTGCGCCGCAGCGACGGCAAGCGGCTGGCGCTCGGTCCCGGCGACGTGGTGCCGGAAATGATCGACGGCGCCCATCGCGGCGAGACCGGCGACGAGCGCGCCGAACTGATCGTGTTCTACGCCGGTACGCCTGGCGCGCCCCTGACGGTGCCCGACCGCCAGGACTAAGCACCTCGACCCTGCCCCCGGCCAGTCGGCCGGCTCGTTTCCCTTCGCATGGAGCAACTCGTCATGTCCGATTCACGGAGCCTGTCAACCTCTTCCGCCGCGACGCGGCCCCGGCTCGACGGACGCGTCGCGCTCGTCACCGGCGGCGGCACCGGCATCGGCCGGGCGGCCGCGCTCGCATTCGCGCGTGAAGGCGCCCGCGTCGTCGTTGCCGGACGGCGCGCGGCGCCGCTCGACGAAACCGTGCGCGCGATTACCGGGCGCGGCGGCGAAGCCTTCGCGATAACCATCGACGTCGCCTCCGCCGATGGCGTGCGTGCGCTCGTCGACGCAACGATCGGACGCTACGGCGCATTGCATGCGGCATTCAACAATGCGGGTACGGAAGGGGCGTTCGCGCCGATCGTGGAACAGACCGAGGCCGACTTCGACACGGTGATCGCCACCAATCTCAAGGGTACGTGGCTGTCGATCAAATACGAAATGGAGGCAATGCTCGCGCACGGCGGCGGTGCGATCGTCAATACGTCGTCGTGGCTCGCGAAAGGCGCGCTTGCCGGCTCGTCGACCTATTCGGCCAGCAAGGGCGCGCTCGATGCGCTGGTGCGCGCGGTCGCGCTCGAAGGCGGCCCGCACCGCATCCGGATCAACAACGTAAACCCCGGCATCATCGATACGCCGATGGCGCGCCGTTTCGGCGACGACGAGATGTTCCGCCCGTTCGCCGCATTCACGCCCGCCCGGCGGATCGGCACGCCCGAAGACGTGGCCGACGCGGCCGTCTGGCTTTGCAGCGACGAAGCGCGCTTCGTGACGGGCGAATCGCTCCTGGTCGACGGCGGCTACACGATCGGCGGCATGCGCTGACCGGCACTGCCACGGAGGAAGAACCGATGGAATACGTGAGACTGGGAGCGTCCGGGCTGAAGGTGTCGACGCTGTGCCTGGGCTGCATGACCTACGGCGACCCGTCATGGCGCCCGTGGGTCACGACCGAGGAGGTGGCTCGCCCTTTCATTCGCACGGCACTCGATGCGGGGGTGAATTTCTTCGACACGGCCGACATCTACTCGGGCGGCGAGAGCGAGCGCATTCTCGGGCGCGCGCTGCGCGATTTCGCGACGCGCGACGACGTGGTGATCGCAACCAAGGCGTTCTTTCCGACCGGCGACGGGCCGAATGCGCGCGGGCTGTCGCGCAAGCATCTGCTCGCCAGCATCGATGCGTCGCTGCAGCGCCTCGGGACGGATTACGTCGATCTCTACGTGATCCACCGGTTCGATCCGGACACGCCGATCGAAGAAACGCTCGATGCGCTCGATACCCTCGTGAGGAGCGGCAAGGTCCGCTACCTCGGCGCGTCGTCGATGCATGCATGGCAATTCATGAAGATGCTCGCGTTTCAACGGCATCACGGACTCGCCCGATTCGTGTCGATGCAGAGCCAGTACAGCCTGATCTGCCGCGACGACGAGCGCGACATGCTGCCGCTTTGCATCGCAGAAGGGATGGCCTACACGCCGTGGTCCCCGCTCGGCCGCGGGCTACTGGCCGGCTCGCGTGATGCGGCGACGACGCGGGCCGCAACCGACCGGCAAATGGTGTCCTGGTACGACGGGCGCGACGCGGTCGCGGCGACCGTCGATGCGGTCAGGCAGGTGGCGCAGGCGCATGGGCTACCGCCCGCGCGGATTGCCCTGGCGTGGGCGCTGCACCGGCCCGGCGTCACCGCGCCGATCGTCGGGCTGTCGAAGCCGCATCACTTGGACGATGCGCTCGCGGCGCTCGATCTGACGCTCGACGATGCTGAAAACGCGTTGCTCGAGGTCGCGTTCAATCGAACGGTCGAACCGGTGCAGTGGTAACGGCGATGCGGGGAGCTGACCCGGTTGAAGGCGTGCGCTGCGCGAAGACAACGGAACGTGCGGCCCGCGCCACTGGAGCACATGCAGTTCAACGCACCCAACTGACGCCGCCGACGGCGACGCAGACGAATACCGTCACCGCCTTCAATCGATCCTCCGTGCCGGGCACGCCTTCATGGCGCCGCTCAGAACGGAGACCGTAGCGATCACAATGACGGGAAAAAGCCGACGGCTGATGAACGATGAAATCTCCAGGCTGCCGGTGTCTCCCCCGGGCTTGCGCAGTAGAGGCCGCTCCGTCGCGCCATCGACGCGTTCCCTTCCCTGTCGCTCTTCAACCTGCGAACGAGGCGCACCCAAGGATGGGCGCGCCTGTTTCACGGCTTACTTAACGATGTAGCACCAACACGGTTTGGGTTTGCTCGGGCCGACCACTGCGACAGGTTTGCAAGGATCGGACGGGCCGAGCACCGCTTCTCTTTCGCAAGGCGGCTGCGGCTTGGATGGACCGATCACCGCTTGAGCCATGGCCGATAGCGAAGCAGTGAGCATCAGGGAAGCCAGCAGGATTTTGATTTTCATCGGATATGTCTACTCTCAATATTATAGGAATCAATTGGATCGGCTGTTCGCCGTTCCTTCGTGCGGGCGTCGGAGAACGCCACGCAGGAGAGCATATTCTCGATGACAAGGACAAAACTATAGGACAACTTCCAAATTGGAGAAAATGGTCGCGTCCGAGTACGAAGGCCACATTGCGGCCACGACGAGTGTCCCGGCGACCGGATGGGTGACGCAGGGCAGGCGCGCGCCGGCCGCCGCAAAGCCCGGCAGCCCATCGCCCCGCCTGCCAGTCATGCGCGTTACTGGAACGCCACTTCCGCGAAGCTCCGCAGCTTCCGGCTATGCAGCTTGTCGAGCCCGTTCGTGCGCAGGATCTCCATCGCCTTCACGCCGATCTGCAGATGCTGGTCGACCTGTCCGCGATAGAACGTGTCGGCCATACCCGGCAGCTTCAGCTCGCCGTGCAGCGGCTTGTCCGACACGCACAGCAGCGTGCCGTACGGCACGCGGAAGCGGAAACCGTTCGCGGCGATCGTCGCGCTTTCCATGTCGAGCGCGATCGCGCGGCTCTGCGACAGCCGCTGCACGGGCTCCCGATGGTCGCGCAGCTCCCAGTTGCGGTTGTCGACGCTCGCGACCGTGCCCGTGCGCATCACGCGCTTCAGTTCCACGCCCTCGAGCCGCGTGACCTCGGCCACGCCGCGCTCGAGCGCGAGCTGCACTTCGGCCAGCGCCGGGATCGGCACCCATAGCGGCAGGTCGGCGTCGAGCACGTGATCTTCCCGCACGTAGCCGTGCGCGAGCACGTAGTCGCCCAGGCGCTGCGTGTTGCGCAGCCCCGCGCAGTGGCCGAGCATCACCCACGCGTGCGGGCGCAGCACCGCGATGTGATCGGTGATCGTCTTCGCGTTCGACGGGCCGACGCCGATGTTGACCATCGTGATCCCGCTGCCGTCCGCGCGCTTCAGGTGATACGCAGGCATCTGCGGCAGGCGCGGCGGCGCGGTGCCCTCGGCCGGCTCGCCGCCGAGGTTCGCGTTGTACGTGACGACGTCGCCCGGCTCGACGAACGCGCTGTACTCGCTGCGGTACGCGCGCACCTCGGGATCGTCGCTTTCCGTCATCATCGTGCGGCCGAGCTTCACGAACTCGTCGATGTAGAACTGGTAGTTCGTGTAGAGCACGTAGTTCTGGAAATGCGTGGGCGACGTCGCCGTGTAGTGGCGCAGCCGATGCAGCGAGAAGTCGACGCGCGCGGCCGTGAACAGCGCGAGCGGATGCGGCTCGCCCGGCGCCGGCTCGAACGTGCCGTTGACGATGCGGTCGTCGAGATACGACAGGTCGGGCGTGTCGAAGATGTCGCGCATCGCGAGCAGGCGGTCGCGATCGAGCTCGCCCTCGAGATGGATGCCTTCCGGAAACGCGAAATGGATCGGAATCGGCTGCGACGACACGCCGATCTCGATCTTGACATGGTGGTTCTTCGCCAGCAGGCGCAGTTGCTCGCGGTAGTAGTTCGCGAAGAGATCGGGGCGCGTGACCGTCGTCTCGAATACGCCCGGCCCCGCGACGAAGCCGTACGAGCGGCGCGAATCGACGTGCGTGTTGACGTCGGTGCGGATCCGCACGAACGGATAGCACGCGCGCACGTGCTCGGTAATCGCTTCGTGGCGGCGATAGCGCGCAAATGCATCGCGCAAGAAGCCCGTATTCGTGTCGTAAATGGCGGACAGCCGCGCGACGGCAGCGATCGGATCGTCGAAAGCCTCGATCGACGGGCTTTCGGGCGACAGCACACGGTGCCGGCGGCTCAAATCGTTCTTCATTGTCATTACCTCGTCTGATCCGACGACATTACCACGGAACCCGGTCGCGCTTATGGCCGCCCCTGCGCACGCCGGGGCCGGATGGCGCGCAGTATTTGCTAAAATCGGTAGGTTCACTGGAGACTCATCATGAAGCCGCTCATTTTCGTCGCCGCTGCCGTCGCGTTTGCCGCCGCCAGCGTCGCTCATGCCGCCGGCGGCACGCCTGACGCCGACGCGCAGGCCCGGGCCGAGGCCAACGAAGCCGCCGGCCTGCCCGATCTCCGCAAGATCAACCGACCGGGCGCCGAAGTCACGTCGAAAGTCGACTTCGCCGACATCCGCCGCACGCCGAGCTTCCACGAAAAGAGCAAGAACGGCACCGAAGTCACCGAGTACCGCGACCGCGGCAAGCCGGTCGAGATCGACGTGAAGTCGAACTTCGGCACGCGCTACCAGATGAGCTCGACGCCCGACACGTCGCCGAAGCCGCACGACGCGGGCGTCCCGATCACGCGCCTGCCGTCGCTGAACCTGCACTACTGATTCCGAGACGCCGTGCCCCGACCGCGCCGCCCCGCCCCTTCACCCGCTGTCGCGCCGCACGCCGCCCGCGTGCCGACACCCTGACCTGACGCATCCCGCATGGCCGTTTTCACCGCTGTTTCCGACTCCGATCTCGCGCAATGGATGCGCCACTACGAACTGGGCGACGTGCTTGCGTTCCGCGGCATTCCGTCCGGTATCGAAAACAGCAATTTCTTCCTGACGACGACGCGCGGCGAATACGTCCTCACGATCTTCGAAAAGCTCACGGCGCAGCAGTTGCCGTTCTACCTCGACCTGATGCGCCACCTGGCCGCCCACGGCGTGCCGGTGCCGGACCCGGTCCCGCGTGACGACGGCGCGTTGTTCGGCGAGCTGCACGGCAAGCCGGCCGCGATCGTCACGAAACTCGACGGCGCGGCCGAACTCGCGCCCGGAGTCGAACACTGCATCGAGGTCGGGCAGATGCTCGCGCGCCTGCACCTCGCGGGCCGCGACTATCCGCGCAGCCAGCCGAACCTGCGCAGCCTGCCGTGGTGGCAGGAGAACGTGCCGGCGATCGTGCCGTTCATCACGGACGCGCAACGCACGCTGCTCGAAGGCGAGCTCGCGCACCAGGCCGGCTTCTTCGCGTCGGACGACTATGCGGCGCTGCCGGCCGGCCCATGCCATTGCGACCTGTTCCGCGACAACGTGCTGTTCGCGCACGCGGCGCCCGGCACCGGCCACGACGTGCGGCTCGGCGGCTTCTTCGACTTCTATTTCGCAGGCTGCGACAAGTGGCTGTTCGACGTCGCGGTCACCGTCAACGACTGGTGCGTCGACCTCGCGACCGGCGTGCTCGACGTCGCGCGCGCCGATGCGCTGCTGCGCGCGTACCAGACGGTCCGGCCGTTCACGGCCGAGGAACGCCGCCACTGGAGCGACATGCTGCGCGCGGGCGCGTACCGCTTCTGGGTGTCGCGCCTGTACGACTTCTACCTGCCGCGCGCGGCCGAGATGCTCAAGCCGCACGACCCCGGCCATTTCGAACGCATCCTGCGTGAGCGTATCGCGCATACGCCCGCGCTTCCCGAGATCCAAACCGCATGCAACTGATCGAAGTGCCCGCGAAAACGGGCTATGTCTGGTTCCGTCAAGGCATCTGGCTGTTCCGCCGGAATCCGCTCGCGTTCATCACGCTGTTCTTCACGTATCTGCTCGCGATCACGCTGGTGTCGATGGTGCCCGTGATCGGCTCCGCGCTGCCGCTGGTATTCATTCCCGGCATCGCGGTCGGCTTCATGGCCGCGTGCCGCGACACGGTGGCCGGCAAGACCGTGATGCCGACGATCCTCGTCGACGGCTTTCGCTCGTACGGCACCGTCGCGACCCAGCGGCTGCTCGTGCTCGGCGTGATCTACGTCGCGTCGATGGTGCTGGTGTTCGCCGCGTCGTCGCTCGTGGACGGCGGCGCGCTGTTCCACGTGATGATGGGCGCGGCCGACGAAGCGAACACGACGCCCGAGACGCTCGCCGCGCAAGGCACGCTGGGCGCGCTGTTCTTCGCGACGCTGCTCTATCTGCCGATCGCGATGCTGTTCTGGTTCGCGCCGGTGCTGGTCGCGTGGCATGACGTTCCGCCCGCGAAGGCGCTGTTCTTCAGCGTCGTCAGTTGCTGGCGCAATCGCGGCGCGTTCGTCGTGTACGGCGTGCTGTGGTTCGCCGTCGCGCTCGGCACGTCGCTCGCGCTGTCGCTGCTGCTGCAGGCGCTCGGCGCCGGCGCGTACGCGCTGACGATCATGATGCCGGTGACGATCATCATCGTCACGATGCTGTACTGCTCGTTCTACGCGACCTATCGCGGCTGCTTCGGCGTACAGGAACCGGGCGCGACGACGACGATGTCGGGCCGCTGACCCTCTCCCGGCCGGCGCGCGTCGTCAGCGCCGCCGCGCTGTTTCCAGCACCGGGTCGTCGCCCCGCGCGCTTCTGATCTCTCCCTTTTCCGGTATCCAAAGCGTCGGGCGCCTCTGTTCAACCCGATCTTTTGCGCGCAAAATAATTTGCGTACAAATCGTTCGCGCATCCGACGCGCTTCCCGAATCATGGATCGCCCGCCTTCCCTGCCCCAGACGCTCGACGAGCAACTCTGCTTCGCGCTTTACTCGACTTCGCACGCGATGACGAAGGCGTACAAGCCGTTGCTCGACAAGCTGTCGCTGACCTATCCCCAATATCTCGCGATGCTCGTGCTGTGGGAGCGCGACGACCTGGCCGTAAAGGACATCGCCGCGCGGCTCGACCTCGATCCGGCCACGGTCACGCCGCTGCTCAAGCGGCTGGAAGCGCTCGGCTACGTCGAGCGCGTGCGCAGCGCGGCGGACGAACGCGTCGTCAACGTGCGCGTGACGTCGGAAGGCCGTGCGCTGAAGGACCGCGCGCGCTCGGTGCCGGCCGACCTCTTTTGCGCGATGCAACAGACACCCGACTTCCTGATCAGGCTGCGCGCCGATCTCCAGCAGTTGCGCGACGCGTTGTCGGTGGCCAACGAACGCTGACGCTCGCACGCTGAAACTCGGACCGACCTACCCGGCGCCGCCGGTTTTTTTTAAAAATTTGATTTGCACACTAATCATTTGTGTTCTATATTCTGATCATGGCCGGCGACATCCCGTCCAACCGGACCGCTTTCTCCCTCTCTTCCCGACAGGAGCTGCACGATGAACATTCTGTACAAGACCAGCGCCACGAGCACGGGCGGCCGCGACGGCCGCGCGGTATCCGCCGACCACAAGCTGGAAGTGAAGCTGGCCGCGCCGCGCGAACTCGGCGGCACGGGTGCGGAAGGCACGAATCCGGAGCAACTGTTTGCCGCAGGTTACTCGGCCTGTTTCCTGAGCGCGATGAAATTCGTCGCGGGCCAGAACAAGCAGACGCTGCCGGCCGATACGCAAGTCACCGCGGAAGTGGGCATCGGCCCGAACGACGCAGGCGGCTTCGGGCTCGACATCGAGCTGCGCGTGTCGCTGCCGGGGCTGGACAAGAACGACGCGCAAACGCTGGTCGACAAGGCGCACCACGTGTGCCCGTATTCGAACGCCACGCGCAACAACGTGCCGGTGCGCCTGACGGTCGTCTGACGCGACGCAGGTTCACGCTTCAGCAGAATACAAAAAGGGCGCGTGCGGCTAGATGCCGCACGCGCCCTTTTGCGCGATTCGTCGAAATGGCGGGCCGGCAGGCCCGCGTGCGCCGCTTAGCGCGCGCCGATCGAATACGGACGGTTCATTGCCGCGTCGCGATCGATCTTGCGCATGCGGAATTCGAGATCGTAGATGTCGGTGGCTTCGGCCAGGTACGCGTCGGCGCGCTCTTTCGCGGCCTTTTCAGCGTTCTTGGTCAGCATCAGGAAGAGGTGGCTCAGCAGGTACATGGTCGATCTCGCTGTTCAAAGGTTCTGGACTAGGGTTTTCCCGAATTATAGGGAAAACCCTAGGCTTTGACCAGCGTCGATCAAACGGTGCGTCGTTCGGTCGCCACAGTGCGGCGATGGGCTTCGAAAAAAGCCCAGATCATCGCGCTGGCGTCGGGGCCGACCGCCGCGTGAAACGGCACGGCTTCGTCGCCGCCGGCCCACGCGTGATCGAGCCCTTTCACGTGGCACAGCCGCACGACCGGCTCGCCGTCGCGGCACACGTCGGTAATCTGGACGCCCGTTTTGCGCGTCTCGACGCGCTCGCCGCCGCGCAGCGCGCCCCGGCTGTCGGCGAGCCCGTTCAGGCGCATGAACTGGACGGTCAGCTGATCGGCATTCTTCGGCGCGACGACATGATCGCCGTCGCCCTGGACGATCAGCGCGGGCATGCCCGGATACGCACCGGCATCGACCAGCGCGTCGACCGCCGCGGCCGGGTTCTGCCGCAGCCCGCGGCGCATCACGTCCATCGCGGTGATGCCGGAATTCGCTTCGCCGAACGCGGGGCCCGAGTGCAACGCGACCGCCGCGAAACGGTCCGGGTGGTGCAGCGCAAGCAGCGACGCAAGCCCCGCGCCGGCCGACAGCCCCGCGACGTAGACGCGCGACGCGTCGAAGCCGTGCTCGTCGACCAGCGCGTCGACCAGCGCCGCCACCGTGTCCGCCTCGCCGCGCCCCGCGCGGTCGGTGTCTTCATACCAGTGCCAGCAACCATGCGCGTGCGCGCGCAGCGACTGTTCCGGGTACAGCACCGCGAAGCCGTGCTTGTCGGCCAGCAGGTTCATTCGCGTGCCCTGCGCGAATTCGTCCGCCGACTGCTGGCACCCGTGCAGCATCACGACGAGCGGCATCGCGCCACGCCGGCGGCCGGGCGGTACGTAAAGCCCGTACGCGAGATTCTGGACGAGGCGGCCGAGCGCGGGCGCCATCGGATGTTCGCCGCGCGTCCACTCGCCCGCCGCCCACGCGGCCGCGCGCGGCCGCACGCGCGATTCGCGTGGCGGGGACGGATCGGACACGGCGGGAGAGGCCGCGGCCTCGAGTGCGTCGCGCGTGATGCGCTGCGCGTCGCGCGCCGCGCGCTTGGCGGCCGGGGACAGCATGCGTTTCATGCCGCCCAGCCACACCTTGGTCAGACTTTTGGTCATCGATCGGGCTCGCAGTCAGGAAAAATAGGGGCGCGATGAAGGCGCCGCAACGGATGCATCGTTTGACTTTGTGCAATGCACCATAACATTGTTTCCAGGATTTTTCCTGCTCGCCGAGCGTGCCCGGCAGCGCAAAAAACGGGCCTCATGCGGACGCGGCGCTATACTGGGGTTTGGTCGCTTGTATCCGTTGTAGTCGTTCTTCCCGGCTCGCGCGTTGATTTAAGCATTGTCCCGCCTTCGTTCGTCCCCTTCCCGATGTTCGACCTGCCCGCTCACCTGTGGATCATGATCACCGCGTTCGGCGGCGCCGGCCTGACGTTGCCGCTCGCGATCACGATAGCCGTCTGGCTCGCGCTCGGCTACTCGTGGCAGCGCGCGGCCGCGTGGCTCGGCGTGCTCGCGGCCGCGATCGGCGTGGTGGCGCTCACGAAGATCGCGTTCCTCGGCTGGGGCATCGGCATCCGCGCGTGGGATTTCACCGGGTTCAGCGGCCATGCGATGCTGTCGACGTCGGTGTATCCGGTCGCGATTTTCCTCGCGCTGATCCGCACGCGCACGCCGGTGCGAATCGCCGGCATCGCGCTCGGGCTGGCGGCCGGCGTCGCGGTCGGCGTGTCGCGGGTCGCGCTCGACGCGCATTCGCCGTCCGAATCGATCACCGGCTGCATCGTCGGCGCGATCGCCGCGCTCGCGTTCATCGCCGGCTCGTGGCGCGCGGCGCCGCACCGCTGGTCGGTGCCGGCGGTCGTCGCGAGCCTCGCGCTCGTCACCGTCGCGCTCCACGGCCTCACGGTGCCGTCGCATCGCTGGGTCACCAAGGTCGCGCTGGAACTGTCGGGCCACGAGCGCCCGTTCGTCCGCGCGCGCTGGAAGGCCAATCCGAACTACCATCCCGCGTCGCAGCCGTCGTCGCTGCAGCGCACCGAATCGGCGCCGCCTGTGCTTCACGCGTGACCGGCCGCCCGTTTTCACCGCCCGTTTTCACGTCTGATCTTCACGTCTGATCTTCACGTCTGATCATTTCATGCGCACCGCCGCATGAGCAGTATGTCGAGCGTTATAACCCGCCCTATATTACGATGACGGTTTCCACCCATTCACGACGAACTCCCATGCGCTCAACCGTCCGTCCGCTTCGCCGCGCCCTGCTTCGCTTACTGCCGATCGCCACGCTCGCCGCCGGGATCGCGCTCAGCGCGCCCGCTTGCGCCGCCGACGAACTGGTCGTGTCGGCGGCCGCCAGCCTGACGAACGCGTTCAAGGCCGTCGGCGACGCGTACGAGAAGCAGCATCCGGACACCAGGGTGCTGTTCAACTTCGGCGCATCGGACGTGCTGATGCAGCAGATCGCCAAGGGCGCGCCGGCCGACGTGTTCGCGTCGGCCGACCAGAAGGCGATGGATCGGGCGGTGAACGAGAAGGTGATCGTGCCCGGCACGCGCCGCGATTTCGCGGCGAACTCGCTCGTGCTGATCGTGCCGGCGGACAGCCGCGCGGCCGCGCCGACGTCGCTGAACGACCTGACCGCGCCGGGCGTGAAGCGCATCGCGTACGGCGACCCGGCGTCGGTACCGGTCGGCCGCTACACCGAGGGCGCGCTGCGCGCGGCCGGGGTGTGGGATGCGGTCAGCGCGAAGGGCGTGCTGGCCGCCAACGTGCGCCAGAGCCTCGACTACGTCGCGCGCGGCGAGGTCGACGCAGGCTTCGTGTTCGGCACCGACGCGGCGATCATGCCGGGCCGCGTGAAAATCGCGCTGACGGTGCCGACCCGGACGGCCATCACCTACCCGATCGCCGTGGTCAAGGACAGCCGCCACGCCGCGCAGGCGCAGTCGTTCATCGATTTCGTCGCGTCGCCGCAGGGCCAGGCCGTGCTGTCGACGTTCGGCTTCAAGCCCGCCAAGTGAGCGAATCGCGATGCAAGACGCCTGGGTCCCGCTACTGCTGTCGCTGAAGGTTGCCGGCTGGGCGACCGCGCTCGACATCGTGCTCGGCGTCGCGGCCGCGTTCATGCTCGCGCGCTGGCGCTCGCCGCTGCGCGACGTCGTCGATTCCGTGCTGACGCTGCCGCTCGTGCTGCCGCCGACGGTGCTCGGCTATTACCTGCTCGTGCTGCTCGGCCGGCGCGGCGTGTTCGGCGCGTGGCTCGACACGTTCGGCATCGAACTGGTGTTCACGTGGCAAGGCGCGGTGATCGCGTCGATGGTCGTCGCGTTTCCGCTGATCCTGAAATCGGCGCGCGCGGCGTTCGAGGGCGTCGATCCGCATCTCGAGCGCGCCGCGCGCACGCTCGGGCTCGGCGAAGCCGCGGTGTTCTTCCGCGTCACGCTGCCGCTCGCTACGCGCGGGATTCTCGCCGGGGCGCTGCTCGCGTTCGCGCGCGCGCTCGGCGAATTCGGCGCGACGCTGATGATCGCCGGCAACCTGCCCGGCCGCACGCAGACGCTGTCGGTCGCGATCTACGCGGCCGTGCAGGCCGGCGACGACAACACGGCCAACTTCCTCGTGCTGGTGACGTCGATCACCTGCGTGCTCGTGCTGCTCGCGACCGGCTGGCTCGTGCCGTCGCGCGCCCGGCGGAGCCAGTTGACTTGACGTCCTCCTCCGCCTAAAGGGAGAGGATTCCCACACCTGGCGATGCACGTCCGCATCGGAGAATGTTCAGCGCAGCGTTGATATCTCGATCATGCTCGACACCACAGTCACTGCAGGCCCATTCTCTTATTCTCAGTCCCGCGATACCTTTCGGCCGCGTCGTGCTGGCTTGCGACCCGCACGCCGAACAGGACTGGGTAGAACCGCTTTCGTCGACTTCCTCGAGCGTGGCCCCGTGCGCGATCGCTTTGTAACGAAGCTTGTTTCGGAAGGACGACCAGGATGCGTCGTAGACGCTTTTCGCCATTCTGGTTCTGGCGAGTTTTGCGGCCGACACGTTGCCGACCGCGATGTAATCGAAGCGCCGCACCAGATCGAGCGCGAGCTTGTGCTGGAAGTCGGCGCGGACATTCGCCACCTTCGCGTGCAGCTTCGCGATATGCCGTTTGTGCTTTCGCGCTCGTTGCGCTTTCGCCAGCTTTTCCGCCGCTCGTCGACCGAACGGGTCATTGGGCAGCTTCTCGCCGGTCGAAAGTGCGGCGAAGTCTTTCAGGCCGAGATCGATGCCCACACCGGAACGGATAGGTCGGGCCGGAACATCCGGCATCTCGATCACAATGTTGAGAAACCAGTTGCCGCGTGCATCCTGCGCAAAGTTGGTCCCATCCTTGATCTTGCCTTCGGGAAGCGGCCGGCTGTTGAACACGCGAAACATGTTGCCGGCGAAACGGAACGCGTCACCCTCGCGCTTCAGGTCACGGCCCTTCAGCGGCACCCAGCCGAGCGATTTCCTGCCGCGATAGCGCAGGTAGGGCCGACGGTGCTGGCTGCCCGACTTCGCATATTGCTCGCATGTTGCGTTGATCGTGCCGGAGTGAATACCGAGTTCCTTGCTGCTGCCGGTTGTCAGCACGTTCAGGTCGAATCCGGTCGGCCACTTCTTGCTCCACTTGAGCGCGTGCTTCTGCGTGTCGTTGCAGAAATTCCAGACGTAGTTCACCGCGCGGCTCTGCTTGTTGAGCAGTCCGTTGAGCGATTTCACCCGGTAGCGATAGACAAGGATCATGCAGGTGATCCTAACCCGTGGAAGAAGCTGTCTGTCAACAGCACGCCTCTCCTCCCCGTCCTGAAGGACGGGGTTTCTCGGAGCAAATTCTGATGAAGCACCTGCGCTGCCCGTATCACGTCTGTCGTCCGGCAGCCGGCCCGCTTCGGCGGAGGCCCGCATGAGCGTCGTCGTCGATATCCGCAAGACCTACGCGAACGCCGAGCGCCGCTTCACGCTCGACGTGTCGTTCACGGCGACGACGCAGCGCGTCGTGCTGTTCGGGCCGTCGGGCGCGGGCAAGAGCATGACGCTGCAGGCGATCGCCGGGCTGCTGACGCCCGACGCAGGCGCGATCACGCTGAACGGCGAGCCGCTGTTCGACGCCGCGCGCCGCATCGACGTGCCGACCCGCGAACGCCGTGTCGCGTACCTGTTCCAGGACTACGCGCTGTTCCCGCATCTGAACGTGCGGCAGAACATCGCGTTCGGGCTCACGGCCGGCCTGCGCAACCCGCGCGCGAAGACGGCGCCGCCGGAGGTCGCGTACTGGCTGCGCGCGTTCGATCTCGAATCGCTCGCGGGGCAATATCCGTCGCAACTGTCGGGCGGGCAGAAGCAGCGCGTGGCGCTCGCCCGTGCGCTGGTCGCGCAGCCGCGCATCCTGCTGCTCGACGAACCGTTCGCGGCGCTCGACGGCGCGATGCGCCAGCGCATGCGCCACGAGCTCGCCGAGCTGCAGGCGCGGCTCGACATCCCGATGGTGCTGATCTCGCACGACCCCGACGACGTCGCCGCGTTCGGCGATCAGGTCGTGCAGTTGAGCGAAGGACGCGTGCAGGCGAGTTCGCCGCATGCCGAGTGGCCGACGCGCGTCACCTGAGCGCGCGACGCCGTGGTCGTGAGCGTGGCGCCGGTCGCCACGTTGGAGCCTGGGAGCAGCCGCGTCGCGGCACATGCTGAACGCGGAAACGAAGCCGGTGCGATGCGCACGCGTGCGGCACCGGCTTCGCCCCGCCCCGCACGCCGGCCGCCGGCCAACGCAAGCCGCGCTACCGCGCGGGTCAGCCCGTCACCGCCAGAATCACGCTCGACGCCTTGAACAGCGCGATCGCGCGCCGACCGGCGTCGAGCTGCAACGCATCGACGCTGTCGTTGGTCACGACGGCCGTCAGCGTCCCGCCGCCGTCGAGCGCCAGCGTCACCTCGCTGTTGACCGCGCCCGCCGTGACGGCTTCGACGCCGCCGCGCAGCCGGTTGCGCGCGGACACCTTCAGGTCGGGTCCGCCCTCGTCGACCGCGAGCACGACCCACGACGCCTTCACCAGCGCGCACGCGTCCGCGCCTTCCCGCAACCCGAGCGCCTCGGCGCTTTCGTGCGTCAGCACGGCGACGACGGCTTGCCCGCCCGGCAGCGCAAGCGTGACCTCGTCGTTGACGGTGCCGCGCACGATCGATGCGACCTTGCCGAACAACTGGTTGCGCGCGCTCGTCTTCATCCCGATCCGCCCGATCAGCGCCCAGTCGACGTCGAAGCCGGCAACGGCCGCGCTCGCGGCCTCGATGAAACGGCGATGCTCGCGCTCGATCGCGCGGAACGCGGCGATCAGCGACGTCGCGCGCGGCGTCAGCGTGGTGCCGCCGCCACCCTTGCCGCCGGTCGAACGCGCGACGAGCGGTTCGCCGGCGAGATTGTTCATCGTGTCGACCGCGTCCCACGCGGCCTTGTAGCTGAGGCCCACCGCCTTCGCCGCACGCGTGATCGAACCGGTGTCGCCGATCGCCGCGAGCAGCGCGATGCGCGTCGCGCCGCCGAGCGTCTGTTCGCCGGCGCGCAGCCACAGCTCGCCGCCCAGTTCGAGCGGTTCGGCGGACGAGGAAGAATGCGGTGCGTCGGTCATCATCGGCATGCGTGCGGGGAAACGGGCGGCCATTATAGGGTCCGGCGCGTGGCGCTCAGCCCGACTTGCCGTCGAGCTTCGGCGGCCGCAGGCTGGCGAGCAGCGTCTCGGCGTCGCGCGCGGCCCGCTGTTGGAGCGCGGCGCCGTAGCCGCGCACGAAACCGAGCTGGTACGGCGGCGCCGACAGTTGCTCGAGATGGTGCAGCGCGACCATCGCGTCGTTCGCTTCGCCGAGCACGCTCTGCACGCGCGCCAACGTCTTGACCGTCTCGGTGCGCGTGCGGCGCGACGCCAGCGACGCGAAGAATTCGAGCGCGTAGCGCAGCCGCTTCGCATCGATCCGCACCTGGTGGCGCGCCGCCGTGTCGAGCGACGTGAGCGACGGCGATCCGTAGAGATGACCGAACAGCCGCCGCACGCGCTTGGTCGCGTGACGCCGCAGCGACGGCGCGTCGTCGCCGTCGGCCGCCGGCAGCACGAGCGCGCTCAGCCATTCAAGCCAGCCGAGCGTCAGCCGCGCATAGCGGGCCGAATGCAGCGCCTGCCGCAGTTCGACGCGCGCGGCCATCGACTGCGCACGGGCGGCGTCGAGCGTGCCGTCCCAGTCGCTGCCGCCGCCGTCGGCCGCGATCAGCGCGGGCAGGCTCTCGGTCGCGAACACGTCCCAGTCACGCACCGTGCCGAGCAGCTTGGCGAGCCAGCGCAGGTCGACGCCGAGCGTGTCCTTCCATTGACGGTCCGTGAAGCGCGGGAAGAAGCGCATCAGCGTGCGCAGGCGGCGCAGCGCGACGCGCATCTGGTGCACGAATTCGGGATCGTCGCGATCGAGCACGCCGCATTCATTGCCGAGCCATTGCGCGGTGATGTCGCCGGCCAGCGCGAACAGCGCGGCGCGCTGCGTGCGGATGCCGGTCAGGTCGACGGGCTGCGCCTTGACCAGCGCGGCGGCCACCGGCCCGCCCGCACAGGCGCGGTCGATCACGCTCGTCAGTTGCACGAACGCGGGCCACGCGCCGCTCAGTTCGCGCGCCGCGGCAAACAGCGCGTGCAACGCGGCCGTGCGCGCGGCCACGGTTTCCCAGTCGGGCGCGGCCAGACGCAGCTCGACGTAGCGGCGCGGCGGCTCGCCGCCGCCATGCAGCATGATGTCGTCGAGCGTCATCTCGACCACGACGCCGCTGTCGTCGGCCCAGCGCCCGCGCCGCCGTTCGCTGACGATGCGCAGCGCCGACGCCTGGGCCCGCGCTTCGTCGGTGTCCGGCGCAATGCCCTCGGCGTCGGCGGCCGGCGCGTCGGCATCGGCTGCGCCGGCCGTCGTGGGCACCGGCAGCGGCGCCGCGACGACGATGCCCGCGTGCTCCGCGTCGAACAGCTCACGCTGCGTGACGCCGGGGGCGAACGTCTCGGTGCGCGATGCGACGACCCGCGTGCCATGCGCGTTCGATTCCACCCAGGTCCACCAGTTCGCGCCGGGGCTCCGCTCGGCCTCCTCGATCTGGCACGGCTCGATCGTCACGCGCTCGTGGCCGCGCCGCATCCGGACCTGCGGGCAGATCCGCCACGCACGCACGAGTTCGGCGCCGAAATCGCGCTGCGCGCCACGGGTGCGGCTTGCGCCCTGGACCGGCCACCCTTCCAGCGACAACGACAACACGATTTCCAGCACACGCGACATGGAGGCTCCTGCACATGAAGGATCGCCGGCGCATCGACCGCGCCAGCGTCGCTCGTGAAGCAACTTCCATAGTACACGCCCCAAAAGGACGCAGGCGACGATCCGGCCCTGTCTCCGTGTGGCACGTCAAACAGGCAGGTCAAGCCGGCACGTCAGACCGCGTATTGCGCGATGCCGTTGCCGAACGACCAGTTCTCCTTCAGCACCTCGACCAGACTGATGAATACGTCTTCCTGCCGCACACCCGGCTGCTGCGACAGGTTGTCGGCGATCGTCCGGTACAGCGAGCGCTTCTGCTCGAGCGTGCGCGTGTTGTTCGCGGTGATCTGGATGATCACGAGATCGTCGCTGCGTTCGATATCGAGGTAATGGCGGCCGAACACGAAGTTCTCGGCCGCATGCTCGGTCACGACCATGAAGATGTCGTCCTCGGGGACGTTGAACGTCTGGATCAGCGCGCGTTGCACGCCGTCGACGAGGGCCTTGCGGTAGGCGGCCGGTTTGCCTTCGCGTACGGCGATACGGGTGAATGGCATGGTGCTGCTCCTGTCGGTGAGTGACGTTGAAGAACGAAAACACAGCGTCAGGTTAGGCGCGGCAACCTATAATGAACAGTCATTGATGAATATTTCATCCATTTTCATTTGAAATGAAAGTACTCGATCTCGATGCCGTCCGCGCGTTCGTGCTGGTCGCCGACCTCGCCAGCTTCACGCGCGCCGCCGATGCGCTCGGCACCACGCAATCGGCCGTCAGCCTGAAGCTGAAGCGGCTGGAAGCCCATCTCGGCAAGCCGCTGCTCGCGCGCACGCCGCGCGTCGTCAAGCTGGCCGCCGACGGCGAGAATTTCCTGCCGGCCGCCCGTGCGCTGCTCGACGCGCACGAGCGTGCGCTCGGCGCAATCTCGACCGGCACGGTGCGCCTGTCGCTCGGCGTCAGCGAGCACGTCGCGGTGCCCGACCTGCCGGCCGTGCTGACGAGCCTGCACCGGCAAGATCCGGGGCTGTCGCTGGAAATGCATCTCGGGGCGTCGACGAGCCTGCTCCCGCAATACGACGAACGGCGGTTCGACGCGGTCATCGCGCGGCACGAGCCCGGCGAGGATCCGCCGCGCGACGACGCCACGCCGCTCTTCACCGAGCCGCTGGCCTGGCTCGCCGCGCCCGACTGGGCGCCGCGCGCCGGCGAGCCGCTGCCGCTCGCGGTGCTGGCCGGCCCCTGCGGCGTGCGGGCCGCCGCGCTGCGCGCGCTCGACCGCGCGGGGCTGCCATGGCGCGAGCGCTTCACGGGCGGCGGGGTCGCGGCGGTCGCGGCCGCCGCCGCGGCGGGGCTGGCCGTCTGTCCGCTCGCGCGGCGCGTCGCCCCGCGCACGCTGGTCGACGTCGGCGCGAAATTCGGGCTGCCGGCGCTGCCGCAATCGCAGGTCGTGCTGTATTCGCGGGTACGCGACGCCCGCGCCGCCGCCGCGCTGCGCAGGTTCGCCGACAGTCTTGCAATCTCGGCGTAAACTAGCGGGCTCCTGCGCAATCTCCAGACGAATTCCATTGAAGCCCGACGCCCGCCAGCACCTCCGCGCCAACCTGCTGATGCTCGGCGCCGCCGCGATCTGGGGCTCCGCTTTCGTCGCGCAACGCCTGAGCCTCGACGTGATCGGCCCGTTCCTGTTCACCGGGCTGCGCTTCCTGCTCGGCGCGCTCGTGCTGGTGCCGCTGCTGATGCTGAATCCGGCGTCGCGCGCGCAGCTCGCGGCGATCCGGCGCGACTCCGCGCTGCTGCTGCCGGGCGTCGCGCTCGGCGGCCTGCTCGCCGTGTCGATCTCGCTGCAGCAGGTCGGCCTGCAATACACGCGGATCGCGAATGCCGGCTTCATCAGCTCGCTGTACGTCGTGATCGTGCCGCTGATGGGCGTGTTCGCGCGCCACCGGATCGGCGCGGGCACGTGGTTCGGCGCGTTGCTGGCCGCGATCGGCCTGTATTTCCTCAGCATCGACGAGCACTTCTCGGTGCTCTACGGCGACTGGTTCCAGCTCGCGGGCGCCGTCATCATCGCCGCGCACGTGATGGCGGTCGGCCATCTCGCGAAGCGCCACGATCCGCTCGTGCTTGCGTTCCTGCAGTTCGCCGTATGCGGCGTCGCGTGTCTCGCGGTCGGCCTCGCCGTCGAACCGGTCAGCGTCGCGATGCTGCGCGGGGCGCTGCCGACGCTGCTGTACGGCGGGCTGCTCTCGGTCGGGGTCGGCTATACGCTGCAGGTCGTCGCGCAGCGCGACGCGGCGCCCGCGCACGCGGCGGTGATCTTCAGCATGGAAGGCGTATTCGCGGCGATCGCCGGCTGGGCCGCGCTCGGCGAAACGCTGACGCTGCGCGCGCTCGTCGGCTGCGCGCTGATGCTGGCCGGCCTGCTCGCGTGCCAGTTGCTGCCGAACGGCGACGCGCGGAAAAAGGACGAGGACGCGCTGCCGGCGTGACGCCCACCGTCCCTATAATGGCGATTCGCGTGACTTCCACGCCAACCGCTTCCGACAGGCCAGCTCCGTGACGTCCACTTCCGTCGATCCCGCCGCCGACCTGCTGCGCGAACGCGCAGCGCACTACGCCGCCCAGGCGGCGCTGTTCCTGCGCGACCAGGCGCTCTCCACCGCGTCGCACGACCTGCGCAGCCCGCTGAATGCGATGCACAGCTGGGCCTACGTGCTCGAGCGCCAGCTCGCGAATGCCGACCCGAACCTGCAGCGCGCGCTCGCGGGCATCCGCACGGGCATCGACCAGCAGGTCGCGCTGATCGATGGCGTGCTCGACGCGCCGCGCGCGGAAACGCGCACGCTCGCGCTCGCGCCTCGGCCGTTCGCGCTGCGCGCACTGCTCGACGAAACGATCGCGCTCGTGCGTTTCGCGCTCGCGGACGCCCGCCAGGTCGCGCTCGACACGACGCTGCCGGACGGCGAGCCGTCGCTCACCGTCGATCGCGAACGCGTCGCGCAGGCGCTCTGGACGCTGCTGACGACGGCCGTCGAGGCCAGCGCCGCGGGCAGCCGCGTCGCGTTCGCCTGCACGCGCGACGGTGTGCAGTTCACCGCGTACGCCACCTGCACCGTCAACGCCGGCGTGCTCGTCGATCCCGCGCAGCCGCACGCGTTCGAATCGTTCGCGCGGCGCGAGATGCTGCACGAGCGCGACGCGAAACGCAGCGCATGGGCGCTCGCGCTGTGCCAGCGCGTCGCCCTCGCGCACGGCGGCACGTTTGCGCACGACGTGTTCGTCGACGGCGCGAGCGCCACCCTCACGTTCTCGATTCCGTGCGAGGCGCCGGTGTAAGCAAGCGCCCGCCCGACACATTACGAATTCCTTTCTGGCTCTATACTGACGGGCCTGTCATAACCGGAGCGATTCTTTGTTACAGATCTTCGCGCTCATCGGCGCGTTGTTCCTGGTGGCCCTGAACGGGTTCTTCGTTGCGGCCGAATTCGGCCTCGTCAAACTCCGCGCGACGCGCGTCAAGACCCTCGCCCGCAAGCACGGCCTGCGCGGGCGCATCCTCGCCATCGTGCACGGCCGGCTCGACGCGTATCTTTCCGCGTGCCAGCTCGGCATCACGCTCGCGTCGCTCGGCCTCGGCTGGGTCGGCGAACCGGCGTTCGCGGAACTGATCGGCCCGCTGCTCGACCTGATCGGCGTCGAGTCCGAACGCGTCGTGCACCTGATCTCGCTCGTGTTCGCGTTCTCGCTGATCTCGTTTCTGCACATCGTCGTCGGCGAACTCGCGCCGAAATCGATGGCGATCCGTCAGCCGGAGAAGGTCGGCCTGTGGGTCGCGCTGCCGCTCTACGCGTTCTACTGGGCGATGTATCCGGCGATCTGGGTGCTCAACACCAGCGCGAACGCGGTGCTGCGCCTTGCGGGGCTGTCGGCCGATCACGGCGGCGATGCGCACTATTCGACCGACGAGCTGAAGCTGATCCTGCGCAGCCGCCGCAGCGCGGCCGGCAATGCGGCCCAGCCGGCGCGCGGCACGTACAGCAACGACGAGTGGAATACGCTCGCGCATTCGCTGGATTTTTCGTCGATGACCGTGTCGGACCTGATGCGGCCGGCCCATGAAATGATCGGCCTGCGGCGCGACCTGCCGCTGCCCGACAACATGGAGATCGTCGCGCGGCACCGCTTCAGCCGCTATCCGCTGTTCGAGGATGCGTCGCGCGAACAGGTGAGCGGGCTGATCCACCTGAAGGACCTGCTGCTCGCGCGTCACGCGGGCGCCGCGCTCGAGGATCTGTCCGACTACGTGCGCCCGGTCCAGTACGTGAAGCCCGACACGCCGGCGCTGGAGCTGTTCCGCCGCTTCCGCAAGGGCGCGCCGCACTTCGCGCTGGTCGGCAACAAGGGCGAGAAGCCGATCGGCTTCCTGACGCTCGACAACCTGCTGGGCGCGCTGGTCGGCCAGATCCACGACGAATTCCGCCAGGGAGACGCCGACTGGAGCCGCCTCGACGACGGCACGCTGATGGGCAAGGGCAGCCTGCCCGTCGTGTCGCTCGAGCAGGCGCTCGGCATCGACATCGACGAAGGCCGCGCGGAATCGGTCGGCGGCCTCGTGATCCAGGCGTTGAGCGACCTGCCGACCGAAGGGCAGCGCGTGTCGTTCGACCGCTTCGACGTCGTCGTGAAGAAGATGAACGGGCCGCGCATCGTGCTCGTGCGCGTCTATCCGAAGATCGCGAAAGAGGCCGACGAATGACGGCCGCGCGCTGCCTCGCGCGATGAATGGGCCGCTGCCGCGCTGCTGCGTGATCACGCCGGAACCGGCGTCCGCGTCGGCGGCCGATCGCGCCGCGTTCCTCGACCGGCTGTCGGCCGTGCTCGCGCGCGGCGAAACGCTCGTGCAACTGCGCGTGAAATCGTTCGACACGGCCGCGTTCGCGTCGCTGGCCGCCGCGGCGCTCGCGCGCTGCGACGCGGCCGGCGCGCATCTGATGCTGAACGGCCCGATCGAGGCAGCCGGCGTGATGCGGCTCGACGGCGCCGGCTGGCATCTCGACGGCGCCGCGTTGCGCGCCGCCGTGCAGCGGCCGCTGCCGGCCGGACGCTGGGTGTCCGCGGCGTGCCACTCGGAAGACGATCTGCTGCTGGCCGCGCGCGCCGGCGCGGATTTCGTCACGCTGTCGCCGGTGCTGCCGACGCTCAGCCACCCCGGTGCGCCAGCGCTCGGCTGGGCGCGATTCGACGCGCTGGCCGCACAGGCCGCGATGCCCGTGTTCGCGCTCGGCGGCATGACGCGCGCGCACCTCGACGATGCGCGCCGTCACGGCGCGTACGGCATCGCGGGCATTCGCGGGTTCTGGTAATTCGGCGCTTTCCGGCAGCGCGGCCGCGCACGATCGCTTACCGCCCCGCCACGCCGCCTCACGCGTTCATCGGCTCATGCGTTCAGGTTCGGACGCCTGCCGCGCCATGAACCGTCGTCGAGGCGACGCACGTCGTGCGTCAGCGCGTAGCGATTGACGTCGCCCGTCAGCCACGCGACGAGCGAATACGGCGGCAACTCCCCTTCCTCGACCCGGTCGCGCGCGCGTGCCGGCGTCTCGAACACCACCCGCCCGACCGGTGCGTCGAACGGCACCGCATCGGGCGACAGGTTCAACGCGATCGTCAACGTCTCGTCGTCGGCGAGCCGCCATGATGCGCACAGCGCGTCGGCATCGCCGTCGCCGTCCGCCTTGAGCGCATGGGCTGCCTGTGGCCGGCAATCGGACAGCCTCGGCGCGATCAGCTTCGCGCGCACCGCGAGCGCCGACTGCACGAAATGCGCACGGTCGATGTCGCGCGCGGTTTCGTCGAAGATCAGCGGGATCTGCGGCGTGAGCAGCGACAGCGCGAGCGCGGCCAAGCCGGCCGCCTGCCCGTGATCGCCCGGGCCGCTGTCGCGCCATGCGCCGTCGGACAGTACGAGCGACGTCAGCGACAGTCCGCTGTCGGCGGCCATCCCGTCCGCCGATGCGGCCGGCTGGTACGCCGCGCCGGCCGCGGTCAGCGCGCGGGCGAGCGTGTGAATCGACTGGTGCGTGGAAATGCCTTCATGAGCCGACGTGTCGCGCCCGGTGAGCCGGTGCAGCGCGCGTTCGCCGCAGCCGTTCCACTGCGCATCGAAATGGGTATCGGCGAGATGCGCCGGATGCCGCTCGCTGCCGAGCACGAGGTGGATCAGCCGGTCGGCCGGCACGGCGGCGCGCACGCGATCCGCGATCTCGCGCAGCCACGACACGCCGATCCGGTCGGCTTCGCGCAGGCGCAGCCCGTCGCAGCGGTATTCGTCGATCCAGTACAGCGCGTTGTCGCAGAAGAAATCGCAAACTTCCGGATGATCGAGCGCGAGCGGCGCGGCCTGCAGCGGATCGTCGCGCGTATGGAAGAACGGCCCCGCGTAGTGGCGCAGCGCGTCGGTGCCGCTGCCGAAGCGTGCGTAGTCGAGTTCCAGCAGCACCGCGAGACCGTAGCCGTGCGCAGCGTCGATCAGCGCCTTCAGCGCGTCGGGGCCGCCTTCGGCCGCGAGCGGCGCGAACGGCAGGCTGTCGTGCGGCGACGCGAGCAGCTCCAGCGCGGTCACGCCGAGGCGCGCGAGTTGCGGCAGCCGGCGGCGCACGCCGTCGAAGCCGCCCACCGCGTGCGGGCGGATCGCGTAGAGCGCGATGTCTTCCCACGCGCGCCCGTGCCAGAACGTATTGCGCCACGTGAACGCGCGCGGATCGACGACCTCGCTCGGGCCGTCGAGCCCGTCGGGCTGCGAGCGCGACGCGGGATCGGGAATCGATACGGTGTCGTCGAGACGATAGCGGTAACGTGCGCCCGCGCCGCAGTCGACGAAGACCTCGAACCAGTTCGGGCCGGCGCTCGTCATCGGGACGAGCATCGGGCCGTAGCCGGTATCGAGTTCGAGCTCGACGTGGGTGCTGCCGGGCGCCCACACGCGGAAATGCGTGCGCGGCGTCGTGCACAGCGCGCCGCAGGGCTGCGCGCCAAACGGCAAACAATGGATGTAGTGCTGCGCGTACGGATCGTGCGGACAATCGGACATCATGCGCTCCTCGTGCGTACCGAGCGGCATGGCCGCGCCGATGGCGCAGCGCATCGGGGCCCGGCATGCGAAGGCCAGGCGGGGGGAGAGCACCGAGTATGCGCCGGATTCGCCACGTCGATGCATCGTAGTCAGACATTTTTAAATGCGAATCGACCCTTGGAAAATCGCACGGGAAACCGGCCGGCACGCGCCGACGAGTCGGGTAGTCTGCATACCGGAATGATTGCTCGTCTTGTTGCGCCGGCCGCGCGCACATACGCTCTGCGTCCTGTTCGCGGACATGTCGTCCGCCCCGATCCGAGGACCTGCCATGTCGCTTCCCGCCAGCGCCGCGAAATTCGATCCGTCACGCGCACACGAATACGCCGAGCAATCGCGCATCGCGCTCGCCGGCTACGATGCGTGCCACGAACTCACCGCATGCATGCTCGCGTCGGCGATGGGTACTGCCGATGCCCGGATGCTCGTCGCGGGCGCGGGCGGCACGGGCCAGGAAATCTGCGTCGCGGCCGCGCTCGAACCGGGCTGGCGGTTCACGGCCGTCGACCCGTCCGCGCCGATGCTCGCGCTTGCGCGCTCGAACGTCGAAGCCGCGGGTTTCGGCGCGCGTACGACGTTCGTCGAGGACGGCGTCGACGCGTTGCCCGACGTGCCCGCGTTCGACGGCGCGACGCTGATCGGCGTGCTGCATCACGTGCCGGGCGACGACGCGAAGGCCGCGCTGCTGCACGCGATCGCGCGACGCCTGAAGCCCGGCGCGCCGCTCGTGCTCGCCGGCAACCATCGCCGCTACGCGGACCACCCGCGCCTGCTCGACGCGTGGCAGCAGCGCTGGCGCATGAAAGGCGCCACGCCCGACGCCGTGCGTGCGCAACTCGCGAAGATCCTGCAGGGCGCCGATCCGCCCGCGTCCGAGGAAGCCGTGTTCGCGCTGCTGCGCGACGCGGGGTTCGACGCGCCGCTGCGTTTTTTCGCGAGCCTGTTCTGGGGCGCGTGGATCGCGGTGCGGCGCGCATGACGGTTCGGCGCGGCACGAAACGGCGCGCGCGACGCTATTTGCGTGCGCAACGGATGCGCTCGGTATGATGTCGTTCCCGCCCCCTTCCGGCCTCGACATGCTCACCGTCCATCACCTGAACAACTCGCGTTCGCAGCGCGTGCTCTGGCTGCTCGAAGAACTGGATGCGCCGTACGAGATCGTGCGCTATGAACGCGATCCGAAAACGATGCTCGCGCCGGCCGAATTGCGCGCGATCCATCCGCTCGGCAAGTCGCCCGTCGTGACCGACGACGGCCGCACCTTCGCCGAATCGGGCGCGATCATCGAATACCTGGTCGACCGCTACGGCGACGGGCGTCTCGCGCCACCGCCCGGCTCGCCCGAGCGGCACGACTACACGTACTGGCTGCACTACGCGGAAGGGTCGGCGATGCCGCCGCTGCTGCTCAAGCTCGTCGCGCTGCGGATCGCGCATGCGCCGATGCCGTTCTTCGCGCGGCCGATCGCGCGCAAGATCGCCGCGACGCTGCAGTCGGGATTCGTCGATCCGCAGATCGACCTGCATCTCGGCCATGTCGACGGCACGCTGGCGCGCAGCGGCTGGTTCGTCGGCGACGGCTTCAGCGCGGCCGACATCCAGATGAGCTTTCCGCTCGAAGCCGCGACCGCGCGCGGCGGCGGCAGCCGGTATCCGGCGATCGCGCGCTTTCTCGACACGATCCATGCGCGGCCTGCGTACCAGCGGGCGCTGGAACGCGGCGGCCGGTACGATCTGCTCAAATAACCGGCGTCAGCTCAGCAGCCCCGCCGCGACGTTGATCGACAAGCCGAGCACGGCCATGTTGAAGTAGAACGACAGGATCGATTGCGCGAGCACCGAGCGCCGCGCGGAACGATTCGCGAGCGACACGTCGGCCGTCTGCGACGCGACCGCGATCGTGAACGCGAAATACAGGAAATCCCAGTAATCGGGCTCCGGGTTCCGGTCCGGGAAACGGAGCGCGCGGTCGCTGCTCGGCGAGCCGTAATAGAGCCGCGCGTAGTGCAGCGTGAAGATCGTCGGGATCAGGAACCACGCGCCGAACAGCGTCGCGCCCGTAATCGCGTAGTGGCTGAGCCCCGCGCGAAAGCCGACGCTCTTGGCGGTCGCGAGTTCGATCGCGATCGCGGCCACGCTCGCGACGGTCGCAAGGCACACGACGGTCAGCACGGTCGTCGCGTTTTCGTCCTCGCGGATCGCGACTTCGCGCACCTTGTGATGATGCGCGGTGACCATGCGCACCCACATCAACACCAGATACAACCAGACCGCGCAATCCCAGCCGATCAGTGCCCGCGCGGTGGCTCGCAGCGGAAGCGGCAGCAGCACCGCGCACAGCACGCCGGCGACGAACGCCGCGACCATGCGCGGCCGGTTGCGTAATACCTGCGGATAAAGCGTCATCGTGTGATTCCGAAAGCGGATGGAAAGGGTTCGGCCGCGCGCGCGGCAGCGCTGGCGCGCAACGCGCCCCGATTATCCTCATTCCGTCGTGACATGGCGATGGGCGCGCGCGCCCAAGGAGCGCCTAAGATAACGGAATGACCGCCACCGCCCTGCTCTGCCGCCATCCCGCGAACACGGCCGGCCGCGACTTCGTCGTCGGCGACCTGCACGGCTGCGTCGACGTGCTGCGCGCGCTGCTGCACGACGTCCGCTTCGATCCGGCCCGCGACCGGCTGTTCTCGGTCGGCGATCTCGTCGACCGCGGCCCGGCCTCCGACACCGCGCTCGACCTGCTCGACCGGCCGTGGTGCCACGTCGTGCGCGGCAATCACGAGGAAGTGCTGAGCCTCGTCGCACGCGGCAAGCTGCCGCCCGACGCATGGCGCGGGATCGGCGGCGACTGGGGCGCCGACCTGCCGCCGGAACGGCTGCGCGCGCATGCGGCGCGCGTCGACGCACTGCCGCTCGTGCGCGTGATCGGCGACGGCCCCGCGCGCTTCAACGTGCTGCATGCGGAATTCTTCGGCTCGGACGCGGATCTCGATACCGGCAGCTATCCGCACGACGTGCGCGAGCGGCTGATCTGGGGCCGCGATCTCGTCCAGGGGCTCGCCGATCCGGCGCTGCAGGCCGGGCTGTCGCTGACCTGCACCGGACACACGCCGGTGCGTGAGCCGCAGCGGATCGGCGCGCAATGGTTCATCGACACGGGTGCGTTCGCGCCGGCCGGGCGGCTCACGCTCGCCGAGCCGCGCACCGGCCGCACGTGGTCGATGACGCAGGCCGAAGCGCGCGAGCGCCACGCGGGCGACTGGGCGCTGCCCTGACGCGCCGGCCAAGCGAACGCTAGCCGACCTGATTCAGTTCGAACACCGCATCGACGGCCGAGCCGTTCCAGTTGTATTCGAGATAAGCCGCATGCTGGCAGTCGCGCAGCAGCGTCGTGCGAAACGCGGCCAGACACTCGCCGCGCGGATCGCGCACCGACGGATAGACGATCCCCGCGCCGCCGGCATGGCGCACCGCGCGGCCGAACGCCTGCCCCGCGCCGTAGTCGACCGGGTCCAGCAACGCGGGATCGCGCTGCGGCCACGTGCGCACGTCGGCGACGTCGCCATGCGCGAACACGGTATAGAGCCGCATCTGCTGGCGCATCGGCGGCTCCTTCGTCGCGGCGAGGAACAGCCCGCTGTGATAGCGCGTTTCAGCGATCGCCGTGTCGCGCGAGCGCGTGCAGTAGAACACGCCGTAGCTGCCGTCCGAAAAACGGCTGCCCAGCGGATTCAGGTGCGTGAACGCGGCCATGATCGGCCCCCAGCCCTGCCCGTAGCGGCGCTCGGCCGGCGGCACGAGGTCGAGCGTGCCGACTTCGTTGCGGATGCGGTCGTTGGTTAGCGATTCGAGTGCGTAGAGCGCGTCGAAATCGTCCGCCGACGCGACGCGGTCGAACAGGTTGATGGCCGGAAAACGGGTGGGAATCACGCGATAGGCTGGCGCCCAGTCGACGGTGGTCATGGGCCACCGGGTGACTTCGATCGGTGTCGTCACGCCCAGCCACCCCGCATCGCGTCGAGATATTGCCGGACGGCCACCAGATCGCCGACGTTGCCGGCCAGCATCCGGTCGAGCGCGCGCTTGCCGCCGAACGGCGCCGCGTCGTTGGGCCGCTTGACCCATGCATCGGCCGCGGCCGGCTGCGGCAGCAGGATCTGCAACGCCTTGTAGATGCCGAGCAACAGCGATAGCCGCTCGAGCGTATCGCGCGGCAGGCGGGCCGATTCCGGCGCGGCCTTCCACTTGAAGAACGTCGAGCGGCCAGGCGACCCGAGCAGCACGATCTGCTCGTCGATCGTCAGTTCCCAGTCGCGCGCGATGTTGAAAAACGCGCGCAGGCCGGCGGCCGACATCTGCGCGACCGAAGCGTGCGGCACGGCGGAATGCGACTCGTACGCGGGCTGTGACATGATCGTTAGTCTCGAAACGAATTTACTAACAAGATTAGTCCATTCTCGTATTTTTGCAAGGGTCGCACCCATCGATCGTCACACCGATCCGCTCAATCGATATTTTTTGTCCATTCTGGACTCTTATTTTATTTTCTGCGTTAATGACCGTGCGGACACCGCGTCACGGCGCGGGTCGTGTCCGTGGAAACCGTGTCGCCCAGAACCCGGATGCACCACGCCAAGGAACGCACCATGAAGAGACTGATTGCCGCCGTTTCGATCGCCCTGCTCGCGGTATCCGCAGGCCCCGCCATCGCGAAGGACTGGACCACGATCCGCTTCGGCACCGACGCCAGCTACGCGCCGTTCGAGTCGAAGGCGCCGGACGGCAAGCTCGTCGGCTTCGACATCGATCTCGGCAACGAGATCTGCGCGCGCCTGAAAGCGAAATGCGTGTGGCTCGAGAACGATTTCGACGGGATGATTCCGGCGCTGAAAGCGAAGAAGTTCGACGCGGTGCTGTCGTCGATGTCGATCACGCCGCAGCGCGCGCAGCAGATCGGCTTCACGACGAAGATCTACAACCAGCCGACGCGGCTCGTCGTGAAGAAAGGCTCGTCGCTGCTGCCGACCGCCGAATCGCTGAAGGGCAAATCGATCGGCGTCGAGCAGGGCACGACGCAGGAGACGTATGCGAAGGCGTACTGGGGCAAGCAAGGCGCGAACGTCGTGTCGTACCAGAACCAGGACGGCGTGTATGCCGACCTGATCGCCGGGCGCCTCGACGCGGCGCTCCAGGATGAAGTGCAGGCCGCGATCGGATTCCTGAAATCGCCGCGCGGCGCGAACTACACGTTCGTCGGGCCCGAGCTCGTCGACGAAAAGGTGCTCGGCATCGGCGCCGGCATCGGCCTGCGCCAGGAGGACACCGACCTGAAGGCGAAGATCGACCGCGCGATCGCCGACATGGTCAAGGACGGCACCTACAAGCGGCTCGCGTCGAAGTACTTCGACTTCGACATCTACGGCGGTTGAAAAACGGCGTCGCGCGCGTACGGATTACTGCTTCCGTCGCGCGCGTCCGACCGCCCCTCCCCTTCAACCGGATGGCAACGGCGGCGCGTGGTTCGCCGTTGCATCGAATGCCTGTCTTCCTGCATCGCGTGCAGCACGATGCGTCGACCATCGTTCGGATAACGGATCAATCGTTCGCGGAAATGATGGCCGTGCGAACGAACGTCGTGCCGCTCGCGTCAATAGGCGAAGATCGGACGTCGCGGTATCGGCGCCCGTGTGCACATGCCCATGCGGATCGGATTCGCGTGCAGGAAAGTGCCGACCCGGCGCGGATGACCGGCAAGCAGCCGGATCCGCCTCGCACCGGGCGCGGAGAGATGGCCTGTCGTCGCATGCCGGTCGGCCGCAAGCGCGACGTTCGAGCGGCGATGTCCCGAATCACTGCGATCGCGGCCTGCGGACCGCGGCGTGTGATGATCGATCATTTTTCTACCCCGTTTGCTGTCTGATGTTTGTTCCGGCAACCGGACGATGCCGATGCCCCGGCGATCGGGCGACGACGTTTCCTGCTCGCCGTGACGCGGCCCGCTGCACCGCGCCCGGCCGCCGCATCCCCGCGGACTGCATCCTGGTCGATCGCGGCGGCTTTCGCTGCCTGACCGGACGGATCTCGCGCCGTCGACTCTCGCATGCCCTTCATCGCAAGGAGCGGGCCAGCGCTGCGCAAGCCCGGCCGGACAAGGCGGTGACCGAACCGGCTGGCGGCCGGAACGGGCGCGGAATGCCGGAAGTTACGAAACTGAAACATCGGCGCCGCGGCACGCGCCGGCCGCGCAACGGCGGGGCCTTGCGGAATAAGGCTGAACAATGGAGCGCGGAATTTTTACCGGCGGCGGACTGGCCGATCGACCCGGTTCGTCGCGGAAATTCGCGTGGGGGCCAACGCGAAATGTTTCATGCGCTTTACATGCCCGGCTGCGGCAAGACGCACCGCCCGTCGCTGCCGGACGCTGGACGCGGCGGCCGATCGCATGGCTATACTGCGACACCGCTTCACGCGATTTCACGCAACCTCGCGCCCCCCGCCCACGATGATCCGTACCTTCCATGCCGCCGAGCGCGCGAGACTGATCCGCTTCGGCGTGTCGGGCCTGGGCTCGACCGCGCTGCATGCGCTGATCGCCGCCGCGATGTTCGCGCTGTTCGACGCGACGCCCGTCATCGCGAACGCGACCGCGTTCGTCTGTTCGACCGCGTTCTCGTATCTCGCCAACACGCTGTGGAGTTTTTCGTCGCCGGTGACGTGGGGCAACTTCGTGCGCTTTCTCGCGGTCGCGATGGCCGGCCTCGCCGCGACGATGCTGCTGGCGCACGCAACCGACGCGCTCGGGCTCGCCCGCGCATGGAGCATCGTCGCGGTCGTGCTGTGCGTGCCGCCCGTCACGTTCGTGCTGCATCGGCTGTGGACCTATCGGTGAGCCGCGCCGCACGCATCGCGCGCGCCGCTCATCCGACCCGCTGATGCCCCGCGTCGTCCGACGGCGCGCCGTCGTGCCCGCCGCTGTCGCCATTCCCGCCGTTGCCGCCGGTGTTGTCGTGATCGTTCAGCCCGTGCTCGATCATCATCCGGTAGAGCGTCACGCGTGAAATGCCGAGTTCGGCGGCGGCCTTGTTGATCCGGTGGTCGTTGCGCAGCAGCGCGTTCTCGATCGCGGTGCGCTCGGCCAGCGACCGCGCCTGTTCGAGCGTCACCGGTTCGGTTTCCCCGGGCGTCTCGAGCCCGAGATCGTGCGGCGTCAGCAGCCGGCTCTCGGCCATCACGATCGCGCGCCGCACGCGGTTGATCAGTTCGCGCACGTTGCCGGGCCATTCGTAGCGCCGCATCGCGTCGAGCGCGGCCGACGTGAAGCCGCTGATCTTGCGACCGCTGTCGGCCTTGAATTTCTGCAGCACGTAGTGCGCGAGGATGTCGATGTCCTTGCCCCGCGCGCGCAGCGGCGGCTCGTGGATGCGCAGCACGCACAGCCGGTGATAGAGATCCGCGCGGAAGCGCCCGGCCTCGACCGCGCCGTCGAGATCGACGTGCGTGGCCGAGATGATCCGCACGTCGACCGCGATCGATTCCTGCCCGCCGAGCCGCTCGATCTTGCCTTCCTGCAGGAAGCGCAGCAGGCTCGCCTGGCTTTCGACCGGCATGTCGCCGATCTCGTCGAGAAACAGCGTGCCGCCGTTCGCCGATTCGATCCGGCCCGCGCGCCGCTGGTTCGCGCCGGTGAACGCGCCGCGTTCATAGCCGAACAGCTCCGACTGCAGCAGGTGATGCGGAATCGCGCCGCAATTGATCGCGACGAACGGCCCCTTGCCGCGGCCGGAGCGCTCGTGAATCGCGAGCGCCGTGAGTTCCTTGCCGGTGCCCGACTCGCCCGAGATGAACACGCTCGCGTCGGTCTTCGCGACCTTGCGGATCGTGCTGAACAACTGCTGCATCGCCTCGCAATTGCCGATCATCCCGTGTTCGCCGATCGACGCCGCATAGGCGGCGCCGTCGACGCGATCGAGCGCGGCCATCCCGCGCGCATGGCCGAGCACGTGCGAAATCCATTCGTACGGCAGCGGCAGCGTCACGTAGTCGAAACAATAGCTGCGGATCAGTTCGCGCACGGCGGGGCCGATCGTGATGCCGGCCTGCGCGATGGAAATCCAGCCGATTGCCGGCTGGCTCAGGCACATCTTCAGCGCGGGATAGTCGCGCGACGTGAACCCGGTGAAATCGACCAGCCCGGCGGCCACGCTCACGCCGGAGGTCATGTTCTGCGCGGCGCCGGCCGTCTTCGCGACCGCGATCTCCCAGCCGAGCCCGCGCAGTTGTGCGAGCAACGGCTCGTCGGGCGTGCGCATGATCACGAACAGCTTGCGTCCGGCCTCGGGAGCGGTGACGGACACGTCCGTCATCTCGGGCGCCGCCTGCCCGTTTGCGTCGGGTGACCTTGCAACCATCGTTGTTCCCCGCTTGGCGTTGGTATCGCGCGCCGGCTCACCGCCGCGTACGACGGACACGATCGAACCGACATATTGGCCGTATTTCCGTCCGAATAAAATCCCCCTGCGCATGAATCGCGCCGGCGGTCGACGTTGCCATGAACGGTATATCGATGCGGCCGGCCTGCGGCTGGATGGGTGTTATCCCGGAGGCGGGCACGGCGCGCGAGTGGAAAGGGCCGGCGCCGTGCGCGCACAGCCGCGCCGGCGCTGGCGCGCGGCGATTGCGCGCGACGCGGCGCACGTCTGATCGGCGTGCCGGCGCATGCGTGCGCAACCGCTCGGCCAGGCAAGCGGGCGCCCGGGCAACCGGTTCCGGTTGATTTGCGTCAATCGTCGGAAGCAGTCAGATGATGCACGCACGCAACATGCGCGGCGCCCCGCCGTGCGGCGGGTGGCCCAGTCAGCGGCCCGACGCGAGCGGCGCCGGCGCGTTCGCGCGGCCGCGGCCGGCCGGCGTGCCGCCGTGTTGGCCGTAGCGGGCGGCCAGCGCGTCGACCCGCGCGAGATGGTGGCGATTGTCGTGATCCCACGGGTGGAAGCCCGGCCGGAAAAAGCTCAGCCATTCGCCGGCGATGCGCGGGAACAGCCCGCGGCGCGGCCCGTACAGGAACGCGAGCACCCGCAGCAGGCCGCGCACGTGATGGCCGGCGCGGCGATCGCGCCACAGCAGCGTCACATGGATCAGGAACACGGTCGGCCAGAACGTCAGCGTCGTCAGCAGATACACGCCGATGCGGATCAGGTAACGGCGCAGCCCCGGCTTCATCGCGGCATTCCACACGTCGAACGACACGGCCTTGTGCTCGGTTTCCTCCAGCGCGTGCCACAGCCACATCTGCCGGTAGCCTTCGACCGAACCGGCCAGGCGCGTCGGGTCGCTCAGCAGCCAGTCGGCGAGCATCGCCGTATAGTGCTCGGCCGCCACCGTGTGCGCGAGCTGCATCGAATGCGGCAGCTTGCGCTTCAGGTAGCCGAGCACCGTCCACACGCGCTTGTCGAGCTTGCGCGCGGGCAGCCGGTTCGCCTGCATCAGCTCGTTGTATTCGACGTGCTCGCGCGTGTGCATCGCCTCCTGGCCGATGAAGCCGAGCACCTGCTGCCTCAGCACCGGATCGTCGATCCGGTCGCGATAGTGGCGCACCGAATCCATGAAGAAACGCTCGCCGGCCGGAAACAGCAGCGATAGCGCGTTGAAGAAATGGGTCACGTGCGACCCGAGGCCATGCCAGTCCTTCGCGCGGTCGACCGGCAGGTCGAAGCGCAGGTCGCGACGCACCGGCATGATGCCGGCTGCGGTGGCGGAAGCGGCTGACTTCATGTTCATCGTTCTCCTGTTGCGGAGCGGCCCGGCGCATCGTCCGACGCAGCCGGCGCAAGCCCGGGCGGCACATCGCGCGCCGCCAAATCCTGACATCGACAGATGTAAAGATAGGCCGCGCGCGCCGGCGCACGCAAGCCGCGCGGTAGATGCGCGCTTCCAAACAGGGCACGGTCGGAACGGCGTAAAAAACGGCGCGCGAGCGGCGCCCGGACAGGTCGCGATTCGAACGCGCGGGTTGGCGTACGGGTGACGCGCCGGAACCGGTTCGGCGCCGCGCCGCCCGCCCGCAAGCCTCGTGTGGCGGGCGTGCCGTGGAATCCGGCAACGGTCGTGCAGCCTGCGGCAACGCGTGCCGGTCGCATCGATTCATACACTCGGCGCCCTCGCGTGGTGCAACCTCGGCGCCGCGACGCGCGAAAAATTCAAACGCGCGTTCCAATGGCGTGTCGGGCGATCCCGCGCGCGGCGCTCCGCCACGCTGGGCGATACGCTTGCCGACACGCGTACGGCGGCGCGAAATCCGCACGCGCCGGCCCGCTGCGCGCTCGCCTACAATAGCGGTTTTACGTCACGCTCTTTCAGGAGAAATCATGTCCGTCATCACGACCGAATCGGGCCTCAAGTACGAAGACCTGACCGAAGGCACCGGCGCGGAAGCGCAAGCCGGCAAGACCGTCAGCGTCCACTACACGGGCTGGCTGACCGATGGTCAGAAATTCGATTCGAGCAAGGATCGTAACGACCCGTTCGCGTTCGTGCTGGGCGGCGGCATGGTCATCAAGGGCTGGGACGAAGGCGTGCAAGGGATGAAGGTCGGCGGCGTGCGTCGCCTGACGATTCCGCCGCAACTCGGCTACGGCCCGCGCGGCGCAGGCGGCGTGATTCCGCCGAACGCGACGCTCGTGTTCGAAGTCGAACTGCTCGACGTCTGACCCCGCATCCGGCCGCTTCCTTCGGATGGAACGCATCGCCTCCCCCGCCATCGCGCTGCGCCGCTACGCCACGTGCGAAGCGTCGGACGTGCACGACTTCCACCAGGTCGTGCTCGGCGTCGATGGCGCGATGGTGATGGCGGTGGACGGGGTCGGCCGGCGCATCGACCGGCACGCGGCCTGGCTGATTCCGGCCGGCGCGCGCCACGACTACGCGGGCCTCGGCGACAATCGCCAGCTCGTGATCGACCTGCCCGCCACATCGCTCGCGGTGCCGCAGCGGCTGTTCGACCATGCGCGCGCCGTGTCGATCGCCCCGGCGCTCACGTCGCTCGTCGCGCAGGTCGCGGCCGTCGCCGTGCAGCACGATGCGCCGGCCGGCGACGCACGGCAGGCGGCCGCGCACCGTTTCCAGTGGCAGGCCGCCGCACGCCTGTGCGATGCGCTGCTCGACGATGCCGGCATTGCCGCGCCCGCGTCGGGCCTCGATTTCGCGCGCATCGACCGCTGGCTGCGCGAGCGGCTCGCCGATCCGCTGCGCATCGCCGATCTCGCCGCGCACTGCGGCTACGGGATGCGCCGGTTTCATCAGCTGTTCGTCGACGCGTTCGGCGAAACGCCGCATCGCTACCTGCAGCGGCTGAGGCTCGACGCAGCGGTCGTGCTGCTCGCCGACGGCCGGCATTCGCTCGTCGACATCGCGGGCAGCGTCGGTTTCGCCGATCAAAGCACGTTCACGCATGCGTTCACGAAGCGCTTCGGCGTCGCGCCGGGACGCTGGCGTGGCGGACGGCACTGAACGGCCCAGCGACGCCGGTTTTCCCGCGATAGCGGATGCGGCGCTCGCTCGCGCCGTGGCATTACGGCCGAATGAGCTTCGACCGCCGCTGTCCGTTCCGTGCGAGGCCGTACCGCGCATGAACGCGCTGCGCGTCCAGCCGATGGTCGCCGCGCACCGCGCTCACCGACGCGTCGTGCCCGCTTCGTCACCGATCTTCTTCACGATAGTCTCGGCCGCCTTCACCGGCCGGCCGTCGTCGTGCCGCAGCGCGAGCTTGCGGATCGCGCGCCCGGTGCCGCGGTCGACCAGCACCGAATGCGGCTCGCCGCGCGCGAACAGGTTGACCTCGCCCCACTGCCGCAGCATCACGATGACCGGAAACAGCCCCTCGCCCTTTTTGGTCAGCACGTACTCCTGATACGCGGTGCCGTCGGACGCCGGCACGACGTCGAACACGCCGGCGTCCACCAGCCGCTTCAGCCGGTCGGACAGGATGTTGCTCGCGACGCCGAGGCTCGCGCGGAAATCGCCGAAGCGGCGCACGCCGTCGAACGCATCGCGCACGATCAGCAACGCCCAGCGATCGCCGACGATATCGGTCGCGCGCGCCACCGGGCACGGCGAATCCGCAAGACTTTTCTGCCTGGCCATCTTCCTCTCCACAATTGCGCCGGCGCCTTCGCAGGCATGCCGACCATCCGTGCGCGGGCCTTTGGCCCGTCACCCAACAAGTTGCATTTTAAAACCACTTTCCCTACACTCCAAACAAGTTTCAAATTGCAACTCCATTGCGTGAGGCAACCATGGAGTCATCCTGCCGTTCCGGCACCGTTGCATCGAACGCGCGAACCGACGCGGCCCATCCGGCCGACGGCGGCCGCCTGTCGTCGGCGCGCGTCGCGCTGCTGGCCGTCTGCTGCGCGGCGAGCGTCGCGAACGTCTATTACGCGCAGCCCCTGCTCGATTCGATCGCGCGGGATTTCGGCGTGTCGCAGGCCGCCGTCGGCGGCGTCGTCACCGCGACGCAGCTCGGCTGCGCGCTCGCGCTGCTGTTCGTCGTGCCGCTCGGCGACTTGCTGAACCGCAAGCGCCTGATCGCCGTGCAGCTTCTGCTGCTGACCGCGGCCTGCATCGGCGTGGCTGCCGCGTCGACACGCGTCGCGCTGCTGGCCGGGATGGTCGCGGTCGGATTGCTCGGCACCGCGATGACGCAAGGGCTGATCGCGTGCGCGGCCGCGCTCGCCGGCGCAGGCGAACGCGGCCGCGTAGTGGGTGCTGCGCAGGGCGGCGTCGTGGTCGGGCTGCTGGCCGCGCGCTCGGTGGCGGGCGTCGTCACCGACATCGCCGGGTGGCGGGCCGTCTATCTTGTATCGGGCGTGCTCGCGATCGCGATGCTCGTCGTGCTGTCGCGGCTGTTGCCGGATCGGCACGCACCGCGCGAACGCATCGGTTACGCGGCGCTGCTGCGCTCGATGGTGTCGCTGCTGCGCGAAGAACGCGTGCTGCGCGTGCGCGGCACGATCGCGCTGCTGATGTTCGCGGCGTTCAGCATCTTCTGGAGCGCGCTCGTGCTGCCGCTGAGCGCGCCGCCGCACGCGATGTCGCACACGCAGATCGGCGCGTTCGGCCTCGTCGGCGCGCTGGGTGCGGCGGCCGCCGCGCGCGCGGGCCGGCTCGCGGATCGCGGGCGCGGCGAAGCGACGACCGGCGCCGCACTCGCGCTGCTCGCGTGCGCGTGGCTGCCGCTCGCATTCGGCACTACGTCGATTGCGCTGCTGATCGTCGGCATCGTGCTGCTCGACGTCGGCGGACAGGCCGTGCACGTCGTCAACCAGAGCATGATTCTCGGCGCGCGGCCGGACGCGCATGCGCGCCTCGTCGGCTGCTACATGCTGTTTTATTCGGCCGGCAGCGGGCTCGGTGCGATCGCGGCAACGATGATGTATGCGCGCGCCGGATGGACAGGCGTGTGCGTGCTCGGCGCGGGGGTGAGCGTGGCCGCGCTCGGCGTATGGGCCGCGACGCTGCGGCGCGCATGATGCGCACCGGTCGTGCGGATGGAACGGGAAAAGCCGGCCCGCCCCAGACGGGCGGCCGGCATGCGAACCGGCCGCGCACGCGCGCCGGTCCGGCTTTCGGTCGCGCTGCGGCTCCGCTGCGCGCCGCGAGCGTTCAGCCTGCCGCCTGAATCGCCTCTTCGTACACGCCAGCCACGCGTCGCGCGATCACCGCGTTGTCGAAATGATCGCGCGCATAGCGCTTGCACGCGACCTCGTCGGGCAACGTGATCGCCCCTGACAGCGCACCGCCGAGCCCTTCGGCGATCGCATCGGCGCCCGTCGACGGCAGCACGAGATCGTTCGACAACCCGGCGACCGCCTCCGGCAGCCCGCCGACCGGCGTCACCAGCACCGGCGTGCCGGATGCCAGCGATTCGACGGTGATCAACCCGAAGCCCTCGAGCGCGACCGTCGGCACGACGCTGACCGTCGCCGCGCGGTACAGCGCCGCGAGATGATGATCGGGCACGAAGCCGAGCAGCTTCACGTTGTCCTGCAGCCCCGCTTCGTCGATGCGCTGCTGCAGTTCCTCGCCGATCTTGCCCTTGCCGGCGATGAGCAGCAGCACGTCCGGGTGACGGCGCTTGACGATGCCGATCGCGTCGATCAGGTCCTCCAGCCCCATGCGCCGCACGAGCCGGCGCACGGCGAGCACGATCGGCCGGTCCTGCGGCAGTTGCAGCTTGTGCCGCGCCTCGGCCGGCGTGAGCGGCGTGTCGAACTGCGCGGTATCGACGCAGCCGGGAATCACGCGCACCCGCGACGGATCGATCCCGTAGCGGTGCGTCAGGATCTGGCCGAACGCCTGCGACAGCACGATCAACCGCGACGAGCGCGTATAGACGGCCTGTTCGAGATAGCGCTTCGCGCGCTGCCCGAGCGACGCGGCGCCCTCGACCTGGCTTTCGTCGGCCCACGGCCCCTGGAAGTGCGACACCTGCGGAATCCCGCGCGTCACGTCGAGGCCCGGGAACGTGTACAGCGCGAAGTGCGACGAAATCACGTCCGGCCGTTCGCTGCGGATCTCGTCGCGCAGCGCGCGCCGCGCGGCGAGCATCCGGCGCGCGAGCGGCTGCGACGCGGGCCCGAAGCCCTGGATCGCGCCGCCCGTGTCGTCGGCGACCTTCGGCGAGCCGGCGACGAGCCCGCGCACCTCGACGCCCGCGCCGGGCAGCGCGCCGACGAGCGAGTAGTACATCCGGTCGAGGCCGCCCGCGCGTTCGGGGAACCAGTGCATGCCGATCTGCAACGATTTGATCGGCCGGGAAGAGTGGGACATCACGGTTGCTCCTGCGTGATTGCATGCTCGACCCGCTCGAACGCGGACGGCTGCGTGGGTTGGCCGATGCGCCGGTAAAGCGCGACGTACTGGGCGCCCATGTGCGCCCAGCCGAAACGGGTCATCAGTTCGCGGGCCGCGTCGCCCATCGCGCGACAGGTGTCGCGCGATGCCGCGAGCGCGCCGATCGCCTGCGCGAGCGCGGCCGGATCGTCCGGATCCTCCAGCACGATCCCGCATTCGCGCGTGATGATTTCCGCGCCGCCCGCCGTGCGCGCGGTGACGACCGGCAGACCGGCCGCCATCGCCTCCAGCAGCGACAGGCTCATCGCTTCGTAGCGCGACGGGAAAACGTACGCGTCGACCGAGCGCATCAGCGTCGGCATGTTCTTCACGAGCCCGAGGAAATGCACGCGCGAATCGATGCCGAGCGCGCGCGCTTCTTCCGGATACGGGCTGCCGGGCAGATAGCCTGCCACCGCCAGATGCACGTTCGCCGGCAGCTTCGTCAGCGCCTTCAGCACGGTGCCGAGGTTCTTGCGCGGCGTGCGCAGGTCGCCGACGAACAGCAGCAGGAACGCGTCGGCCGGCAGCTTGAACGCCGCGCGATCGGCCTGCGCGCCCGCGAACGCGCTGCCGTCGACGCCGTTGTAGATCACGCTGATCTTGCCGCTGTCGATGCCGAGCCCGGCGATCTCGTCGGCCACCTTCTGCGACACCGCCGTGATCGCGCGCGAACGCTTGTACGCCCAGCGCTCGAGCACGGTATTCACACGCGTATAGACGTACTGGTAGGCCGACCACAGCCCCTTGGTGGGTCCGAACGGATAGTACGGACTCTTGAACCAGCCGCCGTGCACGAAGTGCGCGGTATTCACGTCGGCCTTGATCCACGAGATGAAGCCGTTCACGTGCAGCACGTCGTATTCGCCACGGTGCGCGCGCAGCCACGCCGCGCTTTTCAGCGCGAACACCTGCTGCTTGACGAGATTCGACGGCCAGAAGCCGCCGACCTTCACCGGCACCCAGCGCACGCGCGGATCGGCCAGCAACTCGGGCGCGACATGCGACGCGACCAGCGTGACCTCGTAGTGTTCGGCCAGCGCCGCGCGCGCGATTTCGTAATTGACGCGGCCCTGCCCGTCGTTATGTCGCACGACGTGCGTGACGATCGCGATTCTCAATGGTCGCCTCCCCGTGAACGCGCGGCGGCCAGCAGGCGTTGCGCCTTCTGCCAGTGCGCCGCGGCAAGTATCGAAAAAATGGCTGTGAACATCAGCAGGCCGCCGGTGCCGATCAGCGAGTTCGTGAATACGAGCATCGCGAAGGTCGACAGGCACAGGCTCAGGCACGCGCCGACGAACTTGTCCTGGCGCAGCTTGAACGCCGCGCGCAGCGTGCGGCCGAACAGCATCACGACGCCGGCGAGATACAGCAGCGTGCCGGGCCAGCCGAGCACGAACGGCACGTTCATCACGCCGCTGTCGAAGCTGCCGTACTTGCCGAGCTCGCCGCTGTCGCTCGACAGCTTCGTGGACGCGCCGGTCGCGCCCATCCCTTCGCCGGCGACGTCGGTGAACGCCGTCTGCGCGAAGGTCGCGTAGAACTTGTTGCGGTCGTCGTAGCTGCGGTCGTCCTTCAGGTTCGTGATCGACTGCAGGCGCGCGCCGAGCCGGTCGGCCACCGGCCCGACGGTCAAGAGCGGCACGCACAGCCCGACCAGCACGACGCCGCTGATCAGGATCCGCATCCGCACGCGGTTGCTCGATTGCACGAGCTGGATCGCGAGCGCGATCACCCAGCCGCCCCAGGTCGAGCGCACGAGACACAGCGCGAACGACACGAAACCGGCCGCGCCCGCGAACCAGCGGATCTTCTGCGGCGCGACCAGCACGAACACCAGCGCACCCATCATCGCGAACGCGAACGGCCCGGACGAATTCATCGTGCTGAACACGCGCACGCCGTACGGCACCGGCTCACCCTGCGAGCCCATCTGCGAGCCGACCATCCACAGCACGTCCCACTGCGGCATCACGAAGTACTGCACGACGCCGTACACGCCCATCACGAGCATGCCCCACATGAAGGTGGACAGCAGCACGTCGCGATACTCCGGATAGTTGCGCGCGTTCACCATGATGTGAAAGCCGATCAGGATCGGGTACAGCCAGTTCGCGAGGTCGTAGGTTGCGGCCATCACGCCGCTCGACACGATCCCGACCAGGTACGCATACACGAGCCCGAACAGGATCAGCAGCACCGGAATCCCGCGTCGCTGCGCGAGCACGCGGTAATGCCGGATGAGCCCCAGGCCGGCGATCATCGTCACCGCGAGCGGCGCGACCTGGATCAGGCTCGTCGGCGTGAACGCGCCCTTGGACCAGTCGGCCAGACGCCGCACTTCCGGGCTCAGGAACCACACCCACCACATGAAGCCGACATAGCGCGCCGGGCTCTTGAAATACAGCCAGATGCCGACCCCGATGGCCAGCACCGGGAACGCGAGCGTCAGCACCTTGCCCTGGTGGATCGCGATCAGCGCGGCGGTCAACGTCCACAGCCCGGCCTGCCCGGCCCAGTGCTTCGGTTCGGCGAACCAGCTGCGGGTGCGCGACGGCGCGCGTTCGGCGGCAATCGTACTCATCGATCCGCGCTCACTGCGACGAAGGGTGCGAATCGGCGAGCGGCATCGCGACGCCGGCCGCCGCGGGCGTGCGGCGCCGGCGCAGCATGTCGCGCGTGATCCGCACGTGCTGCTCGGCGAACGCCTGCGTGGTCAGGTCGCGCTCGCGCAGGCAGGCGGCGGCGGCCCGCGCGCAGTCGAGCGCCGCCGCCGGATCGGCGACGAAGCGATCGGCGGCCTGGCGCATCGCCTGCGCGTCGAACGCCGGCACATAGGCGGCCGTATCGTGCGGGAAGTAGTCGCTCAGGCCGCCCACGTCGGACACGATCATCGGCTTGCCGACGGCCGCCGCCTCGAGCATCACGGTGATGCCCGACGCATGGAAATTCGGCCGCAGCGGCACGACGATCACGTCGGCCCACGCGTACAGTTCGTGCTGCTTCGCGAGCCCCGACGCCGGGCCGATCTTCACGTTCGGCGCATGCCATTCGCGCGGCACGCGGCGGCGCGTCGCGAGCCGCACGTCGTAGCGTTCGTCGCCGCCGAACGCGGCGAGGAACGTGCGCCAGTCGCGATCGCGGTCGTTGCCGATCGCGGCGATCCGCAGCGGCCGGTTCGGCTGCCACTGCCGCGGCTCGACCGGCGGGAAATCCTGCGTGTTCAGCCCGTAATAAACGAACTCGGCTTCGCGCCCGAGGATGCGGCGGCACAGGTCGGCGTTGTCGCGGGCGAGCGTGGTCAGCGCGTCGGCGCGCGCGAGCAGCTTGCGGTACAGCCAGCGGCGCGGGCCGCCGAAGCTGCCCCACTTGTCGAACAGCCACACGCTCTGCGCGAGCAGCAGCGGGCGCTTGCCCTGCGCGCCGGCGAGCTTGAGGATCAGCGCGGCGGCCAGATGCTCCTGCTCGGTATGCGTCCAGATCACGTCGGTCGCGAGCAGCGTCGCGCGGTTGCGCCACGCATGCACGATATCGAAGCCGAGCGCCGCCTTCAGCGCGCGGCGCGCGAGGCTCACGACGCGGTTCTCGCGGCCGTCCTGCGAATAGGTCAGCCGGAATTCGTCGGATTCGGCGTGGTGATAGCCGTACAGGCAGCCGATGTCGTCGCCTTTCCGGTAGGTACGCGGATCGGCGCCGTAGAACAGATGGACGTGAACGTTCGTTGCAGCCTTCGTGGTCATGCGAGCCCTCCGGGCATGGCCGCGCGCGAGGCGCGCAGGCCGTTCAAGACGTCACCGGCGGCATCGCCGCACGATGGGGGGCAAGATCGGTGCGACGCGCATCGCGCGCGCCGCGGCGCACCGCGCGCCAGTGCGCGAGCACGCGGGCACGCCGCGCGGTCGGCAGCGCCAGCAGCACGTGCGCAAAGCCCGGATAGACGCGTGTGCCGACCAGCGTCCACCACCACCACGCGATCTCGCGCCGTACCGGCGGCAGATGCTCCCGCAGCGTCAGTTGCAGGTTGTACGCGCCGTTGCTGATCGCGTTCAGCGACGCCGCATCGCGCCGGTCGTCGTCGAAGCGCTCGGCCGGGAAATGGTCGACCGCGATCGCCGGGTCGTACAGCAGCGTCCAGCCCGCGCGCTGCACCTCCATGCTGAACGCCATGTCGTTGTGCACCTGCGCGCCGGCGCCGCGCAGCCGCGTGTCGAAGCGCAGCCGTTCGATCGCCGCGCGGCGGTAGCTCATGTTCGCGCCTTTGAGCATGTCGACGGCGCGCGCACCGCCGACGCCAAGGTGATGATTGCCGATGATCTTGCCCGACAGCGTGAGCTGGCCAACGAGCTCGCGCGATTCGTCGAGCAAGCGGCCCTTCTCGTGCACCCAGTCGCGCCCGCCGACCGCGCCCACGCGCGGATCGGACAGGAACGCGGCTTCGATGCGCGCGAGCCAGTCCGCGTGCGGCGCCGCATCGTCGTCGGTGATCGCGACGATGTCGCCGTTCACCGAGTCGAGCCCCTTGTTCAGCGCGGCGACCTGGCCGGCCACCTCGACCGGCACGATGCGTAGCGGCAGCGCGCCGCCGACCGCCGGATCGGCGAGCCGTTCGTGCGTGGCGTCGTCCTCCGGGCGCGCGACGACGATCACCTCGTCGGGCAGCCGCTGCTGCCGCTGCAGCGCCAGCAGGCAGCGCGCGAGGTCGGCGGGACGCCGATAGGTCGGAACGAGCACGGAAATTTTCATCAAGGATTCTCCAGTCGGCCGGGCAGGCGCCGCTCGCGCCGGCCCGGTGTCGTGAAATGCGATCAAGCGCTCAGGTATTCGTGCACGGCCGCATAGCCGCGGCCGTAGCCGCGCGCCTTCGGCGGCACGCCGTTGAAGATCCCGCCTTCCAGGTCGACCCCCGCGGTGCGCAGGCGCTTGATCGCATCGGCGATCTCGCCTTCGGTATGCATGCCCGAGCGCAGCACGAGGAACGTCGAGCCGGCCATGCGGCCGATGATGGTTGCGTCGGTCACCGCCAGCACCGGCGGCGAATCGATCAGCACGACGTCGTAGCGCTTGCCGAGCCCTTCGAGGTATTGCGGCAGGCGCGTCGACATCAGCAGCTCCGACGGATTCGGCGGGCGCGTGCCGGCCGCGATGAACGACAGGCCCTGCACCGGCGTCTCGCGGATCGCTTCCTCGAGCGGCGACTGATCGCTCAGCAGCTCGGACAGGCCCGGCTGCACGGTCAGGCCGAAGTAGCGGTCGAGCATCCCGCGGCGCATGTCGGCGTCGATCAGCAGCACGCGCTTGCCCGAATGCGCGAGCAGCACCGCGAGGTTGACCGTCAGAAAGCTCTTGCCGATACCCGGCGTCGGGCCGGTCAGCACGATCACGCGGTTCTTCGCGTCCATCATCGCGAACTGCATCGCGGTGCGCAGGCTGCGCATGCTTTCGACGCTCAGGTCCTTCGGACGCAGGCTCGCGAGGATCGGCCGCGCACGGCTGCCGCCCTTCTCCGCGGCCGCGTCGAGCTTCACCTGCTCGGCGCTTTGCGGCACCAGCCCGTACAGCGGCAGGTTGAACGTGCGCTCGATGCGGTCGGGATCCTCGATGCCCTGGAACAGGTTGCGACGCAGGAACACGACGCCCGTGCCGAGGATCAGCCCGAGGAACACGGCGGCCGACAGGATCAGCACCTTCTTCGGCTTGACCGGCGCGCCCGGACGCAGCGCCGAGTCGATCAGGTGGATGTTGCCGCCCGTGCCGGCCTTCTGCACCGACAGCTCCTGCACGCGGTTCAGCAGCAGCACGTAGATGTCCTCGGCGACCTTCGCGTCGCGCTGCAGCTGGACGGCCTTCACCTCGGTCGCCGGCAGGCTGCGGAAGCGGTTGCTGAACTTGTCCTTCTCGCCCTGCAGCTCCGCGAGCTGCTGCTTCGCGGCGATCACCATCGGGTGCGAATCGGTGAAGCGCTGCGCGAGCGATGCGAGCTGCAGGCGCTGCGCGGCGATCTGCTGTTCGTATTGCACGCTGCCCTGGAGGTAGACCTTCGCCTCGTCGCTCGCGTTGATCGAACCCGACGTGCGCTGGTATTGCGTGAGCGCGGCTTCCGCGCGTTCGAGGTCGGCCTTCAGGCGCGGCTCCTCGCCCTTCAGGAAGTCGAGCATCTTGGTCGCTTCCGCCTGCTTCGCGACCACGTGCTGGTTCAGGTACGACTGCGCGAGCGCGTTCGCGATCGCGGCGGTCTGGTCCGGGTCCTTGCCTTCCAGCGAAATCTGCACGACGCCCGTCTGCTTGCCCTGCTCGCTCACCTGGATGCCGGCCTGGAAGCCGCTGATCGCGTCGAGATCGTTGTAGCGCACCACCGTGAATTGCGTGCCGGGGCGCGCGACGAGCTTCTGCACGAGCAGCGTCACGCCGCCGCCCTGCGCCGCTTCGCCGACGCGGCCGGCCAGCAGCCGCGTGCCGTTCTCGTCGACCAGCGAATAGGTGCCGTTCGGGCCGGCCGTCAGCGTCAGCTTCTTGCCTTCGAGCGCCGGCACGACGCTGATCGAGTCGACGTCGGCGAGCTCGCCGCCCCACGCGTACGATTTCAGGCCGAGCCACGGCCGCGACGGCTCGCCCGGCGTCGCGAGGCGCGCGGCGAGGCTGCCGAGCACCGGCAGCGTCTTCGGCGCGATCGAAAAGTTCAGCTTGAACTGCTCGACGACCGGCGTGACCACGCCGCGGCTCTTGATGATCTCGATTTCCGCGTCGGTCGGCGCCTGCTGCGGGCCGCTGTTGATCGACGCGCCCGTCTGCGTCTGCGTGAGCGCCTGCGACGTGTTGTCGTTGCCCTCGACCCGCACGTGCACGTCCGCCTGGTAGACCGGCTTCGCGATGAAGCAGTAGAGGCCGGCGAGCGCGATGACCGTCACCGCGATGCCGATCAGCAGCCAGATGTCGTCCATGATCACCTGGAGCAACTGGCCGAGAACGAAGTCCTCTTCCTCGGTCTTCGCGGTCAGGTCCGCGTAGGAGTGTTTCGCTTGCGTGTTCACCATTCGTTCCCGCTTGAGTGGTGCCGGGGGGGCGGACGCCGCCCCGGCGGGCTATCAGCGCGTGATTTGCCGCATGTAGAAGATCGTCTGGATCGTCGGCAGCACCTGCTGCAGCACACGGTTGAACTGCACCGAGCCGGCCGTGCTGACGTAGACGACGTCGAGCGGCTGAAGCGGGAAGCGGCTCGACAGCATCAGCGCATCGGGCTGCGTCATGTCGAGGCGGAACACTTCGGGCTTCGTCGGGTTGTCGCGCATGCCGCGCATCACGTAGATCTTGCGCGGGTTCGCATCGGTGTCGAGGATCCCGCCGCCCGCGGTCAGCGCGTCGGCGATGGTCAGCCTGCCCTTGAGCATCGGCACCGTGACCGGCGTCTTGACCTCGCCCATGATGAACACGCGGCTGTCGCTGCGATCCGGCACGTTGACGATGTCGCCCGGCTGCAGCATCACGTTCTGCTTCACCTCGCCGCGATCGAGCACGCCGTTCGCGTCGAGCGTGTACAGCTTGCCGTCGCGCGTCAGGCGCACGCGCTGCAGGTCGGCTTCGGCGGTCGAGCCGCCGGAGCGCGAGATCGCGTCGACGAGCGTGAGCGGCACGTCGCTCACCGCGAGCGGGCCCGGCTGCTTCACCTCGCCCGTCACCTGCACCTTCTGGCTGCGGAACGACAGCACGCGCACGTCGAGCTGCGGATTCTTCACGTAGCGCGACAGGCTGGACGCCATCTCGTCGCGGATCTGCGCGACCGTCTTGCCCGCCACGCGAATGCGGCCGACGAACGGGAAGAAGATCGTGCCGTCGGCAGCAACCGTCTGGCCGTACGGATCGGCCTGGCCCGGCAGCGCGGTCGTATACGGCTGCTGCAACGCGCCCGCGACCGATTGCGTCGTGTTGCCGCCGCTCGAGAACGACTGGCCCTGCGGCGTCGTCAGCTCCGGGTGGTCCCACACGGTGACGCCGAGGATGTCCTGCGGGCCGACGCGATACGTGTACTGCGACGGATCGGTATAGCGCCCGGGCGGCAGCGGATGATCGACCTGTGCTTTCTGCAGCTGGTCCATCACCACTTTGGCGTCGATGTAATGAACCGGATAGGTTTCGGCCGCTTCCTGCCGGCCTTCGTCCTTCAGGTTCGACGAGTCGAGGTAGTTGCCGGGCGCGGTTGCACAGGCTGACAGGAAAGTCGTCAGCGCGACGGCAAGCGCCACCGGGCGCATCGGGCGTTTCAGCATAGTTTCTGTAGCCATCCTTGAACCAGACGTTCGATCAGTGAGTAGCTCTCGCGGTAGTCGGCCTCGGGGCCGCCGTGCGGGTCCGCGATCTCGGCCCCTTCCCACTTGCCGAGCAGGTGGACCTTGCCGCGTGCGAACGGATCGACCGCTTCGACGGCCGCGATCTGTCGGCGCTCGCTGACGAGAATCAGGTCGGCGTCGCGCACGATCCGGCGCGACAGCCGCCGCGAGCGATGGGTCGTCGCATCGACGCCCCGCTCGGCCAGCAGTTGCCGCATCACCGGATCGATGCCGTCGCCGTCGTTCGCGTGGACGCCGGCCGAATGAAACGTCGGACGCGGGCCGCCGCGCGACGCGGCGTGCGACTTGAACAGCATTTCCGCCGCCGGGCTGCGGCAGACGTTCGCGTGGCAGACGATCAGGATGTTCCGGAACATGGCGTCTCGTAACGAGTGACGAAAAACGGGTTACGCGCTCGCGCGCGCGGCGCCCGGCACGCGTGCGGCGACGGCCTGGCGCGAGCCCGGCCGGCCGATCGGGTGGTACTCGATGCCCTGCTCGCTCATCGTCTCCGGCTCGTACAGGTTGCGGCCGTCGAAGATCACGGGCGCCTTCCACAGGCGGCCGAGCGCGACGAAGTCGGGGCTCTTGAACGCCTTCCATTCGGTGACGATCACGAGCGCGTCGGCGTCGCGCGCAGCCTGCGCCTCGTCGTCGACGAACGACAGGCGCTCGAGCCAGCTCGGGTGATCGGCGAGATCGAGCGCGAGCACGCGGCGCGCTTCCTGCTGCGCGACCGGGTCGTACGCGGCGACGCGCGCGCCGCGCGACAGCAGCTCGGCGATCAGCTCGCGGCTCGGCGCCTCGCGCATGTCGTCGGTGTTCGGCTTGAAGGCCAGGCCCCACAGCGCGAACGTGCGGCCGCTCAGGTCCTCGCCGAAACGCGCGACGATCTTGTCGGCGAGCACGCGCTTTTGCGTCGCGTTGACCGACGACACGGCCTTCAGGATCTGCAGCGACTGGCCGTGCTCGTCCGCCGTGCGGATCAGCGCCTCGACGTCCTTCGGGAAGCACGAGCCGCCGTAGCCGCAGCCGGCGTACAGGAAGTGGTAGCCGATGCGCGGATCGGAGCCGATCCCGCGGCGCACGGCCTCGATGTCCGCGCCGAAGCGGTCGGCGAGGTTCGCCAGCTCGTTCATGAACGAGATGCGCGTCGCGAGCATCGCGTTCGCCGCGTATTTCGTGAACTCGGCCGAGCGCACGTCCATGTACAGCGTGCGCTCGTGATTGCGGTTGAACGGCGCGTAGAGCTTCTTCATCAGCTCGCGGGCGCGCTCGCCCGGCACGTCGTCGTCGCAGCCGATCACGATGCGGTCCGGCCGCGTGAAATCGTCGACAGCCGCGCCTTCCTTCAGGAATTCCGGATTCGACACGACCGAGAACATCTGGTCGCCGCCGCGCTTCGCGAGCTCCTCGGCAACCGCCGCGCGCACGCGCTCGGCCGTGCCGACCGGCACCGTCGACTTGTCGACGATCACCTTGAAGCCGGTCATGTAGCGGCCGATGTTGCGCGCCGCCGCGAGCACGTATTGCAGGTCGGCCGAGCCGTCCTCGTCGGGCGGCGTGCCGACCGCGATGAACTGCACGTCGCCGTGCGCGACCGCGGCCTCGATGTCGGTCGAGAAGCGCAGGCGGCCGGCCGAGCGGTTGCGCGCGATCACTTCCTTCAGGCCCGGCTCGTGGATCGGCACGCCGCCGTTGTTCAGGATGTCGATCTTTGCCTGGTCGACGTCGAGACAGAACACGTCGTGCCCGATGTCGGCGAGACAGGCGCCGGTGACAAGCCCTACGTAACCGCTGCCGATGATAGTCAGATTCATGATGTGTCGGACCCCTTGACCAATGATTCGAAATTCGGAAAACCGGAATGCCTGTGCGACGCAGCGCGTCGGTGTCAGTACGCGTTGCTGCCGGTGAAGCCTTTCCACAGCGTCAGCACGACGATCTTGATGTCGAGCCAGAACGACCAGTTCTGCATGTAGTACAGGTCGAGCTTCACGCGGCCCATCATCTTCTCGATCTGGTCGGTCTCGCCGCGATAGCCGTTGATCTGCGCCCACCCGGTGATGCCGGGCTTGATCCGGTAGCGGAACATGTAGCCCTTGACCAGATCCTTGTAGATGTCGTCGTGCGCGAGCGCATGCGGGCGCGGGCCGACCACCGACATCTCGCCCTTCAGCACGTTGATGAACTGCGGCAGCTCGTCGAGGCTCGTGCGCCGCAGGAACCGGCCGACCGGCGTCACGCGCGAGTCGTTCTTGGTCGCCTGCGTGACCTGCCCGGCCACTTCCTGGTGCACCTTCATCGAGCGAAACTTGTAGATCTCGAACTCGTGCCCGTCGATGCCCTTGCGCTTCTGCCGAAAGAACACCGGCCCGCGCGAGGTCAGCTTGATCAGCGCCGCGATCAGCACCATCACCGGCGCGAGCGCGGTGAGCGCCGCCAGCGCGAACAGCCGGTCGAACACGAACTTCGGCAGGATCCGCACGTCGGTGATCGGCGACGCCGCGAGGTTGATCGCCGGCACGCCGAGCACCTCGACCACTTCCTGGTTGAAGAACGACAGCGTGCGCACGTCCGGGATGAAGCGGATGTTCACGAAGTCGTGGCGGAACACCGTCACGATCTGGTGAATCCGGCGCTCCTCCGTGATCGGCAGCGTGAGCCACAGCTCGCTGATCGCGCGGCTGCGCACCAGCCACACCAGCGATTCGAACTGCCGCTCGATGCGCACGTCGTCGAGCGCGACTTCGCCCGGCGCCTCGCTTTCGTCGTACACGCACACAGGGTTGAAGCCGGCTTCCGGCCGCGCCCGCATCTGCGCGATCAGCCGCCGCGCCGCCGGCGTGCCGCCGACGATCGCGACCGCCTTCAGGTTGTAGCCGCCGCGGCGCAACTGCCGCAGCACGACGTGCACGCAGGTCTTCGAGCCGGCGAGCAGCGCCATCGTCACGAGCGCCCAGTAGCCGAGCCACAGCCGCGACAGGTCGCCCGACTGGTGAAAACTGAAACTCATCAGGATGCCCGCGAGCTCGACCGCGAGCCACGCGAACGCCACGCGCACCACCAGCCCGACGAGACGCTTGCCGCGCCACGACTGGTAGATGCCGATGGCCGGAAAGAACACGACGACCAGCAGGCAGTCGAACAGCACCGTCGTGCGCTGCAGGTCGCTGAGCCCGATGCTGCCGTCGTGCAACGCAGCCGCGATCAGCGCGCCCGTCACGACCATCGCGATATCGATGACTCTCGCCAGCACGCTCAACATGTCTGTTTCCTCTTCTTTGAACAGGCGTTTGCCGAACAGCGCCTTGCGCGACCCGTGCCGCACATTCGATTCAAACGTTGCATGACGCTATTGAAGCGACAAGAAAATTCATCCTCAAGCGCACAAGTATTTCGAAAAATAATCGGAAATTCTTGCCGCGATCTTTTTTAATTAAATCGGCAGGATTTCCCGAATCGGGCTCGATCGGGGATTTTTTCTGAATCTTTACGCTTTCCGCTCGCCCTTTGCGGGCGGGCGCGGCAGGCTGGCGCCGGGAATTATTTTTTATTTTTTTATTTGCGGCCGGTGCTACCGCGGAAAGTTCTTCCAGATGACGGCGCGGCGGATATCCGGCATTGGGTCCGGTTTTATTGTCGATTTACTTCATGCTACAACGACAGGCACTGACTTCAACCGTGGAGAGTGTCATCATGAATGCTCCGGCAGTGGTCGCCGAAACGCGCCATTCTTCTTCCGCCGCACCCGCCGTCGGCACGCCCGCCGTCGGTACCCGCCTCGCCGTGCAGCCCGTGATTCTCGCCGGCGGTTCCGGCACGCGCCTGTGGCCGATGTCGCGCGAGCGCTTTCCGAAACAGCTGATCGGCCTGCTCGGCGATCATTCGCTGCTGCAGTCCACCGCACTGCGCCTCGACGGCCTGATCGCCGATCACCCGCTGAACGACGACGTGCTGATCGTGTGCGGCGAGGATCACCGCTTCACGACCGCCGAACAACTGCGCCTGACGGCCAAGCACGCGACCATCATGCTCGAGCCGCTCGGCCGCGACACCGCGCCCGCGCTGACGCTCGCCGCGTTGCGGCTCGTCGCCGGCGGCAACGACGCGGTGATGACCGTGATGCCCGCCGACCATGCGGTCGCGGACGTGCCGCGCTTTCACGCGGCCGTCGCGGCCGGCGTGCACTGCGCGGCGCAAGGCAAGATCGCGACGATGGGCATCGTGCCGAAGCACGCGGAAACCGGCTACGGCTATATCCGCGTCGGCGCGCCGCTCGGCGACGCCGGCACGGGCGGCCTCGACGTACGCCGCCTCGACCGTTTCGTCGAGAAGCCGCATCTCGAACTCGCGCAGCAGTACGTCGCGTCGGGCGAATACTGGTGGAACAGCGGGATCTTCATCGTGCGCGCGTCGGTCTGGCTCAAGGCGATCCGGCAGCTCGAACCCGAGATCTACGCGGCCTGCGAACAGGCGGTCGCACAGGGCAAGGAAGACGGCGATTTCTTCCGCGTCGATCGCGATGCGTTCGCCGCGTCGCCGTCGAACTCGATCGACTACGCGGTGATGGAACCGCTCGCGAGCCTGCCGCAACTGTGCGAAAGCGTCGTCGTGCCGCTCGACGCGGGCTGGTCGGACGTCGGCTCGTGGGACGCGATCTGGCAGATCTCGCCGAAGGACGACGCCGGGAACGTCGGCCGCGGGCACGTGTTGTTCGAAGGCGCCGACTCGACGTTCGCGCATTCGGAAAGCCGGCTCGTCGCGTGCGTCGGCACGCAAAACCTGGTCGTCGTCGAAACGCCCGACGCCGTGCTCGTCGCGGATAAATCGCGTGTGCAGGACGTGAAGAAGATCGTCGGGCACATCAAGGCGCGACAAGGCGCCGAAGCGACCGATCACCGCAAGGTGCATCGTCCGTGGGGCCACTACGACTCGGTCGACACGGGCGAGCGCTTCCAGGTGAAACGCATCGTCGTGAAGCCGGGCGCGCAACTGTCGCTGCAGATGCACCACCACCGCGCCGAACACTGGATCGTCGTGCGCGGCACCGCGCGCATCACGCGCGGCGACGAAACGTTCCTGCTGTCCGAAAACGAATCGACGTACATTCCGCTCGGCGTGTCGCACCGCCTGGAAAACCCGGGCAAGATGCCGCTCGAGCTGATCGAAGTGCAATCAGGTGCGTATCTCGGCGAGGACGACATCGTCCGCTTCGACGATACCTACGGCCGGCAGTAACGCGTCATGCAACACAGGGCGCCGCTTCGCGCGGCGCCCTAAGCAGACATGGAGACACGGGACTTCCGCGCGGGCGTCGTGGCACACGACGGCCCGCGCGTGACACGGCAACGGCGATCAGCCCACGCGGTACGCGTACTCGCGACGCTCCGCCTGCACGGGATCGTTGCGGCTTTCCGACAACGCGCCCGCGCGACGCTCGGCGATGAAGCGCTTGATGTCCGATTCCGCGCGCGCCAGCGCCGACAAGCCGGCCAGCACTTCGCCCTGCGGCTCGCGCGCCGGTGCGTCGCTCGCACCGTGGCGATCGATCCACTGGCGCGCCCAGTCGAGCGCGTACTGCTCGGCCGCCTCGGCGTCGGTAAAGCGCGGGCCGATCAGGCCCGAGCGTTCGACCCGACGGTCGTCCTGCGAGATCTCGGCCCACGCGCGATACATCAGGTTCTGCACGGGCTGCGCGATGCCGCTGATCGTATAGCCGCGATACTCGTCGACCTGCGGCTCGGCCGCGGCGAAGCTCGCGGCCGACGCCCGCGCATGCCGCAACTCCGCGGCCGGCGCACCGGGCACGGTAAACGACACGTCGGCGCGGCCGTCCATCGGGTCGTCCGCCATCGCGCTCAGCGACGCACCCTCGCCCTGCCAAACGTTTGCCTGCGCGCCTGGCAATTGCCACGACTCGGGGTTCTGCCAGAACACGCCGCGCAGACGGTCGTTGTCGGGCGCGGGCTCCGCGCGGCGGGCCGGCACGACGGCCTCCGGCGGCGGCGGAATATACGCGAACGTGCGCCCGCTGAACTGGGTCAGCACGTCGATCATCTTCAGCAGCGTGCCGTTCGCGAGCCACTCCTCGTAGCGACGGCGGCACGTCGGCCCGGACGGATAGCGGCCGGGCAGCTTGGACCAGGCTTCGCCGGTCGTCAGGATCCAGAGCACCGCGTTCGCGACGACGCGCGGTTCGGCACGTGGACGCCCACGACGGTTCAGCCTGATGGGTTCATCGGCGATCAGCGCTGAAAGGCGAAACCACTCTTCATCGTTAAGCTCATCGAAGAACATAGTCAATCTCTCCACGCAGCCAGGCCGGGGCTGCGATTGGCGGCGCCGTCACGACACATCGCGTCGCGGGGCGGCCAGGTTGCACATTATGGTTATCCGGCGTTGTGCATACCGGGCGACACCGCACTTTCACGGTGCCGCGATTCCCGGCAATGGCGCACAAATCGCGGTCTCACTCCAATGTGGGAATTTTTGTGCACGAAGCATACCATCCTCAGGGTTTATCTCAATATGACAATGACTTAATGTTACGCACTGAAACAACCTGCCATCGGAGAGCAATCGATTTACGCTTGAATTTTTTTGCGGGATCTTTATGCCGATGGCTGCAAAGGCCCGTCTAGCGGGGCTCCGCAGCGTCTGAAGAATGCGCTGAAACGGCGGTTTCCGCCTGCTCCGACCCTAGCCGGCAAGCTCTTCCGGAAGGGTTACGGGGAATCGGTAAATCAGGGAAAAATTCGTAACAAGTTATTCACGAATCGGTAAATCATTCAATTTGACCTGAATCAAATTATCTCGATGCACAATCTTTTTATTGTTTCGCTGCGAGGAATGAAAATACGCTGACGCGGCGCGCCCACTCTGTCCCCGCATGCAAATCCGTCACGCTTGTTACATTTTCGCCGCAACCGGCAAGCGGCCGCGCCGCAGGGCTGCGACGCGGCTGTTTCGGGTCCGAACGGAAAGGGGGAAGCCGGCTTGCGCGGCTCGCGACGACGGCGGCGCTAGCGCAGATCGCCTGCCAGCGACGCGGTCACGTCCGCGTCGATGCGCCGCGCGGGCATCGTGTAGGCCGGATGATCGCAGCCGATCGACAGCGCCGCCCCGCCCTTGAGCGCCGCGCGCATCGGCGCATCGAACTCGAAGCGGACGAAGTGCACGGCCGACGTCTTCTCCGCGTTGTCGCGCTCGAGATCCTCGTCGGCGATCGCGTAGACGCTCGCGTGCCCGTCGACCCGCAGGTACACGCGATCCTCGACACCGATCAGCCGCGCGAGCGCCGCGCGCCGTTCGATCTCGTGCTCGTACTCGATCTGCATCGTCGCCTTCAGGTTGGTGCCGTCGGGCACCAGCGGCAGATACGCTTCCAGTTCCCCTTCGATGCCGGCTTCGTCGAAGATCTTCTCGATATGCAGCATCTCGTGGATCTGATAACGGATCGTCGTCTCGTCCTCGAACAGAAAACGCAGGTGGTTGCCGAGCGCCACCGCGCGGCGGCGCTTGTACGCGACGAGTCGCGCGTGTTCGGCCTTGCGGATCTTCGCGTACGCTTCGAGCGTCAGCAGGGAGTCGCGGGTCAGCGTCATCAGTTGCTCCGAGAAACCCCGTCCTTCAGGACGGGGAGGAAAGGCGTGCTGTTGACAGGCAGCTTCTTCCACGGGTTAGGATCACCGGCATGATCCTTGTCTACCGCTACCGGGTGAAATCGCTCAACGGACTGCTCAACAAGCAGAGCCGTGCGGTGAACTACGTCTGGAACTTCTGCAACGACACGCAGAAGCACGCGCTCAAGTGGAGCAAGAAGTGGCCGACAGGATTCGACCTGAACGTGCTGACGACCGGCAGCAGCAAGGAACTCGGGATCCATTCCGGCACAGTCAACGCAACATGCGAGCAATATGCGAAGTCGCGCAGTCAGCACCGTCGCCCGTACCTGCGCTATCGCGGCAGGAAATCGCTCGGCTGGGTGCCGCTGAAGGGCCGTGACCTGAAGCGCGAGGGTGACGCGTTCGGTTTCGCCGGCAACATGTTTCGCGTGTTCAACAGCCGGCCGCTTCCCGAAGGCAAGATCAAGGGTGGGACCAACTTTGCGCAGGATGCACGCGGCAACTGGTTTCTCAACATTGTGATCGAGATGCCCGATGTGCAGGCCCGCCCGATTCGTTCGGGCGTCGGCATCGATCTCGGCCTGAAAGACTTCGCCACACTTTCGACGGGCGAGAAGCTGCCCAATGACCAGTTCGGTCGACGAGCGGCGGAAAAGCTGGCGAAAGCGCAGCGAGCACGAAAGCACAAGCGACATATCGCGAAGCTGCACGCCAAGGTCGCGAACGCCCGTGCCGACTTCCAGCACAAGCTCGCGCTCGATCTGGTGCGGCGCTTCGATTACATCGCGGTCGGCAACGTGTCGGCCGCAAAACTCGCCAGAACCAGAATGGCGAAAAGCGTCTACGACGCATCCTGGTCGTCCTTCCGAAACAAGCTCCGCTACAAAGCGATCGCGCACGGAGCCACGTTCGAGGAAGTCGACGAAAGCGGTTCCACCCAGTCCTGTTCGGCGTGCGGGTCGAAAGACAGCACGACGCGGCCGAAAGGTATCGCGGGACTGCGAATAAGAGAGTGGGCCTGCAGTGACTGTGGTGTCGAGCATGATCGAGATACCAACGCTGCGTTGAACATTCTCCGATGCGGACGTGCATCGCCAGGTGTGGGAATCCTTCCCTTTAGGGAGAGGAGGACGTCAAGGGTGTCCTCGTGATGGCCGGCCGCGGCTCAGATGCCGTACGCGCGGCGCAGCAGCGTCAGCGGATGCGCGAGCGGCGCCGGCGGCAGTCCGTTCTCGTCGATGCCCTGCACGATGTGATGGCCGGCGAGCGCGCAGTCGGACGACACGACATCCGGCCGCGGCTCGGCCATCGCCTTGAACACGGGCACGCCGATCCGCATCGCGTCCGCATGAAACTCCTTCTTCACGCCGAACGTGCCCGCGTGGCCCGAGCAACGCTCGACGACGGTCACGCGCGTATCGGGCACGAGCGACAGCGCATCGGCCGTCTTGCGGCCGATGTTCTGCACGCGCGCATGGCACGGCACGTGATACGACACGCTGCCGAGGCCGGTCTTGAAATCGGTCTTCAGCAGCCCGTCGCGATGGCGCGCGATCACGTATTCGAACGGGTCCCAGAACGCGTCGGCCACCGCGCGCACGGCTGGGTCGGCGGGAAACATCAGCGGCAGCTCGCTCTTGTACATCAGCACGCAGCTCGGGATCGCGCCGATCAGCGCATAGCCTTCACGTGCGTAGCGTTCGAGCACCGGGATGTTCACCGCCTGCTTCGCGGCGACGCCGGCGAGGTTGCCTTGCTCCAGCAGCGGCATCCCGCAGCACGCTTCGCGCGCGACGAGTTCGTACGGGATCTCGTTGTGCGCGAGGATCGCGAGCAGGTCGTGGCCGATCCCCGGCTCGTTGAAATTCACGTAGCACGTCGCGTAGATCGCGACCTTGCCGGGCGTGCGTTCGCCGTCGCGCACGGGCGGGTTCGCCGAGCGCTCGGCTGCGCGCCGGAACGTGCGCGGCGCGAACTCCGGCAGCCACGCATGGCGATCGACGCCGAGCGCCGCTTCGAGCGCGTGGCGCGCGGGCGGCGTGCGGTTCACCGCGTTGATCGTCTGCGTGACGACCGGAATGCCGGCGAAATGGCCGAGCGCATCGGTATTCGACAGCACCTTGTCGCGCAGCGTCGCTTCGCCGCGCTTGTAACGCGCGGCCTTGCCGCGCAACATCAGGTGCGGGAAGTCGACGTTCCATGCATGCGGCGGCACGTACGGGCATTTCGTCATGTAGCAGAGGTCGCACAGATAGCACTGGTCGACGACCTTGCCGAATGCTTCCTTCGGCACGTCCTCGACGTCGCCCATCGGCGTGTCGTCGACCAGGTCGAACAGCGCCGGAAACGCGCCGCACAGCGACACGCAGCGCCGGCAGCCGGCGCAGATGTCGAATACGCGGGTCATTTCCGCATCGATCTCGGCCTGGTCGTAGAACGCTTCGGACTGCCAGTCGAGCGGATGCCGGGTCGGCGCTTCGAGACTGCCTTCCTTGTGGGGCATGGGGCGCTCCCGCATGGCGCGCATGTGCGCAAGCGCACCGCCCGCACGATGCGGGCGGCGATGAACGAACAGCCGGCCGCGTGCCGGTCGCACGGCGATGCCGGGCGGCCCGCGGCGGCCCGTCAGTCGACGAGACTGTCCAGCGCCTTCGTGTAGCGGTTCGCGTGGCTGCGTTCGGCCTTCGCGAGCGTTTCGAACCAGTTCGCGATTTCGTCGAAACCCTCGTCGCGCGCGGTTTTCGCCATGCCCGGATACATGTCGGTGTATTCGTGCGTTTCGCCGGCGATCGCCGATTCGAGATTCAGCCGCGACGAACCGAACGGCAGGCCCGTGGCCGGATCGCCGACGGTTTCCAGGTATTCGAGATGGCCGTGCGCATGGCCGGTTTCGCCTTCGGCGGTCGAGCGGAACAGCGCGGCGACGTCGTTCTGCCCCTCGACGTCGGCCTTCGACGCGAAATACAGATAGCGCCGATTCGCCTGCGATTCGCCCGCGAATGCGGCCTTCAGGTTCTCTTCGGTCTTGCTGCCCTTGAGTTGAGCCATTTGCGCCTCCGTTCGAGTCGGCGCGGCCGCGTGCGACGCCGGGCCGATCAGATATGTGGGGAACGATGCGTGCGCCGGGCGCGCGTCGTGCTCTTCAATCTAGGCGCTCGCGTTCGCATCCCCCAATAGGCTTTTTCAATGCGGGCGATAGTGTCGGGGGGCGGCGTGCGGCGGATGGCGGGAAGACGGGCGCCATGCGGTGCGCGGGAGCGGACGGGACGGCGGGTAGTGTGCGGCGCGCGGCGGCGCCGGGCTCGTCATGCGTCACGCATCCATCGCGCGCTTCAGCAGCAATTCGCGCTCACGCTCGTTGCGCGTCAGCTCCGCCGCGCGGCGGAATTCCAGCTTCGCCTCGTCGGCGCGGCCGAGCTTCGCGAGCAGATCGCCGCGCACGCTCGGCAGCCAGTGATAGCGCGCGAGCGCCGGATCGTCGCGCAGCACGTCGACGAGTTCGAGCGCCGCGGCCGGCCCGAACGCCATCCCCACCGCGACCGCGCGATTCAGCTCGACGACCGGCGACGGCGCGACTTCGGCGAGCGCGTCATACAGCGCGACGATCTGCGCCCAATCCGTGTCCGCCGCCTGCCGCGCCCGCGCGTGACACGCGGCGAGCGCGGCCTGCAGCGCATACGGCCCGCGCACGCCGCCGAGCTTCGTCGCCCGCTCCAGCGCCGCGAGGCCGCGCCGGATCAGCAACGGATCCCAGCGGCTGCGGTCCTGGTCGAGCAGCAGCACGGGCCGGCCCTGCGCGTCGACTCGCGCATGCATGCGCGACGCCTGCAACTCCATCAGCGCGACGAGCCCGAGCACTTCGCTTTCGTCCGGCGCGAGGCCGGCCAGCACGCGGCCGAGCCGCAACGCCTCGTCGCACAGCGCCGGGCGCATCCAGTCGTCGCCCGCCGTCGCCGCATGGCCTTCGTTGAACACGAGATAGATCACTTCGAGCACCGACGCGAGCCGCGCGGGCCGCGCATCGGCGGCCGGCACCTCGAACGGCACGTGCGCGGCCGCGAGCGTGCGCTTCGCGCGCACGATCCGCTGCGCGATCGTCGGCTCCGGCGTCAGGAATGCGCGCGCGATCTCGCCCGTCGTCAGCCCGCCGAGCAGCCGCAGCGTTAGCGCGACGCGCGCGTCGGTCGACAGCACCGGGTGGCACGACGTGAAGATCAGCCGCAGCAGATCGTCGCCGATGTCGTCGTCGCGCGCGTCGGCGAGCGCATCGGCGATGTCGGGGACGACGTGCGCTTCGAGCGCGTCCATCTCGTGGCCAAGCTGGTCGCGCTTGGCCGAATGAAGCGACTCCTGCCGGACCCGGTCGAGCGCGCGACGCTTCACGGCCGTCATCAGCCAGGCGGCCGGGTTGTCGGGCACGCCGTCGACGGGCCAGTGCTCGAGCGCCGCGACGAGCGTGTCCTGCGCCAGTTCCTCGGCCACGCCGACGTCGCGCACCACGCGCGCGGCGCGCGCGATGATCTTCGGCGCCTCGATTCGCCAGACCGCTTCGATCGCACGATGCGTCGCCTCATGCGTCACGACGCCTGCCCCTGGGCGGACGCCTCCAGCGGCATGGCCATCAGTTCCCACGTGTGGCCGTCCGGATCGGTGAACCCGTGGCCGTACATGTTAGGGTACTCGCGCGGCGCCTGCGGCGCGGCCCCGCCGGCCGCCAGCGCCTTCGCGACGAGCGTGCCGACTTCGGCGCGGCTGTCGCACGACAGGCACGACAGCACCTGGATGTGCGTCGCCGGATCGATGATGGTCTTGTCGGTGAAGGTCTGGAAAAACGGCCGCACGAGCAGCATCGCGAAGATCGTGTCGCTGATCTTGATGCAGGCGGCCTGCTCGTTGGTATAGGCCGGCACGACCTCGAAGCCGAGCGCCTGGTAGAACGTCTTCGCGCGCGGCAGATCGGCTACCGGCAGGTTGATGAAAACCATCTTGTGCATGACGGGTGCTCCCGGTGAGATTGGATTCAGGCGTGGCTGCGGCCGACGTGGAGATCGCGGAACCGCTCAACCGCGTCGCTCGGCGTCAGGTCGTCGAGCTCGAACAGCGGCCGCACCTCGATCTCGCAATCGAGCTCGGCGCCGAACGGCGCGGGGAACCGGCGCGTCCATTCGAGCGCCTCGTCGCGCGAGCGCACCTGGATCAGCGTGTAGCCGGCGATCAGTTCCTTCGTTTCGGCGAACGGGCCGTCGATCACCGTGCCCTTGCCGCCCGTGTAGCGCACGCGCCAGCCGTGGGCGCTCGGCCTCAGGCCGTTGGCGTCGAGCAGCACGCCGGCCTTCGCCAGTTCCTCGTGATAGACCGTCATCGCCTCGACCAGCCGGTTGTCCGGCAACGCGTCGGATTCGCTGACGGCATTCGCCCGGATCATGATCATGAATCGCATCGTTCACTCCTTGTCGTCGGTGGAAAGCGGCGCCCGTTCCGTGGCGCCTTACCCGGACGACGGGCGGAAGACGGCCGGATCGACACGCGCCACGACAAATCAGGGTAAATACCGAGTCGCGACGCTCACAGAAAGCACGGGCCGACCGCGCGCACCTCGACCGTGCACCATTGCGCGGCCGGGCACTGGCGCGCGATGTCGATCGCTTCCTCGCGCGTGTCGACGTCGACGAGGAAGAAGCCGCCGACCATCTCCTTCGCCTCCGCGAACGGCCCGTCGAGCAGACGCGTCTCGCCGTCGCGCACCTGCACGCGCGTGCCGCGCTCGGACCGTTCCAGCGACTCGACGCCGCGCAGCACGCCGCGCGCCTTCAGCGACTCGGCGAAATCGACCATCCGCGCATAGAGCGCCTGGCCTTCGTCGAGCGTGCGCTCGGCGCGCTGCTCGGTCGGTTCGACAATCAACAGCATGTAAGACATGGATTTCTCCTGTGGGAACGGGGTGCGGCGGCGTGCAGCGGCCGAGCGGCACGCGACGCCCGGTGCGAAAGCGTAACAGCCGCGGGGCGGCTTGCCGCATCGTTGGCCAACCGGCAATGGCCGAACGGCCATTTCGGCCGCAGCCTGACATTTTGCCTTCAAGATGCGGTCCCGAACTGTCGGATTTTCATCCTGTGGACCGTCCCATGTCACGCCCGCTCCCCCTGCTTGCCGTCGCGCTGTTCGTCGCGCTGTTCGTCGTGTTGTCCGCCGTGCTGTCCGTGGCCTTCTGCGCGCGGCCGACCCCCGCCGCGCTGCCGGTCGGCAGCGGTTGCGGCGGCCCCGCCACGGCGATCGCCGAGATCCGCCGCACCGGCGGTCCGTCGCGGCTCGCCGGGCAAACGACGTCGATCGAAGCGGTCGTCACCGCGGCGTTCGGCGGCGCAGACGGCCTCGGCGGCTTCTTCGTCCAGCAGGCCGACGCGCAACGGCAACACCGGCCGGGCGTTCCGGAAGGCCTGTTCGTCTACGCACCGAATGCGCGCGCAGAACCCGGCGATCTCGTGCGTCTGACCGGCAAGGTCGACGAGAAATACGGCCGGACGCAGCTCACGCTGTCGGGCCGCGTGGCCGTCTGCGCACGCGGGCAGACGGTCACGCCGGCCGCGCTCGCGCTGCCGGTTGCGTCGCCCGCCGTCCTCGCCGCGCACGAAGCCATGCGCGTACGCCTGCCGCAAACGCTGACGGTCAGCGATGCCTACGAACTCGGCCGCTACGGCAGCATCGTGCTGAGCAACGGCCGGCTGCGCGTGCCGACCCAGGTCGCGCCGCCGGCCGACGCTGCCGCGCAGGCAGCGGCCAACGCATTGAATCGCCTCGTGCTCGACGACGGTTCGAACCGCCGCGACCCGGCGACCGTCCGCTATCCGCCGCCCGCGCTGAACGCCGCCAACACGCTGCGCGCGGGCTACACGGTACGCGGCGTCGAAGGCGTGCTCGAGTTGCGCTACGGTACATGGCGGCTGCAACCGGTGGCCGGCGCGGCGCCCGTATTCAATGCCGCCGCGAACCCGCGCACCGCGGCGCCGGCCCGGCATCCCGATGCCGACGTGCGCATCGTGTCGTTCAACGTCTTCAACTATTTCAACGGCGACGGCCGTGGCGGCGGATTCGACACGCCGGCCAACCGTGGCGCGAAAACGCCCGCCGCGTTCGCGCGGCAGGAAGCGAAGATCGTCGCGGCGTTGCGCGCGCTGCGCGCCGACGTGATCGGGCTGATGGAAATCGCGAACAACGGCCACGGCGACGCGAGCGCCATCCGTCGGCTCGCCGCGCAACTCGGCGACGGCTGGCGCGCGGTCGATCCCGGCACCGCGCGCCTGGGCCGCGACGCGATCGCGGTCGCGCTGCTGTACGACAGCCGCACGATCGAGCCGGTCGGGCGCGCCGCCACCGTCTCGCTCGGCGGCCGACACCGCCCGCCGCTCGCGCAGACGTTCCGGCGCATCGGCGGCACGCGTGCGTTCACGGTCGCGGTCAATCACCTGAAGTCGAAGAACTGCCCGCACGCGAGCGGCGCCGATCTCGACCAGTCGGACGGCCAGGGCTGCTGGAACGCGGCGCGCACGCGGGCGGCCGCACGCGTCGCCGACTGGCTCGCCACGTCGCCGACGGGCGTCGCGGCCGACGGCGTGCTGCTGATCGGCGATCTGAACAGTTATGCAAAGGAAGACCCGGTCCGCACGCTCGAAGCGCGCGGCTACGCGAACCTGGTTGCGCACTTCGTCGGCGATGCTGCGTACAGCTACGTATTTCGCGGCGAAGCCGGCAATCTCGACCACGCGCTCGCCACGCCGCCGCTCGCCGCGCGCGTGAAGGCCGTGCGGTTCTGGCACATCAATGCGGACGAACCGGTCGCGCTGCAATCCGTGCCCGATTACAAAACGCGCACGCGACGGTCGGCTTATTACGCACCGGACGCCTACCGCTCGTCGGACCACGATCCCGTCGTCATCGACGTCGCACTGAACGATACCGGCCCGCAGCCGGCATCAGGCACGAATCGTGCGCCTCGACCGGGCGTCGAGTAGTGCATTTGCATCAGCGCTCAACCTGCAACGGCACTATTTACCTGATGCCGGTGGCGGCGCCATATTTACCGCACCTTCACTGCGATCCGCTGCTCGACACGCTGTATCGCCCCGACGCGCGAAATTTTTTCAACCGCAGCGCCGCCCCGCGCGACGGGGTTTCCCGGCGATCCTGCCGACGAATTGAAAATTTGTCTCGAAACTCAATCGGATCAAGTGAATCACATCAGTTGCAGCGATTCGTCTTATCTTCAAATTGCCTGGAATCAAAGGAGGATAAACACCATGGCGCTTACCGACTCGATCGAACACAAGCTGGACCGCGGGCTGTCCGATATCCGTCGCACCGGCCGACGCGTGGGCCGCACGACGCGCGCGGCTGCCCGCGATCTGCATGCCGACGTGACCGACGATCTGCGCGGGCTAGTCGACGAACTGGAAGATCTGCTGAAAAACGATGGCGATGGCGATATCGCCACGCTGCGCAAGCGCGTGCAATCCCGCCTCGATGAAGCACGCGGCGCGCTCGACTATGCGTCGGGCAGCGCGGCCGCCCGGCTGCGCGATTCGGCCGAACGCGTGTCGCAGGTCGTGCACGAGAACCCGTGGCAAACCGCCGGCGTCGTCGCGGGCCTTGCGTTCGTTGCGGGCCTGCTCCTTTCCCGCCGTTGAACGGGGCGGCGTGTACCGCCGCCCGCCTCGCCCGTCACCCATCAGACAACGAAGGAGAAACGCCATGCAGAAATCCCTCGCCATGAAAGCCGCCGCCGCCGTGATGCTCGGCAGCCTCGCCCTCGCCGGTTGCACGACCACGTCCGGCAAACCCGATAGCGCCGCGGCCAGCGCGTCGAAGCGCGAGTCGATCGACGCCAGCGTGAATGCGACGCTGTCGCGCCTGTATTCGACGGTGCCCGGCTCGCGCGACCTGGTCTCGAAAGCACGCGGCGTCCTCGTGTTCCCGAATGTGCTGCAAGCCGGCTTCATCGTCGGCGCCCAGTCCGGCAACGGCGCGCTGCGCGTCGGCGGCAGCACCGTCGGCTACTACAACACGTCGTCGCTGTCGGTCGGCCTGCAGGCCGGCGCGCAATCGAAGGCGGTCGTGTTCCTGTTCATGACGCAGGATGCGCTCGACTCGTTCCGCAAGTCGGACGGCTGGTCGGCCGGCGCCGACGCGTCGGTCGCGGTCGTGAAGGTCGGCGCGAACGGCGCGGTCGACTCCAACACGGCTACCGCACCGGTGGAAGTGCTGGTCCTGACCAACGCGGGCCTGATGGGCGACCTGTCGGTGAACGGCACGAAGGTCACCAAGCTCAACATCTGACGATCCGGCACGCGGCCTCGCGCCGCGTTCGCTTCCCGGCAGCGCCGCGGCCCCGGCCGCGGCGTTTTCGCATGTGTCTCACGCAGCGGCTATGATGGCGGCACCTTTGCGGGCATACTCCGCATGGGCCGCCCGGCCGCGCATTGCGCCGCGAACCTGACGTTCGCGAACCGATCGCGCGCGGGGCAACGAGATTCAATCAAACCACGCATCAATCTGCGCGAATGTACCCATGGATAGCGGACACGATCACCAAAAATTCTTCTACTTCCTGCTGTTCGCGGTCACCGTCGGACTCTGCTGGATCCTCGCGCCATTCTCCGGCGCCGTCTTCTGGGGCACCATTCTCGCGATCCTGTTCCAGCCCGTGCAGCGCTGGCTGGCCGCACGCTTCGGCAAGCGGCGCAATCTGGCCGCGCTCGTCACGATGTCGCTGATCATCCTGATCGTGATCCTGCCGCTCGTGTTCGTCACGGCGACGCTCGTACAGGAAATCGCGTACGTGTACCAGGAGCTCAAGGATGCGCAGCCGAATTATTCGCAGTACTTCCATGACATCATCCACGCGCTGCCGACGTCGATCCAGAACCTGCTGCAGAAATACGGGCTGACCAACATCCCGGGCATCCAGAAGAAGCTGACCGACGGCGCCGCGCAGATCAGCCAGTTCGCGGCCACCCAGGCGCTCAGCATCGGCCAGAACACGTTCCAGTTCGTCGTGAGCTTCGGCGTGATGCTGTACATGGTGTTCTTCCTGCTGCGCGACGGCGGCGAGATCGGCCGCCGCGTGCGCCGCGCGCTGCCGCTCGACGAAGAGCACAAGAACCTGCTGCTCGCGAAATTCACGACGGTCGTGCGCGCGACCGTGAAGGGCAACATCGCGGTCGCGCTCGTCCAGGGCGCGCTCGGCGGGCTGATCTTCTGGATCCTCGGGATCGAGGGCGTCGTGCTGTGGGGCGCGCTGATGGCGTTCCTGTCGCTGTTGCCCGCGATCGGCGCGAGCCTCGTGTGGGTGCCGGCCGCGCTCTACTTCCTGATGATCGGCGCGGTATGGAAGTGCGTGATCCTCGTCGCGTTCTGCGTCGGCGTGATCGGCCTCGTCGACAACCTGCTGCGCCCGATCCTCGTCGGCAAGGACACGAAGATGCCCGACTGGGTCGTGCTGATCTCGACGCTCGGCGGGATGGCGCTGTTCGGCATCAACGGCTTCGTGATCGGGCCGCTCGTCGCCGCGCTGTTCATGGCGAGCTGGGACATCTACGCGCGCGCCGAACAGGGCGAATGACGCGCGGCCGGCCGGCGATCCGCATGCGTGCGGACCTCGCCGGTCAAGGATGACGGATATGGATCACGACGGGCGCCACGGCGCCCGTTGCTTCATCCGCCGCATCCGTCATCACGCCGCCATACGGGCCGACGCGATGCGCGCGGCCCGGCGTCAGCCATGTGCAACTGCGGCCGGATTGATCGAACTCGGCTCGCTCGATACGCGCCCGCGGCCCGATCCGACAGGCGAGACACGCCCGTCACGCGTCCGGATCGACGCGCAGCACCAGCTTGCCGCGATGGTCGCCGTCGAACAGGCGATTCAGCACGTCGGGCGCGTTTTCGAGACCGTCGGCCACGGTTTCCTCGGCCTTGAGCCGGCCGTCGCGCAGCCAGCCCGCGAGCGTCTGCACGGCTTCGCGGCTCTTGCGGTAGTCGAGGATCAGGAAGCCGCGCATCGTCAGCCGCTTCGAGATCAGCACGCCGACGTCGTCGGCCGCGCGGCCGCTGTTGTAGTTCGAGATCACGCCGCACAGCGCGACGCGCCCGCCGATCACCATCCGCGACAACACCGCGCGCATCACCTCGCCGCCGACGTTCTCGAAGTTCACGTGCACGCCGTCCGGCGTCGCCGCCTTCAGTTGCTGGCGGAAGTCGTCGGCCTTGTAGTCGACGGCCGCGTCGAAGCCGAGCGTCTCGGTCAGGTAGCGGCACTTGTCCGCGCCGCCCGCGATGCCGACCACCCGTGCGCCGTGGATCTTGCCGATCTGCCCGGCGATCGAGCCGACCGAGCCGGCCGCCGCCGACACGACCAGCGTTTCGCCCGGCTGCACCGGCGCGATGTCGGTCAGCCCGTAGTACGCGGTCAACCCGCTCATCCCGCACGCGCCGAGCAGCGTCGGCAGCGGCAGGCCCGAGTGCGCGGGCAGCTTCACGAGCTGCGCGGCCTGCTCGGCCGGCACCACCGCGTAGTCCTGCCAGCCGACGAGCCCCTGCACGAGGTCACCCTCCGCGAACCCCGCGTTACGCGACGCGATCACGCGGCCGATCCCGAGCGCGCGCATCACCTCGCCGATCGCGACGGGCGGCAGGTACTGCGGCACGTCGCTCATCCATACGCGGTTGGTCGGGTCCATCGACAGATACAGCACGCGCACGAGCACCTCGCCGTCGGCGAGCGCCGGCACCGGCGTCTCGACGAGCGAAAAATGTTCGCGGCCGACCCGCCCTTCCGGGCGCGTCTTCAATAGCAGCTGGCGGTTCACGGGTGTCGACATGCTGTTCTCCTCCAATCGTTGTGGTTCGGGATGCGCGTCAGACCGCGCACATGCCGCCGTCGATCACGAGTTCGGCGGCCGTCACGAAGCGGCTCTCGTCGGACGCGAGATACACGGCCGCATGCGCGACGTCGTCCGGCTCGCCGAGCCGGCGCAGCGGAATACCGCGCGCGAGCTTGCGCGTCGCGTCGCGTTCGCCGAGCGACTGGAACAGCGGCTCGACGATCCCCGTGCGGATGAACGCCGGATGAATCGAATTGCAGCGCACGTCGATCTCGCGGCGCGCGCAATCGATCGCGACCGACTTCGTCAGCGACGCGACCGCCGCCTTCGATGCGTTGTACGCGGTGAAATCCGGTTCGACCTTGAACGCGGCGACCGACGAAATGTTGATGATCGATGCGGGATGGCTCTCGGCCAGATACGACAGCGCATGCTTGCAGCCGAGCACGATGCTCTCGACGTTGATCGCCATCACGCGGCGCCATTCGTCCAGCTCGATTTGCGCGGGCGAGCCGATCGAGCCGACGCCCGCATTGTTGACGAGCACCGACAGGCCGCCCATCGCATCGGTCGCCTGCACGAGCAGCGCCTGCCAGCGCGCTTCGTCGCGCACGTCCTGGGTCGCGGCGAACGCGACCGGCGTCGCGTGGCCCGCGTTGAGCTCCTGCGCGAACGCGTCGAGCACCGCCGCTTCCGCGATATCGGTCACGAACACGCGCGCGCCCTGCTCGACCATCCGGCGCGCGATCGCCCGGCCGAGGCCGCCCGCGGCGCCCGTGATGTATGCGCACTTGCCGGCGAGGCGCGGAGAAACGATTGTCATGTGTCTGCTCCTGTCTTGAATCGTCATCGCGGAACGCTGCTGCGACGGGGTGTGCGTGCTTTCCGCGCCTTCAGTGCCGCTGCCGGCCGACGTGCGCCGATGGCCGGTGCGCCGACATGACGACGCGCCACACGGTTTCCGCGAGTATATCGAGACGAACGCGACGAACGCGACGCACGCGTGCCCGGCCGGGCAGGCTGTCCGCGGTTGAACGACGGCCAGCGTACGCGAATGCACCCGATCGATGAAATGAATATTCGTTATGCCCGGTCATAGACAGCGTTGATGACTCGCGCATACCGGCACCGATGTGCGAGTCCACGCGCGCCGGTCGAGCGGACTGGCGAGCGGGTCGATTTTCGGGATGCCGGGCGTTGCGTCCGCACAACCGGGGAAGGCAATCGGGGAAATGAACCGGCGTGGCATCGTGCGACCCGCCGGAAAAACCGGAAAACGCCGGACGAACCCCAGCGGCAGAAAGGCGGCGCCGGCGCACCCGCCATCGGCACCGGTCAGAACCGGTCGCCCGACGGCGCGCGCACGAACGCGCAGAGCTGCGGCGAATGCGTGTCGATCATCTGCTGGAACGGCGCGCGGTGCCCGTACGCGATGCCCGACACCAGCAGCAGGCAGGCCGCCGCGACGCGCGGCGAGAATGCGCGCTGCCGCGCGCCGTCGTAGCCGCGCAGGAACACCAGCGCGACCAGCGCGCCGAGCATCCAGCCGGCGACGACTTCCGGCACGGTGTGCGAATGATCGAACACGCGCGCGACGGCCGTGATCGCGCCGACGGCCAGCCCGGCCGCGATGCCGGGCGCCCTGCCCGGCCGGAACGCCTGCCACAGCATCGACAGCGCGACCGTCCACACGGACGTCGACAGCATCGTATGGCCGCTGATCACGCGGAAATCGAATTGCGGAAGCTCGATCCCGCATCCGGCATAGAGAATCTTCGTCGCGCCGACGACGCCCATGCCGGCGGCCAGCAGCACGCCCCAGCGAACGGCGAGGCGCCAGTCGGTCAGCACGAGCCATGCCGCGCAGGTCAGCGCGATCGGCAAGGTCAGCGCGGCATCGCCGATATTGCTGATTTCACTCCACATAACGGACTTCGGGGTCGATCGAAAGGCCGCAGTTTACCGCATGCGCGCCGCACGCCTGTGTCAGCCTGTGACAGGCTGTATCAGCCCGCGACACCGGTAATCAGCAGCAGGTTCGTGCCGGTGATCACGGCGAACAGCGCCCATGCGGCCGCCTGCATCCCGCGACCGATCGCGTGGTCGCCCATCGTGTTGCGGTCGCTGACCGAGCGGATCAGCGGCCACATCGCGAACGGCAACTGCAGGCTCAGCAGCACCTGGCTCCAGACGAGCAGTTGCCCGACCGAGCCGTCGCCGAGCCACAGCACGCCGATCAGCGCCGGCACGAGCGCGAGCCCGCGCGTGATCAGCCGGCGCTGGTAGCACGGGATCTTCGTATGCAGGAAACCGTCCATGATGACCTGGCCGGCGATCGTGCCGGTCAGCGTCGAGCTCTGCCCCGATGCGAGCAGCGCGATGCCGAACAACAGCGCGGCCGCGCCGCCGGCGATCGGCGTGATCAGCCGGTACGCCTGTTCGATGTCGGTCACGTTGTGCTGGCCCGTCGCATGAAACGCGGCGCCCGCGACGACGAGGATCGCCGCGTTGACGAGCATCGCGACGAACAGCGACACGCAGGTATCGATGCGCACGAGCCCCAGCGTGTCGCGGATCAAGCCGCGCGCGCCGCCGACCACATGCCGCGTCTGCACGACCGACGAATGCAGATACAGGTTGTGCGGCATGATCGTCGCGCCGACGATGCCGAGCGCGAGCACGATCGCGTCCTTGCGATCGTGGCCCGGGTCGCCCGGCACGAGCCCGCCGATCACCGCGTGCCAGTCGGGCGGCGTGATCGCCACCTGCGCGACGAAGCAGAACGCCATCGTCGCGATCAGCCCGAGCACGATCGCCTCGATCTGCCGGAACCCCTTGCCCTGCAGGCCGAGCACGATCACCGTGTCGAGCGCGGTGAGCACGACGCCCCACGCGAGCGGCACGCCGAGCAGCAGCTTGAACGCGAGCGCGCAACCGAGCACTTCCGCGATGTCGCACGCGATGATCGACACTTCGGCGGTGATCCACTGCACGACGCGGCCGACCCGGCCGTAGCGCTCGTAGCTGGCCTGCGCGAGATCCTTGCCCGCGACGAGGCCGAGCCGCGCCGCGAGCATCTGCAGGAAGATCGCCGCGAGGCTCGAGAACGCGACGACCCACAGCAGCGAATAGCCGAACTGCGAGCCCGCCTGGATATCGGTCGCCCAGTTGCCGGGATCCATGTAGCCGATCGCGACCAGCAGGCCGGGGCCGAAGAAACGCTTGAGCTTCTGCCAGCGCGGCGCGGCCGCGTCGATCGTGATGCTGCCCTTTACTTCCGACGGGCAGAAAGGGGCGGTGGCGGTAGAGGGGAGGAAGGGCATGGAAACCGGGAATCGAGGTCGCGACACGACGATTCTACGGGTATCCGTCCCGTTTTCCCGCGCGCGGTCGCGCACGCGTCGCATTCCGCCCCCTCGCCGTCGCAGCACGCGGCGGCCTGCCCGTCATCCGGGTCGGGCGACGCCGCGTCGTGCGCGAGGATTTTTTCCCGCTCGGCGACGCGAAATTCGGTCGGCGACATCAGCAGGCGCTGGCGAAACAGCTTCGCGAGCCGCTCGCCGCTGCCGAACCCGGTGCGCCGCGCGACCTTGTCGGCCGGCAGCGTCGTATGGATCAGCATGTGGCACGCCCGTTCGAGCCGCACGTGCTGGACGAACTCGGTCGGCGTCACGCCGATTTCCTTCTTGAAGCGCCGCAGGAAATTGCGCTCGCTCATCGCGGCCGCCTGCGCGGCGTTCGCGATCGAGATGCGGTTCACGCTCTGCGCGCGCAGCCGCTGCGCGGACATCCGGATCGACGGGCTCGCGCTCAGTTCGCGGAACGCCCACATCGACTGAACATAGCGCTGCTCGACCGGCCGCGCCATGTTGCTGGCGATCTCCCGCGCGGCGCCATCGCCGAGGTCCGCGCGGAACATGTCGAGCGCGGCGGCAAACACGTCGGTCTCGCCGGCCCGCGATTCGATGGTCGTGGCGGCGCGGCGCCGGGCGCTGCCCGGCCGCACGTCGATCGACGACGACGGCCGCTGCGTGGCGGCGAGCGCGGGCAGGTCCATCGCGTCGACGATCCAGCGCGCATGCTGGCGAATGTCGGCCAGGCGCCGTTGCAATGCGTCGTCCCAGTTGACGGCCGCGCGGTCGCCATGAAGATGAAAGAACGCGAGCGCGCGGCGGCTGTGTTCGTCGCCGAGCGGATCGGCCGCGATTCTCACGCCGGACGACGACTGCAACAGTCCTCCGCTTTCGGATACGTACTTGAGCTGGTAATCCACGCCGTACCCATGCAGGCGATTCGCCAGGTTGAAGGCCTCGCCGAGACGCGCGGCCTGGGCCAACGAAAACCCCGTACTCAAATAGATAATGACCCACCGCTGATCTGCTGCATTCACTGGCCAAGCCCCCGACTTGTTCGACTTCTTCTAATACCGTCGAACTGTCAGGCTTATATTTGGTTTGAATGCGTGCGACAGGACGGCTATCCCGAAATATGAAGCGACGGCATCTTAGCCGAACGGGTCGTGCCTTTGGCGCGAAATGGCCGACGGGGACAGCATGATGGCGGATTACTACAGGCTGCCGCATACCGCTGGTATGCCGATACAGAATCGCGTATGCGATGCGGCCGATTATTGCAGCCGTCATGCTTAATGACGTGCGTGTTTGATTGCGTTACATCGACAAAGCGAACGCTCGCGTATCGGCGCGAACGGCATCGACGTGCATCGAACGCGTGCGAACGCATCGCCGCGCGCGTGCGCAGCAGCGCCGGCATCGCCGACGCGTAGCGCGTCGCGCGCGCCCGCGCGGCCGGAACGGTATGCTGACGGCTGCACGCCGCCACGCGGCGCCCGCTTTCCTTTATTTGCTTCCCGGAGCCCTGCCATGTCCCTGATCCACGCCGCCGCCGTCCTCGATGCCGACGCGCCCGACTACGTCGTCCAGTTGCAGGCCGGCACGCATGCGCTGACCGGCGACGAAGCGCCGCGCGAAGGCGGCCAGGATCGCGGGCCGGCGCCGTACGAGTTCGTGCTGGCCGGGCTCGCGCAATGCACGGCCGCGACGCTGCGTATGTACATGCAGCGCAAGACGTGGCCGGCCGCGCGCATCGCGGTGCGCACCGAGTTGCATGCCGATCGCGAAGGCGTGCAGTACGTGCGCCGCGTCGTGACGCTCGACGGCCCGCTCGACGACGCGCAACGCCAGCGTCTCGCGGAAATCTGCGAGAAAACCCCGGTGACGCAGTTCATCAAGCGCGGCACGCGGATCGACACGACGCTGAACTGACGCACGCGGCAGTCCGCACGCACTGCCGCTTGAAAGCTTGAAAAACGAAACGGGCGGGCCGCGCATTCCGGCGCGACCCGCCCGTTCGTCGATCCCGCCCGGCGCTTACAGTCCGAGCGCGGCGAGGTCCAGCTTGCCGTCCTTCATCGGCGGGCACCAGAAATACGCGCCCGTCAGCGGCCGCGTGAAGCGGAACAGGCCGTCGACGATCCCGTCTTCCTCGCCGCTCATCCGGCGCATCTGCACGTCGAATGCGCGGAACGAGCAGCCGAACGCGACGAAGTACAGGCCCGCCCGGCGCGTGTCCGACCACGGCGACGAACGGCGCAGCATGAACGCCTCGGGCGCGAAGCTTTCCTGCGCGGTGCGCTTCACGTGCGCGAATTCGGGCGCGTCGTCGAGTTCCTCGTTGTCCGAACGGCGACGCCCGATGATGTGGTCCATGTCGCCCGACGGAATGCGCTCCATCTGGTCGAAGTCGTGCACCCACTGCTGCACCGCGACGAAACTCGAGCCGTCGAGCCCCGCGCCCTGCCCCGTGACGATCGCCGCGGCCACCGCGTCGTCGCCTTCCGGGTTCTCGGTGCCGTCCTCGTAGCCGGACAGGTCGCGATCGTTCGAATAGCGGAAGCCGTCGACGGCCTCCTGCAGCGCGAACGCCGGCGCGAGCGCGCGTTCGATCGCCCGCGCGCGCAGCACGATCTCGCCGCGGTCGTCCGAGCGCAGCCAGACCCACACGTCGGCCGGCGTCATCGGCAGCGTACGGTCGTTCACCGAGAACGCCGGATAGTCGGTCAGGCCCGGCACCGGGTGCCCGAGCCAGGCGGCCAGCGCGTGTCCGAAACCGACCACCGTGTCGCGTCCGTCGACGATCTCGCGCAGCGCGGCCAGCGCCGCGGCGATATTGCCGTCGTTCGACATCGTGAAAGTGAGGTATCGGGCTACCGTATCGATCGGAGCCAGGATGCCTTGCTGAACGTCGCTCATCGTTTCCTCGGGAATGGTTCGGAGTGAATCCGGGCGGCCGCGCGTCGTCGCGCGCCGCGGACGCGGAAGTGTAATCGATGCGCGCGCCGGCTCCGCACCCGCCATCGCGCAACGTACGCGAAAAGGGGCCAAAACCCGGAATACTCACCGTATCGACGCAGCAACGCCGCATTCGTCAGACGTTGCGGCGCGCGCGACTGTCCTGATAAAATCGCTGCACGTCTTTTCGGCGTCCTTTCATTCAACCGTTCACTTCAGGGAGGTGCAGATGTTCCGAATGCCAGCAACCTTCCCGAACGTGGTCTCGCGGCGCAGCTGATCCAGCCCGCCGTCCGCGCCGGCTCCCGAGTTTTCCGCTAACCCGTCAGCCGCGCTTTTCCCGACAGCCCGTTTCGTTCCGCCCCGCGTGTGTCGCGCGGCCCGGCTGTTGCGTTTTCGACGTTCTCCGAACCGGAAAGTCCCGTCGCGCGATGCGCCGGGCAACAATACATGACCAGAAAAAGCTCCCATCTGGGCGGCCACGCATTCCAGGCCGTCTTCGGCTTCACCATCCGTTACTGGCGCAAGCAGCCGGCGCGCATCGCCACGGTCGCGAGCCTCGCGCTGCTCGCCGCGCTCGCCGACGTCCTCACGCCGCTGTTCGCCGGCCGCCTCGTCGACGCGCTGTCGACCGGCCTCACCGACCGCGCCGCGGCGTGGCATTCGGCCCTCGTCGCGTTCGGCACGCTCGCCGCGCTCGGCATCGGCGCGACGGTGCTGCGCCAGGGCGTCTACCTGAACATCATCACGCTCACGCTGAAGATGATGAGCGAGATCGCCGCCGCGTCGTTCCACCGCGTGCAGCGCTTCTCGACCGACTGGCACGCGAACAGCTTCGCGGGCTCGACCGTGCGCAAGATCACGCGCGGGATCTGGGCGCTCGACCTGCTCAACGACACCGTGCTGATCGCGCTGCTGCCGTCGGTCGCGATGCTGGTCGGCGCGACCGTGCTGCTCGGCACGCACTGGCCGGTGATGGGGCTCGTCGTCGGCGCGGGTTCGCTGCTGTACATCGCGGTGACGGTCACGGTGTCGCTCGGCATCGTCGCGCCGGCCGCCCGGCTCGGCAACCTGTGGGACACGCGCATGGGCGGCGCGCTGGCCGACGCCGTGAGTTGCAACGCGGTCGTCAAGGCGTTCGGCGCGGAAACGCGCGAGGAAGCGCGGCTCGCGCGCGTGATCGGCAAATGGCGGCAGCGCACGCGCCGCACGTGGGTGCGCGGCACGTTCAACGGCGGGCTGCAAGGCGCGATGCTCGTCGCGATGCAGGCCGCGATGATCGGCGTCGCGTTGCGGCTGTGGATGAACGACGAGGCGAGCGTCGGCGACATCGCGTTCGCGCTGACGATGTTCTTCATGCTGCAGGGTTACCTGCGCGACGTCGGCATGCACATCCGCAACCTGCAGCGCTCGGTGAACGACATGGAAGAGCTCGTCGCGCTCGAACGGCAGCCGCTTGGCATCGACGATCGCCCCGGCGCGCCGGCGATCCGGATCGGGCAAGGCGAGATCCGCTTCGAGCACGTGACGTTCCGCTACGGCAACCATCCGGTGCCGCTGTACGACGATTTCTCGATGCGGATCGCGCCCGGCGAACGCGTGGGCCTCGTCGGCCATTCGGGGTCGGGCAAGACGACGTTCATCAAGCTGATCCAGCGCCTGTACGACGTGTCGGGCGGCCGCATCACGATCGACGGCCAGGACATCGCGCAGGTGCGGCAGGATTCGCTGCGCAGCCAGATCGCGATCGTCCAGCAGGAGCCCGTGCTGTTCCACCGCACGCTCGCGGAGAACATCGCGTATGCGCGCCCCGATGCGAGCCGCGCCGACATCGAGCGCGCCGCGCGTCTGGCGAGTGCGCACGACTTCATCGCCGCGCTGCCGGACGGCTATGACACGCTCGTCGGCGAACGCGGGATCAAGCTGTCGGGCGGCGAGCGCCAGCGCGTCGCGATCGCGCGCGCGTTCCTCGCCGATGCGCCGATCCTGATCCTCGACGAAGCGACGTCGAGCCTCGACAGCGAAAGCGAGCTGCTGATCCAGCAGGCGATGGAGCGGCTGATGGTCGGCCGCACGACGCTCGTCGTCGCGCACCGGCTGTCGACCGTGCGCGCGCTCGACCGGCTGCTGGTGCTCGATCGCGGCAAGGTGATCGAGGAAGGCAACCACGACGCGCTGATCCGCATCGACGGCGGCATCTATCGCCGGCTGTTCGAACGGCAAGCGCTGGAGCTCGCGAAGGGGCTCGCCGATTCGCCGCGGCGCGTGGCGGATCGCGATGCCGGGGCGCTGGGGGAGCCGGCTGAGGTTTGATGCAAGCACGGCGCGATGCAGCCTGGCGGCGCGGTCATCGCCGCCGGGCCGTGTCGGCGAGCCAGCGGATCCGGATCGAGGCCGTGCCACGTGCACGGCCTTTTCTGTATCTGCGGCACGGGCTCGCCGGCGCCGGCCCGCGCGCCGCGGCATGTCCGGCAGCGGGATCACTTATCATGTCGGCCAGGAAATTTGCGACGAGGGATCGATCATGTTTACAGGCATTGTTCAGGGTGTTGCCGTCATCAACGCCATCAAGGATCACGGCGAACTGAGGACGTTCAGCATCGAGTTCCCCGAACGGTTCACCGACGAGATTGAGATCGGTGCGAGCGTGTCGGTCGACGGCGTGTGCCTGACGGTGACGACCATCCATTCGCCGGCGCTGATCGACTTCGACGTGATGCTGCCGAGCCTGCGGATCACGACACTCGCCGACCTCGCGACCGGCGCGCGCGTCAACGTCGAGCGGGCCGCGAAGGACGGCGCGGAGATCGGCGGTCATCCGCTGTCCGGTCATGTCGATTTCACGGGGACCATCGCGCACATCGCGTCGTCCGAGCACAACCGGATGATCCGCATCGGCGTGCCGGCCGCGTTCAAGCGCTATGTGTTCGCGAAGGGCTACATCGCGATCAACGGCTGCAGCCTCACCGTGTCCGACGTCAACCGCGACGAAGGCTGGTTCGATGTCTGGCTGATTCCCGAAACGCGCCGCGCGACCACGTTCGACGCGAAGGGCGTCAACGACAAGGTCAACATCGAGATCGAGCGCAGCACGCAGGTCGTCGTGGATACGATCCGCGAGTCGGTCAAGGAAACGCTCGGCGAACTGAACGGCGTCGTCACCGCGTTGCTGGCGGAAAAAGGCATCGATATCGAGGAACTGCTGGCGCGTCATGTCGCGCGGCTGCCGAAGCAGTAAAGGCTGATTAAGCGCGTGCTAGGTGATCCGCTGGATCACCGAGTAACGGCCGCCGTCCGAAAACACCTCGACCCACGGTTCCGATTCCTCGAACGTCCAGAGGACGAGTTCGAGGTCGATCAGTTCATTCCAGTCGTCGTCGGGCCATGGCATGTGCCATCCGCCCGCGACGGCCACCACGCCACCCGTGTAGAGCGGGCATTGCGCCATCCACTCGCGCTCGTAGTCGTGCGCGGCCGCGCCCTTGAAGTTGCCGTTGAATCCCCAGTCGCGCTGCCATCCGTGTGTGTCGAGGTACGCGCCGATCGCGGCGGAGCCGAAGCGAAACACCGCGTCGACCGGCGGAAGCGACAGCGTGTCGGATCGGCACAGCGGGCGGCCGGAACGGACAGGTTGCGTGGAAGTCTCCACGCGGCCTGACGTGCCGCTATCGTCGAGATGGACGTTCAGCCAGACACCGTCGCGTTCGGTGGAAATGCACAACTCGCCGGCATCGACCCCATGCCAGTAGCCGGTGACGGGTTCGCCGTCAGCCGCGAAGCGGTACTGACGGCACGGCCTCGCAAGCCGCCTGGCTTCGGTCAGGAAATCGTCCGACGTCATTGGATGCCTCTCTTTTTAGCGTCCCGGGTATCGCATCGCGCCGCCGCGATCGAACGACATCGACCGCGCCCCCCACCTCACTCCGCCTCCACCCGCGCCCCCTTCCCCACCGCCACGCGCTGCGCGCGATAAATCCCCGCGTGCCCGGAAAACAGATACGCGACGACACAGGCGACGATCGCATACACGCCGATATCCGCGCCGAACAGTTCGATCGCCATGATCGTCGACGCGATCGGCGTGTTCGCCGCGCCCGCGAACACCGCGACGAAGCCGAGCCCCGCGAGCACGGGCACCGGCAGCGCCAGGACCTGGCCGAGCGCATTGCCGAGCGTCGCGCCGATGTAGAACAGCGGCGTCACCTCGCCGCCCTTGAACCCCGACGCGAGCGTGACGACGGTGAACGCGAACTTCCCCGCGAAATCGTAAAGCGGCAGCGGGCCGTGAAACGCGGCCTCGATCGTCGGGATGCCGAGGCCGAGATACTGCGGCACGTTCAGCACGGTCGCGGCCACCGCAACCAGCAGGCCGCCGAGCACCGGCTGCAGCGGCGCATAGCGGATCACGCGGCGAAACCACGCGGTCAGCGCATGCGTCGCGAACGCGAACAGCCGCCCGACCACGCCGAACGCGATGCCCGCAACGACCGTCACGGCCAGCCCGGTCGCCGATACGGCCGGCACGAACGGAATCGCATAGGCCGTGTGATGGACGCCCCACGCGCGGCACACGACGTCCGCGACGATCGCCGACGCGACGCAGGTCAGCAGCGCGTCGTACCGCACGCGCCCGATCGCGAGCACCTCGATCCCGAACACGGCGCCCGCGAGCGGCGTGCCGAATACCGACGCGAAGCCGGCCGCGATGCCGCCCATCAGCAGCACGCGGCGATGCTCGCGATCAAGCCGAAACAGGTGCGTGACGCGATCGGCGAGCGCGCCGCCCATCTGCACGGCCGTGCCCTCGCGGCCGGCCGACCCGCCGAACAGGTGCGTGACGACGGTCGCGACGAGCACGAGCGGCGCCATCCGCTTCGGCACGAGCGCCTTCGGGTCGTGAATCTCGTCGATCAGCAGGTTGTTGCCGCGCGCGACCGACTGGCCGAAGCGATGGTAGACCCAGCCGGTCGCGAAACCGGCGGCCGGCAGGCCCCACAGCAGCCACGGATGCGCAACGCGCGTACCGGTCGCCCAGTCGAGCGCGATCAGGAACAGCGCGGAAGCCGTGCCGGCGAGCGCGCCGAGCAGCGCGGAAAGCGCGAGCCAGCGGCACACGTAGCGCACGGTCGCGAAAAGATCGGCAGAAGTGGTGAAGAACATGATTTCCAGATTCGACAGAACATCAAAACCTGGGCGGCAGAATACCGGATGGACGGCCTGCGACCTCCTGACGACCCAGGAACACGCAGGCATCATCAGCCGGGCAAACCGGCGGTTGAGGGCCGCACCGCGCGCCACGCGCCGGGAACGACCGCAGGGAGGCATGCCATCTCCGCAGGCCGCAATTGTACGCGACGCCGCGCCACGCATGCAATGCAGCGCCGGCGCGCCACGCAACGACGGCGCCTGCCCGATGCGCGGTCAGTCGCGCGGCGCGAGCGCGATCCGCGCGATCAACTGCGGCGCGATCTGTTCGAGCGGCAGGATCGCCGACGCCGCGCCGACCGCCGCGGCCGCCTTCGGCATCCCGTACACGGCGCTGGTCGCCTCGTCCTGCGCGATCGTGTAGCAGCCCTTCGCCCGCATCGCCTTCAGGCCGAGCGCGCCGTCGCGTCCCATGCCCGTCAGCAGCACGCCGAGCGCGTCACCCTGCCAGCCGTCCGCGACGCTGTTGAAGAACACGTCGATCGACGGCCGGTACGGCGTTTCGACCGGATGCCGCGTATAGCCGAGCACGCCGCGCGGCGACAGCATCAGATGGTCGTTGGTCGCCGCGAGCAGCACCGTGCCGGCTTCCGGCATGCTGCCCTGCCGCGCGACGCGCACCGGCAGCCGCGTATAGCCGTCGAGCCATTCGGCCATCCCGTACGCGAAGGCCTGGTCGACGTGCTGGACGATCACGATCGCGGCCGGAAAATCCGCCGGCAGCGCGCGCAGCAGCGCGGTGAGCGCGGTCGGCCCGCCCGCCGACGCGCCGATCGCGACGAGCGTCGGCTGTCCGCGCGCGGGCGTCGGCCCCGGCGGCACGAGCGCGGCGCTGCGGCTTTCGAGCAGCCGGCCGATCTGGTCGATCTTCGCGAGCAGCGCCTGCGGCGACGCGTCGGTCGACAGCCCGAGCGCGAGCGTCGGCGTATCGACCGCGTCGAGCGCGCCGGCGCCCATCGCCTCGTACACCGACGACGTGTTCGCGCTGACGCTCGCCGTCACGATCAGGATCGCGCACGGCGCGCGCGCCATGATCCGGCGCGTCGCGGCGACGCCGTCGACCTTCGGCATCACGAGATCCATCAGCACGACGTCGGGCGGATGCGCGACGCAGAAATCCACCGCCTCGTCGCCGTCGGTCGCGACCCACAGCACGCGATGGTCCGCGCGCAGCGCGATCACGCGGCGCAGCGCCTCGACGGCCAGCGGCAGGTCGTTGACGATGCCGATGTTCATCCGCGCGCGTCCCCGATCAGGTCGTGCACGGCGTCGAGCAGCGCTTCGTCGTGAAAGCTGCTCTTCGCGAGGTAGTAGTCGGCGCCGGCATCGAGCCCGCGGCGGCGATCCTCGTCGCGATCCTTGTACGACACGATCATCACCGGCACGCGCTTGAGCATCGGGTCGCTCTTGATCAGCGTGACGAGTTCGATCCCGTCCATGCGCGGCATGTCGACGTCGGTCACGACGAGATCGAACGCATCGCTGCGCACCGCGTTCCACCCTTCCATCCCGTCGACCGCGACCGTCACGTCGTAGCCGCGCTTTTCCAGCAGCTTGCGTTCGAGCTCGCGCACCGTCAGCGAATCGTCGACGACGAGCACGCGGCGGCGCCGGTCGGCCAGCGCGAGCTGCGGATCGCGCGTGACCCGCGCGAGCTGGCCGCCGCGCACGAGCTTGTCGACCGAGCGGATCAGGTCCTCGACGTCGACGATCAGCACCGGGTCGCCGTTCTCGAGCAACGCGCCGGCCGCGATGTTCTGGATCTTGTGCAGGCGGCTGTCGAGCGGCTGCACGACGAGCATCCGTTCGCCGAGGAAGCGGTCGACCGCGACGCCGTACAGCTCGGGTTCGGCGCCGACGACCACGACCGCCGTGCTGGCACGGGTCACGTCGGGTTCGCCCGCGTCGAGCAGCTGGTGCGCGGCGACGAGGCCCGCACGCCGGCCGTCGAACGGAAAATGCGGCTGCCCTTCGAGCACGTCGATGTCGTCGTGCGAAAGCTCGAGCGTGCGGCGCACGTGGGCGAGCGGGAACGCATACGGCTCGCCGCCGACCTCGACGAGCAGGCTGCGGATCACCGACAGCGTGAGCGGCAACTGCAGCACGAAGCGCATGCCGGCGCCCGGCTCGTTGAAGATCCGCACCGCGCCGCGCACGCCGCGCACCATCTCCTGCACCGCGTCGAGGCCGACGCCGCGCCCCGATACGTCGGTCACCGCATCGCGCATCGAGAAGCCCGGCAGCAGCAGGAATTCGAGCAGTTCGGGGTCGGACAGCCGCGCGGCCGTCTCGTCGTCGGTCAGGCGCTGGCGCACGACGGCCGCGCGCAGCGCGTCCATGTCGACGCCCGGCCCGTCGTCGATCACGCTGACGAGCAGCGAGCCGGCGCTGTGGCGCGCCTCGAGCGTGACGCTCGCCTCGGCCGGCTTGCCGCGCGCGCGCCGCGCGTCGGGCGAATCGACGCCATGGTCGATCGCGTTGCGCAGCAGGTGGCCGAGCGGCGCGTCGAGCAGGTCGAGGATGTCGCGATCGACCTGCGTGCCTTCGCCGACGATCGAGAAACGCACCTGCTTGCCGAGCGAGCGCGCGAGATCGCGGACGATGCGCGGATACGCGCGCGTCGCGTCGCCGAACGGCCGCATCCGGCACTGCAGCGCCTCGTCGTACAGCTGCTCGGCGATATGCGTGCTGCGCCGCTCGAAGCGGTCGAATTCGTCCATGCGCTCGGCGAGCGAGCGCTGCAGGTCGTTGAGCATGTGCCGCACTTCGTTCATCGACGCGAGCATGCCGGCGTCGAGCTCGTCGGCGAACTGCTCGACCATCAGGTCGAGCGAACGGGCCGCGTCGCGCTGCGCGCGCTTCACGCGCAGCATCGATTCGGCGAACGGCTTGAGCCAGCGCGATTCGACCAGCGATTCGCCGGACAGGCTCAGCAGCCGGTTCAGCGTATCGGCGCGCACGCGGCGCATCGCGCCGGCGCCCGCCACGCGGCCCGCCTGGACCGGATCGGGCACCGGGCTGGACACGGCGAGCGGCGGCACCGCGGCGCTCGCGCCGACCGGCTCGTTCGCGGCGCCGTCGTGATCGCGATACGGCACGAACGACGGCGGCATCGGCACCGGCGGCGGCACAGCGGCCGGCGCCTGCATCGTCTGCGCGCCGTCGGCGCCCGTCAGCGCCGCCGCGAACACGTCGATCTCGGCCTGCGACACGGGTTGCCCCTGCGGATCGCCGACGCGCACCAGCAAATCGACGCCGGCCAGCAGTACGTCGACGTGCGTGGCCGTCAGCGCGATCGTGCCGGCCTGCGCGGCGACGAAGCATTCCTCCATCCGCCCGGCGATCTCGACGCCGAGCGGCACGCCGACGATGCGCGCGGCGCCCTTCAGCGAATGCGCGGCGCGCATGCACGCCTCGAGCGCGACGGAATCGGGCTCGCCCGATTCGAGCGCGAGCAGCCGCTCCGACAGCGCCTGGGTCTGCGTGCGCGTCTCCTCGCGATACAGCTCGAGCAGCGACAGGTGGCTCAGGTCGTCATCGCCGCTCATCGCATGCTCCGTGTCACGGCATCGAACAGACGATCGTCGTCGAGCAGCCCCACCGACTTGCCGCGCCACGACAGCACGCCGCGCGACAGGCCGGCGCTCGCGCGCCCGACCGTCGCAGGCACCGGCACCCAGTCGGACGCGCCGAAGCGCAGCACGCCCTCGACTTCGTCGACCGGAAACACGACCGGTTCGCCCTGATGCGCGGCCACCAGCAGCCGCGTGAAACGGCCGTCGCCTCCGTCCCCGCCGTTGCCGGCCTTGCCGGCATCGAGGCCGAGCAGCGCGCCGATCGAGATCGCGATGCGCAGCGTGCCGCGGATGTTGACCACGCCGCGCACGGCCGAATGGCGGCGATACGGCAGCGAGTGGATCGGGCGCGTGCCGGCGATCTCGCGCAGCACGCCGATCGGCAGCGCGAGCCATTCGTCGGCCACCCGGAACGCGAGCGCCGCATGGCGCGTATCGCCGTCGTCGTCGCCCGCGCGCGCCGTGCCGAGCGCACTCATACGGCGCGTGACGTCCGCCATCTCGGCCACGTCGAGCGGACGCTCGAGCAGCTTCGCCGCGTGCGACGCGTAGACCGGGCAGTTCAGGCAGCGCAGGCAGTCGTTCAGCCGCTCGCACGAGCGGTCGCCGCGCGTGCCGATCCGGTTCCAGCAATCGTCGACGTCGAGCGTCGCGTCGTCAGTGGCAGCGGCGCGGTTCATCAGAATTTTCTCCGAGAGACCCCGCCATTGATGGCGGGAAGGAAAGGCGTGCTGTTGACAGGCAGCTTCTTCCACGAGTTAGGATCACCGGCATGATCCTTGTCTACCGCTACCGGGTGAAGTCGCTCAACGGACTGCTCAACAAGCAGAGCCGTGCGGTGAACTACGTCTGGAACTTCTGCAACGACACGCAGAAGCACGCGCTCAAGTGGGGCAAGAAGTGGCCGACGGGATTCGATCTGAACGTGCTGACGACGGGGAGCAGCAAGGCGCTTGGCATCCATTCCGGCACGGTCAACGCGACGTGCGAGCAATACGCGAAGTCGCGCAGCCAGCACCGTCGGCCCTACCTGCGCTATCGCGGCAGGAAATCGCTGGGCTGGGTGCCGCTGAAGGGCCGTGACCTGAAGCGCGAGGGTGACGCGTTCCGTTTCGCTGGCAACACGTTTCGCGTGTTCAACAGCCGAACGCTTCCCGAAGGCAAGATCAGGGATGGAACCAACTTTGCGCAGGATGCGCGTGGCAACTGGTTTCTCAACATCGTGATCGAGATACCCGATGTTCAGGCCCGCCCGATCCGTTCCGGCGTCGGCATCGATCTCGGCTTGAAAGACTTCGCCACACTTTCGACGGGCGAGAAGCTGCCCAATGACCAGTTCGGTCGACGAGCGGCGGAAAAGCTGGCGAAAGCGCAGCGAGCACGAAAGCACAAGCGACATATCGCGAAGCTGCACGCCAAGGTCGCGAACGCCCGAGCCGATTTCCAGCACAAGCTCGCGCTCGAGCTGGTGTGGCGCTTCGATTACATCGCGGTCGGCAACGTATCTGCCGTCAAACTTGCCAGAACCAGGATGGCGAAGAGCGTCTACGACGCGTCCTGGTCGTCCTTCCGAAACAAGCTCCGCTACAAAGCGATCGCGCACGGAGTCACGTTCGAGGAAGTCGACGAAAGCGGTTCGACCCAGTCCTGTTCGGCGTGCGGGTCGCAAGCCAGCACGACGCGGCCGAAAGGTATCGCGGGACTGAGAATAAGAGAGTGGACCTGCAGTGACTGTGGTGTCGAGCATGATCGAGATACCAACGCTGCGCTGAACATTCTCCGATGCGGACGTGCATCGCCAGGTGTGGGAATCTTCCGCCTTTAGGCGGAGGAGGACGTCAAGGGTTCCTCTGGTCATCGCGGTGTCGGTCCCATTTCCCGTCGTCGTGTCAGCCGGCCGAACGCCGGGCGCGTTCGAGCAGCCATTGCGCGCCCGCGCGATCGCCGCCGACGTCGAGCAGCGTCGCGAGATGCGTCAGCGCCTCGTGATGCGTGGGGCGCAGGTACAGCGCCTTCCGGTAGAAGTCGCTCGCTTCCGCGGCGCGGCCGCGCGCATCCGCGATCAGTCCGTTCAGGTAGAACGCATCGGCATGCGGGCCGACGCGCGCCGAGAACTGCGCGAGCACGCGCTCGGCCTCGTCCAACGCGCCCGCGTTCGCCAGGGCCTGCGCATCCTCCAGCGTCGGCGCATCGTCGATCGTCGGCGCGATCCCGTCGTAGGCCGGGGCGGCCGCCACGGCGGTCGCCGCCGCCAGAGAGGCCCGCGCGTCGACTGCGGCGGCCTGTAAGGCCGGCGCCGCCGCGAACGGCTGGCGCACGTCGCCGAGCCAGCCCGGCGGCGCGACGGCCACCACCGGGCGCGGCGCGGCGAGCGGTGCGACCGTGAAGCGCTCCGCGCGCCGGTCCGGCGCCGCCGCGGACAGCGGCGCAACCGACCGGGCCGCGCCTGCATCGGCCGCCGCACCGGCCGGCTCGCGATGAAACGCGAACGCGAGCGGCACGCGCGCCGAGCGCATCCCGTGCCGCATCGCGACGCCCGTCTCCGCCGGCCCGACGAACAGCATGCCGTCGTCGGCAAGACGCGCGTCGAGCGAGCGGATCGCGCGATCCTGCGCATCGCGGTCGAAATAGATCAGCACGTTGCGGCAGAACACGAAGTCGTAGCGAATGCCGTTGTCGGCCACCGGTTCGACGAGGTTCGCGTGACTGAACTGCACGCACGCGCGCACGCGCTCGTCGAGCAGCCAGCCGTCGCGGGTCGGCGTGAAATACCGCGTACGGAACTCCGTCGCCGTCCCGCGGAACGCATTGCGCCCGTAACAGCCGAGCCGCGCCTGTTCGATCGCGCGTGCGCTGAGGTCGATCGCGTCGATCGCGAAGTTCGCCGGCTCGAGCCCCGCATCCAGCAACGCCATCGCCGCCGAATACGGCTCCTCGCCCGTCGAGCACGGCGCGCTCAGCACGCGGATCACGCGGCCGGGCATCGCGGCGACCCGTTCGGCGGCCTGCCGCGCGAGCGTCGCGAACGCTTCGCGGTCGCGGAAGAACCACGTTTCCGGGACGACGAACAGCTCGATCAGCGCGCGCCGTTCGTCGGCCGACGCGTTGAGCTGCTGCCAGTACGCGTCGAGCGCTTCCGGCGTGACGGGCGGGCGCGCGGCCGACGGCACGCGCTCGCCGTCCGCCTGCAATGCATGCACGCGATCCGTCAGCGCCCGCATCAGGAAATCGTTGCCGAGCGAATCGGCGTCGATGCCGGTCTCGCGCAGCAACCAGCCGCGAAAGCGCGATTCGGACGCGTTCATGCGAATTCCTCTCCGTGGCCCGACGGGCCGTCGAACAGATACAGGCGCGCCACGTCGTCGATCAGGTCGGACACCGACAGCTGCTGCACGACGCCGTCGGGCGTGTTCGCGACCCGCCCGAGCCAGCGCGTGCGCGCGGTCGAGACGCCGCTGGCGCGGAATGCCGCGCGGTCGATCCGCATCGTCTGCGTCGCACGCTCGACGATCAGGCCGATCGTGCGCTCGCCATCGGCGTGACCGGAGCGATGACGGACCATCACGAGCCGCGTCGAGCGCAGCGCCTGCGCGCGCCGCCCAAGCGCCAGCATCGGCACGTCGATCACCGGCACCGGCTGGCCGCCGCGCATCAGCAGCCCGGCGATCCAGTCGGGCGCACCGGGCACCGCCTTCATGATGGCGAGCGGCAGCACCTCGTCGATGCCGGCCGCGTCGAGCGCATAACGCTCGCCGTCGAGCTCGAACATCAGGAACAGCGCGTGCGCGCCGTTCTGCGGATCGGCGCGCGTCACGCGTCGACCTTGAAGCGCGACACGCTGGTGCGCAACTGGTTCGCGACGAGCGTCAGGTCGTCGATCGCCTGCGACGACTGGCGCAGCGACTCGGCCGTCTGCTGCGCGGCTTCCGACAGTTGCGACAGCGCCTGCGTGATCTGCTCGGCGCCGTTCGCCTGCGTCTGCATCCCTTCGTTGACCATCTGGAAGCGCGGCGCGAGCGTCTGCACCTCGGCGATGATCTGCGACAGCTGGCCGCCCACCTGCTGCACGTCGAGCATCCCGCGGCGCACTTCCTCGGAGAACTTGTCCATCCCCATCACACCCGCCGACACGGCCGACTGGATTTCCTTCACCGTCTGCTCGATGTCGTAGGTCGCCACCGCCGTCTGGTCGGCCAGGCGGCGGATCTCGGTCGCGACGACCGCGAAGCCGCGACCGTACTCGCCGGCCTTCTCGGCCTCGATCGCCGCGTTCAGCGACAGCAGGTTGGTCTGGTCGGCCACCTTGGTGATGGTCGCGACCACCTGGTTGATGTTCAGCGCCTTTTCGTTGAGGATCGCGAGCTTCGCGTTCACCGAGCCGGCCGCGTCCATCACGCTGCGCATCGTCTCGCCCATCCGCGTGAGCCCGCTCTGGCTCACGCCCGCGAGCGTCGCCGACTGCTCGGCCACGCCGGCCACCTCGTTCATCGTGCGCAGCAGGTCGCGCGACGTCGCGAAGATCTCGCGCGAGGTCGCGCCGATCTCGGTCGTCGTCGCCGCGGTCTCGTTCGCGGTCGCCTGCTGCTCGCGCGACGTCGCGGCGATCTCGGCCACCGACGTCGTCACCTGCAGCGACGACTGCTGCGCGCGCGACACCAGCTCGGTCAGCTCGTCGGCCATCCGGTTGAAGCCGGTCTCGAGCGTGCCGAATTCGTCGCGGCGGCGCAAATCGAGGCGATGGGTCAGGTTGCCGGTGCGCATCACGTCGTGCACCTCGACGAGCCGCGCCATCGGCACCGTCACCGAGCGGTACAGCATGTAGCCGAGCCCGAGCGCGGACAGCAGCATGAACGCCAGCGCGGTCGCGAGCACGATCTCGGTGTCCTGCACGGATTCGCGGATCAGCTTCGCGGACTGCTCCGCGAACTTGCGGTTCTCCTGCACCAGCACGTTCGCGTTGCGCACGACCTCGGTCCATGCAGGCAACGCTTTCGCGTACGCGGCGACCGCCTCGGCGTGCGATGCGCGGCTGTTCTGCACTGCTTCGTTCAGCAACGGCACGTAGTGATCGTAGGCGCCGCGGAACGCCATGAAGCGCTGCCGGTCGTCGTCGCGGAACGTCGTGTTCTGGTAGTCCACCGACATCGACTCGATTTCCTTCAGCGCGTCGGCGATCTTCGCGAGATCGCGCTGCGCGGCGTCGGGCTCGGTGTCGACGAAGATGCCGCGCTGCAGCAGCGTGAACGACTCGTTGACCGCGCCGCGCAGCGACGATGCAAGGTAGACGCCGGGCAGCGAGTCGCGCTCGATGCTGACGGCTTCGGCGTTGATCGCGCGCAGTCGCTCGTACGACACGCCGGCGGTCACCAGCATCAGCACGAACAGCACGCCGAAGCTGAGCAGGATGCGATTGCCGAGCGTCAGCCGGGCGGCGCCGATCGTCGGATGCAGGCTTTCATTGGTCGCGCGGGGCGTCAAGGTGGCCATGTTCGTTATGGGCTTTCTAAATTCAGCGTTGAAAAATCCGCGCCCGCCTGGCGCGCCGGTCGGCGCGCCACGAGCGCATCGGGGTCCCGCGGGCGGCGCGGCGCCGGCAGGCCGCGCCGCGACATCATCGCTCCGCTTGCGCCGGCAGCCGAAGCGCGACCATGAAGCCGCGCGCCGTATTGCGCATCAGGATCTGGCCACGATGCCGCGCCGCCGTCGCGCGGACGAATGCGAGACCGAGGCCGAAACCGCTGCGCGCCGCGCCGTGCGCGGATTCGAGCTGCACGAACGACTCGGTCGCGGCCGTGCGCTGCTCCGGCGCGATGCCGGCGCCGGCATCCTCGACGCCGATCAGCCAGACGCCGTCCTCGCCGCTCAGCGTGCAATGTACGTCCATCCCGGCCGGCCCATACTTCAGCCCGTTGTCGATCAGGTTCGCGACCGCGCGCGTCAGCATCATGCGGTCGCCCATCGTCACGCATTCGGTATCGGGCACGCACGCGCTCACCCGGCAGCCGAGCCCGGCCGCCTTCTCCCACAGCTGGTCGACGGCGTCGAGCACGATCTCGTTGAGACTCACGACCTCGTGCGCGCGGCGCTCGGACTGCGCGCGGGTCAGGTGGATGAAGCCGTCGGCGAGCGCGAGCGCGCGCCGTGCATGGCCGGCGATGCGCTCCATGATCGCCGGCATGTCGCCGTGCTCGGCCCGGTAGACGTCGAGCAGCGCAAGGATCGACGTCTGCGGCGAACGCATGTCGTGCGACAGGAAATCGAGCGCCTCGTCGCGCTGCCGCGACATCAGGTACGAATTCGAGTGATAGCGGATGCGCGCGGTCAGCTCCATCGCGTCGGGGAGCTTCACCAGATAGTCGTTCGCGCCGGCGATGAACGCCTCGCGCTTGACGATCGGCTCCTCCTTCGCGGACAGCACGATGATCGGCACGCGCGCGGTGCGGGGGTCCGCGCGCCACGCGCGCACGAGATCGAGGCCGTCGATCTCCGGCATCACGAGATCCTGCAGGATGACCGTCGGCTTCACGTCGCGCGCGACCGCCATCGCCCGGTGCGCGTCGGTGCACACGTGCAGGTCGATGTCGTGCTCGCTGCGCAGCGCGCGGCGGATCACCTCGCCGACGAACGGCTGGTCGTCGACCAGGAGGACCGATAAGCCCGATTCGAGGCAATCCAAGGCATTATCACTGCTCGATTCTTTCATAAATACAGTTTCAAACGCCGAATCTCCAATCGATTCTTTCATAGGAGTTGTTTATCCGACTTGGACGCTATCTTATATTGGCAGTTGGAAAAACCCGCCTGATTCCGCCGATTTGGCCTGTCGGCACTTCCTTGCGGGGCTTTGGACGCCGCCTGTTTCCCCGTCGACGGCCCGCATTACCTCCGCATTCTTTCTCTCAATAAACATAACCGGCTGATTCTAAATGAAATTAGAACACAGCATCTATCTCCTTCCGGTTTAGTTTTGCCAAATATGCAGAAAGAGACGGAATCAGATAAATCAGATCATTTCCGGATTCGAAAGACGATAACGTTTGCGAGACCGGCGCCATGAGGTTTGCATGCGCTGCAAGGCTGGTGGCGGGCCGTATCAGGGTGTGTATTGGGGCCGGATTAAAACAGTCACAAACGGCAGGCGGAAGAAGAAAAAATCGCGCGACGCGCGCGCGACCCCGCCGTGTGAGGGCCGACAGGACGCCGGCCCGTGCGCCCGCCTACCCGCGCGCGTGCTGCGCGGACACTTCCTGCAGGTCGAGGTCGCGTTCGAGCGTGTGCAGCATCTCGTCGTGGATGCGCCCCGACCGATGCAGGCGCAACAGTTCGGCGCGCCCGGCCCGGATCGCGGCCAGCACCACGTCGTAGTGCGCGGTGCGCACTTCCGCCGGATACGCGGGCTCGTTCTTCGACCGTTCGGTCAGCTCGGCGCGATACGTGTACTGCTCGAGCAGACGCGGATGGATCACGACGCCGTGCGCGTCGCGCACGAGCGGCTGGATCGCCGCGAGCTGCGCGGCCTCGACGTACGCCCACGTCTGCGGCTCGGTCAGGTGGTGCGCGGCGCGCTCGTCGCGCTGCGGCAGGCGCAGCAGCCGGATCAGCGGCCCGATCGTCGTGCCCTGCAGCAGCACGGTCACGAGGATCACCGCGAACGACGCAACCAGGATCACGTCGCGGCCGGGTAGCGCCTCGGGCAGCGACAGCGCGATCGCCAGCGTCACCACGCCGCGCATCCCGGCCCAGCTCATGATCGTCGCGGCCTTCCAGTCGGGCGCGTCGCCGCGCCGCACGAGGCCACGCACCGGCCACTTCAGCGCCTCGACCGCGTAGATCCACACGAAGCGCGACAGGATCACCGCCGCCAGCACCGCGAGCACGGGCGGCACCATCGTCGCGAGCACCTGCTCGAAGCCGCCGAGCCGGTGGATCGCGCCGCGCAGCGACAGCCCGATCAGCACGAACACCATCGCCTCGAGCAGGAACACGATGACCTGCCAGAACGCGGTGCCGCGCGTACGCACGGCCGCCGAGAACACCTCGTGCTGATGCCAGCCGACGATCATGCCAGCCGTGACGGTCGCGATCACGCCCGACACCTCGACCATTTCGCCCGCGATGTACGCGATCCAGCCGGCGATCACCGCGACAGTGATCACGAGATAGTCGTCGTCGAGCAGCTTCAGGAACCAAACCACAAGCTTGCCGACCACGAAGCCGACCACCACGCCGCCGAGCCCGAGTTCCGCGAAACGCACGACCGCATGCTCGAGGCTGAACGCGCCGGTGAGCGCGGCCGCGACCGCGAAGCGGAACAGCACGAGGCCGGCAGCGTCGTTCAGCAGGCTCTCGCCTTCGAGCAGGACCATCAGCCGGCGCGGCAGCGCGACCCGTTCGAGCACGGCCTTCGCGGCGACCGCATCGGGCGGCGACACGATCGCGCCGAGCGCGAAGCACGCGGCCCACGGCAGCGCCGGCACCACCCAGTGCACGGCGAAGCCGACCGCGAACGTCGTGAACACGACCGCGCCGATCGCCAGCATCAGGATGCCGCCGACGTTGCGCTTGAACTCTTCCCACACGGAGAAGTACGCGCCGTCCATCAGCAGCGGCGGCAGGAACACCAGCAACACCAGCTCGGGATCGAGGTTGATCGGCGGCAGGCCGGGGATGAACGCGATGCCGATGCCGCCGATCAGCAGCGCGGCGGCGGGCGGCAGCCTCAACCGCTTGGCGATGCATTCGAGCGCGACGATCGCGAGGAATGACAATAGAACCAGCTTGAATGCCGAGACGGGGGACATGAATCGACCTCGTGAAGAATGAATTTGCGCGTTCCGGCGTCGTACCCCGGTCGGCAGTTTCGCGCGATTACATCACGAGGGAAGGCCCGTAGTCGAGCCTGTTGCGAGCGGCCGCCGCGCGGGACACGCGCGGCGCCGTGCCGCTGCGCGCGCCGCCATGAAAACGGCACGCGGGCGGCCCGATCGCCCGCCCGCCCGCGTGCCGCCGCGGCGCCGCGCTGCCTGCCGCGCGTTACCGGCGCCGCACGACCATCAGCCGCGGCTCGGTCATGTCCTCGATCGCATAGCGAATGCCTTCGCGGCCGAGACCGGAATCCTTCACGCCGCCGTACGGCATGTTGTCGACGCGGAACGACGGCACGTCGTTGATCACGACACCGCCGACCTCCAGCTCGTCCCATGCGCGGTGCGCATGCGTGAGCGAATCGGTGAACACGCCGGCCTGCAGCCCGAAGTCGCTGTCGTTCACGCGCGCGAGCGCGTCGTCGAAGCGGTCGAACTTCTCGAGGATCGCGACCGGGCCGAACGCCTCCTTCCGGTACAGGTCCTGCTCGCGCCCGACGTTTTCCAGCAGCGTCGCCTCGAACATCGCGCCGTCGACCTTGCCGCCCGCGACGATCTTCGCGCCCGCCGCGACGGCCGCGTCCATCCAGCCCGACAGCCGGTGCGATTCGGATTCGGAGATCATCGGGCCGACGAACGTCGACGGATCCTTCGGATCGCCCATCTTCAGCGAACGCGTCTTCGCGATCAGCTTCTCGCGCAGCGCGTCGTACAGGTCGGCATGCACGAGAATCCGCTGCACGCCGATGCAGCTCTGGCCCGACTGGTAGTACGCGCCGAACGCGAGCCGCTCGACCACGTAGTCGAGCCGGTCGCGCTGGTCCGCATCGACGATCGCCGCCGCGTTGCCGCCCAGTTCCAGCACGACTTTCTTCTTGCCGGCCTTCTCCTTCAGCGCCCAGCCGACGGCCGGCGAACCGGTGAACGACAGCAGCTTGAAGCGCTCGTCGGTCGTAAACAGGTCGGCGCCGTCGCGATGCGCGGGCAGCACCGAGAACGCGCCCTTCGGCAGGTCGGTTTCCGCGAGCACCTCGCCGATGATCAGCGCGCCGATCGGCGTGCGGCTCGCGGGCTTCAGCACGAACGGGCAGCCGGCCGCGAGCGCGGGCGCGACCTTGTGCGCGGCGAGGTTCAGCGGGAAGTTGAACGGCGAGATGAACGAGCACGGGCCGACCGGCACGCGCTTCGTGTAGCCCGTATAGCCCTGCGCACGCGCGGAGATCTCGAGGTTGACGATCTCGCCGTCGATGCGCACCGATTCCTCGGACGCGACGCGAAACGTATCGATCAGCCGCGTGACTTCGCCCTTCGAATCGTTGATCGGCTTGCCGGCCTCGATGCACAGCGCCTCGGCCAGCTCGTCGAAACGTTCGCGAAAGCGCGCGACGCAATGATCGAGCACGGCCTGCCGCTTGTAGGCCGGCATCTCGCGCATCGGCTTCGTCGCGTCGACGGCCGCTGCGATCGCAGCATCGATCGCCTTCGCGTCGGCCAGCGCGACGCGCGTGGCGACCTTGCCGCTGAACTTGTCGGTCACCTCCAGATCGGTGTTCGCGTAGACGGCTTCGTTGGCGAGGTAGTACGGATAGGTTTCCTTCAACATGGAACGACTCCTTCCTGTGAACGGGAATTCAAAGTTGCGCCGACAGGCGCTTGATCTCGCGGTTCAACACGCGCTCGTTGTCCGAATAGTCGATCGGCACGTCGATCACGTGCACGCCCGGCGACGAGAAGCACTCGCGCAGCAGCGGCTCGAGATCGTCGGCCGACTCGACGCGGTGCCCGTGCGCGCCGTAGCTTTGCGCGTACGACACGAAATCGGGGTTTTGCAGCGTCATCGCGAAATCGGGGAAATTCATGTTCTCCTGCTTCCAGCGGATCATCCCGAACGCGTCGTCGCGCACGATCATCACGACGATGTCGAGCTTCAGCCGCACGGCCGTTTCGAGCTCCTGCGAATTCATCATGAAGCCGCCGTCGCCGCACACGGCGATCACCTTGCGCTGCGGATGCACGATCTTCGTCGCGATCGCCGACGGCAGGCCCGCGCCCATCGACGCGAGCGCGTTGTCGAGCAGCAGCGAGTTAGGCTCGTGCGCACGCCAGTAGCGCGCGAACCAGATCTTGTACATCCCGTTGTCGAGGCAGACGATGCCGTCCACCGGCAACGCGTTGTACAGGTCGTTGACGATCCGCACCGGATACATCGGAAAGCGCGGGTCGTGCTGCCCTTTCTGCAGATGCGCGTCGAAATGCGCCTTGATCATCCTGAAGCGCTCGAAATCCCAGTGCGATTGCGGCGTCACCGCTTCCTTCATCTGCCACACCGCGTTCGCGATGTCGCCGACCACCTCGATCTGCGGAAAATAGACGGGATCGACCTGCGCGCCGAGGAAGTTCACGTGGATCACGGTCTTGTCGTCGGTGCGCATGAAGAACGGCGGCTTCTCGATCACGTCGTGGCCGACGTTGATGATGCAATCCGCGTGCTCGATCGCGCGGTGCACGAAGTCGCCGTCGGACAGCGTCGCGTTGCCGAGCCACAGCGGGTGCGTCTCGTCGATCACGCCCTTGCCCATCTGCGTCGTGAAGAACGGGATGCCCGTCCTGTCGACGAATTCGAGCAGCATCTTGCAGGTGGTCTTGCGGTTGCCGCCCGCGCCGATCATCAACAGCGGATGACGCGCGGCCTGGATCGCGTCGACCGCATGCGCGACCGCCTTCTCCTCAGCCACCGGCCGCCGGCTGTAGCTGCGCGGGATCGGCTTGCCGTCGCCCTCCTCGTGCGCGATGTCTTCCGGCAGTTCGAGGTGCGCGGCGCCCGGGCGCTCTTCCTCTGCGCGGCGGAACGCCTCGCGCACGGCCGACGGGATGTTGCCGATCGACACGATCTGCCGCGTGAACTTCGTGAGCGGCTGCATCATGTCGACCACGTCGACGATCTGGAAGTGGCCCTGCTTGCTGGACTTGATCGGCTTCTGCCCGGTGATCATCAGCATCGGCATCCCGCCGAGCTGCGCATACGCGGCGGCCGTCACGAAGTTCGTCGCGCCCGGGCCGAGTGTGGCAAGACACACGCCGGTGCGGCCCGTGAGGCGGCCGTAGGTGGCGGCCATGAACCCGGCCGCCTGCTCGTGCCGGGTCAGCACGAGCTTGATCTTCGATCGCCGCAGCGATTCGAGCAGATCGAGGTTTTCCTCGCCGGGAATGCCGAACACGTACTCGACGCCTTCGGCTTCCAGCGCCTTCACGAACAGATCCGATGCTTTCATGGGACTCTCGGTTATGCCGCCTGCCCGGCCTACGGACACGCGGCGTTCAGGACGCGCGCCGGCCTACGGCACGCGGACGCCTTACCTACTGGACACAAACCACGGCACTGCTCGCCGCGCAACACACGATGCTCGATGCTCGATGCGTGACGCGCGGCGGCGCCTCCGGATGCCGGAGGACGAACGGACTCGCCCGCACGCGGCGGGCGCGCACGGGCGGCAAAGACGCTTTTGATTGTAGACGGATTCGCGGAATTCCGGCTTCGGCCGGATGGCCGGCTGCGGCCTCGCGACGGGATCGGCCTGACGGCCAATTCGACCTCAAACGACGCGCGCGGCGCTACGGTAGGCGCAACCGATTCCATTCATCGAACATGTGAACCATGGTTGACATCCTGCAATCCGTGCCCTACAGTGCGCCTACGTACAGCATCCGGACCACCGACGTCTTCGACGCCTGGTTTGCCGGCCTGCCCGATCGCCTTGCCCGGCGCCGCATCCAGGCGCGCATCGACCGCCTGTCGATGGGCAATCCGGGCGACTGGAAATCCGCGGGCTCCCCCGTCGTCGAAATGCGTATCGACCACGGCCCCGGCTATCGCATCTATTACGCGAGGCGCGGAACGATATGGGTGATCCTGCTCTGCGGCGGCGATAAATCGACGCAACGGGCCGACATACGCGCCGCGCACGCAATGCTCGCGCACCTCGACATGGAGTGAACGATGGACAAGATCAACACGCGGCCGTGGGATTCGGCCGAACACCTGAAAACCGAAGACGACATGGCCGAGTACTTCGACGCGTGCCTGCAGGAGGGCGGCGACGATCCGGCCTTCATCGCGCATGCGCTCGGCGTGATCGCCCGCGCACGCGGCATGTCGCAAGTCGCGCGCGATGCGGGCCTGTCGCGCGAAGGGCTGTACAAGGCGCTGTCGCACGACGGCAATCCGAGCTTCGGCACGATCCTGAAAGTCATCAAGGCGCTCGGCCTGCAATTGCACGGCGCAAAGGCGGCCGCGTAACCCGGCGACGCACCGCAGCGCATCGCGGCGCGGGCGCAACGCGCGTGCCCGCGTCAGTGCAGCCACCCGGCCGCCCAGCGCGGCGCGAGCGACACCAGATACAACCCGAGCCCGATCAGCCCGCCGACCAGCGTGCCGTTGATGCGGATGTATTGCAAGTCCTTGCCGATGTTCAGCTCGATCTGTCGCGACATCTCGCGCGCATCCCAGTTGCGCACCGTGTCGCGAATGTGACGCATCAGGAAATCGGCGAAATCGGGCGCCATCTCGTGCACGGCCTTCTCGACGTGCTCGTTCAGCGACGCGCGCAGCGCCGGGCTCTCGGCGAGCCGTGCGCCGAGCCAGCCGCCGAGCGTCGCGGCCTGCCGGTGCAGCGCCGAATCGGGGCGCGCGAGATCGGCCTTCAGCCACGCGCGCAACTGGTCCCACAAATCGCGCACGTAGTCGTTGAACGCATCGCCGTCGCGAATATAGCGCTTGATCTCCTCGCCCTTCTCGATGAACGCGGGGTCGTGCTTCAGCCGCTCGGTCAGCCGCACGACCGTCCGGTCGAAGCGTTGCCGCAGCTCGTGCTCGGGGTCGGCCGCGACGCCCTCGAGCACGCGGCTCACCGCGCTCGCGAGCATCCGCGCGCCGTTTTCGCCGAACCACTGCGTCGGCATGATCTTCTCGACCTTCGGATATTGCGTCTTCAGCCATTCGACGATGAAACCCGCGATCACCTCGCGGTTTTCTTCCTTGTCGAGCACGTCGACCACCTGTTCGATCGCGTCGTCGAGCAGCGCCTGGTGGCGGCCGTCCTTCGTCAGCGTGTCGAGGATCGCGCCGGCCGATTGCGACAGGTCGACCCGGTCGATCACCGCGCGGAACGCATCGTGGACGAACGACTGGATCCGCGCGTCGTCGGTCATGTCGAGCGCGAAGCTCATCAGCTTCGTCACGTAGCCGCCGAGCGCGTCGGTGTTCGCCGGCTCGCCGAGCCATGCACCGAGCTTCTGCGCGGGATCGTGCTGGCGGATCTGCGCGGCGAGCGCGTCGGGGCCGAGGAATTTCTCGCGCACGAACACCGCGAGGTTGTCGGCGATCTTGTCCTTGTTCTTCGGGATGATCTCGGTATGGCGCGACACGAACGGGATCGGCACGCGGCGGAACAGCGCGACGACCGCGAACCAGTCGGCGAGCGCGCCGACCATCGCGGCTTCGGCGACCGCCTTGAAGCCGTCGACCCACGGGCCGCGCGGCAGCAGGATGGTCGTGACGAACACCGCGACGGCGGCCAGCAGCAGCCATAGCGCGCGGCGCTTGCTGCGTTTCAGTTCGAGGGCTTTGTCTGGCGTCATGGAGGACGGGCGGATCGGCGATGCCGTTAATATCCCCGATTTCGACGCCACCGACAAACCCGTAGCCGGCGCGGGCGTGCACGATGCATGCGTGCCGCCCGCGCCGCGCCGCTACATGAACGTCTTCAGATTGACCGCCGGGTCGGCCAGCTTCACCGGATCGGGCACCGCGCCTGCGGCGATCAGCCGCCGCGACGCGCCGATGTCGCGCCCGAGGTTCGCCGCGGCCACCGCGACGATCTTCCCGTCGTCGCCGAGCCCGAACACCGTGAACGGCCCGCTCGCCGGATCGCCGCGCACGACGATCGTGCGTTCGCTGCCGAACAGCCCGAGCATCTGCAGGTTGCAGTCGTACTGATCGGACCACAGCCACGGCAGCTCGGCATAGCGCTCGTCGGCGCCGAGCAGGTTCGCGGCCGCGACGGCCGGCTGGTTTTCGGCCACCTGCCACGATTCGATCCGCACATGCCGCCCGAGCAGCGGATTGAAGTGCATCGTCACCTCGCCCGCCGCGAAGATCGCGGGATCGGCCGTGCGGCAGCCCGCGTCGACGCGAATCCCGTTATCGACGTCGAGCCCGGCCGCCTGCGCGAGCTCGACGTTGGGCACCACGCCGATGCCGACCACGACGATGTCGGCCGGCACGTCGCCGCGATCGGTCTCGACGATCGCGCCACCGCCCGGCGCGCGACGAATTGCACGCGGCAGCGTCGCCATCTGAAAGTTCACGCCACGCGCGTCATGCAACCGACGCGCATAAGCACCGACCACTTCCGGCAACGCGCGCTGCAGCAAGCGCGCGGCCGGGTCGATCACCGTCACGTCGCAGCCGAGCTGACGCGCCGCCGCCGCGACTTCGAGGCCGATGAAGCCGCCGCCGAGCACCGCCATGCGACGCCCGGGCGCCAGTTGCGCACGCAACGCACGCGCATCGTCGACCGTGCGGACGTAGTGCACGGCGACACCTTCGTCGATCGCCCCGCCGAACGTGCGCACGCGCGAACCCGTCGCGAGCACGAGCTTGCCGTACGGTAACGACACACCGTCGTCGAGCCGCACGCGCCGTGCATCGCGCTCGATCGCATCGACGCGCGTGCCGAGCCGCAACTCGATGCGCTGCGCGTCGTACCACGCGGCATCGCGGATGAACGCGCGCTGTTCGCCGCCGTCCGTCAGCAGCGCATCCTTCGACAACGCCGGCCGGTCGTACGGCAGCTCGCGCTCCGCGCCGATCATCACGATACGCGCCGCCGCATCGCGTTCGCGCAGCGCTTCGGCCGTACGCCGCGCCGCGTGGCCGGCGCCGACGATCACGAACGGGTCAGCCGACATTGACTTCCACCTGCCCGTCGACGATCCGGATCGGATAGGTCCGCACCGGCTCGGTGATCGGCGCGCATTTCGGCGCGCCCGTGCGAATGTCGATGAGCCCCTGGTGCAGCGGGCATTCGACGCAGCCGTCCTCCACGTAGCCCTCGGACAAGCGCGCGTGACCATGCGAACACAGGTCGTGCATCGCGAACAGTTCGTCGCCGATCCGGAACACGGCGATCGGCTTCTGGCCGGCGACGCGCGCCGCCGGTTCGTCTTCGGAGAATTCGTCGAAAGCGCCGAGCGGATGCCACTCGGCCAGCGTTGCTTCAATCATGTCGATTCCTTGCTTCGTCAGATCGGCGTCGCGAGCAGCGTCTGCACGCGCGACGTGTCGTAGATCACGCGCTTGGTCTTGTAGCGCAGCCCGTCCGGCGTACGCACGACCGTGTCGTAGTACTTGCCGGCCTGGTACACGTTCGACTCGCCGTTGCTGCGCGTCTGCACGACCACGTAGTTGCTCTCGGTATCGAACTCGCCGTCGCGTTCGGCGACGATCGTCAGGCCCGACGTCATGTGCCGGTACGTGTGCTCTTCATAGATGTTCGCGTGCCGCAGCGACACCACGCGGTCGCGCAGCATCCGCTGGTTCGTGCAATGGACGATCCCGACCGGCAGCCCGAGATCGGCGTTCTCCTTCGGCACGATTTCGTACGTACAGTCCTCGGTGAACATCTCCGGCCAGTGTTCGAGCCGATCGTTGTCGAGGTGCCCGATATAGCGGTTCTGGAGCATGTAAATCTCGAACCACGTCTTCATGTCTTCCGTCATTTTTTGCTCCCGCGTCAATAGCCCATCAGCTTCTGGTAGCCGACCCAGAACTTGCGGATCAGGCTCTCGGTGATCACCGTGTCCTGCTGGTCCGGATTGCCGCGCGACATCTCGATCACCGACGTCGCATCGGCGTCGCGCACCGTGCCGCGCTGCACGAGCTCGGTCGCTTCGGTGTCCTCCATCGAGATGTAGCCGGCCGGCCCGACGAGATTCGCCTGCTTGATGCGCAGCGCGCGCAGCTCGGGCGTGTCGTCCGCATAACCGAAGAAGTGGAAGATCAGCTCGAAGTTGTCGGGGCCCTTCGGCAAAATCTGCCGCGCGACCAGCGTGTTGTGGATCTGCTGGATCACGAGCTGCGGGAAGATCGGCTGGATATGGTTCGTGCAGTCCTCGTCGTATTCCGACACGAGATCGAGGATCGATTCGTCCTCCAGATGGAAGCCCTCGTCGAACGACCGAATGTTCTGCTGCTTGTACGCGGCCGACGTATCGTCGCCCGTCTTCGTCACCGTGATGATGCTGTGCAGCCCGTGATTCGCATCCGGAATCGAGCGCGCCTTCATCCCGACGCGGAAGATGTTGAAGGTCGTATGGAACAGATGCAGCATGCTCGCGTGATACGGGTCCTTCACGTTCTCCATGTACAGCTTCCAGTTCGACTTCGAATACTGGCGCGTGCAGCCGAGATACTCGATCGGCTTGTGGAAGATCCGGTCGATCCACGGACGCATCTGCTCGCCCAGATACTCGGGCAGCGGCGCGACTTCATCGCTGAAGGTCGCGAACACGAGCCCGCGATAGCTGTCGACGCGCAGCTTGCGCAGCCCGTGCTGCTTCGGATCGAAATCGGCCGGCATCCCGGTCATTCCCTTCTGGCCGCGCCGGAACGGCACGCCGAGCAGGTTGCCCTGGTTGTCGAAGCTCCACTGGTGATACACGCACGTGTGCGAGCTCGCGTTGCCGCGCGACTTGCGGCACACCTGCGCGCCGCGGTGCGCGCAGCGGTTCACCCACGCGGACAGCGCGCCGTCCTCGGTGCGCGTGACGACCACCGGCGTGTCGCCGACGAACGTGCTCTTGAAGTCGCCGGCGTTCGGGATTTCGGCTTCGAGCGCGACGAAATTCCACGTCGGCCCGCGGAAGATGCGTTCCTGCTCGCGATCGTAGACGGCCCGCGAGCTGAACACCTTGTACGGCACGCGCGAGCCGTCGTCGTGCGGGAAGCTCACGTCGGATGCGTCGCCGCGTGAGGCGAAAACGACGGGCGATTCTGTCTGCTCCATGTCGGACTCCTTGTCGATCCGTTGCGTTGAATGCATGGAGCCGATTTTTGAAAAGCTAATATTCGGCGTCTATCCGGAAAGTGCGATTGCGGCGGCGCAATATCCACTTTCGGCGGATTTCTGCGCTAGCATGACGGCACACGCGACCCGGCGCACGATCGCGACCCATTCGTCGGATCGAAGCGCGCGTCGTCCATACCAAGGCTGAGGCCCATGTCCCCAACGTCGTTCGAGCCGCTCGCGCTGCGCGCGCACCGGCTGTTCGAATCCCGCGATCTCGACGAGACGCGCGAGCGGATCTCGCGCGTGATGCAGCCGCACGCGCTGCTGCCGAGCGGCCGCGTACGGGGCGCGTCGCACATGGATTTCGTCCGGCTGGGCGGGCTCGGGATCGGCACGATCGCGTTCGGCGACGCGATGCGCGTGCAGGTCGACGCCGTCGACGGCTATTACCTGCTGATGTTCTGCCTGTCCGGCCAGGCCGAAGTGCGCGCGATGGGGCGGCAGCTCGGCGTCGACGGGCAGACCGGCGTGCTGTGCGCGCCCGGCGAACGCTTCGACGCGGTGCTGTCGGCCGATTGCGAGCAGTTCGTGCTGCGCATCGACGCGGCGACCGTCGGCGCGCTGACCGGCGACCCGCGCACGACGCTCGACCCGGTGCTGCACGTCAGCGACGCCGCGCTCGCCGCGTGGCGCCAGCAGCTGATGCTCGTCGCGCGGTCGCCCGAGTTGCTCGAACGCGCGAACGCGAACCCGCGTGTCGCGTCGCAGCTCGAGCATCTGCTGATCGACCTGCTGATCGAAGGCCATCCGCCGTCCGTGCTGCAGGCGTCGCACCGCGACCCGGCGCCGGGCTTCGTGCGGCGCGCGCAGGAATTCGTCGATGCGCACTATGCGCAGCCGCTGCAGCTTGCCGATATCGTCCAGGCCGCCAACGTGCCCGAACGGACGCTGCGCGACGCGTTCCTGCAATTCCGCGGGATGAGCCCGATGCAATACCTGCGTGCGACGCGGCTCGCGCACGCGCGCGAACTGCTGCGCGGCGCGGCAGCCGACCGGCGGATCGCCGATATCGCGCTCGATTGCGGGTTTACCCATCTCGGGCGGTTCGCGATCGCATATCGGGAAAGGTTCGGCGAGTCGCCGTCGGAGACGCTCGACGCGCAGCGTCAGGCGTAACGGTCGTCCCGCTGCGCTTGCGCACCACCCTCACCACGCGGCGGCTTACTCGCCGGCTTTGACCGTGCCGGAACGGCTCTCGTCGCACCGCCCTGTCGGAATTCGGCTGCGCGTCCGGGATCGACCGTTAGTTGCAGTTCATGACGTCACGCCGCCGGCACGATCATCTCCCGCGCGATCGCGCAGAACGCGGCCGTCGCCGCGCTTTCGCCGTGCAACCGGCGGCTCATGATGATCGGCGACGTCGCGCCCGGCTCCGGCAAGCGCCGATAGACGACGCCCTTCACGCGCACGCCCTCCACGCTCTCCGGCACCAGCGACACGCCCACCTGCGCGGCGACGAGCCCGAGCGCCGTCTGCAGCTCGCGCACCTCGTGCACGGCCGCCGGCACGACCGCGCCGTCGCGCAACGCCGACAACTGCTGATCGGCGAAGCTCGGCCGCGGCGTGCTCGGGTAGACGATCATCGTCTCGTTCGCGAGATCCGCGAGCGTCAGCGGCCGGGCCGGATCGGCGAGCCGGTGCCCGACCGGCAGCGCCGCGATCAGCTTTTCCTCGATCAGCGCCTCGCGCACCAGTTGGTCGTCGTCGAAGCGCAGGCGGCCGAACCCCACGTCGATCCGCCCGCCCTTCAGCGCGCCGAGCTGTTCGAGCGTGAACATCTCGATCAGCGACAGCTCGACGTCCGGCTGCGCCTCGCGAAACGCGCGGATCACGTCCGGCAGCGCGCCGTACAGCGCCGACGGCACGAAGCCGATCACGATCCGCTCCGACGACTGCGCGAGCCGCCGCGTCAGCGGCCCCAGTTCGTCGGCCTGGTCGACCAGACGTTTCGCCTGCGCATAGAACACACGCCCGGCATCGGTCAGTTTCAGCGGCCGCGCGCCGCGCTCGAACAGCGGCAATCCGATCTCTTCCTCGATCGCCTGGAGCTGGCGGCTCAGCGGCGGCTGCGTCATGTGCAGGCGCTCCGCGGCCCGCGTGATGTTCATTTCCTCGGCGACGGCGATGAAGTAACGGAGCTGGCGCAATTCCATTTCATGCCTCGAAGGTATGGAAGTAGTCGGAAAGAGTGTTGGACGACGCGGGGCGGGAATTCCTACCATGTGCACCAACAGGAGGAATCGCATGATAGCAACTGCCGCCACCATCGAACGCATCGAGACGTTGCTCGTCGACGTGCCGACGATCCGGCCCCACAAATTGTCGGTCGCGACGATGAATTGCCAGACGCTCGTACTGATCCGAATTCGATGCACGGACGGTATCGAAGGCGTCGGCGAGGCGACGACCATCGGCGGCCTCGCGTACGGCGAGGAGAGCCCCGAAAGCATCAAGGTCAATATCGATACCTACTTCGCGCCGCTGCTGCAAGGCATGGACGCGACGCGTCCGGGCGCCGCGATGGCGCGGGCACGCAAGCTGTTCCAGGGCAACCGCTTCGCGAAGTGCGCGATCGAGACCGCGCTGTTCGACGCGCAGGCGCAGCGTCTCGGCGTGCCGCTGTCCGAACTGTTCGGCGGACGCCGGACCGACGCGGTCGATGTCGCATGGACGCTCGCGAGCGGCGACACGCAGCGCGACATCGCGGAAGCCGAAGCGATGCTCGATGCCCGCCGCCATCGCGCGTTCAAGCTGAAGATCGGCTCGAACGCCGTCGCCGACGACGTGGCGCACGTGGTCGCGATCAAGCGCGCGCTCGGCGAGCGCGGCGACGTGCGGGTCGACGTGAATCAGGCCTGGAGCGAGACCGATGCGATCTGGGCCTGCGCGCGGTTGGCGGAAGCCGGCGTGAGCCTCGTCGAGCAGCCGATCGCCGCAACCAACCGCGCGGGGCTCAAACGCCTCACGCGACTCGCACAGGTGCCGATCATGGCCGACGAGGCGCTGCACGGCCCCGTCGATGCATTCGCGCTCGCGCAGGATCGCGCGGCCGACGTGTTCGCGGTGAAGATCGCGCAATCGGGCGGCCTGCAGGGCGCGGCGAGCGTCGCGTCGATCGCGGCGGCGGCCGGCATCGACCTGTACGGCGGCACGATGCTCGAAGGCGCGGCCGGCACGATGGCGTCCGCGCAACTGTTCAGCACGTTCGACTCGCTGAAATGGGGCACCGAACTGTTCGGCCCGCTGCTGCTCACCGAGGAGATCCTCGTCGAGCCGCTGCGCTACCAGGATTTCAAGCTGCATCTGCCGGCGACGCCCGGCCTCGGCATCACCTTCGACTGGGCCCGCATCGAACGGATGCGACGCGACGCCCGCTGATCCCCACACGACAACCGAAACCGGAGACACAGATGAACAAGCAAGCCATCGACGCCCTGCTGAAGACCTTCGACGACGCCGCCGAGAAGCCCGGCAACCCGCGCGTGCGCGCGATCGTCAACCGGATCGTGAAGGACCTCTGCTACACGATCGAGGACTTCGACGTGCAGCCGAGCGAGTTCTGGACCGCGCTCAACTTCCTGAACGAAGCCGGCCGCGAATTCGGGCTGATCGCCGCGGGCCTCGGCCTCGAGCGCTTCCTCGACGTGCGGATGGACGAAGCCGAGGCGAAGGCCGGCATCCAGGGCGGCACGCCGCGTACGATCGAAGGGCCGCTGTATGTCGCCGGTGCGCCGGAATCGGTCGGCCACGCGCGTCTCGACGACGGCACCGATCCGGGCCAGACGCTGATCATGCGCGGCCGGGTGCTCGGCCAGGACGGCGCGCCGCTCGCGAACGCGCTGGTCGAGGTGTGGCATGCAAACCATCTGGGCAATTACTCGTACTTCGACGCGTCGCAGCCCGCGTTCAACCTGCGCCGCTCGATCCGCACCGATGCCGAAGGCCGCTACAGCTTCCGCAGCGTGCTGCCGGTCGGCTACAGCGTGCCGCCGGGCAGCAAGACCGAGCAACTGCTCGACCAGCTCGGCCGCCACGGCCATCGCCCGGCGCACATTCACTTCTTCGTTTCGGCGGACGGTTATCGTAAGCTGACGACGCAGATCAACATCGATGGCGATCCGCATCTGTGGGACGACTTCGCGTTCGCGACGCGCGACGGGCTGATCCCGCCGGTCAAGCAGGCGGAGGGCGCGGAAGGCAAGCCGTACGGCGTCGACGGGCAGTTCGCGCTGATCGACTTCGACTTCTCGCTGCTCAAGGACAAGCAGGACGTGCCGGGCAGCGAAGTCGAGCGGGCCCGCGCGCAGGCGTGAGCGCCCTTCCCGTTCGACGAATCGACAACGCAAGGAGTGCAGGATGCTGTTTCATGTGGAAATGACCGTTCGCCTGCCGGCGGACATGGATCCGGTCAAGGCGGCCACGCTGAAGGCGGAAGAGAAGGCGATGTGCCAGCGGCTGATGAACGAAGGGACGTGGCGTCATCTGTGGCGAATCGCCGGGCAGTATGCGAACGTCAGCATCTTCGACGTCGAAAGCGTGCAGCAGCTGCATGACGTGCTGAGTCAGCTGCCGCTGTTTCCGTATATGGAGATGGAAGTGCGGGCGCTGTGCCGGCATCCGTCTTCGGTGCGGGAAGACGATCGGTGAGGCCCGTGCGGCCCATGATTGCCGGGAAACCGGCGCATGGGCCGAATTTTGCGTTCAACACACGTGCTGAGCGCTCCAGCGAACGCGAGAGCCTCGCAATCACTTCGGCGCATCCCCCGCCATCTGCAATCCGGTCGCCGTCAAACGAACGCGTAGCGGTTTGTCCGGATCGAGCTTCTTTTTCTCGATGACGCGCTTCCAGTTTTCAGCCGCGCCCGGGGCGCGGTACAGCGCAACGATCGCCACGTACTCGGTCTCGCGTTGCATCGGTTGAGACAGGCTCGACGAAGCCCCCGGATTCACGACAGCCGACATGCCGCCCTGCAGGTCTTGCGCGAGTATCGTGCGGTCGTTCTTCAACAGATCGTCATACGATGCCGCATCGACCATCTTGCGGTCCTTCAGCTGATAGACGCGGACGGCAACCGATGTCGGTCGCCCCGCATCGTCGGGGTTCAGCGCAGCACGTGCGATCAAGTCGATGTCCAGCACTTTCACCTGCTTGAAGAACACCGCGCGATAGGCATTCGTCGACGCATCCGACACCGACTGCCATGCACCGCACCCCGACAGCAGCAATACAGCGGCAGCGACGGCCGCACTCATTCGATAGAACATGAAAACTCCGGAATCAGGTGACGTGTGGCGTGAGATACGGATTGGGCGGCGGCACGGAAAACGCCTCGTACACCCCGAGCGCAATATCGATCAAGCGTTCATCGACTGACGGCAGCACGGTCGTCCAGCCGAGACGCGGCGCGGGGGCGGCACGTTCGACGCCGACGGTCGGGGGTGGAACGAACCGTGTCGATACTTTCATCCGCAAATGCACGTCGGCCTTGATGCCGACATACAGCTGGACGAATGCCATCACCTCCCGATGCAGCCACGCACCCGGCAGCAGGTCCTGAGCCTGCTGCGCATCAACGGGCCACAACGTCAAACGCACGGCTCGACTGCGATACGCGAGACGCCTGCCGAGCACGTAACCGCCGCCGAGCCCGCTACGCTTCCCATCCGAAAGCACATCCGCATCCGGCTTCGCCGACGTCAACGGCTTTGGCCGACCGCTACTCGTCGTCACCGCCCAGAATTCGTCCACCCGAACATCGGCGCCCGGCGCGGCGAGCGCCACCACGCCGGCGAGCCCTTCCGACGTGCGTGTCCGCTGGATCAGCAGCCCCAGCAACGAGAGCATCCGCGAATGGGGCAAGCCTGCCCGCAAAGGCTTGTCACCCCATCCGAATCCGGCGAGACATAACAGGCTCCGTGAATAATCGTCGACTCCGCCTGCCCGAAAACGCTCCGGATAGCGGTATTTCTTCCATGCGCGATACAGCAACGTCGCCGCCCGGTGGTTGAACGGATCGAGAAACGCCTCGACGGCTTCGTGCCCCTCCTCCCGCAGCACGATCTCGTCGATCATGTGCGACGGCATGGCCGCATCGACGCCATAAAGGCCCATGAAGGTCGTGCGCACGGTCGGCGGCGCATCGAGGTGCTCGTCGTCGAATTCGACAGCGGCCACCTCACCCGCCGGAAACCCCAACCGCGGACGCGGCCGGAATCGCACCGGCTCATGCTCCGGCGTATCGCGCGTACCAAACCCGGGACGTTCGGGCGCACAGGCTTCCAGCAGACGACAGAACTGCATGAAAGTCATCTTCGGCGCCCGCTCGAACAACCTCTCGGCCACTGCCGGCAGACCGTTCGCCTCAGCGGCTTCAGCACGCATCCGATCGATCGATGAACTCATAACGGCGCCCGCTGTGCCTTGCTGCGCGGCCACTCCGTCCGCGACCGGGACGGCAGACTGACGATCGCCAGCTTCGTGAACAGATTGAGCTCCGCATACGCGCCGAAGAACCGGTGCAGCAACTCGCCGAACAGCATCACGTCGCCTTCACCGGAGAAAGCGTGCGCATCGAGCGTGACCTCGATCAGCACGCCGCGCTCGACCGCCCCGCCCGACACCTCCTCGATCATTTCCTGCGACACGTGCAGGATGCCGGCGAGCCGCCGCCGGTTCAGCTCTTCGTTCGTCCAGTCGTACAGCGCCAAAGCGCCGCGCAACACCTCCGCGTTCATCATCGACAGGAAGTTCGGTGCGAGATGTGACAGCACGCGCCACTGGAAGCGATCCTCCGTCGGCGGATACAGCGGCAATGTCGGCGATACGAGATTGCGCACGCCCGCGACGTTCGGCGTGCTGGCCGCCAGCTCGTCGAGGCTCGCTTCGCGCAGCCCCTTGCGCGGCAGCAGCCCGTTCGTGCCGGTCACGCGCAGCGACAGGCTTTCCTCGGGCAGCGTGTCCATCGTTTCCCACGCGTGACCGCCGAGAATCACCCACATCTCATGCAAGCCCGATACCCCCGAACGCACGCGCGTGTGGAAATAACGTTCCGGCGCCTCGTGCCGCAACATGCCGCCGCGGTGCCGGAACGTCGCGAACGGCACATATTCGTATCGCTCGGCCGTATCGTGATCGAACGTCGCGATCGCATCGACCGAATACGTTTCGACATGCTCGCCCTGATGACCGGCCGGCACGACGCGATATTCGGTTTCGTGATGGTCGATCTCGATCGGCTCGGCATCCAGTTCGAACAGGTTGATGACCGGCGTACAGAACAACCGCACGTTCTCCGCGTTGAAACGCTGATCTGACGGATACGCTTCCTTCAGGAGAATCTCCAGCTCGAAGCGAGTCGATTTTTCGGGAAGCGTCGAGAGGTCCAGCCCGCATAGATCGATGAACAGGAATTTCTCGCGGAACGTGAAGTATTCGAGCAGCAGTTGATATCCCGAGAACGCCGCGTCGGCCTTGGGCCACAGCCGTTCTTCCGTCGAGAACCCTGCCGGCTCGATCGTTACGCCTGCGAGCGCTACCGGTTCGCCGTCGCGGACTTCCGGAACACGCAAGCAAATCGCATCGATCTGACGCGTCAGCGCAAGATGCATCGCGAATGCGGTCGGTAGATCCGCGTTCAGATGCAACCGCAACCGCGACAAGTCCGTTTCGCTGCGCAGCGCCGATCCCTGCAGTGAGAAGCCAAGTCGAATCACCGAGCGACCGTCATGGCGCACGGTCGGCCCGGCATGCGTGATCGACACCGGCTGCAATGCAACGGCCTGCGTCGTCCGGTACACACACTGCACCGTCCGCGGCGTCACGCCCTCTACTCCGCCCGGCGACGGCACGTTGATCGGCGCGGACCGCACCGGCACCCCGGCCGGCACGACTTCGGTTTTCTGCAGTTTCTCCGCGAACGGCGTCAACTCGACGATCGACAGCGAAGGAATCATCCGCAGATAGTGCGGCCACAGCAAACTGACGAGCCCTTCGGTCAGTTCGGGCAGTTCGTCGTCGAGCTTTTGCCGCAGCCGACCTGTCAGAAACGCAAAGCCTTCGAACAGACGTTCGACATACGGATCGCGATCGCCGACGCGATCGAGATTGAGCAGGCGCGCACGGTCGGGATGCGCCTTCGCGAACGCCTTGCCGGACTCGCGCAGGTATCGCATTTCGGCTTCGTAGTAGCGCAGGATGGAATCGTTGTTGTCCATGGAAATCCGTTACGAAAGGGTCAACGCGCGTGCGGGATCGAGTACCGTGAGTTCCGCATGCAGTTCGCTGATGCGACGGGCGAGCGCGGGCTTGTCGGCGTCCTTGCGGCTGCTCATCGCTTTCAGTGCTTTGACCAGTTGCTGCTTGACCTCGAACGTCAGCGCCGGCTCCCAGCGCATCATCGGCAGCGAGCGGGACGTTCCGTCGAGTTCGGCAAGCAGCGCGAGCGCCGCATCGTGACGGCCGACATGGTCGGCCAAGCGGGCCATCACGAGCCGCTGCAAATAGCGATGTCGATCGGTTTTCATGCCGGGCAGCGCTTCGAGCCACGCAAAAGCCGTCTCAATGCCCTCACGGGTAGCCAGTTCGCGAGCCTGGACTTCGATCTCCGGCCAGTCGCCGGTCGAATCGCTCTCGCTTTCCGCCGAGACCGGCAGTGGCGCAATCGTCTCGCCCGCTTCCAGGTCGCGTACGACCGCATGGCGAGCAATCCATTCGAGTGTCGTGTCGTCGGCAAATGGTGTACCGTCGTTGAACGCCAGCCGTTCGATACCCGGCAATCGTTCGAGAAACAGCGCGAAATCGGCACGCAGCAACGCCCGCCATGCGTCGTATGGCGTACCGACGTGATCGAGCGCCACGTGCTGGAAGTACTGGAGATCGAGCCACAGGTGATTCACGCCTTCCATGAACGCACCCTCCACACGCTCCAGCAACTCGTGCCAGTGCTTCTGCAGCACGAGACGCTTCATCTGCTGCCGCAACTCGGCGCGTGGCGGTGCCAGACGCGTATGCGACGCGGCGTCTGCAGGCGGAACTTCGTGCAAGGTATCCCACCGAACGCTTCGCACGAGGCGTACCGACGGCAAGTAGCCGTTTTCCTGATCGCGGAGCCACGCCGACATCGCGCGGGCCTGATCGAGCAAATCGCGTGTGGACGCAATCGACCCCGCCGACGTTTTGCCCGGCGCAGCCGCTGCCGGCATCGCCTTGCCGGAATCGACGCTGCTTGCCGGCGCTTCCTTTTTCTCGAAGCGAGAAACGAGTGGCTGCAGATTCGGACGGGCAGCATCGGGCCACGCGGCCGTATGCGCCACGAGCACGTCGAGCGCGGCCAACGTACGTTCGAGATCAGCGGGCACAAAGTCGCCACGACTATCCAGCGTCTCGATCACACGCGCAGTCGCCAGCATTTCAAGCGCAGCCTTCTTGGCTTCGTGACGGACGGGCAAAGCCGCTTCGCCAAACCGGTCGACGAGTGCAGCGGCCAGCTCAAGTCCGTCGGCGAACCCGGCCGTGCCGTCCTGCCGCAGGCGTGCGAACGCGTAGTAGCCGGCGAGCCGCAAATCCTTGCCGGTCTCCTTGAGCAGGTGTTCGCATGCACGGACGATCAACCCGTCATCGATTCCCGACAGCTTTCCGGCTTCGTCCTTCAGTTCGAAGAATGCGTCTTCGTAGCCGGGATCGCGTCCGTATGCATGCTCGCCCGGTATCGGTGCAATCCATGTGGCCCAGGTATCCGTCCGTGCCCGCTGAAGCGAATCGATACGGGAGCCGCCGACGAGTGTCTTCACAAAATTGGCAAGCGTCATGGAGGATCTCAAAAAACGAATGCGTCGCCCAGCAGGCTGAGGGCGTGTCCGAACGGACTGGAGGAGGATTCGGAACGTCCCGACGTGGTCGCCAATGGCGAAATCGCGACCTTCGGCACAGTCGTTTGTTTCGCCATTCCACGCTCCGTGACCTGCGCTTTCGCCTGAGCAAGTTCGAGCGCGGTACGCTGACCGGATGCCTGCTCCGTCGTCGCCTGCATGACGGCGTCCGGCAAGGCGCCTCCGCCCGGCACCCCCGGTGGCAATGGCACGGCTGCATGCTTCGCGGCCTCGATCGCCGACATCGGCAGCGGCGGCGGGCCGCTTGCCGATACCCGAACCCCGGCATTTGCCGATCCCGTCACGAAAATACGTGCCGGCAACACGAAATTCCGCAACTGGAGAACATCGAGCGGACCACCGCCGGCTTCGCTGCGCAATTGCACCTTGAGCGGGATACCCTGGCTCGTGTCTGGCGTCCAGGTCAGCAAATAGCGCGCGTTGTCCTGCTGTACGACCTTCGCGCGCTCCAGCAACCGAACGAGACCGAAGCGCCCCTGCGAATCGAGTGCGGTGCGCAACCCGCCCTGCTCCGTCTGCCATTCGATATGTGACAGGTTCTCGAGCGATTGTCCCGGCCATTCGAACGGCGTCCATTCCTGCTTCTGGTTGAAGTAATGCAGTTCGCGGCCGGACAGCACGAATCTCATGTCGGTGACGCCCGGCGTCGGCTCGGCCCGCAGTTCGTAACGCACGCGTGCGTCGCCGGACGGGAATAGAACCATCGACGTGCGCGCGAGCTTGTTCAGGCCGTTGAGAAACGCCGGATCGATCGTCAATGCGCCGGAATCGGCCCCTTGCGAGGCGACCCATCGGTCGCCCTGCCGTTCGACGACACCGGCCAGTTGCGACGTCACGAACTGCGCGATCACGCCACTATCCGGACGCATGAAACGCGCCATCTCGGGCAGCGATGCGTCGTTGTCGGAATCCGCGAATGGGTAGCGGCCACCGAACGCCTTGTTCCAGTCAGCGAGGATCACGGTGCGCCAGATTTCGTTCAGGCTCGACGCGGCAGGCTGCACGATGACCTGCCACGACTGATCGAACGGCGCGCGGAACAATGCGCCGAAGCCCGACCATTGTTCGCCGAGGCTCGCAGCGACACGACTCGCGTAATCGCGACTGTCGGCGATATCGGACGTCTTGCCCTGCAGCACGGATTGCGCGGCCAGGCGTGCAAGCGCATCCGGATCCGGACTGGAGACGATCTGCGATGTCTTCAGGCGCATGGCCGTGATCCGCTCCAGATAGCGGGCCAGGCTCAGGTCGCCGGTTGCTGCCGGCGGGGCGTTCCCCTTGCCGCCGGATGGCGCCCCTGAAGCGAGATCACTACCGGTCAGACGCAGGATCGGACCGAATGCGGCGGCAAGTGGCGCCAGTTGAGGCTTGGCCTGCTTCGACGGATCCTTTTCGTCCGCGCCGATCAGTTGCTGTGCCTTGCTGACCAGCGTGTCGGACAGCGATTGGGCGTTGGCTCCCGTTCCCGCCTGATACGCGATCGCACTCATCAACGCGACGAGCGGCGAGCGTTGCGGATCGCCGAGCAGCGTCAACTGGTCGGCAGTGGCCGACAGCGTCGGCGCAGGTTGCCAGCGCAGGCTGTTGAGGAAGAGCGCCCATGCCCGCGCGTAGTCGTCGAAATAGCGCTGGCGCAGTTCGCCCTTCAATGTCGACGGGGATGCATTGGCTACCTTGGTGTCGGAGAGCACCCAGTCGCTTGCCACATCGCGTTGCTCGCCGGCTTCGTCGATTGCCTTCGAGATTCGCTCCTCCCACGCAGCACGTGTGAATACGCCGGGCACGGTCGCGGTCGTGCCGAACAGGCCACGACTCGTTGCACCGCCCGCGGAGGATTGCGACGCCGCGTCGCCGAGCAGCGTCGCGAGTGATAGCGGCGGGTATTTCGGTGTCGCTTCGTCGATGATCTGTTGGTAGATCGCGTCCCCGGAGTTCTGAATACCCCGGACACTTATGATCGTCTGTCGGGTAGACGCGACCAGGTTGCCATCCGGAACAATCGCCAACGCGGCTTGGCTGGATGCAGCGCCACGTCCAACGTGGTTGGCGAAGAACGCGATCGCTTGCTGACGCAGGTCTTCCCAGCTACCCTTCGACAGCTGCGAATGAGTCGGGCGTTCGGGTGCAGACGTCGCGACAAGTTGCGGCAGCAGGAATGCAGCCACTGCCCGCGCGGGTTTGGCGAGCATCATGTAGGTCTTGAGCGTATCGTAAGCGGCCTGTACCTGAGCATCGCCGCCGCTGGCGATTTCCGCGTCGGACAGCGACGCAAGCTGATGCAGCCTCGCGTCGAGCTTCTGGCGAATCGGGCCGACGAGGATGCGGTTCGCGGCACCGGCGTAGTAAGGCCAAAGGGCGTCGAGCAGCGCGTGGTCGCGGTTCAAGCCGAAACGGGCGATCAAAGGCGCACCGCTACGCTGGTGGATTTCGAGCGTATCCATTTGCCGGCCGAGGTCGGTAAGCGTTTGCAGCGACTGCGTCGGGTTCAGGGGCCCGGTGAGCTTGGTAGCCGTATCCGTTGCGCTTCCGATCGTTGCGCGGTTGGAGAAACCGGACAGCATCGTGCCGGCAAACCAGCAACTGATCAGGGCCATCGTCATCCAGGCTGCGGTGGTCGACAGTGAAAAGCCAACGCGGCGGCCGTGGACCTTGCGGCTGTGGTCGGCGATGGTTTGCCAGAGGGTTCGGTGTTGAGGGTCGATCGCCGGGTCGCCATCATTCGAATCGCCACTCGGCAGATCGAAATCCGGAGACTGCGGCGCCCGCTCTTTGAATAACGGCGCAAACATCACCCCGTGAAGCGTATGCCTCGAAACAGAGGATTCAGCGGTTCGGTGCAGCAGGTCAGATAGCGCTCCGCGCAACCTCGAGACATGTTGCGCCAGCTCGGCAGGGTAACGATCATCGGCATTCACTGCGAGGCGCACGACACCGATGTCCGACAGATTGTCGACGAGATTGCCCAGCGATTCGTCAATCATCTCACCGCTCACGCTTGAGTTCGCCCATATGAAGCCCATCGCTTCATCCGGGCCGGCCCGGTCGCTGCCGAAATCCGTCACATCCAGCAGATACGCCGGTGCGGCCCAACATAACATGCGCGCGTGGCGAGCAAGCCGTGCAGCGAGTTCGTCCACGTCAAACGACGCATCGCCGGAACTCCGGTGACGGGTAATGGCCACAATCGCGTCGATCGGACGACGACGGCGCAAGCGACGAATCTGATCAAGCCATTCCGTGTCGAGTTTGTCGTCGATTTGCCGCGCATACAACACGACCGTATTGCCGAGAATCGCGTAGCCGGTATCGGCCAACCCCGGCGCGAGCCGCCGGACAAGCGGATAGTCGCCGGCGACAAGCACCCACCGATCGCGATAGCGCCATCGCCAGCCATGCCTCTCGCTCTGGACCTGCTTCAACGATTCGGCTCGCGTCGCGGCATTAACCGCCGAATCGCTTCCCGACGGAGCCGCCGTGCGACGCGTGTGATCCTTGACCCATTTCTTCACGGCGCGCCAGCCATTCGCCGGCCGAGACGAATCGCTGAAGCTGAAAATCAACAAGAGTGCCACGAATATGGCGCACAAAATGACGAGCGCCAACCCTCGATCCGCCTCGGTTATCCCAACCCAGTGCGGTCGCATCCATACGATCAGCCCAGGAAGGACGACAAAAACAATGGCCCCGAACAGGTCAATTTTGAATATCCGGTTCATGCGGAAATGCGTGTGTTGTTGATGCGTTATCCAAGGTCGTCACGACAGCGATGAACACATGGTTTTCGTCGCGCTGTGCGACCAGTTGCGGCTTTGGCGCTTGACCGGCGACGTACGTTGCACAAGCTGCGGCAAGCCATCCGGCTGAGGCCCCCGCCTTGCCGACGATTCGATCGAGTTCGAACTCTGGCACCGCTTCGTCGTTTTCCCCTTCCGGATTGCCCGTGCGTAACGCCGTGCGCAAGGAACCGGCCGTTCGGCTGTCGAATCCGCTCGTCCACAGCGCTCCGATGTCATCCGGCGCGGTACCGCCCCAACGAATCCCATAGGTCAGTGCATGGCCAGGATCGTCATTACCGGCTCGCCGGGGACGGTGGAATGCAGCGATCGGTCGCAACTCGAAGCGCGATGCCAGGGTCTCGGAAACCAGCAGCAATCCCACCCCGGCCTCGGCTGAACCGGGCGCCGGCGACTCGGCAATCACTGTGCCGAGCGCTATGGATACGAGTAACACCGCATGCTGATGCAACGGCCCGTTCCGATCGTCAAGCCAGGAATCGACCGTCATCAAATCGAGCGATTCGGGCGCTCGGTCCGTTCTGGCGAAGCGCAACGTGTGACGCCTCCATTCTTCCCGCCATTGCTCGACCACGTCGGACTCTCCGACATAGCCGGAAATGTCGAGCAAGACGCGCAGTGGCAGATCCGCAGGAAGCGCGTTCAAGGTTTCATGCAAGTCGTCGATGAGTCGCTCGTACAACCATTCAAGAACCTGATCCTGACGTTCCGCATCGTCAGCGGCCAGGCGGGCTTCAATCGGCTCGAACCATCTTGCCGAAACCGATTCGTTTGCTTGCCGCTCCGAAGCCTTGGCACGCAACTTCATCGCGCCATCGACGATCGGGTCGATACCATTGTCCGTATCGTCTGCGGTTACACGTGCAGCCGCTGCCAGGACAAGCATCGGCACGCTCTCTCGCGCAAAAGCCTGCGCGTTGTACTTCCTGCTTGCATCGTTCCAGGCCTGGACTTTCGCGCGTTCGAGTTCGTATGCCCGATATCGCCGGGAGACGACGAAGGCGGAAAAACCCGTCGGATATACGGACACGCATATCCAGAACCATGGCGTGTGAGTCGGCTCATCCTTCGGCCAGAGCATCAGCACAGCCAATACCCCGACCGCCGTGAGCACGATGAACACCGCAGCCCAGAGAACCCGCGACGGCGATTCATCAGGAACCGGCTTCTCCGGCGGGAGGGACGAGAAATCCAGTGCCATTGCTTAACGGCGCCCGCTATTCGGAAGAGAAGAAATCAACCGGCAACCGCACGCACACAAGTCATCGTGCTGAGCGACTTCGCGACCGTCATCGAATGCGCCCGAGGTCGCGGTTGCGATACGGTTGTCGCCGTGGCGCGGACAGGTCACCGGATCGTGGAGTCGAGCAAGCGGACGCCCCATGAAAAAGCACGTCGCCGAGCCAGCCGTTACGTGGCCTTCGCCGGTATGAGTGTCTCCGACGCGAATGATGCCCGCCATGTGTATCCCCGAATTGAACTGGTATCGCCACTGCAGTTCGACAGCAAGCGATTGATGTTGGTTATAGGCGCCCTGGCACCCGGCCGGCAGGCTTCATCGCCTCGCTGGCCTGCCTGACGCGCTCGCCGTGCTTTTCGTCGCGCTTGCGCTTCTTGTCCTCTTCGACGTAATCGCTGGTTCCGAACGTGTCGATCGCTCGTGTCTGGAAGTACAGGTTCGACGACAGCACGTGGTCGTGCCAGCTCGTCAGCATCGTGTCGTGAACCAGCAGGTCGAACAGCGCCATGACCTTGGGCGGCAGCGGGTTCTTGCCGCTCAGGCCCATCTTCCATGCCTGGATCAGCGTCTCCTCTTCCGGCGTCATCATCCAGGCCTCGATCATCGATGCGCTGAACTCCGGGTCCGCGTCCCACGGTAATGAACCGTCTTGAGCCTTTTCACGGATAAGATCTGCCGATTTTTGAAGGCCGGCTTGTCGGGATTCGCGTCGCATCAACTCTTCGGATTCGCTTTGGATGCGATCCCAGACGCCTACCGAAGGGCGATTCTTCTCGATACCTGCATCGCGATTGGAAAGCATCTCCGGCAGGACCGAATCCTGCCAGCGAGCCAAAGCTATGTTGAGCGTCACGCTATCTGCCGGTGGTCGCTGGTTGCGTAATGCAACGTAGGCCGCCTCGGCTTCGTTGCGCTCCTTCAGCCGCTCCCGGTGCCGGGACGCGAGATCGTCGAAGCGGCTCGTTACGGTTGCGCGAAACTCGGGGGACTGGTAGCGAACCGCCATCCAGCGCAGGAATATCTGCATATGTTCGACGAAATTCAAACGTGCGACGTAGGGGACCATCTGACGGTAGGCGTCGATCAATTCTCCGATTTTGTAGGTGGATTTTCCGTCGGGGATGGGGTTTGCGAGAGTGAATCGCCGAAACACATCGGGTTTAAATTTAGCCAAATCTTCCATGGTGTCCATGACGACACCATGCGATACCGCTTCATTGAGCATGTCGCGCAACGCGACGCGCTGAAGTTCCGCGCGTGCCCCAAGCGATCCTGGCGGCGCTCCGCCGGTGATGTCTTCACTCGTTCCCGGATAGAGATATTGAAGGCCGCGCGTGTTCTCGAGGCTATCGAGCCGCTGATAGAAGCGCAGCTCATGAGCTGCCGCAAAATGCACGCATCGCTGCACGGACGCCGGTACCGCGAGAGCGCGATCTCCGTAGTTCTGTTTGAGCAGGCCGAGAATCGGCACGATCCCCAGCAGCTTGTTCTCCTCCATCACCGACGATACGGCGTCGAGCAGCCCCATGAACTTGATTTCGATCGGAATCGCCGTCTGGTTCGAATCCTTCGGATCGACAAAGGCCAATGTCGCCTCGCTCGGACGCTTATAGCGTTGGGTCAGTTCGTTCGCCAGCGCCCGGGCGAGAACACAACCGCGATCGGCGCCGAAGATGGATACCTGGATCCGCTGGATCTTAGGCATTTTCTGCCTGACGTCGTCGATTGCGATCTCGAACTGCTTCATCGCGGCCGCCAGCCGATCATCGACGCCCGTTCCGAAAACTCGCGCGACAGCGCGGTTGTCACGAAACCACGGAATCGAATCGATCACCACGCCAAAGAACACCGACTTGGCGGCGCTTTGCGCGATGGACGGAAAATTCTTCTTCGCATCGTAAAGAACCGCGCGCGTGGCAGCACGACCGCGTCGAACCCAGCGGTTGTCACGCTGCAGTTGCAACACTCGGCCGATATTGCGGGGCACGGATTCGACGGAGTTGACCAGGTCTTTGAAAGACTGCACGACCGGCCGAAACGAAAACTCCTTGAGACCCTTCTTGAATCCTTCGGTGATAGTGTCTTGCGGGTTGATAGGAAGCCGTTTCACGCCGGTCACGCTCTCGCCGACACCAACTGCGATTGAAGCGGCTGCATCGGCGCCCTGCCTTCCGAGCTTGAATGCTGCGGACACGATTTGACCCTCTCGAGCATCCTTGTTCAGCTCCGTTCCCAGTCCAGAATAATAAAATCGATACCAAAACTGGTTTGGTTCCCGCCGCTGACGGCGGTCCTTGTTTTCACGATGAGCTTCCCAGAGTCGACAAATGTTTGAATATCGAGAGGTGCTCTTGTCATCGTGGTCGCGGTGACGGCCAAATCCGTCGAAGAAAAATCCGACGTGTATCACCGCTCCACATGGAATACATTCGTCATGGGGATACGCTTTCCCCTTTTCCCCGATTGCAGCACGCACTTCCGCCGGAGTTCGATCTTCCGGCCCGACGACGGCCTTGTTGGCTTTATTTTCCACCTTCCACACCTCGCTCAAAGCGACCTTTCTTGATTTCCTGAACAACGGTGTCCTGCAAGTTCTGCATCGCTGCACCAAACGCACCGGGCTTGCCCCGCGTCTCCAGCAGTATTTTTCGAACGGCCGGATGCCGATCGAACTCAGGATTAACGAGTTTCACGTAGTAGACATACTGTTCCAGATCTGCGGTATCAGTCAGGTGATACCTAACCACTCCTTGTGCTGCAATACGCGCTATCTGCCTGAACGCGATAGCCATATCTACGTCATCGCCGTCAGCCGCTTTCCCATATTTTTTTCTAAACCAGTGATAGACTTCTGCATAAGATATCCTCGTCCCGCTCATGTCGTTCCGAATCTCGAACTCGATGTGATCATCTGGATAAAAATGCACGGCGAGCACGTCCTCCCCCGCCCCGCCTTTGACTTTTGTCGGCGGAAACTTCACCTCGGTCGTCTTGTGGATCGTCTTGATCGGCGCGTACGGATCCTTCATGAACTCATCCTGGTCATATATCTCCCACTCAACCGTGAATTCGGTCCCCTTCAGCTTGTAGCAGCAACTCAACCGTCCGGCTCCAGCGCCCGGCGGCAAATCTCCCCCTCCGCCCGCCCTGTTGCCATATTTGTCGCGAATTGTGAACTCGCTCAGATTGAACGGCGTGTAGTTGAGCCCCATGATGCTGACACCACGGTAGATCGGCTCGGCGGAAAATGCATCACAGCCACCCAACGTCAATGCGGCAGCGAGGAAGACGACAACCCGTTTAATCATTGCTGAAACACCCCGAATTCAAGGACACAATCCGACGTAACACGCAGACTTCGACTCGCAACCACGGTCTGACGATCAAGAGGGGCGTCTTTTCGAATAGCGAATCTCATGCTCGTGTCGATGTCTAATCAAAACGACCTCGCTTGATCTCTTGCACGACGGTGTCCGGCAAGCTCTGCATCGCAGCACCAAAGGCGCCCGGCTTGCCTTTCGTCTCTTTCAGGATCCGTTGCACCACTGGATGCTCATCGAATTTGGAATTAACAAGCTGCCTGTAGTACACGTACTGCTCCAGATCCACCGTGTCGGTCAGGCGATACTTCAGCCAGCCCTGCGCCGCGATTCGAGCCGTGCGTCTATAAGCCACGAACATGTCGTCGTCGTCCGGATTCGCCGCCCTCCCGTATTTTGTTTGAAGCCAGTCGTCAACCTCCGTGTAATCGATCCTCGTCCCGCTCATGTCGTTCCGAATCTCGAACTCGATGTGATCGTCCGGATAAAAGTGTACGGCCAGCACGTCCTCCCCCGCCCCACCTTTGACTTTTGTCGGCGGAAACTTCACCTCGGTCGTCTTGTGGATCTTCTTGATCGGCGCGTACAGATCTTTAATCGCTTCATCCGCGTCGTAGACTTCCCACTCAACCGTGAATTTCGTCCCCTTCAGCTTGTAGCAACAAGTTAGGCTTCCGGCACCAGCACTCGGTGGCAAGTCACCCCCTCCACCCGCTCTGTTGCCATACTTGTCGCGAATTGTGAACTCGCTCAGATTGAACGGCGTGTAGTTGAGCCCCATGATGCTGACACCACGGTAGGTCGGCTCGGAGGAAAATGCGTCGCAGCCAGCCAACGTCAATGCGGCAGCGAGGAAGACGATAATCCGTTTAATCATTGCTTAAACACCTGAAAATCAAGAACACAATCCGACGTAACACACGGACTCCGACTCGCGAACACGACCTGACAATCAAGAAGGGCGCCTTTTCGAATAGAGAATCTCGTGCTCGTGTCGATGTCTAATCAAAGCGACCTCGCTTGATCTCTTGCACGACGGTGTCTGGCAAGCTCTGCATCGCAACACCAAAGGCGCCTGGCTTGCCGCTCGTCTCCTTCAGAATCCGTTGCACCGCTGGATGCTCATCGAATTTCGGATTAACGATCTGTCTGTAGTACACGTACTGCACGAGATCTGTCGTGTCGGTCAGGCGATACTTCAGCCAGCCCTGGGCCGCAATTCGTGCCGTGCGCCGATAGGCGACAGCCATGTCGGCATCGTCAGGGTTCGCCGCCTTCCCGTATTTGGTCTGAAACAAGTGGTCCACTTTTGTATAGGCGATCCTCGTCCCGCTCATGTCGTTCCGAATCTCGAACTCGATGTGATCGTCCGGATAAAAGTGTACGGCCAGCACGTCCTCCCCCGCCCCACCTTTGACTTTTGTCGGCGGGAACTTCACCTCGGTCGTCTTGTGGATCGTCTTGATCGGCGCGTACGGATCCTTCATGAACTCATCCTGGTCATATATCTCCCACTCGACAGTGAATTCCGTCCCCTTCAGCTTGTAGCAACAACTGAGGCTTCCCGCGCCCGTACCCGGCGGCAGGTCACCTCCTCCGCTGGCTCTGTTGCCATATTTGTCGCGAATTGTGAACTCGCTCAGATTGAACGGCGTGTAGTTGAGCCCCATGATGCTGACACCACGGTAGATCGGCTCGGCGGAAAATGCATCACAGCCACCCAACGTCAATGCGGCAGCGAGGAAGACGACAACCCGTTTAATCATTGCTGAAACACCCCGAATTCAAGGACACAATCCGACGTAACACGCAGACTTCGACTCGCAAACACGGTCTGACGATCAAGAAGGGCGCCTTTTCGAATAGAGAATCTCGTGCTCGTGTCGATGTCTAATCAAAGCGGCCCCGCTTGATCTCTTGCACGACGGTGTCTGGCAAGCTCTGCATCGCAACACCAAAGGCGCCTGGCTTGCCGCTCGTCTCCTTCAGAATCCGTTGCACCGCTGGATGCTCATCGAATTTCGGATTAACGATCTGTCTGTAGTACACGTACTGCTCCAAATCTGTCGTATCGGCTAGGCGATACTTCAACCAGCCCTGCGCCGCGATACGCGCCGTGCGTCGATAGGCGACGGCCATGTCGGCGTCGTCAGGGTTCGCCGCCTTCCCGTATTTGGTTTGAAGCCAGTAATCGATTTCCGTGTAGTCAATCCTCGTCCCGCTCATGTCGTTCCGAATCTCGAACTCGATGTGATCGTCCGGATAAAAGTGCACGGCCAATACGTCCTCCCCCGCCCCACCTTTGATTTCTGTCGGTGGAAACTTCACCGCGGTCGTCTTGTGGATCTTCTTGATCGGTGCATACGGATCCTTCATGAACTCATCCTGGTCATATATCTCCCACTCAACCGTGAATTCCGTCCCCTTCAGCTTGTAGCAACAACTCAGTCTTCCCGCGCCCGTACCCGGCGGCAGATCACCTCCTCCACCCGCTCTGTTGCCATACTTGTCGCGAATCGTGAACCCGCTCAGATTGAACGGCGTGTAGTTGAGCCCCATGATGCTGACACCACGGTAGGTCGGCTCGGAGGAAAATGCATCGCAGCCGGTTAGCGCCAGCGCCAGAACCAATAGGATGAAAAGCCGACTAATCACGCGACGTTCCTCCCGCCTCGTCCGAATCCGACGCGATGCGAGCCGTCTCCCGCAATACCTCCGCGTCGATATCACTCAATGCCTCTCGAAACGTCTGCTCACCGCTCATCGCGCGCTCCAATCTGCCCCGGATCACCGGATGCTCATCGAACCGCGGCGAAATAACGACGCCCTTTGAAACGTAGTTCAAGAGATCGTCATCGTCGGCTATACGGTATCGGCCAGCACGTTCGAGCTGTTCCGAAATACGGCGGTAGAGCGCCAGATCCGTAAAATCGTCGAGCATCGCGCCATACATCGTGCGCAACTGCATCGCAAGCTTGTCGGCACGGCCGAGATGCAGCAACGTCATGTGCTGCTCGATCGTCATCACCTGCTCTGCGTCGACGACTGCATCGGCGACACCGGCATCGTTGCGCCAGACGATCTCGTTCGAATCACGATCGCGATGCCATATCTCGACACATGGCGACAGAAACGCCTGAGCCTGTTCTGCGCTCCAGACTCCTCGTAACCGGGCAAGAATCCGGTTATCGTAGAAATGCAGAAAGTACGCGCGCTTGTCGGGCGTCGAGTAACGGCAGAACGAGCGAAAATGCGCGGCCAGTGACCGAATGGGAAATGGCGACCATATCCACGTCAGCATGTGCCGTCCGCTCGACTCTCTCCAAAGTCGCCGGACAAGCCGGCTGCCGAGGTCGCGCGAATCATCGAATGCAAAGCGATCGATCCCGATCAGATACGGGGCGATGTCCGTATAGGACTCGAGAACGCTGCCGCCCCAGAGCGACTCCCATTCGAGCAGCGGCACCTGGACGAGCAGTTTGTCGAGCCCCGGATTGGCACGCGCATCGGCGAGCATGTACAGGTACGCCGCAACGCCGTCCACGTCGAACGTGTCGAATTGCGCTACCAATCGATCACGCCACGCCTCCCATCCCGCGTCCGACTCTCGGGTTGGGGTCGCACGTCCGGTTCCGGCCATCAAGCGACCTCCGTCATCGCTTCGACACCACGGTGCGCATCCAGCAGGCACTCCTTGCATGGCCCAATGGGCATATTCGGCAGACGGGTGTCAAGCGACGCTGGGCCGGTCCAATGGAAATTTCCGCATTTGAGCGTGATATCCCCCGGGCATCCGAGCTCGATATTGCCGCCGTCGATCTTGAGGTAGGCGCCACCACTGGCGAGTGTCAGCGCACCGCGCGAGGCCGCGAGAATCGCACCCTCACTACTAGTGAAGTTCAGGTCCTTCGACGCCGACAGCGCCATCGCTCCCGTACGGGCCTGAACGACAACGTCCTGTTTGGCGGCCGTCACCCGCACGCCCTGTGCTTGTGCGAAAAGCGATACCTGCTTCCCGGCCGCAACCGTGAAGTTGCGCATGACGCCGACGTCGAAATTCCCGCCGGCCGTCGCGATCAGATTCCGGTCCGCATTGAGCTGCAAATGCTCGCCGGACGTGAGGCCGATACCTGACGGTGCGCTCGCCAGAATGGCGGCACGCTTCAAACCATCCAGCGCTTCCGCATAGAACGACTTCTGTTGCTGCAACTCCGCGACGGTCGCCTCCGCCGCACGTACCGCCTCGGAAAGGGACTCCATGCGATCGATCGCCCGCTGCAACTGCGCGTGCGCGTCCTTCATGTCGAGTTGGTGCCCGGCAGCGCCCACCTGCGCCTCGGTACTCAACAGCATGCCCTTCGGACCACGCGCGGCAAGATGCCCGTCGGTACGTAGCTCGGCGCCTTGGCCGCGTTCGTGGCGGGCATCGTCGACCATATGCCCTAGATTCAGCTCACTCGTCTGGGTGGGCGTCGTCAGATGAATATGCTCGACGCCCTCCTTGTCCTCCATCCGCAACTCATTGCGCGCAGCCGTCCGAATCAGATTCCGCGTATGGTTCAGGTTATTGACCAGATCCGGATGCACGCTGTCATGCATTGCGCCGATGATCACCGGTCGGTTCGGATCGCCGTCCGTATGGACGATCGCCACCTCCGCCCCGTCGATCAACGGAAAGTGATGCCCGTAGTTGTCGCCGCTGTACGGCTTCGCAAACCGCACCGGCCGGCTCGTCCCACCGGGGCTCCATTCATCGAGATCGAACGGCAGCTTGATCACGTACCAGCCCTGCTCGGTCAGATACGCATACTTGTAGTTGCCTGGCGACGTAATCCGCGCCGGCAGGATCCCGTCGACCACCGGTCGCGAAATCGAGCCCATCGACGTGCGCCATACACGATCCGACGGAATCCCTTCGAACGCCACCCAGTACGACTCGTTACGCCCGCCGTGCGACTCGACCGACGTAACGAAGACCCCATGTTTCGCATCGGCCGGCTTCGGCTCGACACGCATCACCTCGCCCGCCTCGAGCCAGAACGGATTGCCGGTCCCCTTGAACGTGATCTGCCCGGCCAGATAGGCTTCATGCCGCAACCGCGCAATGCGCTTCCCCTCTTCGGGCGTCTCGTAATGTTCGCCCCAGCGATAATCGACCGAATGTGTCGTCGTGTCGTCGCGCGCCGCGTTTTCCTCGACCAGCAGCGATACGCCGGCCTGCCGATGGTTGTAGTCATGCAGCCGCACCGCCTCCGGCACGCGCTTCATCTCGCGTCCTAGCGTCTTGATCGCATCCGAACCGACACTCTCCAGCCCCGATTCCCGTCGATACGGCACCGTTCGCTGCTTGCGCGCATAGGCATCCAGATCGTCGCCGAACACGACCACCGCACGATCCTTCTTCTGCTCCCAGCGAAACCAGATGCCCTCTTCCGCACAAATGCGCTGAATGAACGCGAACGTCGTCTCGTGATACTGCGTCACGTATTCGCGGCGCTTGTATTGCCCGCGCAACTGGAACCGAAAGTCCACGCCCGCGCGGTAACCGTAATGTCGCAACGTGCCGGTCACGATCTCGTCGACCGACTGCTTCTGAAACAAGCGGCTCGTCACGCCGCGGGCGAGATCCGCCAGCGTCGGCTCCAGCACGACGCGGTAGCGGGTTTCGTCCGCCGATGTCTCCAGTTCGTCGAACTGCGTGATGACGCCATGGACCGTATACGCACTCGGCTTGGCACTGAACTGCGCGGCATTTTCCCCGAACATCTTCCGAAGATAGTCCATGTCGGGATCGACCGGATCGACCACGAATTTCGCCGGCCTGCCCAGTACCTGGTCCATCGGAATCCCGGCCGCCGGACTGGTGAATTCGATGTCGTATCGATAGAGCTGGCTCACGCGGTCCAGCCCGCTGAACTTCAGGATCGAGAACGGCGCCGGATGCGGCGCGAGCTTCAATTCATAAGCCTGCGAAGGCAGAATCATCGACATGGAATCTCTCGGTTGCGCGACTGCACGGCACGCCGGGGTGCCCCTGTCCACCCCGGCGCCACTGCGACTAACGTCAGATCAGTTCTTGGACTTCGGCATCTGCGACACGAGCGACAGCCCGATATCCATCCCTTCGACCTGGAAGTGCGGAACGATGAACAGCTTGATCCGGAAGAAGCCCGGGTTGTCCTCGATGTCCTCGACCGTGACCTTCGCCTCGCGCAGCGGATGCGACGCCTGCAGTTCGTCGCCCGGATCCTTCATCTCGGTCACGAGCCCCTTGATCCAGTTGTTCAGCTCGAGTTCGAGCAGACGGCGATCCTTCGTCGTGCCGATGTTTTCGCGCTGGATCAGCTTCAGGTAGTGCGCGATGCGCGACAGCAGGAAGATGTACGGCAGCCGTGCGTTGATGCGGCTGTTCGCGGTCGCTTCCCGGGTCTCGTACAGCGCGGGCTTCTGCGCCGAGTTCGCGGAGAAGAAGCACGCGAAGTCGTGGTTCTTGTAGAACGACAGCGGGATGAAGCCGAGATTCGCGAACTCGAATTCACGGGTTTCAGGGATCAGCACCTCGGTCGGGATCTTCGGCTGGTGACCGGTGCCGAGGTCGTACAGGTGAACCGGCAGATCCTCGACCTTGCCGCCCGCCTGCGGCCCGCGGATTTGCACGCACCAGCCGTTGCTAACAAAGCTGCGCACCATGTTCGCCGCGAACGCGAACGACGCATTCATCCACAGGTACTTGTCGTGGTCGGGGCCCTTGACGGCCTCCTCGTAGTTGAACGCGCGCACCGGCGCCGTATCCTTGCCGTATGGCAAGCGGCCGAGCACGCGCGGCATCGTCAGGCCGACGTAACGCGCATCGTCGGTATCGCGGAAGCTCTTCCACTTGATGTATTCGGCGCGATCGAAGTAGTTGCCGATGTCCTGGATCGCTGCGACTTCCTCCATCGACTGCTTGCCGAAGAACGTCGGCCCGACCGAGCCGATGAACGGCATATGGGCGGCAGCCGCCACCTTCGAGATATTGCGCAGCAACGCGACGTCCATCGGCGAATTCGCGAACTCGAAGTCGCTGATCATCGCGCTGATCGGCTGGCCGCCCGGCGTGTCGTATTCCTCGATGTACGTGAGGCGATACAGGCCGCTCTGGATCAGTTCGGGCGTGTCCTCGAAGTCGCGCTGCAGCGCGTCCTTCGACACGTCGAGCACCTCGATGCGTGCGTTCTTGCGGAAATCGGTGCGGCTCACGAGCATCTTCAGGCCGCGCCAGCGTGCTTCGAGCGCCTGAAATTCCGACGTGTGCATCACGGCGTCGAGCTGACGGCCGATTTGCCGGTCGATCTGGCCGATGTGGAAGTCGAGCAGCGATTTGTCGAGCCGGTCCACCGGCTGGCTCGTCTTCGCGACGAGTTCGAGGAACGCGCCCATCCCGCGCGCGATGCGCTCGTCGGCCGACGCCTCGGACAGCATGTCGTTGTCGCGGAACGCCTCGAGCGGGCGCGCTTCACGGATCGGCTTCAGGTTGATCTTGCTGCACAGCGATGCATAGACGCTGTCGACATCGCCCTGCGGGGCATCCAGCACGACGGTCTCGGTCGCGCCGGTTTGCTGCGTTTCAGTGGATTTCATCTCGGATCCTGTCTGCGATCGAATCGCTACGATGTTGCGGAATGCGCTGAATGCGCGCTTTGCCCGGCCTCGTTCACGCATGCCCTTCCGGCTGCGTCGCGGCGGTCGCGATCTGGGCGAGCTCGCCGCGCAGCTTCGCGGACAGGCGGTCGTCCTTCAGCACCTTCTCGAACTCGCGGCGGAACGTCCCGTTGTCGAGCAGGTTCGATTTCAGGTCGCGCAGCAGATTGCGCATCGCGAGGAGCGCCTGCAGCTCGGGAATCTGGCGCGCGACCTGCTCGGGCGCGAAATCCTTGATCGACCGGAACGACAGGTTGACGGGCAGTTCCGAACCGTCACCGGCCAGCGTATTGGCCGCGGCGATCCTGAGATCCGGCGCGTAGTCCGCCAGCACGGCATCGAAGTTGTTCTTGTCGATGTTCACCTTCTTGCGCTCGGCCAGCGGCGCCTGCTCGCGCCCGGCACTGAAGTCGCCGGCGACCAGCAGCTTCAGTGGCAACTCGACCTTCTTCTGCGCTCCACCCGTATGCAGATCGAGGGTGATCGACACCCGGCTTTTCGGGATCTCTCGCTGAAAGCTATCCAATTCGTTCTCCTTATTTCAGGAAGCTTGAAGACTCCGCGACACGCACCCACGACTCAAGGATGCTCCGTCGTCCTTATCGCCCATGCGGAACCCCGCAACGTGCATCGACGAACGACCGAGTCGAATATGCGCGGCCCGATATCCGACTCAGGCGGCAGAAAATATCACGGCCTTTATCGACGAGTAAACCGGCAATGCAAAAAATTGGAAACGAGCGACAGCTCGGTTTTTTTAATAATAAGACACATCCTAATTTTTGCGCCGCTTCTTCATACGCTCTGCCGCGCTCACACTCCGGCCATCCATGCTATCCAAAAAGTCGTCAATTCCAACCCATCTCATTGATATATTTACAAAAACTTCACGCCCCTCAAAAATCACAATCCCGATAAACAACCCCTCGCAAACCGTTCTCAATCACAAAACACGTCCCACGCAGAGAATCTCAAAATAAATATCACGCTTATCTCAATTTAAAAGACACATTTTTCAACACTCTCCAATAAACCCGGGTATACGAAATCGGAAAACGATGTATAGAATCGGCGCCTCATCATTCCTGGATCGTGACGACCACACCATGCGGATCGACAAACCGCTCTGGCATGAAGGGCTCATTCTGACGCAGCAGCATTTCCAGCAGCAGGAGCGCTGGAACGGATTCGCGCTGCAACAACTCGCTTCGGCGCTGACCGTGGCGCCGTGGGGAACGCTGTGTGTCGACATCGACGAGGAGGCGCTGTCGTCCAGTCGCCTCAAGCTCACGCGGTTGCAACTGCGCTTCCCCGACGGTTCGCCGATCGATACGACCGTTGCCGATGCGTTGCCGCCGGCGCGCGACCTCGTCGGCGAAATTCCCGCGGATACCCAGACGGTCGACGTGCTCGCGGCGCTCGCGTTGCCCGATGCGAACGGCAACAACTGCCGCTTCGACGAGACGGCGCTGGCCCGCCCGCGTCGCGCCTATCGCGAGTTCGTCAAGGTGACGGACCTGAACGGCACCGGAGACACCGAAATCGCCGCCGAGCGCCACGCGGTCCGGGTGTTGTTCGGCTTCGAGTCGCATGCGGACGACACGGTGTGCGCGATCGCGCGCCTGACACGCTCGACGAGCGGGCAGTTCCAGGTCGATCGCCGCTACGTCCCGCCTTGCCTCGCTCTGTCGGGGCATGCACTGCATATCGAGCGCATCCGGCGGCTCGCCGATATCCTCGCCGCCAAGAGCGTGCTCCTTGGCGAGCGCCGCAGCGAGCGCATCGAGCAGGTGGCCGAATACGGTGTCGCCGACGTCCAGCTGTTCTGGCTGCTGCATTGCATTCACCAGGCATGGCCGCAGTTGCGCTTCCTCGCGTCGCATCCGGCGCAACCCACGGATCGCCTGTACCAGGTGCTCGCGCAATTGGCAGGATCGTTGACGACGTTCTCGACGCGCGTGTCGCTGGCGGACATCCCGCCGTACGACCACGCCGCCGCACATGACGTCTTCGCGACGCTCGAATCGCTGATCCGCGACCTGCTCGACGCGATCATCCCGTCGCGTGTCGTTCCGATCGGGCTGTCACATACGACATCGACCACCTGGGCCGGTCAGTTCGTCGACGAGCGCATCGTCGAGGGCCCGGCTGACTGGTATCTGTCGGTGAACGCGGCCCTGCCGGCATTCGAGCTCGTCGAACAGTTCCCGCGCCTCTGCAAGATCGGCGCACCGGACGACGTCGAACACATCGTCAGTTCCGCGGTCGCCGGCATTCCGCTGAAGGCGGTGCAACGAGTGCCGGGCGCCATTCCGGTCCGGCTGGACAATCACTATTTCGCACTCGACGCACACGATGCCGCGCATGCAAGGATGTTGGCCGCACGCGCGTGCCAGATTTATTTGCCGGCTTCGGTTCCCGACGCATCGATCGAACTCTACGCGGTGCTGCGCTGATGAATGCCATCGTCTCCAGCCGTCACGAATCCGCGCTGCTCGCGCGGGAGCCGTCATCCGGTCATTCGGCCCGACCGTCCATGCGTGCGTTGCTGCGCGATACGGCGTTACTCGTCTCCCATCTGTCGAACGGCGGGCGAGTCGACAACCCTGAAAGCCTCCGTCTGCAGTGCATGCAGCTCGTGGCGCAATTCGCGGCTGCGCTCGATGCGCAAGGGGTGGCCGCCGACGTACGGGACGATGCCGCGATCGCGCTGTGTGGGCTGATCGACGAAGCTGCGCTGCGCCATCTTCCAGCGGCCGACAAGGCGAACTGGGAACAGACACCGCTACAGGTCGACCGATTCAGCATTCACGACGCCGGCACGCGCATTTACGAACGAATCGAATACCGGATGCGCGAATCCGCACCGAACGTCGACCTGCTCGAATGCTACGCGGCCGTTCTCGGCCTGGGATTTCGCGGCTGCTACGCCGCCCGCTCGCGCTCGTCCACGGGCGCCCACGACGGTGAAGCGAAACGTCAGGCACTGATCGCGGCGCTGGCGACGCAGATCGACCAGTTGCGGCCTGCCGCGCGGCCGAGGTTCGTCGTCGATCGCGCGAACGTGCGTCTGCTCGACCGGCTCACGCATCTTTCGCCATGGGTGATCGCGGGCGCCGCCTGCGTGATCGCACTCTGCGCGTGGTTCGCCTGGGATCGCATGCTCGACGCGGACCTCGCCCAACTCGTTCAGAAAACCAACCAGCCGTGACGTCGGAAACCGTTCTTCCACCGTCAGCGACGCGCGCGGATGCCGACGCCGCGCGTGCCGCCCTTGCAGGACTCGGCTATCCGTTGCGCACGGTCGTGACGATATCGACGTTGCTGGCGCTTGGCGTCATCGGATGGATGGTGCCCATCGACCGCGACGTCATGTGGGGGCTGATTGCGAGCGTTATCGCACTGGCCCTGCTGATCGTCTGGCTGTATTCGCGAAGCATAGCCCGCGCTCGCGAACGATACGTGCACGTGATCGCGCAACTCGGCGCAGCGACGGCCGACCTGCCCATCGCGTTGCGCACCGGAATGCCGCTTGCGCTCGTCGTCGGCGACGGCTTGCCCGCGCTGTTCGATCGCGACAGCACTCACGCGCGTTTCGTGCACGTCGGCGACGGTGCAATCTGGCTGCGGGTCGACCAGCCGAAGGATCTGGCTCGTCTCGCCGTCGCGGTCCGCCAGTGGCGCGACGGCAATGCGCCGGATTGCATCGTGTTGTCGGTGGCGCCCGCCAGCCACGCGAATGACGACACGCTGTCGCAGGCGCTGCGCGTGATCCGGCAGGCAACCGCGGATACGTCGCGCATGCTGGGCTTGTCGTTGCCCGGTTACGTTGCGATCTACCAACGACTGTCGAACGCACACGCTGGCGATAGTCCGGCAAGCGGCCCGTTGGCACCCCGGTGGTATGGCCTGTCGACCGGCTTGCGGATCGCGAATATGCGTGACTTCGACACGGCAATCGATGCAGCCGAAACGGATGCGTGTCATGCCGACGCAAGTCCGTGGGCGGCCGCACACGCGGCGGCGCTTCCATCGATGATCGGGTGGACACGCCGTATCGTGTTCGACACGCTGACCGAAGGCCGCCAGCCCGCTTCTCCCTGGCCGTTGTTCGGTGCCGGCTGGATCGACCATGGCCCGGCGACGAGCCCCGACACGCCGTGGGAACGCGAAGCACACGCGCGGACCGGCATCGCCCCGCCCGCGCTTCCTGCCTCGGCGCTGCCCTGGCCGCTGCCCCAGCCGCTGATCGACGCAGTGCCGCGGCAGGCGAAGCGATCGCCGCGCGTCACCGCCGTCGCCCACGTCGTCGCGATCGCCGCTTGCGCAGCCACGGCCGCCATCTGCGCAGCCGCCGTCAACAACGCAGCGCTGATGGCGCGAATCGGCGCGCATCTCGAGCGCTACGCCCTCATCCCCGCGACACAAGACGCCGCCAAGCGCGACGCGCTCCGGTCGCTTGCATCGGATCGCGACCAGCTCGACCGTTATGCCCGTATCGGCGTTCCGCTCCGGCTGTCGTTCGGCACGTACCGCGGCTCGCCCCTGTTGCCGTTGCTCGACGATGCAATCGCTTCCTACGAACCGCCTGCGCCACCACCCACGGTCGTCACACTCGACAGCCTGGCTCTTTTCGACAGCGGCAAGGCGCAGCTCAAGCCCGGCACCACGCGCGCCATGGTCGGCGCGCTGGCGCTGATCAACGCACACCCCGGCAAACGGGTACTCGTCGCCGGCTACACGGACGATCAGGGCCGCCCCGAACGCAACCTCAAGCTGTCGCTCGATCGTGCCGCAGCGGTGCGCGACTGGCTCGTCGACGCGTCGGGCATGCCGTCGACACAATTCGCGATCCAGGGCTACGGCGATACGCGGCCGATCGCGGACAACACGACGTTCGACGGACGGGCGAAGAATCGGCGGGTCGAAATCACGCTCGTGCCCGATACGCCGTCGCCTGCCGTATCGACCGGACCCTCGAGCTAACGCGTTGGGTTCCCGGGCATCTGCTCCGGGTTTATCAGCGCCGGAATCCGTTTCCGGCAATTCGCAGTACGAAGAAGAAGGAGTGAACAAATGGCAATTCCGGCTTACATGTGGCTCAAGGACGACGGTGGCGCAGACATCAAGGGGTCGGTGACCGTTCAGGACCGCGAGGGGAGCGTCGAGCTGGTCGCGTTCGATCACGGCGTGCACATCCCGACCGACGGCAATACGGGCAAACTGACCGGCACTCGCGTGCACAAGCCGATCACGCTGACGAAAGAGACGGACGCATCGACGCCGTATCTGTACAAGGCCGTGACGAGCGGCCAGACGCTGAAGTCGGTCGAGATCAAGTGGTACCGGATCGACGATGCGGGCAAGGAGAAGGAGTACTTCAACACGAAGCTCGACAACGTGAAGATCGTTGCCGTGAAGCCGAAGATGCTCGACATCAAAAATCCCGACTACGAAAAGCACAACCATCTCGAAGACGTCGAACTGCGCTACGAGACGATCACGTGGTCGTACAAGGACGGCAACATCATCCACAAGGACACGTGGAACGAGCGCTCCTGATGGTTTGAGCGGCTGGCGGAACCGGCGCGTGCATGCGACGGGCTCCGCCACCGCTTGGCTCTGGTCCACTTGCCTGCCGCCGCCGATTCGCATGGCCTCGACGGCTCCCTCCCCCTCCTGATCGCTATCGACATGACGCCGCCTCTCCGCGATGCCTCCCACCTCATTCGCCGTCTCAATCCTCACTGCACGCACGCACTCGAAGCCGCCGCCAGCCTGTGCCAGACCCGGCTCGCAGATGAAATCGCAGTCGAGCACTGGGTGCTGAAACTGCTCGAGGCGGACGACGGCGACATTCCCGCGGTGCTGCGCCACTACGATCTCGACATCGATGCCGTCTGGGAAGCGCTGGTCGACGTGATCGATCGTATGCCGCGCACATTGCGCGGCATGCCCGCGCTTTCTCGTCAACTGGCCACGGTGATCGAGGACGCATGGGCGCAAACGGTGTCGGACGATCCCGACGGCGTCATTCGGTCCGGCCATCTGCTGCAGGCAATCGTCGATGCCCCGCATGTGCTGCGCACCCAGCGCGCGTGGCCGCTGCTATCGGTTTCGAGTGCGCAAATCCGGCGCGTGCTGCCGCGGCTCGGGCGGCGTTCTTGCGAGAACGCGCGCGACCACATCGTATCGGAGCAGGAAGCCGACCGGCCCGGCGGCGCGTTCGACGACGACACGCCCCTGTCGCCCGAGGGCGACGGCGCGCGGCCCCACACGTCGCAGCGGGCGAGCGACGGCAGTGCGCTCGCACGCTTCGCGCTCGATCTGACCGACAAGGCGCGGCGCGGCGAAATCGACCCGGTGCTCGGTCGCGACCGCGAAATCCGCCAGATGATCGACGTGCTCGCACGTCGCCGCAAGAACAATCCGATCCTCGTCGGCGAACCGGGCGTCGGCAAGACCGCGCTCGTCGAAGGGCTCGCGCTGCGCGTAGCTGAAGGCAGCGTGCCCGAAACGATCCGCGATACGCGCATCCTCACGCTCGATCTCGGTTTGCTGCAGGCCGGTGCGGGCGTCAAGGGCGAATTCGAACAGCGCCTGAAGAACGTGATCGACGAGGTGCGCGCCGCCACCACGCCGATCCTGCTGTTCGTCGACGAAGCGCATACGCTGATCGGCGCAGGCAACACGGCGGGCGGCGCCGACGCAGCGAACCTGCTCAAACCGGCGCTTGCGCGAGGAGAATTGCGGACGATCGCAGCCACCACGTGGGCCGAGTACAAGCAATACTTCGAGCGGGACGCCGCGCTCGAACGGCGCTTCCAGGTCATCAAGGTCGACGAACCGGACGATACTGCCGCGTGCCTGATGCTGCGCGGCCTTGCGAGCCGCTATGCGCAGCATCATCGCGTTCATATCCGCGACGAAGCGATCGTCGCCGCCGTGCGGCTGTCGCGTCGCTATATTCCGGCGAGGCAATTGCCGGACAAGGCCGTCGACCTGATCGACACGGCCGCCGCACGTGTGAGGATGGCGCTCGATGTACCGCCCGCGGAACTGCAACAGGCGCGCGCCTCGGTCGCCGCACTGGAACTGGAGCGCGATGCGCTCGACGCGGACATCCGCGCCGGAATTGCCGGCGTGGCCGAGCGGCGTGCGTCGATCGACATGGAATACGACACCGCATGCGCCGCCGCCGACCAGGTACTCGCTCAGTACTCGCGCGAACGCGATCTCGTCGGCGTCGTGCATTCCCTGCGCGATGCAGCCGATCGAGCGGCCAATCCCGCGGCCATCTCGGGCGCACTCGGCGCATTATCGGCCGTTCAACGAAAGCCGCCGATGATGGCGGCCGACGTCGATGCGCAATCCGTCGCGCGTGTCGTCGCCGAATGGACGGGCGTTCCGGTCGGCAATCTCGTCGAGGACGAACTGCAGAACCTGCTCACACTCGAGACGGCGCTCGCGTCGTGTGTCGTCGCACAGGACGACGCGATCGCGGCATTGGCCGAAAGCCTGCGCACCGCGAAGGCCGGCCTTAAAAGCGAACACGCGCCGCTTGGCGTGTTCCTGTTGGCGGGACCGTCCGGGGTGGGCAAGACCGAGACGGCGCTCGCGCTCGCCGACGTATTGTTCGGTGGCGCGGGAGCACTGACAACGATCAATCTGTCCGAGTACCAGGAAGCGCATACAGTTTCGCAGCTCAAGGGTTCGCCGCCCGGCTATGTCGGGTACGGTCGCGGCGGCGTTCTCACAGAAGCCGTGCGTCAGCGCCCTTACAGCGTCGTGTTGCTGGACGAAGTGGAGAAAGCGCATCGCGACGTACTCGACATCTTCTATCAGGTGTTCGACCGCGGCACGATGCGCGACGGCGAAGGGCGCGAGATCGATTTCCGCAACTGCGTGATCGTGATGACGTCCAATCTTGGCAGCATGCAAATCGACGATGCGACGGTTGAGGACGCATCGATCACGCAGGCAGCATTGCGGGAAGTCATTCACGCGCAACTGGTCGCGCATTTCCAGCCGGCGTTGCTCGCGCGCTTCCAGACGCTCGTCTATCGGCCGCTCGATGCCGCGGCGCTTGCGTCGATCGTACGCCTCAAGCTCGACAAGATTGCCGAGCGCCTGCAGCGGCAGCATGCCGCGACACTGGCGTATGCGGACGACGTGGTCGAATCGATCGCGCAACACTGTGTGTCCCGAGAATCCGGCGCGCGCAGTGTCGACGCATTTCTGAATCAGCGCGTGCTGCCCGCCTTGTCGCACGAACTGCTCGTGCGCATGGCATCGGACAGCGCACCGCGTCGGATCGCGTTGTCCGTCACTGCCGAAGGTGCGTTGACGATCGATTTCGTCGATGCATCGACGGCCGCCGATGACGCGGCCGGACGATGGAGCCGCCGATGACCGCCGGCCCTTCCCTCTACGACATGCTGCTCGGTCAGATCGGCGGCGAGCCCATCGGCGCCTACGACGACCGGACGCTCGAATGTCTGAGCGTGCAGCAAAACGTGCGCCGCATTCTCAATACGCGGGCAGGCGCGCTCAAGCACCTGCCCGACTACGGCCTGCCCGACCTGACGAACATCTACAAGGCCCTGCCCGCATCGTCGCACTTGCTCAAGCGGCAGATGGAAGCGACGCTGTTGAAGTATGAGCCGCGCATTCGCTCGATCGACGTCGGGATCGTCGACAACCACGATCCCGGCATCCTCGTCAGCTTCGAGATGACCTGCCACCTGAAGAACGCGGGGCTCGTGCGCTTCGGCACTTACTTCGAGCCACCCGGTCGCCTGCGCATCGAACGGTACGTCGCCCGCTCATGATCGAGCGCGATCAGCCCTCGTGCGCCAGATGCGCCGCAAACCCCACTTTCCCCGGCGCGACTTCTTCCTTCAGCGTCAGCGCCGGAATCTCGTAATCGCCCGCGTTCTGCTGGCGGAACGGAATCGGCGGCGTGGTCCACAGATCGTCGAGACGCTGGCCGAGTGCCGTACACGTTTTGTCGAAGCGCGCGGCGTTCATCTTGCCCGTCCGGTAGATCACGAACGGCGGCAGCACGTCGAACCCCGGGTAATACAGCACCCCGTGCTGGATCGGGAACAGCAAGTCGTCGATCGGCCCGTTGATGCCGCGCGGGCTGTAGTGCGGCTCCCACCCGCCCGTCGTGACGACGATCATCGCCCGCTTGCCGGCCAACATCCCTTCGCCGTAGCGGTCGCCCCAGTGCGTATCGGAATGCTCGCCGACACCGTACGCAAAGCCGTATGCATACACCCGCTCGAACCAGCCCTTCATGATCGCCGGCATCGAGAACCACCACAGCGGAAACTGCAGGATCACCGCATCGGCCCACTTCAGCTTGTCCTGTTCGCGCGCGATGTCGTCGCGCTGCGTGCCCGCCTCGAACGCGCGCTTCGAATCGAGCGCCGGATCGAAGCGATCGTCGGGCGCGCGATCGGTCACGTCGTTCTCATCCAGCACCGCCTTCCAGTTCATCGCATACAGGTCGCTCACCTGCACCGCATGGCCGGCCGCTTCAAGATGCGCGACCGCGAAGTCGCGCAGCGCGCCGTTCAGCGAACGCGGTTCCGGATGGGCATACACGATCAGCACATTCATGTTCGTCACTCCGTGGATTGAATGACTGCAGGATGCCGCCTTCGACGGTATATTTGAAATGAATTCCTGATATTCCAGCTATAGCCATGAATAATCTCAGAAGGCTCGATCTGAACCTGCTCGTCACGCTGGACGTGCTGCTCGCCGAGCACAACGTCACGCGCGCGGCCGAGAAGCTGAACATGTCGCAGCCGTCGGTCAGCGTGCAATTGCAGAAACTGCGCGACGTATTCGGCGATCCGCTGCTGCTGCCGGGGCCGCGCGGGATGCGTCCGACCGCGCGCGCGGAAGCGCTGCGCGAGCCGTTGCGCGAAGCGCTCGAAGCCGTCGAGCGCGCGGTGATCCCGGCCACGCCGTTCGATCCCGCGACCGCGACGAACACGTGGCGCGTGGCCGCGACCGACTACGGCGAATCGACGATCGTGCTGCCCGCGCTGCGCACGCTGCGTTCGACCGCGCCCGGTACGCGGCTCGCCGTCGTCGAACTGGTGCCGCCGCGCATCGAGCAGGATGCCGAACGAAACGGCATCGACCTGGCCTTTCATACGACCGAAGGATCCCCGCCCGGCATGCGGCGCCTGCCACTGTTCGTCGAGCGCTACGTGCTGATCGGCCGTGCCGGGCATCCGAAGCTGAAGCGGCGGCCGACGCTCGCGCAGTTCGGCACGCTCGAGCATGTGATCGTGTCGCCGGACGGCGGCGGCTTCTTCGGCGCGACCGACGAAGCGCTCGCGAAGGTCGGCATCGTGCGGCGCGTCGTGCTGTCGGTGCCGCACTTCCTGTTCGTGATGTCGGCCGTCGCGAGCACCGATCTCGTCGCGATGCTGCCCGAGCGGCTGGTGCGCGACGTGCCCGCGCTGCGCGTGGTGGATGCGCCGGTCGAGGTGCCCGGCTATGAAATGTCGATGCTGTGGCACGAGCGCGTGCATCGCGATCCCGCGCATCGGTGGCTGCGGGAGACGATCGCGGCGGCGGTCTGACACGCCGGTCGCGACGCGGCTGACATTTACTGTCATCGGGGGCTTGAAAGTCCACCAATCACTGTATATATTTACAGTGTTTCTGCGTCATTTGACCCGAATTCCGTCATCCCGAGACGGTCTTTAGTGAGGCGACCATGTTCCAGTCATCCGCATTCGATCCCGAGCAACCCGGCTTCAATCCCGTCCACTTCGAGCGCGCCGCGCAGCGGGCGGTCGTCGATCTGCAGCGTGTCGTCGGCGGCCCCGCGCAGCGAGCGCTCGGCCTGCGACGCCGCACGCATCCGGCGGCAGTCCGCACGATGAGCTGGCAGGCGCTGCTGAACGTCGAAGAGCTGGCGTTCTCGAATCCCGGGTTCCTGAACCGCAACGATCCGACCGTCGTCGACGCGTTCATCCGGCTGCGCGACAGCCGGCTGGTCGCCGCGGACGTCGAGGAGCCGGTCGACTGGCGCCGCGACGACGACGACCTGCCGGCCGTCTACCTGATCGTCAAGGCGATGCTCGAAGCGGAAGAGGAAGAACGGGCCGAGGCAGCCTGACGCTCGCTGGCCGATCGCCGCGGGCACGGCCTGCGGGGCTCGCGTCGCCACGTTGGGTGGTGGCGCGGTCGGCCCTGCGGCTCGTTATGATTTTGCGCCGCGAATCGGCGCATCCTGCGGCAAGCCGCGAACCGTCGCTTCAGCCGATCATCGCGACGCGACGACCGTCCGAACGACCATCGCAGCGCCCGCCGGTTACAACCGCGCCGCGAGCCGCGCGCCCTGATCGATCGCGCGCTTCGCATCGAGTTCGGCGGCCAGTTCCGCGCCGCCGATCAGGTGCACCGAGCGACCGGCCGCCTGCAGCGGCGCGAGCAACGCGCGCTGCGGCTCCTGCCCGGTGCAGAGCACGATCGTGTCGACTTCGATCAGTTCGTGATCGGTGCGCTGCTCGCCGTACGACACATGCAGCCCGCGCGCATCGATCCGCTCGTAGTTCACGCCGCCGACCATCTTCACCTGCTTCATCTTCAGCGTCGCACGGTGAATCCAGCCGGTCGTCTTGCCGAGCCCCTTGCCGAGCGGCGCGGCCTTGCGCTGCAACAGCGTCACTTCCCGCGCCGGCGCCGACACCTGCGCACGCGTCACGCCGCCGCGCGTCGCGGCAGGGTCGGTCACGCCCCACTCGACCTTCCATTCGTCCAGATCGAGTGCCGGCGATTCACCGTCCTGCACCAGATACTCGGCGACATCGAAGCCGATCCCGCCTGCGCCCACCACCGCGACCCGCCGCCCGACCGGCTGTTTGCCCGCGAGCACGTCGATATAGCTGAGCACGTTCGGCCCGTCCTGCCCCGGAATCTTCGGGTCGCGCGGCGCGACGCCGGTTGCGAGCACGATCTCGTCGTAGCCGCCCGCGATCAGGTCGCTCGCGTCGACGCGACGGTTCAGGTGTAGCTTCACGCCGGTCAACTCGACCTGCCGGCCGAAGTAGCTCAACGCTTCGTGAAACTCCTCCTTGCCCGGAATCCGCTTCGCCATGTTGAACTGGCCGCCGATCTCGGCCGCGCCGTCGAACAGGTCGACCTGATGGCCGCGCTGCGCGAGCACGGTCGAGCACGCGAGGCCGGCCGGCCCCGCGCCGACCACCGCGATCCGCTTCGGCTGCGGCGCGGGCGTGTATTTCAGCTCCGTCTCGTGGCACGCACGCGGATTCAGCAGGCACGACGCAATCTTGTTCTTGAACGCGTGATCGAGGCACGCCTGGTTGCAGCCGATGCAGGTGTTGATCTCGTCGGCCCGCCCCTGCGCGGCCTTGACGACGAACTCGGCATCCGCGAGCAGCGGGCGCGCCATCGACACCATGTCCGCGCAACCGTCCGCGAGAATCTGCTCGGCCACTTCGGGCCTGTTGATCCGGTTGGTCGTCACGAGCGGGATGCCGACCTCGCCCTTCATCTTCTTCGTCACCCACGCGAACGCGCCGCGCGGCACCGACGTCGCGATCGTCGGCACGCGCGCCTCGTGCCAGCCGATCCCCGTGTTGATGATCGTCGCGCCCGCGCGCTCGACCGCCTTCGCGAGCTGCACGGTTTCGCTCCAGTCGCTGCCGTCCGGAATCAGGTCGAGCATCGACAGCCGGTAGATCAGGATGAAGTCGCGGCCGACCGCTTCGCGCGTGCGCTCGATGATCTCGATCGGCAAGCGAATGCGGTTCTCATACGACCCGCCCCACTGGTCGCTGCGCTTGTTCGTATGCATCGAGATGAACTGGTTGATCAGGTAGCCCTCGGAGCCCATGATCTCGACGCCGTCGTAACCGGCTTCGCGCGCGAGCGTCGCGCAGCGCACGAACGCGCGGATCTGCCGCTCGACGCCGCGCGCGCTCAGCTCATGCGGCGCGAACGGCGAAATCGGCGACTTGATCTTCGACGGCGCGACCGCGAACGGGTGATAACCGTAGCGGCCCGTATGCAGGATCTGCAGCGCGATCTTGCCGTCCTCCGCATGCACGGCGCCCGTGATCTCGCGATGCCGGCGCGCGGCGGCCGACGTCATCAGCGTGCCGCCGAACGGCTTGGTCCAGCCGGCCACGTTCGGCGCGAAGCCGCCGGTCACGATCAGGCCGACCCCGCCGCGCGCGCGTTCGGCGAAATATTCGGCGAGGCGCGGCAGCGTCTTGCGGCTGTCCTCGAGGCCGGTGTGCATCGAGCCCATCAGCACGCGATTCTTCAGCGTCGTGAAACCGAGATCGAGCGGCGCGAGCAGGTGGGGAAAGGATGTCGTCATGATGATTCGGCGGGTAAGCGATGCCTGCCATCGTAGGCGCGCGCCGCCTTGAACGTGAGGGGGCAAACAGCCATAATGCTTGTCATTTCCGGCCAAATCGACATGACCTCCCCGTCTCGCAAGGATCGCCTCGGGCTGCGCCGGCCAACGATTCCGGTCGCCTATACGCGCCTGCTGCTGCAGGCGCTGGCCGCTCGCGGCGTCGATCTCGCCGCCGTGCGCGCCGGCACCGGCCTGCGCGACGCGGTGCTGGCCGAACCGGACGCGCGCGTCGCGCCGTCGCAATGGGGGCGGCTGGTGCTCAACGCGATCGAAATCGGCGGCGATCCGGGCATCGGGCTCGCGTTCGGGCTGCTGCTGAAACCGACCGTGCACGGCTTTCTCGGCTACGCGACGCTGACCGCGCGGGACATCCGCGACGCGCTGTTCGTCACGCAGCGCTACTTCCGGATGCGCAATCGCCAGTACCGGCTGACCTATGCGGAAGACGAGCGTGGCGCGACGCTCGAACTGCACGGCGTGCAGGCAAACCCCGTGCTGCAGCATCACGTGATGTTCGAATTCGTGCTGACGGGGCTCGCGCAGAACATCTCGCAATGGTCCGGGCGCACGTCACCGCCGATCAGGCTGCAATTCGCGTGGCCGGAGCCCGCGTATTTCGCGCGCTATCGCGATACGTTGCCACCGGTCGAATTCGGCTGTGCGGCCAATGCGCTATGGATCGCGCACGACGTGCTCGACTGGCCGCTGCCGCTCGCCGATGAAGTCGCGCACCGGCAAGCGCTCGTGCAGGTGGAACGCGAATACGCGCAGGTGCGGCAGGAGGAAGGCGATCTGGTCGAGCGCGTTCGCGCGGAACTGGCGCGCGCCGCCGGCGATTATCCGGGGCCGGACACGCTCGCCGACGCGCTGCTCGTGTCGACGCGCACGCTGCGACGCCGGCTGGAGGAAGCCGGGTCGAGCTATCGGCAATTGCTCGACGAAGCGCGGTTTCGTGATGCGAAGCAGTTGCTCGCCGCGTCGGATCTCGACCTGAAAACGATCGCCGAACGGCTGCAATTCACCGACCCGGCGAATTTCACGCGCGCGTTCCGGCGCTGGGCCGGGCAGACGCCGAGCGCGTTTCGGGAAGCGGCTGCGGGGACGGGACGCGAATGACGTGCGCGACGTATCAGCGCCCGATATAAATCCGCGCGCCGCCGTCCCCCTCGCCCGCGTCAATCCGCACCTCACCCGTTGCGGCGACGATCGCGTCGTACACGTCATCGCTCACGCACACCACCGGCACCGCGATCGCATACAGCTCCGCGGCCACGATCGCGCCGATCGAGATGATCAGGTCGCGCTCCTTCAGCACGATCCCGACCGGCCCGGTGCCGTTGCGCACCGCTTCCGCGAGCACGCTGCTGCTCGAACTCGATCCCTTCGCGTGCGGCATCACCATCACCTTGCCGGCGAGGCTCGCGCCGGCCTGCGGATGCCCGCGATCGACGATCCTGCCCGCGCCCGAGTCGTAGCCGCCCCAGAAGCTGAGCGGCTTGTCGAGCACGAAAGGCCGCGCACACGCGCTGCCCGGCACGAGCGTGTCGCCCGTCAAGAATGTGTCCGTCGCTTCAGTCATCGAATCGCACCTTGCCTTCGTACGCGGACCGCACGCATTCGCGCATGCTGCCGTACGCGACCGTCACGCCGATGTTCGCGGGCGCATACGACGCCCATTTCCCCGAGTTGGTCATCACCAGCCCCGACAACCGCTTCATCACCGGCGTGATGTACGTGCAGGTATCGACGACGATCTGCACGCCGCGCGCGGCGAATTTCTCCGCGAGGCCGACTTGCTCCAGCTCCCACAGAATGAAGCGGCTCGTGTTCACGTAGAAATCGCAGGCCGGCTTGCCGTCGAACGCGTCGAGCAACGTGTCGAGCGTGCGGAATTCGGCCAGCGAGAAATGCGGTGTACCGAGCGCGACCGCGACCAGCGCGTCGCCGGCCGCGCCGTGATTCAGCGTGCGGCGAATCTCGTCGAGATCGGCCATCGTGATGTCGATCGTGCGAAGCGCTGCGCGCCCGTGCAACGCGGCGTCGAGCGTCGGCGCCTCGGGCGTCACGCCGACCGCATGGAACAGCGCGACGGCCCCGCTCGACGCGGCGGCCGCGCCGAGCGCCTTGAGTTCGTCCTCGGTGGTGTCGGCCGGCAGCCCGACGATCGCCGGCACGACCGCGCCCGCGATCTTGCCGACCGCCAGACCGAGCGCGGCGAAATAGATGTCGCGCGACGGCAGGCCGGTGAAATCCGGCGCGTTGAACACGATTCGCGCGGCGCGGTTCGCGTCGACATGCAGCCCCGCATACGGCGCGCGCCCAGTGATCGCGGCGGCCAGGTCGAGAAAATCGCCGTAGCGGCTCGTGCGCGCGCCGAGCACAGAGTTCGCGAACACGATCGCATTCGATTCGGCCCACGCGATCTGCTCGCCCAGCGCGGGACGATGCTTCAGTTGATACGGCGCGCACGTGAAGCTCGATTCGCAGCCGAGCAGCAAGTGCGCGTCCATCAGGCGCTGCGCATCGCGCTGGATCGTGCGGTCGCCGTGGTACAGCTCGGGATGGATCAGGTCGAGCGAGCCGACGTTCAACGTGGTCGGCACCGCGACCTTCGCGCCCGTGTCGACGAAATAGTCGACGAAGTCGAGGCTCGTCTGGCCGTGATACAGACAGCCGTCGATATGGGCAGACGTAATGTCGATCAGGTGCGGCGCGGACATCACTTGCGCGGTGCGCGCGACGATCCGCATCGCGCGGGCGACGCCGTGCCCGAAATCCCCGCGCAACATTGCGTCGTCGCGGTCGCTCAACTGCAGCATCGGTTGCTCCTCGTGACGCGTGCCGGCGGCCGCGCCGGCTCGTGAATTCCGTCAGAGGACTCTACAACTGGAAACAAAAACTGTCCAGATTGGGACAAAACCGGGCATCATAAAAACCAATTTTCACAACAGGAAGCTTCGGCGGCGGCCAATGGCTTGCGTTCCGCACCAGTTGACCGCCACACCGACCCGCCCGCCCCTCGCCTAACGTTCCGCCGTCAGGCTGAACAGCTCTGCGCGCAACGCCTTCGCGCGATCGCGGCCGAACTGGGTGTCGAATTCGTCCTGCGCGGCCTGCCACGCGACCAACGCCCGCGCGAACGTGCGCTCGCCGAGCTTCGTGAGATGGAGCGCATGCGCACGCGCATCGTGCTCGGATGCCGCCGTCGCGACGAAACCGTCGCGCTGCAACGGCTTCAGCGCACGCAGCAAGGTCGTGCGATCCATCACGAGCGCATCGGCGAGTTCGCTCATCAGCAGGCCGGGCCGGCGTTTGAGGTTCACCATGATCGAGAACTGGGCGGGCGTGACGCCAACCGGGGCCAGATGGCGCTCGTACAGTTGCGTGACGAAGCGCGCCGCCTGACGCAGCGCGAGGCAGTTGCACGCCTCGGAAATCGGAATGTCGTTCATGTCGTCGAATCTATATGTGCATATGCATAAAGTCAATGTACACTCCGCCGTAACATGGCCGGGGCCGGCCATCGCGTCAAGGAGACGGACATGGACTACATCGACAAGCTGCGCATCTTCCGGTCGGTGGTGGAGATGCGCAGCTTCACGCGCGCCGCCGACATGCACGGCCTCGCGCGGCCGGTCGTCTCGCGCGCGGTCGCGGATCTGGAGGCGCGTTTCGGCAGCCGGCTGCTGCACCGGACCACGCGCCAGGTGTCGCTGACCGAAACGGCCGAGCGCATCTATGAGCGGTGCGCGGCCGTGCTCGACGAACTCGACGCGCTCGAAGTGGAAGCGCAGACGCACACGCGCGAGCCCGAGGGCCTGCTGCGCCTCGTCGCGCATACGACGGCCGCGCTGAACCGGCTCGTGCCGCTGATCGCCGGCTTCAAGCGCGCGCATCCGAACGTGCGCCTCGACGTCACGCTGACCGAGCGCCCGGTCGATCTGGTCGGCGAAGGCTACGACATCGGCATCGTCGTGCCGTACATGCTGACGAGCGAATCGACCGTCGTGCGGCTGGTCGAGCGCATTCCGGTCGTGATCGTCGCGACGCCTGCATATCTGCAAGCGCATGCGCGCCCCGAGACGCCGGCCGACCTCGCCAATCATCCGTTCGTGCCGATCTCGCCGTCGCTGCGCCGGCCGGCGCTGTCGTTCCGTGTCGACGGCAACATGCTCACCGTGCCGTTCCGCTTCGACATCTCGTCGAACAGCCCCGTCTTCAACCGCGAAATGGTGATGCACGACTTCGGCATCGGCGTCGTCCCGAAAACGCTCGTCGAGGCCCAACTCGCGTCGGGCGCGCTCGTGCAGCTGCTGGAAGACGCCGATCTCGTCGATGCGTTCGTCGAAATCAAGCTCGCGTACGCGAACCGCGCGCTGCTGCCCGCGAAGGTGAAGGCGTTCATCGACTACACGGCCGCGTACTGCGACCGCGAAGGCTGGATCGTTCCCGCGGCGGCGTGACCGGGCGCGAGCGCGCCGTTCCGACGCCGATTGGTACAGCCACGACACCAATCTGATCCTGTCCCGCCGCTCGCTTCACGCCGTCCCGCCCCCTAACATGTGCACATGCACAAGACCACGCTCACCGATGACGATTGCTTCGCGGTCCGGCAAGCCGCCCGGCGGATCTCGCAGTTCTACGAGCGTTACCTGTCGCGAGCGGGCGTGACGCCGTCGCAATACAGCATCCTCGCGCTGCTGCGCGAGCGGCCCGGCCTGACGATGGCGACGCTGTCGAACGTGCTGGTGATCGAACGCACCGCGCTGCTGCGCGCGCTCAAGCCGCTCGTCGGCGCGGCGCTGGTGACGGGGCGGATCGAGCCGCCATGTCGTGGTCAGACGTTTGCACTGACCGCACACGGCGAAACGAAGGTCGCCGACGCGCACGTGCACTGGCTCGCCGCACAGGAAGCGTTCGAGCGGTGCTTCGGGTCGACGCAGGCGGCCCGCCTCAGAGACGAATTGTTCCGGATCACGCACAACCTGCCGGAACGCTAACCCTTTTCCCGATCGGCACGACGTCGTCGATCGCTTTGATTAGTGCATATACATAGGTGAATCGATGGATACGACCCAAGCCGCTGCCTCGTCACGCGAAGCAGCCACAACCGAGCGGCCCGCGAAGCAACGACGCCGCGTGCCGTGGATGCGCATCGCGGTGGGCGCCGTCGTCGTCGTGGTCGCGGCCGCCGCGCTCGACTGGCTGTTCGTGCTGCGCTTTCAGGAAAGCACCGACGACGCGTACGTCGGCGGCGACGTGACGGTGCTCGCGCCGAAGGTCAACGGCTTCGTCGACAAGATTCTCGTGACCGACAACCAGCGCGTGAAGGCCGGCGACGTGCTCGTGCAGCTCGATGCGCGCGACTACGACGCGAAGCTCGCGCAGGCCAGCGCCGAAGTCGACAGCGCGCGCTCCGCCGTGACCGAACTCGAAGCGAAGCAGCAACTGCAATTCGCGGTGATCGGCCAGCACGCGGCGGACAAGAACGCGTCGTCGGCCGAACTGACGCGCGCCGCATCGGACCGCATGCGCTACCGCGAGCTCGTGAAGTCGGACGCCGTATCGAACCAGATCGTCGAGCGCGCGGACGCCGATTATTCGAAGGCCGGCGCGGCCGTCGAACGCAGCGACGCCGCGCTGCTCGCGTCGAAGCGCCAGCTCGACGTGCTCGGCGCGCAGCTCGCCGATGCGCGGGCCCGCGTGAACACCGCGCTCGCCGCGCAGCGCGTCGCGGCGCTCAACGTCGAATACACGACGATCCGTTCGCCGGTCGACGGCTACGTCGGCAACCGCACGGGCCGCGTCGGGATGCTCGCGAACGTCGGCGTGCCGCTGCTGACCGTCGTGCCGGCCTCCGGGCTGTGGATCGACGCGAACTTCAAGGAAGACCAGCTTCGCAAGATGCGCGCGGGCGACCGCGTCGACGTCGCGCTCGATGCGTCGAGCACGCGCCTGCATGGCCGCGTCGACAGCCTCGCCCCCGCGACCGGCGCGACCTTCAGCGTGCTGCCGCCCGAGAACGCGACCGGCAACTTCACGAAGATCGTCCAGCGCGTGCCCGTTCGCGTGCATCTCGATCCGCAGCCGGGCATCGAGCACGTGCTGCGCCCCGGGCTCTCCGCGGTCGTGACCGTGCATACCGACCACCAGCACTGAGCGGGAGCCGACGATGACCACCGCGTTTTCCGGCGACCCCGCGTCGCAACCGACCAAGCAGCGCGTGTTCGCGTTCGCGCTGATGTGCGTCGGCTTCTTCATGGCGACGCTCGACATCCAGATCGTCGCGTCGTCGCTGCGCGACATCGGCGGCGGGCTGTCCGCGAGCCAGGACGAATTGTCGTGGGTGCAGACCGCGTACCTGATCGCCGAGATCATCGTGATCCCGATGTCGGGCTGGCTGTCGAAGGTGATGTCGACGCGCTGGCTGTTCGTCGCATCCGCCGTCGGTTTCACGATCACCAGCATGCTGTGCGGGCTCGCGTGGGACATCAACTCGATGATCCTGTTCCGCGGCCTGCAGGGCGCGCTCGGCGCCGCGATGATCCCGACCGTGTTCACCACCGCGTTCGTGCTGTTCCCCGGCAGGCAGCGGCTGATCGCGTCGACGACCATCGGCGCGCTCGCGTCGCTCGCACCGGCGATCGGCCCCGTGATCGGCGGCTGGATCACCGACCAATGGTCGTGGCACTGGCTGTTCTACCTGAACCTCGTGCCGGGCATCGCGGTGGCTGCGCTCGTGCCGCGCTACGTGCACATCGACGCGCCCGATCTCAGCCTCATCAAACGCGGCGACTATCTCGGCATCGTGCTGATGTCGGGCTTCCTCGGCTGCCTCGAATACGTGCTCGAGGAAGGCCCGCGCAAGAACTGGTTCGGCGACGATGCGATCGTGATCTGCGCGTGGATCTCCGGCATCTGCGGCTTCCTGTTCATCGTGCACGCGCTGACCGCGAAAGATCCGATCGTCGACCTGCGCGCGCTCGCCGTGCGCAATTTCGGGATCGGCAGCCTGCTGTCGTTCGTGACCGGCATCGGGATTTTCGTGACCGTGTTCCTCACGCCGCTGTTTCTCGCGCAGGTGCGGGCGTTCAGCTCGCTGCAGATCGGCATCGCGCTGCTGTCGGTCGGCGCGTTCCAGTTGATCGCGCTGTGCGCGTATGCGTTCGCCGCGCGCTACGTCAGCATGCGTGCGCTGCTCGTGTTCGGGCTGATCTGCTTCGGCCTCGGCTGCTACCTGTACACGCCGATCACGCACGACTGGGGCTGGCGGGAACTGCTGCTGCCGCAGGCGCTGCGCGGTATCGGCCAGCAGTTCAGCGTGCCGCCGATCGTGACGATGGCGCTCGGCTCGCTGCCGCAGTCGCGGCTGAAATCGGCGAGCGGGCTGTTCAACCTGATGCGCAACCTCGGCGGGGCGATCGGTATCGCGGTAAGCGCGACGATGCTCAACGACCGGCTGAATTTTCATTATCTGCGGCTGAACGAGCACGTGAGCGCCGGCGAACCGCAGGTCGCGTCGCTGCTCGATCGCCAGGCCGCGTACTGGGGATCGGTGGCCGGCAATACGCTGAATACCGCGCAAGCCGGACTCGCGAACCTGCACCGCCTGATCTATCGCGAAGCGCTGACGCTGACCTATGCGGATGCGTATTACGCGCTGTCGCTGTGCTTCGTCGTCGCGCTGCTTGCCGTCGTGTTTTCCAAACCCATTACGTTGAACGCGCCGCCGCCGGACGCGCACTGAGGCCCACGGATCATCATCTTGACGTCCTCCTCCGCCTAAGCGCGGAGGATTCCCACATCTGGCGATGCACGTCCGCATCGGAGAATGTTCAGCGCAGCGTTGGTATCTCGATCATGCTCGACACCACAGTCACTGCAGGCCCACTCTCTTATTCGCAGTCCCGCGATACCTTTCGGCCGCGTCGTGCTGTCTTTCGATCCGCACGCCGAACAGGACTGGGTCGAACCGCTTTCGTCGACTTCCTCGAACGTGGCCCCGTGCGCCATCGCTTTGTAGCGGAGCTTGTTTCGGAAGGACGACCAGGATGCGTCGTAGACGCTCTTCGCCATTCTGGTTCTGGCGAGTTTGACAGCCGACACGTTGCCGACCGCGATGTAATCGAAGCGCCACACCAACTCGAGCACGAGCTTGTGCTGGAAATCGGCTCGGGCATTGGCGATCTTCGCGTGCAGCTTCGCGATATGTCGCTTGTGCTTTCGCGCCCGTTGCGCTTTCGCCAGCTTTTCCGCCGCTCGTCGACCGAATTGGTCATTGGGCAGTTTCTCGCCGGTCGAAAGTGTGGCGAAGTCTTTCAGGCCGAGATCGATGCCCACACCGGAACGGATCGGGCGAGCCTGAACATCCGGCATCTCGATCGCTATGTTCAAGAACCAGTTGCCGCGTGCATCCTGCGCAAAGTTGGCCCCGTCCTTGATCTTGCCTTCGGGAAGCGGGCGGCTATTGAACACGCGGAAGGTGTTGCCGGCGAAACGGAACGCGTCGCCCTCGCGCTTCAGGTCACGCCCCTTCAGCGGCACCCAGCCCAGCGATTTCCTGCCGCGATAGCGCAGGTAGGGCCGACGGCGCTGGCTGCGCGACTTCGCATATTGCTCGCACGTCGCGTTGACCGTGCCGGAGTGAATACCGAGTTCCTTGCTGCTGCCGGTGGTCAGCACGTTCAGGTCGAATCCTGTAGGCCACTTCTTGCCCCACTTGAGCGCGTGCTTCTGCGTGTCGTTGCAGAAGTTCCAGACGTAGTTCACCGCACGGCTCTGCTTGTTAAGCAGTCCGTTGAGCGACTTCACCCGGTAGCGGTAGACAAGGATCATGCCGGTGATCCTAACCCGTGGAAGAAGCAGCCTGTCAACAGCAATTCTTTCCTTCCCGCCATCAATGGCGGGATTTCTCGGAGCAAATTCTGATGAAGAAGCTACTCGTCGCGCTGGCCGTCAGCGCATTCGCCGCCGGGTGTGCGGTGCAGCCCGCGCAGCATCCGGCGCTGAACGATTCCGTTCAGACGCTCGCGCCTACCGCATGGGACACCGACGTGCCGCGCGCGGACATCGACGCCGCCGCCTGGTGGGCGCAATTCCACGACCCCGTGCTCGACCGGCTGATCGCGACCGTGCTCGACGGCAATCTCGATCTGCAGGCCGCCGCCGAACGCGTGAAGCAGGCGCAGGCGCTGACCGTGCAGAAGCGCGCGGTGTTGCTGCCCGAACTCGACGCGACCGCGCATGCGGCCGACGCACGGCAGAACACGCCGCCGCCGCTCGGTTATGTGCGGCAGGCCGGCGCGGGGCTCGCGCTCAGCTGGTCGCCCGATGTGTTCGGCGGCGAACGGCTCGATCTGCTCGCCGCTCAAGCGGAGTTGGTCGGGCAGAAGCATGCGGAAGATGCGATGCGCCTCGCGCTCGCTGCCGATGCGGCATCCGCGTATGTCGATCTGCGCTGGGCGCAGCAGGAATTGAAGATCCTGCAGGACAACGCGAAGATCCGGCAGCATGCGCTCGAACTCACGCGCAAGCGACAGGCGTTCGGGCTGTCGACGGAACTCGACGTGACCCGCGCGCAGAACCAGCTCGATGCGCTCGAAGCCAGGATTCCGCCGACGCAGGCGCAGATTTCGCATCAGTTGAATCTGATCGCCGTGTATTCGGGGCGGACGCCGGAATCGGTCGATCGACTCGTGTTGGCGCAAGCCGGGGAGATTCCGGCACCGCCGGTCGGCGCGCCGGGGACGTTGCCTTCGCAAGCATTGTTGCGGCGGCCCGATGTGCTGACTGCCTACGCTCAAGTCGAGCGGCGTGCGGCACAAGTCGGCGTAGCGAAGGCCGAGCGGTATCCGAAGTTTTCGTTGAACCTGACGGACGGAATTCTGGCGGCCTCGTATCTCGGGTTGCCGACGTTGACCGACAACCTGTTCAGCGCGGCGCTGAGTGCGACGAGCCCGATCTTCAATGCGGGGCGGATTACCGCCGATATCTCGCAGAGCGAAAGCCGGATGCGCGAGTCGGAACTCGGGTTGCGGCAGACGATGCTGCAAGCGCTGCGGGAAGTCGAGGATGCGCGCGCGAATCTCGTCAGCTCCGATGAGGCGACGCGGCGGCTCGATAGTGCATTGGCGGCTTCCGATAAAGCGCTCGGGTTGGCGAATCAGCTTTACAAGGGTGGCGCGACGGACTTTCTGGACGTGCTGTCGGCGCAGGAGGTGTATCTGCGCGATTCGGATTCGCTGAATCAGGTCAAGCGCGAGCATGCGCTGGCGGCGGTGGCGTTGTATCGGTCGCTTGGGGGTGGGTGGAGCCGGAATGATGCGGCGGGTGGGCCGCAGACGGAAACGGACGCTGTGGCGAAAAACTAGGCGGCTCACGCAATGCGAAGTCAGCCGCCCGGACACGCACCCCACTGCGGCTCCTCCGACACGCATCCGCCCCCCCGGTCAGCGCTGGATCGGCCCGCCGCGCCGCCCGCTCCGGTAGAGCAAGCCGCCCCGGCGGGGGACTGGGACAACTTCTAGGCGGCCGCCCGTGCCGCGAGTAAACTGACAGGTGGAGCAAACCGCGAGGGTCGGCGCCGACCCGGAAGGGCCGCGCGCATCTTCGTGAACGTTGAAGAAGCCGGCGAGGGCGTCAGTCATCGGCACAACGAACTCCCCGGATGCGACGGATGCCCGCCTGGCATCCGCGAGACCTCAACTCAAAGGGAACGTTCAAGATTGAATACGAGCGCACCGTCGCCCCGCCCCGCCGACGATCAACCGGAGTCGGGCGGCAAAGCCGCCGCACCGGAATACGTCTACCTCGGGCGGCAACCGATTCTGGACCGCAGCGGAGCGTTGATCGCATTCGAACTATTGTTCCGCTCGGGGACAGCCAATCGCGCCCACATCACGGATGACGCTGCCGCCACCGCGCAGGTCATCGGAAGACTCATCGGGGATATCGGCCTCACCGCCGCACTGGGCGATCGCACGGGCTATGTGAACATCGATCGAACGGTGCTGATGTCCGACATCGTCTGGTTGTTGCCACATGAACGCTTCATACTCGAAATCCTCGAAACGGTGACGTTCGACGACGCGCTCTGCAAGCGCTGTAGCGAACTGCGGCGCGCGGGCTACCGGCTCGCGCTGGACGATGTTTCCGAGGTTTCCCCCCGCCTGTTCGAATTTCTCCCTTACGTCGATATCGTCAAGATCGATTTTCTCGAATGTCCGCGCGAGCACCTTGCCGAACTGATCGGCACCGTCAAGCAGCACGGGAAGATGTCGGTCGCCGAGAAAATCGAAACGCCGGAGGACCATGCCTCCGCCATGCAAGCGGGCTTCGAACTGTTTCAAGGCTACTACTTCGCGAAACCGCAGGTGCTGACCTCGCGGCGCGTCACGCCATCGCGCGACGCGCTGCTGCGCCTGCTCGTGCTTCTGGGCGGCGAACCGGAGATCGTTGAACTCGAAGCCGAACTCAAACGCATTCCGAACCTCGTCATTCCCCTTCTGATGCTGCTCAATTCAAGCGCGGTGGGGCTCAGCCAGCCCGTTTCGTCACTGCGCGAGGCGATCATGCTGGTCGGCACGCGGCAAATTACGCGCTGGACCCAGTTGCTCCTGTTTGCCGATGAGCGCCTGGACGCGTTGCGCTCCGATCCGCTGGCGCAGCTATGCGGCGCGCGGGCGCGATTCATGGAACTGGCCGCGGGCCGGCTGCGGCCCGACGATGACCGGTTCGCCGCTACCGCGTTCATTGCAGGCGTGTTCTCACTCGTTCATGTGCTGTTCGGCAGCACGATCGAGGACGTCGTCACGACGACGCCGATTCACGCCGATATCCGGCGGGCACTGCTCGAACGGCATGGCGAGCTGGGTTGGCTCCTGAACGCCAGCGAGGCAGCGGAATCGGGGGACTTCGACGTCATCCGCGCAGCGTGCAACACATTGCCGATCTTCACCCCGAACGACCTGACCACGCTCTGGCTCGCTGCCACCACGTGGTACGACGATCAGGTGCGCGGGCTACCCGCATACCGCCCTCAGTAAGCCTTGCAATGGGCGGCGCGACGGCCGCGCCGTCAATCTCGCCCAGCCCGCAGCCGCTCGACTTGCCGACGTACGGCCCGAATGGGGTCATCGCACTCAACTCTTGACCGAATCTGCCGTTAACTCAGGGCGGCAGCCCGTGCGAGGGCGATGCGCCGGCGTGCGGTTTCGCCGGACAACCGGGCATCGATTCCGCGTGGGCGAGCTCGATGAGTGCGCAACCCGTCGACGCGAGCAAGATCATGCCTTGCCGGCCGGCGCGGGCGCGCCCGAAGGTTGCCGGATCGAAGCGCGCCGGCAAGGATTTTTCGTCTTGGTCAGAGAATGTACCCGAACAGCTACGATGTTCCGATCGCGCGCCTCGTCGCGCGCCAGATTCTGTCCTGCGCACCCGCCACGCCGGTGCGGGAGGCCGCGCGACGCATGTTCGCCGAACGTTGCAGCTCGATCGTCGTGATGAAGGAGGAACAGGTCGTCGGGATCTGGACCGAGCACGATGCGCTGTCGGCCGGCGACAATCCGGGCGAGCTCGATCGGCCGGTCAGCGAGGTGATGAGCCATCCGGTGATGACGCTCGAGGCCGACACGCCGCTCGGTGAAGCCGCGATGAAGTTCAAGCAGTCGGGCGTGCGGCACTTCGTGGTGGTGCGGGATGGCGCCGCGATCGGCGTGCTGACGCAAACCGACGTCGTCGTGAACCAGGGCCCGGAATTTTTCCTGCACCTGAAGCCGATCGAGTCGATCCGCGTCCATCCGCCCGTCGTGGTGCCCGAGCAGGCCGGACTGCACGACGTCATCGCACAGATGCGCGCGCAACGGCTCGATGCGATCCTCGTCGGCTACGACGACGGCGAGCACGGCATCCTGACCGAACGCGACATCGTCCGGCTGCTGGCGGACGGCGGCGCCCAAGGCGCGGTCGGCGCCCATGCGAGCAAGCCGCTGCAGATGCTGACCGCCAGGCAAAGCCTGTATGCGGCGCAGCGCTTCATGACCGAACACAACATGCGGCATGTCGGCATCCGCGACGACGATGGCAGGCTGACCGGCCTGCTCTGCTTCGCGGACGTGCTGCAGAGCATCGAGCACGAATACGCGAACGAGCTGCGCAGCGCGTTGCGCGAGCGCGACGAAGCGCTGGGGCTCGCGCGCTTCAACCTGCGCATGGCGGATCGCGTGTTCGAATCGGCGCTCGAAGGCATCATGGTGACCGACCGACGCGCGCGGATCGAGCGCGTCAACCAGGCGTTCACGCGCCTGACCGGGTACAGCGAGGATGAAGTGATCGGGCGCAACCCGGGCTTGCTGAGTTCCGGGCGCCAGACGCCCGATTTCTACAAGCAGTTGTGGCATTCGCTCACGACCGATGGCCACTGGCAAGGCGAAATCTGGAATCGCCGCAAGACCGGCGAACTGTTTCTCGAATACCTGACGATCACCAGCATTCGCGACAGCGCAGGCGAGATCTCTCACTACGCGGCGATCTTTTCCGACATCACGCAGCGGCGCCAGGCGGAGGAGCGGCTGGGCTATCTCGCCACGCACGACGTGCTCACCAATCTCGCGAACCGGATGTTGTTCGAGGAGCGGCTCGCGCACGCGATCAGCCATGCGAAGCGGTTCGGCCGCAAGGTCGCGGTGATGTACCTCGATCTCGACCGCTTCAAGCTGATCAACGATACGCTCGGCCACAACGCCGGCGACGAGGTGCTGAAGATGGTCGCCGAGCGCATCGTCGCCAATGTGCGCGCGAACGACACGGTGGCGCGCATGGGCGGCGACGAATTCGCGCTCGTGCTCGAGGAGATCGACGACGTCCGCGACGTGGGACGCGTCGCGCGCAAGCTGCTGGACGAAGTGGGACGGGCGATCGATATCGGCGATCGCGAGATCTTCGTGACGCCCAGCATCGGCATCAGCATCTATCCGGACGACGGCACTGCGGCGGAGGACTTGATCCTGCTCGCGGACCAGGCCATGTACGGCGCGAAGAGCCGCGGCAGGAACGTGTTCCAGTTCTTCGAAAGCAAGATGACGTCGTCGGCGATCGAGCAACTGGAGACGCTCGGCGAATTGCATCGCGCGCTCGAGCAGAACGAATTCCGCCTGTTCTACCAGCCGCAATACGATCTGGCGAGCGGCCGGATCGTCGGCGTGGAAGCGCTGCTGCGCTGGCTGCATCCGCATCGCGGCCTGGTGCCGCCGGGCGACTTCATCGGGCTGGCGGAGCGATCCGCGCTGATCGTCCCGATCGGCAAATGGGTGCTGCACGAAGCCTGCCGACAGGCGCGCCGCTGGCTCGACGAGGGCTTCGAGTTCGGGCGGGTGTCGGTGAACGTATCGGCACGGCAGTGCTTTACCGACCACTTCCTCAGCGACCTGACGACCATTCTCAGCGAAACCGCGTTGCCGGCCGAATACCTGCAGCTCGAGTTGCTTGAAAGCATGGCGATGAACACCCGCGAGGAAATCGGCATCCTGCTGCGCGAACTGGCGACGCGGGGAATCAGCCTGGCGATCGACGATTTCGGCACGGGCTATTCGTCGCTGGTGTATCTGAAGGATCTGCCCGTCGATACGCTGAAGATCGACCGGTCGTTCCTCACGGACTGCGGTTCGGGCAGCACGGACGACGCCATCGTGCGCGCGATCGTGGCGATGGGGCGTGCGCTGGGGCTCGATGTCGTGATGGAAGGCGTCGAGACGGCCAAGCAGTTGGCCTTCCTGCAGGAGATCGGCTGCCACCAGGGGCAGGGTTTCCTGTTCGCGCGGCCGCAGCCCGCCGAGCAGCTGGTCGGCATCTCGTCGCGTCGCGGGGCTGAACTGCTGACGGAGTGAGGCGGTCGTGGGGCGCGGGGCGCGTCGCTCGATATGCAAGACCGCCTTGTCGTTGAAGTGTATTGATCGCTCGAGGTGCGTACCAGCACACACCAATTGACGACTGCTCGCGGTTCCGGGGTACTGACGATCTACCCACGTAGAATTGCCCGAAATATGCTGCTCTTTCTTGATCGCGTTATCGAGGAAAGCCGTTCTCGATCCAGCGCATCCAAACCGACCGAGGCGGCGAGTTCTTCGCTGAGCCGGTGCAACGCCGTTTGACGAGCGAGTGCATCAAATTCCGACCTATTCCGCCACGCTCGCTACACCTCAATGGCAAAGTAGAACGATCATAGCTCACTGACATCAACGAATCCTGGTCGTATCGTTCGCCGACGGAGGACGCGATCGATCAACGAATTGAGGAGTGGAAGTTCGACTACAACTGGCAGCGCCCGCACGGCTCGCTCGGTGGCAAGACACCCGTCGATCGTATCGCTGATCTGACAGAAAGCCCACCTCCCGCGGAGGAGGTGGGCAGTGCCTTCGACGAAACGAAAGAGCGAATTCGGCACCGCGAATGGCGCGTCGACAAGGCCCTCGCCGAACATTGTCGGCACCTTAAGAAGTGAAACGATGTCCGTGAATCGCACACCTCGACACAACCGACGTGATCCTACGCATCGTTCAATCGCCCACACGAGCAGTCATACTGCCAATTAACGTGCACCCGCACTCGGTATGATGGCCGTGCAACGCAACGCGTTGGCCATCGATCGTTACCGTCGGATGCGCCTCGATTATCTTGTTAACTCCATGTGGTCGTCCATCCGGATATTTTTCAGGACAGTCCACCAGATCGTGCAAACGCGCAATCTTTTTGCCATCGATGCTATGTGTTTCCGATCCGGTGATCACGCGTCCGCCATGTGAGGTCGCATCACCGACCACGATCATCTGCAATGCCATACATACTCCCTATAACATAACGGGCTGAGAAGCGTTCCCGGCGTCGTGCGGACCCATCCGCTCAATCTCGGCCCATACACTTTCCGGAACGCCAGTGATAGCGACACTAAACGACTCATCAGACTGCTGACGCTGAATCAGCAAATCATGAACAAACCGATGCCGATCGAAATCCTGCCCGTACATATAGGTATGCTGACAGAACGAAAGGCGATCCCCCGGCTCGCGGATCCCCCACTGCACCGCACGGAGGTAACGAGGAATAAAATCCTCGAAGCGGTCAAGGTAGGTATGCTCTCCGTCGACATCGCCGGACTCGATCAGTGCAGCCAGAATCTCGTCGGGTTCCGTGTGCGCCGTGAGGGCATTAACGTCCTCCGGCCCAAGCTGAACCATGACAGAACGGCAGATCCTCGCGCTCGCCATCGATTCGTTTCCAATGTGCTGCCACTCCTTGTGACGCCCGCGGTACATCCATTGCTCGATAGGGCTCATGAACATGGCGCGAATCTGCTCTCCCCACGTGTTCAAAACCGCCGTCGTGTTACGCGGATCAAAGAACCGGACCATCGCGGTCATGTTGTCGCCAATATCCGCAAACAGGAAGGCTTGCAGATGCGTGACGAGCGCATCCATCTCGACCCGGCTAGAGATCAAGGACAGGCATGGACTTTGACGATCGAGCTGATCGAGTTCTACAAACCAATCCGCCTCCGTGTCATCTACCGAGACCAAAAATAATGAAGCCGGCCCGAGTTCCTCTTCAGGCAGACCAGCGAAAACGGAGAGAAACGGTACGCCAGCACGCTGCAGCAAAGGCACCACTTTCGGTGGACATACCGCCGCGTCGATCAGCCCCATCAGGCGCGCTTGCGAGGGTATAGCTTGTAGTTCCATCTGCAATCCTGTTTATCGGCTTGTTTTCCGATCCGCCTCAGGCCCAACCGGCTTGGGTCCTGCCATTACCCAAGTCGAGCTGCGAAGCGTTTGACGCAAGGCCGAGATATGCCTTGCGCTGATCTCCTCCTACAAACACGACTCGCGGGAAACCATACCCGCCGGGCGCGTACTCGTGAAAATACGGCACTCGAAACCAACAGCGACTATCGTGTATATAGTCATCAAATAGAGTGATGGCCCCAACTGGCAACTTGTTCACGGCGTCGGAAGATGTGTGCTGGCGCAGGAATGATTCCACGCCAGGTAATGGTGCAGCCATAACATCGTCCTCTACGCGGTAATTCTGCACAAGCGTCGACCAGACCGTGTTGAGCAGTATTCCGCTATACGCGAGCGTCACGCAGGGGGAATCACTCCCGGGCTGATCATGTTCGACGACAAATGTCGGTGGCACCTTGATCACGTCGCCACCGCGCGTCACTATTGGGCGATGATCCGTGCGCTTCACCTTCCACCGTTCACACTGGTCCGGATACAGGTACCCGAGAAGCAGTCGCATTTCCTCCGCGCCTTGCCGAAGGTCGGTCTGATCGTTGGTCACAACATCGAGCGGTCCCTCCCCTGGACGGGCAGGTTTCGGGTTAGCGACACCAGGATGAGCAATCGCACCGCACAGCTGCTCGTTGCGCCGGTCCATGGCTTCGTTCAGCGCCGTCACCTGTCCCTTTTGCGTGCTCATGTACGACGTATATCCCGCTCCCATCGACAGGGCGTTCGCCTGGAGCAACTGAGATTGCGACCTGAGCTTACTCATGGTCGGATCCTTTTCCGACGCCTTTGAAACCGCCTGCTGTACCTTGTGCGGCGTCATCTTGTCTTCGTGCGCGCGTTTGAAGAAAGACTGTCCCGTAACATAGCGCTGCGGATTACCAATGTCTGCGCGCAGCGTACGCCACGCCAACATCTGGCCCAATCCGACCTTCAGCGCGCCCTCCACAGTGTTAACGTTCTCGACGGTCTTTCGCCAAGCGTTAAATGCATCGATCACCGACTGGTCGAGAGCAAAGTCGGCGACCAGATCGGCACGTTTACTTATCGCATCGCTATCCATCAGTGGCACACCATACGAGGCGGCCTTAAAATACATATCGTGCAGCGGGATCTGACTAAGCTTGTAGCTGTCGTCCCCAGCTTTCGCTGCAGCTCCTCCTTTACCCTGTTCGCACGGCGCATAGCCGCCACCCACGTCCGAATGGACCCCCGGATAAGCCACCTCGTCACGGATACCGCCGCCGTAGCTGTCCCCGTTACGGATTGAATCAAGCGGAAAACTCATACGCTGCTCGTGCACCGAGAACGCGTGGTAACAGAATCGCACATCCTTAGGAATATCGAGCCGACCGTCGTTAGCAAACGCGAAGTGCCCATCAAACGTGCCAAAGTCCACGGTCGCACGAGTCGAGTCGGGAGGGCCAACGGAGGCAACTGTATCGAAAAGACCGACGAAGTTAACCTTGTAATTCAGCGCATATTTGCCAGTCTGATATCCCATCCGTCCGTCCCGTGCCCATTCATTCATCAGCTTGTTGACGAATACGCGTGCGCATGCCGCCCCCCGCGAGAAACCAATTACGTTGATCCAGATCTGCTTGATCGTCTGGGGATATCGCCCCTCGTCGATCGCCTGCTTGTGAGCGAGACCCAATCGATCGGTGTAGCCAACCAGCGGGAGTTTGTGACCATCGGCCACTTCCGTGCAAACTCTTTGGACGTCGCTATCCGGAATCAGATTTCGCGTCTTGTCCGTAGCAATAGCCCGATATATAGCATTCAGTACTCTTGTGTAGCCCCACACGCAACGACTTCCAAAACCGGATGCCATTGACTTGCCGGAAGTCGAGTATGTCTGCTCACCAATACTCTTGAACGGTGTACCCACACCCGCAATATAGAAGCGAAATATCCCTTCTTCTGATCGGTCCAGTGCCGCGTTATACAGACGCGCAACATTGGAATGTGTGTGAACAAGCGAATCCCGGAACGGATTTGTCTGTTCGTCGTTATTGTTCGTGCCGTCAAAGAACAGCGTGATATGAAGTGTCTGAGGACAAGACATTAGAGCGTCGCACACCAGCGTGCGCCCTTTTCTCAACGCCGTGATACTACCCGCTATACGCCCGCCCTGAGGCATCGGATCCGCCCATCTGAGGCTCATTTTGCGCCCCCTCCATTCCGGTATAACCGATTCCACTCTTGATCCAAAACCCCGTGCACAATGTACGGATCGGTGTCCGGAGGGCGTATGCCGGGGTCGTTTAAGTCACCTTTCTGACCGTCGGCAACCATGATACGGACCCGGTCATCCGGCAAAAAGACCGCCCATAGACCGCCCATAATTTTTCCGTATTTCGGGATCCGAACGTTTTCCGCCTTGTACCAGTACCCCGGTGTCTTTCCGTCCTGCTTCTTGTCAACCAACCAGCGCACCGTCAGCCTCAGGTCCGGCTGCCATACAGAGGGGATGTCGCTGCAGCACATATCACCGCCACCACCGGACGGCTTGTTGTCTGCTTCAACGGGTAATACGTTGGGGCCACCACCGCTTACCCCCGATCCCTCCGGTCCCTCAAATCCCCACTTATGGATGTACCAAGGGGAGTAGTTCAGGGTCGAGGCGCCAACACCCAGCGTATCGTAGTGCTTCGGCAGGCTCGACAGATCAAGCGGCTGTGCCATAGCGCCAGGATGCTTATCGCATGCCCCGAGGAAAAAAACGGCAGCAAAGGCGACGGCCTGGATCGCACGTCGCCGGAAATGGGAAAGTCGGTCTGTCATCATGGATAAGTCTACGGATTAACGGGGCACCAGGGCCGCTCCGCCCCGGGCTGCCTTAAGCATGCATTCGACACAGATCTTCTTCGGAGACAAATCGACCATCTGGTCCTTCGGGCCGGGCAAATCATGAGAAGCTGCGTACGCGGTAAATTTTCCTGTTGTTCCGCTCACCACACCGCTCGCATCCATATTCAGGAAGCTGCCGTTTACCTCGACACGGAATTTGTGAGCACGCAGCAGAATCTCCTCGCTCTCCAGCAGGATCTGCTTCTGTGCTCGCGCCACAATTGACTTTGTCAGTGCGTTCAATACGATGTCGCCCGCAGCCGAGACAAGATGCATAGGGCCAGTCTGCGCAAACAAACGAAGCGTGTCTCGCACCGTCGCGAAAAGGCTGCGTCCACTTGCAATACCAATATGACCTTCTGTTGTGATCGCGGCCTGCTGAGACGCCACATGCACGGTCGCTGGTGTGGTGATCTCGATACCCGCCTTGCCGTCGATCACCAGATGCGGTTCCGACAACTCCGGAAACTCGTTGTTACTGCCAGCGCCCGTGCCACGAATTTGTTCGTTCTGTGCCGCGATGGTATTGACGATGTCGGCTTGATGGCCGTCCGCATCCTGTGCCTCGCTCTGCTGCGCGATCTTCGTCAGCGCGTCGTGCAGTTGCTGCGCCTTTCCGAGTCGGTCAACGGTCTCGCTCATATCTTTCGCGGCGGCCGTTGCACCCGCGCGCGTCTCGGTCGTCACTAGCATGCCACGGTTCGCGCGCAACACGCCCCAGGAATCCGTTGCCAGCTCCCACCCGGTGCCGCGAGCTCCGTTTCGCCCCGCGTTGCCATCAATGCGTGTGTTGTAGCCAACGACGAGGCGTGAATGCTCGTAGTCGCTCGATACTTGAACCTGCAGTTTTCCTGGTGTGTCGTCGGCTACAACTTGATTCGCCTGCGTTCCCTCGAGATCTCTGGAACGCAGCCCCGATAACGCCTGGTTATCTGGCAGTTTCCACTGCACGAAGTTATTTCCGTTCGACACCCGACCTGTAATGAGCGGGCGGTCCGGTGCCCCGTCCAAAAACGACACTACGACTTCGTCGCCGATTCGAGGAACATGGATCATCCCAAATCCCTCGCCTGCCCAAGGATGGCTCACCCGGACCCAGCAGGAACTACGCTCGTCACGCTGACCGATGCGATCCCAATGAAACTGAACCTTTACTCGGCCCAACTCATCCGTATAAATACGACGACCTTGCGGACCGACAACTGTCGCCGTCTGCATCTGCATGACGGGTTTATGGTGTTCGTACGGGCTACGGAAGGGCACCGATTTACGGTGTGCCTCGATTTCAACCAAGAAGAAACCCTCGGCCCCGTCGAAATGAGTAATCCCAGAGGTCGGTTGCCCGTCGAAGGTAGCTTTCGCTTTAGCCAAACGCCCATTCAGGCTGTGAGGAAGGTCCCCGTGATGGTTCGATCCCGGCAGGTTGTTCTCGATCAGCCATATCACTTCGACGACTGCGAATTGGCTGCGCTCGCTAGACTCCCGGTCATGCTCCGGATGGCCAACGAGCTCAAACCACCGCCCAGCGTCGATACCGCGCAGTCCCCCCGTGCCGTAAAACCGCTTTCCGCGTGATTCCCACTCCTCCATGCGCACCTTGGTGAGATGATCGCCGCGCTCTTGATCAAGATACGTATAGGGGCCGGTATACTCATACACCTCCAACTGCTCCGGCAGCTGATGTGACACAGTCGGGATATTGGTGCCCTTCGGATTCGCGAGCGGCGACGGATACTTATAGTCGAATGTGCGAGTTGTCAGAGCCGCGCTATGGAGGGTTCGCAAGCCGGACCAGTGAACCAGCGCGTCAACCTCGCTGTTAGTACCGTATCGAGAGAACTGAACCGACCGCGCGGCGAGGGGCTCACACGTGTCTAGGTGATCCGTGATAGTCAGTGTATGGGAGTTACCATCGTCGGCCTGCTTCCAGATGCTGAACAGTCCTTCCTCTTCCATCAACCGGTGGACGAAATTCCAATCATCTTCGTATTGAGTACAGTACGACCTCGACGGAAGCTGCCTGGACAGTGCGAATTCAAATCGGCCTTTCGCCTGCGGATGCGCGTTGAATACATCCCGGAGGATCTCATCAACAGGCTTGTCCTGCCAGATACGCTGATCGCGGCGAAACTTCAGAAAATGCATCCATGATGCAAAGCTGATCTGGTAGCTGGTCAGTCCACCCTCTGATCCCAGTCTTCGGGCGGCATAGACGTAACCGTTTCGTGGCTGATAGGACCGATCTGCCTGCTGAATCCAGAGCGTAACGGATTGACCGATCAGGTCTTTCAGCTTGAGATCGCTTCGTGTCGACAGGACGTCGACCGCAAAGTCGAAATGTCGGCCGATCCGAGACCAGCCCACAGTGCGCTGGGGTAGCAATACATTTTCCCCAAAGGGAGTGTCGAGTTTCAGCAGCCGATCTTGCTGAAGCAATCCGCCCTGCATCGCCCTCACGATGTCTTGCGCATCCATTTCCATCCTTTTATTACTTTTTGCTTACTTTATTGTCAGTAGTATGACACAAGCTCTCTCGCGCGATTCTACAGTCAAATGCCTCGCCAGCACGGTGAACTCACGCGCATGGATTTGAGGTGCGTCCACGCGCGAGCGCCATACATCGTGGGGGAACTCGCCGACGGGGCTCCAGGTGGGTCAGTGCGGTGTGTTCGACAGATTAGCAACGGCGGGAATGTCCGCATTTTGGATTTTTCGTGTGCTACCGCCGCACGGTCAGTCCGTGGACGGCCAGCGGTATCCGATCACTTCGTTCAACGGATACGCGAGTTCGCGCACTTCTTCCAGTTGGTTGCCGCCGAACAGATGGACGTGTTCGGCATCGTGACGCAGGTAGAACCCGACGTGCCCTTTCCAGCTCGTCGGATCGTCGCGCGTCAGGATCGCGATGCAGCCGTAGACCGGACGCTCCAGCGGTTTGCCCCACTCGAGCCACGAGCGTGCGAGCGCGGAGCCGGTGCCGCGGAATCCGGCGTGCGCCATGCACCAGTTCACGAACGACGAGCACCAGGAAATCTTGTCGTCGTAGCCGATCAGGTTCGTCTGGTTGTTGTATTCGACGATGCGCGGGTTGATGCTGCCCGGCGGGTGGCGGCGGATGCCGAGTTCGGCCAGCGCGACGGGCATCCACGGCGGATGGATGGCTTTCACTTTGCTCTCAGGGTTTGATAGGGTCACGTCGTTCTCGGGTACGTGTCGGTGCAGTTTCGCTCAATCTTCGCACGATTGAATTGGGCGAATCCAGCGTGCCCTTCACGGGTTGCGATTTTCGCCGGGCCCACCCGTATCATGGAGGCAGCGCCCCCGACTCCCTGCCCGCCATGCGCATCACGCCCCTGCCGCCTCTTCAGTGCCTCATCGCGTTCGAAGCCGCCGTGCGGCACGCGAGTTTCACGAAAGCCGCCGCCGAACTGCATCTGACCCAAAGCGCGATCAGCCGCCAGATCCAGCAGCTCGAGGAATTCCTCGGCCGCTCGCTGTTCGTGCGCGAACACCGTTCGCTGCGGCTGACGATCGCCGGCGAGCAATACGCGGCACAAGTCCACCACCTGCTCACGCAATGCGCGCAAGCCACGCACGACGTGATGAAACCGTACGGCGATCTCGAACTGACGATCGCGTGCTCGTCCGGCGTCGCGCTGCTGTGGCTCACGCCGCGGCTACCGAACTTCCGCGCCACGTATCCGAACATCAAGCTGCGCCTGATCGTGCGCGACGGCCTTGCATCGATGTCGCCCGCGGAATTCGACGTCGGCGTCTACTACGTGCGCCAGCAGGCGCCGGCCGAATACACCGCACGCAGGCTGTTCGACGAAGAAGTGTTCCCCGTCTGCGCGCCAGGCTATCTGGCCGGCCGCACGCTCGATGCGGCCGATCTCGCGAACGAAACGCTGCTGCGCCTCGAAGACGGCCAGCGCCAATGGATGTCGTGGTCCGAATGGTTCGACATGAACGACGTCGACCGGCAGAAGGCGCAGCCGCAGGACATCACGATCAACTCGTATCCGCAGATCGTGCAGATGACGATTCTCGGTCAGGGTGTTTCGCTCGGCTGGCGCTACATGATCGACGCATGCCTCGAAGCCGGCCTGCTCGTGCGCGTGACGGAAGCGTCCGCGAGCCACGGCGGCGGCTATTACGTGATCTCGCCGAACGACCGCGCGCAGAACCAGGCCGCCCGCCTGTTCACGCGCTGGCTGTTCGACCAGGCTGAGCAGCAGACCGCGCCCTGAATGCCCGGAGCGCGACGCATGCGTGCAGCGCATGCAGGCATGCGAATCTTTCGTTTCAGAAAAAAATCCGGCTCTCCTTAGCATGGGATTCATGCGGGGCAGCCGTCCCGTCTTCTGACCAAGGAAGAGACCATGCAAGGAACGCTTTCCCCGCGCGCCGCGCCTTCCGTCGATGCGGCAGTGCAACAGCGCCGCCGCGCCATCGTCGCGACCGTGATCGGCAACGGTCTCGAATGGTTCGACTTCACCGTCTACAGCTTCTTCGCGGTGATCATCGCGAAGCTGTTCTTCCCGACCGGCAACGAATTGACGTCCGTGCTGCTCACCGTCGCGACGTTCGGCGTGGGCTTCTTCATGCGGCCGGTGGGCGGCATCGTGCTCGGCGTCTATGCCGACAAGGTCGGACGCAAGGCCGCGCTGTCGCTCACGATCCTGCTGATGGCGGCCGGCACCGCGCTGATCGGCATCGCGCCGACCTACGAACAGGCAGGCATCGCCGCGCCGCTCCTGATCGTCGTCGCGCGGCTGCTGCAAGGCTTCTCTGCCGGCGGCGAGATGGGCGGCGCCACCGCGTTCCTCACCGAATACGCGCCGCCGGAGAAGCGCGCGTATTACTCGAGCTGGATCCAGTCGAGCATCGGCTTCGCGGTGCTGCTCGGCGCGGCGACCGGCACGTTCGTCACGACGTCGCTCGACACGCAGGCGCTGCATAGCTGGGGCTGGCGGCTGCCGTTCCTGCTCGGGATCATCGTCGGGCCGGTCGGCTACTTCATTCGCAGCCATATCGACGAGACGCCCGCGTTCAGCGCCGTCGAATCGCAGGCGAAGGAAAGCTCGCCGCTGAAGGAAGTGCTGCACACGTATCCGCGCGAGACGTTCGCGAGTTTCTCGATGGTCATCCTGTGGACCGTCTGCACCTACGTGCTGCTGTTCTACATGCCGACCTATTCCGTGCGCACGCTGCATCTGCCGCAATCGACCGGCTTCACGGCCGGCATGGTCGGCGGGCTGATGATCATGTGCTGCTCGCCGATCGTCGGGCGACTCGCCGACGCGTGGGGACGACGCGTGTTCCTGTCCGGCTCGGCGCTCGCGATCCTCGTGCTCGCGTGGCCGATGTTCTCGTGGATCAACCATGCGCCCGGGTTCGCGTCGCTGATCGTGTTCCAGGCCGTGTTTGGCGTGCTGATCGCGACCTATACGGGGCCGATCCTCGCGGCGTTCGCGGAGCTGTTTCCGACCAAGGTGCTGTCGACCGGGTTATCCGTTGCGTACAACTTCGCGGTGACGATCTTCGGCGGGTTCGCGCCGTTCCTGATTACATGGCTCATCGCCCGCACCGGCAGCAACATGGCGCCCGCGTTCTACGTGATGCTCGCGGCGGCCGTCAGTTTCGTCGGCACGCGCTTCGTGAAGGATGCGAAGCGTGCGGCCGCAACGACTCGATAAGGATTTTTCTCTCATGACCATTACCGTGCTTCAAGGCGGCAACGTGCTCGACCTCGAACGAGGCGTGTTGCTCGAACATCATCATGTCGTGATCGAAGGCGAGCGGATCGTCGAAGTCACCGATCGGCCGGTGGATTTGCCGAATGCGCAGGTGATCGACGTGCGCGGCAAGACCGTGATGCCGGGGTTCATCGATTGCCATGTGCATGTGCTGGCGTCGAATGCGAACCTGGGCGCGAATGCGACGCAGCCGAATATTCTCGCGGCGATTCGGTCGCTGCCGATTCTCGATGCGATGTTGTCGCGGGGGTTTACCAGTGTGCGGGATGCGGGGGGCGCGGATTGGAGTTTGATGCAGGCCGTTGAGACAGGGTTGATTCCGGGGCCGCGGATTTTTCCGTCGGGGAAGGCGTTGTCGCAGACCGGCGGGCATGGGGATTTCCGGCCGCGCGGTGATGTGCTGGAGCCCTGCTCCTGTTGTTTCAGGACGGGGGCGATTGCGCGGGTCGTCGATGGTGTTGAAGGCGTGCGGCTCGCCGTGCGTGAGGAGATTCAGAAAGGCGCGACGCAGATCAAGATCATGGCGTCAGGCGGCGTGGCTTCGCCGACCGATCCGATCGCGAACACGCAGTATTCGGAGGACGAGATTCGGGCGATCGTCGATGAGGCTGAGGCCGCGAATACTTATGTGATGGCGCATGCGTATACGGGGCGGGCGATTGCGCGGGCTGTGAGATGCGGCGTGCGGACAATCGAGCATGGGAATCTTGTGGATGAAGCGGCAGCGGCGCTGATGCATGAGCGGGGGGCGTTTGTGGTGCCTACGCTTGTGACTTATGACGCGCTGGCGAAACATGGGGCGGAGTTTGGGATGCCGGCCGACTCCATCGCGAAGGTAGCTTCCGTGCAGCAGAAAGGACGCGAGTCGCTTGAGATCTATGCGAAAGCCGGCGTGAAGATGGGGTTCGGGTCGGACCTGCTCGGCGAAATGCATGCGTTTCAGTCCGGTGAATTTCGGATTCGGGCGGAGGTGCTTGGGAATCTGGAAGCGCTTAGGTCGGCGACGACGGTGGCGGCGGAGATTGTGAGTATGACCGGGGAGCTTGGGGTCGTTGCGGTGGGGGCGATCGCCGATCTCGTCGTGCTGGATGGGAATCCGCTCGAGGATATCGGGGTGGTGGCCGATGAAGGCGCGCGGGTCGAGTATGTGTTGCAGCGAGGGGCGGTTGTAAAGCGGCGGGCCGGCGGGCGGTGATTTGACGCCAGACGGCTATTTCTGCAGGCGCGGTGCCGCCTCACGGGCCTTGCGGTCGTGACAGTTGTTGAAGGTCGCTAAAGGTGTGAATCGCGGCGTTCGCGGCAATGGCCGGGGCGGTGTCGCCCCGGCGGCCAGTCGTGTTCATGCAACGCCTGCGTTCACTCGCTAGAGCCGCATCAAGCGGCCCTTGCAGATGTTAGAGCGGCGACGGTCCCCGGTCAGGATCGTGGTACGGCTGCTCTCGCAGCGCCAACTGGCTGTAGTCCGGCGTGATCGTGATCGATCGGTCGACGTCGCTGACCCTCAGGTACACGCGGTCGCCCGGCTTGAATCCGAAGATCTTGAAATTGATATCGATCGCCTTCATCCACGGCAGGTACGGCCAGCCTCGCTTGGGAAGGTCCGGGTAGTTGCGAAGGACCAGCTCAAACGTCTTCTGCATGTTGACGGGTTTGTTCTTTCTACGACGTGGCTTAGTATTGGCGTCAGCCATTTCCGACTCCTTGGGTGAGTTGGTGGTGGTCAGCGGGTCGTATGGGTTGCCGCCCATGCGGCCCGCGCTTCTTTGGTGCCTCGGGTTTCCCCTTCTTTCTCCCCTCTTCGCTGGGTCTTGTTGGGCAAGACGGCTTTCTTTCGACCATCGGGGCGGAGGGGGCTGCGGTCAGCTTCCGATGGCGAGAAGCAATGCTTCATGACCAGTGTAGTCGGACTGGCATCTCAGAAATGGGGAAATGAGGGGGATTGGCCGTTAGGCATAGAGATGGGTGCCATACAAGCGCTACACAATAAAATTGGCGCTGCAATTGCAACATATACTGTCGTCAGACGGGGGCCGCAGCCCGTGACGCCCCCGGGGCGAATCACTACAGTTTGACTGCTCGGCTTCTCATCGTTCGCGTTGGAATCGCAGCAGTGGCAAGCCCAATAACCGCGTCTGCTACAACAGTATGTTCGCGCAACGCCCGGAAAAAAGTACACGCCATTCCATTTGGAGTTAAATCTTTATCCCAATAAGCATCTAAAAGAAGTCCAGCCACGGTTCGAGCATCAGCGATCGTCATTACATTTTTATACTGAAACACTCTCACCGAGAATCGAACCCAACGCGAAATCTCATCGTTAACTCGCGCCTGCAGTCCAAGCTTGTCTATTTGATACCTAACAAGAGCAGCCTTTCTAGGATCTATGTCGACCGGCACAAGCTTCAGTGTTTTGAGTGGGTCTCCATTTCCACTCGGATTCAATTTCCAAATAATATCACTCACGAAATCATCGAAGTACGGATGCAAAAATCTGCTGACACGTCGCTGGAATCTAGACTCAAATCTCTTATTGACACTGTTTCGCACAATTTCGGTTCGCTTCACTCGCATCCGCATTGTCTTGCGCCGCCTCTCGTTTTTGTTGACCAGACGTCGCAAGAGGGGGGATGAATTCCCCTTGCTAGACTGACAAGCATCACAAGCCGGGACAAGGTTCGATGAAAGAATCGACAGATGAGGAAATGCACGAATATCTCTTGGGAGATAATGATCAAGAGTAATCCTTGCCATTGGCATTCCACAATACGGACAAACCGAGAGCGTGCGACTCGCCCGTCGGCGGAACTCATTTATGTGGTCAAGGCATTTTGGCGTTTGATCGTAGAGCTTGCGTAGACCAGTTGAACATCTCAAAAATCGACGCGGCTCAAGCACCCGATATCTTTTACAGCTTGCGAAATCGTCACGGTAATTTTGATACTCATTTTTTAGCAACCGAAGGTTTTCTCGAACAATTTGCCAATTCATCTGACGCTCATCAATGAAAGTCTGAAGAGTCGCCATGTCGTCTTCCATGGTGCGACCGAGATCAATTTTGGTCGGCATCAGGATAATCCCTCAGAATACTTTGCAAATAAAGCTCACCTGCATCTCCAATTTTTGATGCAACATTAATCGCAATTTCATGACGATTATCAGGTGATAATTTTTCCACAGCGCTATCAATTAAAACCTGATAACCTTTTCTCACCGCCCGATCACCAAATACGTAATCCGATATCTGCGCCACGTCGCCTCCAAATGTCTGGAGAGACGTCTGATACAGACACGGCATAGATCTCTCATCTAACTCTAAAATCTGAATTGCACCCTTATCAACCTCGCGAACAACGAAGGGTGAGTGCGTAATAACCACTGCTCGACTTTCCATTGCAATCAAGGTGGTTTGCAATGTCTGCATCAGCAGAGTCACATACTGAGGATGCAGATGGTTTTCAGGCTCATCAATAAATATCAATTTCCGTTCGCCGTGAAGGAAGAGCCGAGCAGTCATCAGCAAAAGACTTTTTTGCCCTGAACTCAAATTATATGACCCAATTTCCGACGAACGAACAACCACAGAACGGGTTGGGTCCAATAGATTTATTATTTCCTGAGGAGCATCCCCCAATGCCAACAATGGAATGTATGCTTTACCATTGATAAATTCAATGAAATCATCCATGATTGGACTTGCAATAGGAACCATCACGTCAATCGGATCAACAATCGGTCGAATGATGTTTGCATATGCATTCACACGGAATTGTTGGCTACTAGACGATGCAAGATCTTGAATGACCGACGTAAGTCCTTTCCATTCCGTCGCACTAACCCCAAGAGCGATTACTTTTACACCCGTATTTTTGTACTTTTTCCAAAGATTTGGCTCGTAGGTAAATGAGACTATGTCGGGCGCGTGCACGATGACTTGACCACCCGGACGCGTATCACTACTTGCGACTATCAGATCGCCCTTGCCTGCCGCACGGGCAAGGGCAAGAAGAAGTCGCGTCTTCCCGACCCCGTTGGCACCGATCACGACATTTGCAGGTTGAACCTCTCCCAAAACCTCACCGTAGTCTGCGATGAATTTCAGCCACGTCGATGGTGCGATCTCGACGTTGGCACGCAAAAGCGTGATGGAATACGGCAATGTATCTTCTAACTGGTCGTCATTAAAAATCTTCGTCAGGGCTAAAAAGGCAAATTGCCCCTCTTTCCCCATCATCGACTCCGTCAACCATCCATTCTCCCGAATTCGCCTCAATATCCGGCTGTTTTTTTGAAATGCCTGAAGTGCGGCGAGGTCATGCGCCCTTACCAATAACCTCTGAGCAAGCCCAGGGCCCGCAAGATCAATTACTTTTCTGTAAGCATTTCGATTACCGATAAAAATCGCAAATTCACAGCTTCGTCTTTCGAACTCCGAAATTGGGATAATTTCACCATGCTGCACCGGTTCAGTAATCTCACGGATAGACTCCAAGACGGGAAAGAAACGCGCGTCGCCCAGATACTCGGGATATTCCCCTAACCGATACCAGAACAATTGTGCATTGAAATTTCTTTCATCTGGATACGGCGCCCTCGAAATAGTTATCAATAGCGAATTATCAAGGTGCGTTGACCTTGATTGTGGATCCGGTCCAACACAAAGATATACGGATCCTGACGGATAAAGATTGCTCATTCCACTTTCTCACCGATTTTCGATGCTACCCCGACCGATCGATTCACTCTTATTGCGCAACACTCACAGGCACGAAAAAAATCCTGCCTTGTCATTACCCCATCGACGAGAAGAGATCGACTAAGCACTCGGAGGCAGCTCACCTTCGTCCCGATGCATGTCCCCTGCCCTTCACCTTGCACACATCTCTCGATAAACCACCTTTACTCGATATACCCTGTAAATATATAATATATATTACTCAATTTTTAAATTCATGCGACCAACATCAATATGCTCTCGATTAGCGATTTAATCTCAGAACGTTGCTCGCCACCCTCCTGGTACGTCGAGCACTGAATAATTTGCTCCGCAGTCATCAACGGCCAGAATCGGTCCATCACGTCATCGGGCTTTACTCGAATAGCCTGACCAATGATCTTTTTGGCGTCGCATGTATCGGTAAACTCCACCCTCACCCCGGTTTGTGAAAAAATCAACTCTGGACACAGGTAGTTCTCGATTTCCCGTTTGCGCGTCGAATAAAATAGGCGTCCTCGGGCTTCAACCTCTTGCTTGCGCTTTGCAATAGAGGCGACCTGCTCAGGGCTACCACCGATGTCTGAGTCTAGAAACACGCACCAAGGAAGTCCTAGGTTGTCGGCTAGGTTTAGGGTGACCCAGTGTTTCACGCTACCGCACCCACCGATCAAAATGGGAACGATTCCGGCGTCATCGAGACTAGACTCAAGCTCGCCGGCCGCCTTCAGAGTATCGGACGCATGACGAAGGAAATTTACGTCGGATTTGCCCTCTACTAGCACGATGCCCTTTGCCCGCTCCATCCCTGTTTCGGGGAGCACACCTAAGCTCTCGGCGGCCTCCTTGAGCACATCGTCACTGGGCATTTTGACAACGGGGATGCCGTTATCATTCTTGGTAACGTAACGAATGCCGTCGATCGGAATCAGACCAGCCAGTGCCGGGACGTGGGTAGTAACAATGATCTGTCGGTTGTGCTGGTTGGAGAGCTCTAATAATGCCTTCATCAGCATCTTCTGGTAGTTGGGATGCTGTGAGGTTTCCGGTTCCTCAATAGCGTAGATGACATTGCGCGGGGTACCAGCCACAGCCCTTTCCGCCTCGGCGCGAAAGAAGTTGAGCAAGATCAGCCGGCGTACCCCACTTCCGCGTTTGTTGATGGGGATACCATTCTCGCCATCCAAAGCGAAGTTAAAACTCCACTTGGGTTTTTCCTTGAAACGCGGTGTAAGCTCGTTAGCCAGTTCGGGAGCCATTTCCCGCAGCTTGTCGAGGGTGCGATTGGCCACATCCAGCACGCTCGTTTCGATCTGCTGCTCAAGTTTGTTGATTTGATCCTGGAGCGCAGCCTGTGCCTCCTTGACCGCCTGTTGCAACGGATTCTTGGCCTCAGCATCACCATCACTGCTTTCGCGATCTGCCTTGAACAGCGCGAAGGTGGGTAGTCGATCCTGAATTCTGTCCCAGATGGATTTGTTATCAACGGAAATCCCTTTACTTACATCAAGCAGCGTGTCCTGGAACACAAGAGGCTGCCCCGCAATGCGAATGGCCTGCCGCCACTGGGAAGCTACACGTTTATCGGCGATCTGATCGGCAACCCCGCGCTGTTCACCAAGCTTCTTCAATTCGGCCATCTTGAGACTGAGTAGCTTCGCCAAGTCTGCGTCTGCCGGGTGTTGACAGCGGATAGCTGTACGCTCAAGTTTGCCAGTACTGGCTTTGAAGATCTTGATGATCTCCAACGCGCCCTCTGCGTTGAGTAAGTACTCCTGCGCCAATGTCGTTACGGCATTCTCATCTAACACCAGCGCATCCGGTAAGCCGTCAAACTCGCATGCAATCTCGAACTGCTCATCTCCCTCACCCAAGCTGAAGCAATTCATATCACTCTTGTCAACCTTGACACTATCGTTCTCGAAGAAGATGGCCAAAGCTTCGAGAATGGTCGATTTTCCATAGTCATTACGACCGACGATACCGGTCAGAGTGTCATCGATAGAAATAATTGTGGTGGCGCGATAGCCGCGAAAGTTGGTGAGTTTGACGGACCTGAGGCGCATATTGATTTCCTTATCTGTAACCGCCGTGCAATGCTGGTGCTACCCAACGAAACCGCATTAGGACTATACAGTCCCATTGAAGAACGATGCCATCCACCATCGCTTGCGTTTCTGCAACGAGTCGCGAATATCTCCGTTGCGCAGGCAAGCGCTTCGCAAAACATCCGCGTCGCTTCCCCTCATCCACCCGCCCCGCCCCACAAGCCGCGATCCGCCGCACCGGCGCCTCCCGCCAAAGGACATAAACCCTCTCCCCGCCTAACCGCCACCGCCAACATATTCGGTCCCTCCGGCACCCCATCCCGGCTTTCTGCGAGCAGCAACGCCTTCACCACCATCTCGACAGGAGTCTTCTTCACCAGCAACTCGGCAAATCGATACGCCGCTGCATCATCAACGAACACATCCGTATAAAGAACCTCGTTATCGAGGATAACGGCAACATCATCCGTAGACTTGATCCCCGCATCGGCCCTCTTCGCCCAAGCTTTCAAAAAGTGGAACCGTGTAACACGCAGATTGACCTTCCCGGCGTCCGACTTCAAGAACACTCCATGCGGCCCGGGCAATCATCCCATCATCGGCGACAACGCTCTGCACGTTACGCTCGACGTTTGCAGAAACCACCTCGCCTTACCCGTCCCGACGAGCTTACCCAGCCTTGCATCCCTGTCGGCCGAATATTTCTTGTCCAGATCCGCCTGATCTTCCATCCTGGCCGCGCCAACGCCGAAGCCTGCTCCCGAGAAGCCAGATAAGAATTCGTTGGCGGCCCGACAACCTTAGCCTCGACCGCTGCAATGACAGCGGCAAGCACCCCCGCCCCAACGCTTCAATCCGCAAATGCGCTTCATTTCTATAAGCGCCGCTAAATCCGGTGCCAACAAGCAAAAACGGCTACTGTGACCCCACGGCAGCCGCCCCTCAGAAACACCCCAACCGTAAACCCCAAACCAACCCTTACTCATCCACCTTAAAAGCCGAAACCAGCTTGGTCAATTCCGCCGCCTGCTGCTTCAAACTCTCCGCTGCCGCCGCGCTTTCCTCGACCAAAGCCGCATTCTGCTGCGTCATCTGATCGAGCGACTGCACCGCATCCCCGATCTGATCGATCCCAGCACTCTGCTCCAAGCTAGCCTCCGCAATCTCGCTCATCATCGCGCTAACGCCCTGAACCTGCGACACCACATCACTCATCACCTTCCCCGCCTCACTCACCAGCCGCGACCCGGCACCCACCGTCCCCGCGCTGTGCTCGATCAGCGATTTAATCTCCTTCGCCGCCTGCGCACTACGCTGCGCCAGATTCCGCACCTCCGAAGCAACAACAGCAAACCCGCGCCCCTGCTCCCCCGCCCTTGCCGCCTCCACCGCAGCATTCAACGCCAGGATATTCGTCTGAAACGAGATACTGTCGATCATCACGATGATCTCGGAGATCCGCTGCGATGCATCGCTGATCTGCTCCATCGTCGTCACGACCTCGCCCACCACCTGCCCACCCCGCGCCGCCGTATCCGCCGCGCCGTTGATCATCTTCGCGGCCGTCGTCGCCGTCTCGGTGTTGTTGCGCACCACGGCCGTGATCTCTTCCATCGACGAAGCCGTCCGCTCCAGGTTGCTCGACTGCCCTTCGGTGCGTTCGCTGAGGTCCGCATTCCCCGAAGCAATCTGCGCCGACCCGGCCGCGATCGAAGCCGAAGCTGCACGAATCCGATGAACCAGCGTCGACAGCGACGACACGAACCGGTTGAACGCATCCGACAACTGCCCGATCTCGTCCTCACTCTCGACCGTCATCCGGCGCGTCAAATCGCCCTGACCGCTGGCGATCTCCGACAGCAGCGTAGCCGCCCGACGAATCGGCGCAGCAATCGCGCGCCCCACCAGCCAGATCACGAGCAGCGCAACCCCAAGCCCCACCACCGCCGCAACCAGTGCCGCGCTCCGGATCGCCCGCGTCACCGGCCCGAGCAGCTCGGCCTCCGGCACCTGAACGACCACATACGCATTCAGCTCCGGAATGAACGACGTCGCGATAAACCGCGCGCCGCCATCACCCTCGTAGCTCAGGTACGCATACGGCTTGCCCGCAAGCAGCGTCGGCGACGCATCGCCCGGCAACCCCGGTTCGTCCTTCAGAAAATGCTTGCCGTCGATCAGCGACGTATCGCGATGCATCATGATCGCGCCGTCGGGGCGCACGAGATACGCAAACCCGCTCTCGCCGATCCGGTAAGCCGAGATCCCCTTCGCGAGCGCATCGACGGACAGGCTCATGCTCGCCGCGCCGATCGGCACGCCGTCGAGTTCCACGCGGCTGTTGATGAACATCATGTAGCCGCCGACGGTCACCTCGCGATCCATGTTCACGTCGTACGCCTTGCCCGACGACAGGAAGCTGGTCAGCCACTGATCCTTGTCGGTCACCTTCCGCTGCAAGCCGGCTTCGTTGTAGTAGTTGCCGCTCTTCACCGACACCCACTGCACGGACGCGGCCTTCTGCTCGTCCTTCACGTTCTTGGCAAGCTGAATCCAGTTGCGCGTGCCGGCATCGGGTTCGCCGTCGGCTTCCCATTGCAGCAGGAACGCATCGCGCGCCAGAATCCTCGACGCGGCGATCGGGCCGGCCATCTGGCGCTGCACGTCGGCGCGGATGCCGTTCACGGCGGTCGGCAGTTCTTCGCGGACGACGCGATCGCGCACCGCGTTGCCGATCAGACGGACGCTGAGCCCGCTCGAAATCGCGACGAACACGAGCAGGCAACTCGTCATGCTGAGAATCAGCTTGTTCTGAATGGAAAGCTTGCGCCAGAAATGCATGGGGAACCCTCGATAACCGCTCGGTCTGAGCCAGATTGGGTTATCGGCAGGCGGGCGCAGAATCGCATCGCTGATTTCAGATAGCGATCATTCGAGATTCGTTATGTTGTTAAAGAGCGGGCATATGCGGCCGCCTATATGCACGAGAAACAACGCAAATACGAAGCGCTGGTCAGTAAGCAACGAAGATCGTGACGCGCCGGTTCCTCGCCCTTGAAGCCGCATCGTCTCCAGCAACAAGCGGCTGCGTATCCGCTCGCCCGATCGCCGCTAGCCGATGCGGCGCGACACCGCGCTCGGTCAGGTAGCGCACCACACTCCCCGCGCGCGCCGACGAAAGCTCCCAGTTCGATTCGTATTTCGCGTTCGCGATCGGCACGCTGTCGGTGTGGCCTTCGACGAGGATGTCGCCGGTTGCATGCTCGCTCAGTGCCTGCGCGATCTGGTTCAGCACCGGCGACGAATCGGGCAGCAAACGCGCATCGCCGACGTTGAACAGGATCTTCGCGTCGATGCCGATCTCGACGCCGTGCGGCGCCTTCACCAACGAAATGCGTCCATTCGACTTCAACGAATCGAGCAACGCGAGCCATGGCGGCGCTGGCTCGGACTTGGCAGCATCGACGGAAGCAGTCGCAGCATCCCCAGCCTGCCGCGCAAGCGTCTGATACCGCGCATCGAGCGCGTTGTATTTCGCGAGCTGCAGCACATACAGCGCGAGAAACAGCACCATCAGCGTCGTGATGAGATCCGCGTACGAAATCAGCCAGCGCCCGGAGTGCGCGCCTTCGAGTTCGTGATCGTCGCGATCGGCAGCGGATGCGCCATCAGTTCGAGCAGTCATGCTGTCGGGAATCCGGGTTCGTCAAACGGTACAGATACAGGCCCAGGCGTAAGCACAAAGCACACGAACATCACGCCAGCGTTTCCGCCGCCCGCCCGCGCACGTCGCCGGTCAACCGCGTCTCGATCGTATGCGGCGACTCCTTGCGCGAAATCGCGAGCAAGCCGTCGAGATACAGCTTGCGAAACCGCATCTCGCTGTCGATCTGCGCGCGCAGCTTGCCGTACAGCGGCAGGAACACGAGGTTCGCGAACGCGAGCCCATACAGCGTCGCGATGAACGCCATCGCGATGCCCGGTCCGAGCTGCGCCGGCTCCAGAATATGACTCGTCACCTGCACGAGCCCGAGCACCGAGCCGAGGATGCCGAAGGTCGGCGCATAGCCGCCGGCCTGCTGCCACACGCGCACGGCTGCGAGTCGGCTGCGCTCGTACGCATCGAGTTCGCGCTGCAACGCATCTTCGAGCACCGCGGTCGACACGCCGTTCGCCAGCAGTTCGAGCCCGCGTCGCGCGAACGGATGAATCCCGCTCACGTCCATCGACTCAAACGCGAGCAGCCCGTCGAGCTTCGCGCGGTCGCCCCATTCGAGCAGGTCGGACAGGTTCTTGCGATCGACTTCGCGTGCGCGCACGAACGCGAGCCGCAACTGCTTCACCGCGTCGAAGAAGCGCGCCCACGTGTTCTGGATCATCACCGCGCCGAGCGTGCCGCCGAGCACGATCACGAGCGCCTCGAACTGAAACAGCATCGAGAAATGCCCGCCTTCCAGCGCGAACCCAAACACGATCGCCGCGCCGCCCAGCACCACACCGACCAGGGTCAACAGATCCATATGCGCCTCCGTATCACGCGTCAGACGACAATGTCGACGCGACGGACATCGCACCCGCCGCAGGCGCCTTCGCCGCGCGTACGGCCTCCAGCACGCGCTGCTCGATGTCCTCGATCTCGACCGGATCGAGCTTGAGTTCGCGGCGCATCACCCACGACACCTCGTTGCGCCGCGCTTCGGTCATCACGGAAAACAGTTTGTCGGCCACCGCGCGATCGTCGAGGTTCGCGATCAGTTTCGCGAGGTCGTACGTATCGAATGCGCTGATCACGTCGAACAGCGTGCGCTGGTCGATCCACACGAGATCCTCGAGCGCGCGCACGTCGCCGCCGCGGCGGCCATTGCGACGCGAGAAGTACGCAACGCCCTTTTGTTCGACGTAGTTGAGCACCTTCGATTTGCGAAACGCGAACACTTCTTCCGCGATCTCGCCGTTCGACAGCTTGTTGAGCAGCAGCGTCTTGTCGACGCCGATCAGCGATTCGAGATCGGCCAGCTCGATGAGTTCGAGTTCGCTGTTGATCGACACGTCGAGATCGTGATCGGCGACCTGCTGCGCGCGGTCGATCACGCGTGCGGCGTCGAACGTGACGACCTGGCGCGCATCCGACGACGTCGCGTGATCAGTCGCGCCACCAGCGTCGCCCTGCGCCGCTTCGATCGTGACGAGGTTGAGCTTCTCCATGCGTCGCAGCATCGCGAGCACATGCGGCCGCGAGTGGCCGGCAATCGCGCGGCATTTGCGGATCACTTCGGCGAGCGGCACGGAGGTCTCGGCCGCATGCGCCTGCATCGGCCGGCGCGCCCATGTGTCGCCCGATTCGCGCGCATCGGCGCCGGCCATCAGCGACAACACGTGCGCATACGACAGCACGCCCGGCATGAAGTCGGCATGCGTATAGGTCGCGAGCTGGTCATCCTTGCGTTTCACGCGGCGGATCATCGTTCGCACGATATGACGCAGCAGTGCGGACACGCGCTCGATTTCTTCATCGAGGATGCCGGCCGGCACGACCGTGAGCTGACAGAACGACAGCGCCTTCGCGGTATGCGCTCGCGGTTCGGCGGCGAGCAGCGCCGATTCGCCGAAGAACTCGCCGCGGCCGAGCGTCGCGACGATCACGCGCTTTTCGTCGCAGCGCGTGGACAGCTCGACCTTGCCGTCGGTGATGAGGAAGATGACGGGCTCGCCCGCGAAGCCCTCCGAGTAAATGATTTCCCCGGGCGCGGCGGTACGCGTCCACGATTGCTGACGATTCACAAGTCGATCCCCCTGCTGCGCTGGTTATTGCAGACTGCGCGTCGCACGTCTGAAGCATGTGATCGCGAGTCATCCCCGTGACTTGTTTACGTCATCGGGCGCAACGCCCTTTAGGGCATTCGTGCTCGTTTTGAACCGAAATCAAGGTGAAACGTTTGCGAGTTGCGCACGTCCATCGATCGTTCGTTTCGTCGCTTGCGCCTGTAGTGAAATTGAAAGCGCGCCGCGATCGCGCGCGTCAGAACTCCATGTCGAGTTCGTCGATGTCTTCGTGCTCGGCCTTCGCCGCGTCGATCCACTCGGCAACGAACGGATGTGCAAGCACGCGCATGCAGTACTCGGTGACATCCGGTTCGAGCTTCACGTCGTAGGTCAAAAAGCGCGTGACGACCGGCGCATACATCGCATCGGCGATGCCGATTTCCGCACCGAACAGCCAGGGGCCACCGTACTCGGCCAGACACTCGCGCCAGATGGTCACGATCCGCTCGATGTCGTGCTGCGCGCGCGACCAGATCCGGAAACCGGGGAAATGTCCGCGCAGGTTCATCGGCAGCGCGGATCGCAATGCGCTGAAGCCGGAATGCATCTCGCCGCAGATCGACCGGCAATGCGCGCGTGCGTGGCGCTCGTCGGGCAGCAGCCGCGCCTGCGGGCGGATCTCGTTCAGGTACTCGGCAATCGCGAGCGTGTCCCACACCGCGTTGCCGTCGTGCGTCAGGCACGGCACGAGAATCGATGGCGACAGCAGCAGCAGCTCGGCGCGCGACGTGGCATCGATCGGCACGCTGATCGTCTCGAACGCGAGGCCGCTCAGCTTCGCGAGCAACCAGCCGCGCATCGACCACGACGAGTAATTGCGACTGCTGATGGTCAGCGTCGTTCGTGCGTTGGATTCCATATCACTCCCCTGCAGAATGTCGTTCGTGCCCCTGCACCGTAAACGGACGCGCCGTCGGATCGCGCACCACGCCTGTGCGGTCCGTACGCCGAACTGGCGCAACGTCGCACGGCATCGCCGCACGTGTCGCGCGCCCGACCAGCAAGGCAACGCATCGCCTTCGCCCTGCTCACTACGTACCGCGCGCATCGCCACGCTCCCGAACCGCTGCAACGCGCGTGCCAGCCGCATGCTGGCATACGGCTTGCCTCGTTCATTGCAATGCGGCGTCACGAGCGAAGGTCATGAATCTGCTTGCCTATCCGTTTTATCAATGGTCTGCGGAATGCCTGCGTCCGGCGCGTGCATGGGCGGCCGCGACGCGCGCAACGATGTCGCTGTGGCCACCGGCGACATCGACGCCGACAGGCCGCATGGTCGATGCGCTGTGCGAACTGCTCGAATGCTGCGCGTTCTCGCACCGGCGGCCGCCGTTCGGGATCGCGTCGGTCGTCGTCGACGGCGAAGCGGTGCCGATCGTCGAGGAAGCGGCCACGGCCACGCCGTTCGCGACGCTACTGCATTTCCGCAAGGCGCGGCCGGTCCCGCGCCAGCCGCGCGTGCTGATCGTCGCGCCGATGTCCGGGCACTTCGCGACGCTGCTGCGCGGCACGGTGCGCACGATGCTGGCTGATCACGACGTGTACATCACCGACTGGCACAACCCGCGCGACATCCCGCTGACGGCCGGACGTTTCGGTTTCGACGAATACGTCACGCACGTGATCGACTTCATTCGCCACATCGGCCCGGACGCGCACGTGCTCGCGATCTGCCAGCCGACCGTCGCGTCGCTCGCGGCAGTCTCGCTGATGGCGGCCGGCGGCGATCCCGCTCAGCCGGCGAGCCTCACGCTGATGGCCGGCCCGATCGACTGCCGCGTGAATCCGACGAAGGTCAACGAACTCGCGACGAGCCAGCCGATCGAGTGGTTCGCGCACAACCTGATCAGCGTGGTGCCGACGGGCTTCGTCGGCGCGCAGCGGTGCGTGTATCCGGGCTTCGTGCAGGTGGGCGCGTTCATGTCGATGAACCCGGACCGGCATGCGGCGTCGTTCGCCGATTTGTACTACGAACGCGCGAAAGGCGACCCCGCGAAAGCCGATACGTTGCGGCATTTCTACGACGAATATTTCGCAACGGCCGATCTCACCGCGGAGTTCTATCTGGAAACGGTCGAGAAGGTGTTCCAGCAGTACGCGCTCGCGCGCGGCGAGCTGACGGTGGGCGACAGGCTCGTCGAACCGGCAGCGATTCATCGCACCGCGCTGTTGACGGTCGAAGGCGAGAAGGACGATATCTGCGCGGTGGGCCAGACGGTGGCCGCGCAGGAACTGTGTTCGGGATTACCGTCGTACCTGAAGACGCACCATGTCCAGACGGGCGTGGGGCACTACGGCGTGTTCAACGGCAGCCGCTGGGAAACGCAGATCTATCCGATCGTGCGGGCGACGATCCACGACAACGAGCCGTACGATCGCACCGCGGATGCGGAAGGTGACACAAGCGGCACCCATTACGTCACGCTGCGCGCGCTGCTCGATGCGCGCACGGCCGGGATCGATGCGGCGACCGAAGCGCAATCGGATCACGCGCACTGAACGCGGGTAGCGACACAGTGAATCGCCACGCCGGAGAGGCGCGGCGACGTTTGCCGCAACATCCGGACGACGCGCGAGCGAACCACTCGCGCGCCGGGCCGGCTAGGCGGAAGCGGAAGGCAAGTCGCGGATGTCGGCGCACCAATAAAAAACCGCCTGAATGCAGGCGGTTCATCAAAAACTCACACCGAGCCGGCACGCTACGCACCGACCTCGCCCCACGGCGTCGGCTCCGGCACTGCACACGGGCCGTCGACGTCGATCGATTTGAAGTCGGCAGGCCCGACGATCTCCAGATACTCCATGTCCGGCGAGTAGTCGAACAGGTAGTGAACGATTCCCGGCGCCTGGTGCACGCAGTCTCCTGCCGCCACCAGCGTTTCCTGTTCGCCGTACATGAAGCGCGCCCAACCCTTCAGCATGATCACGATATGGAATTCGGCCTCGTGACGGTGCCAGCCGGTGCCCGCCGCCGGTGCATGATTGGCCCTGACGAGTTGCGCGACGACCTTGCCGTTCGTCGCGGCGGCGATACCGAGATCGCGGTACAGGAAGAAGTCGCGCAGGCCCTCGCCTTGATAGGCGGTGTCCTGCGGCTTCACGTGGGAAAAAGCGGTGGTGGTCGGCGTGCTCATCGCGATGCTCCTTCATCGAAAGGATCACGCGAGACAAGCATTAAGCGTTCCAGTTTGCGACGGCGCGAAACCGTGCGCTTCCTTACTTCAACCGCCCCGACAGAAACTGCCCGAGCCGCTCGCTCTTCGGATTCACGAGAATCTGCTGCGGATCGCCCTCTTCCTCGATCTTCCCCTGATGCAGGAAGATCACGTGGTTCGACACGTTGCGCGCGAAGCCCATCTCGTGCGTGACGACGACCATCGTCCGGCCTTCTTCGGCCAGCTTCTGCATCACCTTCAGCACTTCGCCCACCAATTCCGGGTCGAGCGCCGACGTCGGCTCGTCGAACAGCATCACTTCCGGCTCCATCGCCAGCGCGCGCGCGATCGCGACGCGCTGCTGCTGGCCGCCCGACAGGTGTGACGGATACATGCCCTCGACGCGCGGCGCGAGCCCGACCTTCTCCAGATACTGGCGCGCCCGCGCGATCGCCTCGTCCTTGCCGACGCCGAGCACGGCCATCGGCGCCTCGATCACGTTCTCGAGCACCGTCATGTGCGCCCACAGGTTGAAGTGCTGGAATACCATCGACAGCTTCGTGCGCATGCGCTGCAGTTGCTTCTGGTCGGCCACGCGCAGCGAGCCGTTGCGATCGCGCAGGGTTTGGATCGGCTCGCTGCCGATCGTGATCTGCCCCGAGCACGGCTGCTCGAGGAAGTTGATGCAGCGCAGGAACGTGCTCTTGCCGGAGCCGCTCGAGCCGATGATGCTGATCACGTCGCCGGCCTTCGCCTTCATCGACACGCCCTTCAACACCTCGTTGTCGCCGAATTTCTTGTGCAGGTTGTCAACGGTAAGCTTGTACATGCGGGGTCCTTCGTTGCGGATCTTGCGAATGCGTTAATGGCCGCGCGGCGCGAGGTACGCGAGCCAGCGCGTCTCGAGCTTGCGGAACGCCCAGATGAGCGCGAATACGACGACCGCGTACAGCACGGCCGCGATGCCGTAGGCCTGGAACGACATGTACGTCGCCGAATTGACGTCGCGCGTGACCTTCAGGATGTCGGGCACGGTCGCGGTGAACGCGAGCGTCGTCGCGTGCAGCATCAGGATCACTTCGTTGCTGTAGCTCGGCAGCGAGCGGCGCAGCGCGGACGGCAGGATGATGCGCGTATAGAGCTTGAAGCGCGACATTCCGTACGCCATCCCGGCCTCCATCTCGCCGGCCGACGTCGCCTTGATCGCGCCCGCGAAGATCTCGGTCGCATACGCACATTCGTTCAGCACGAACGCGAGCAGCGTGCAGTTCATCGCGTTGCGGAAGAACGTGTCGAGCAGCACGTGGTCGTGCACGACCTGCAGGCTGTAGATGCCCGTGTAGCACATCAGCAGTTGCACGTAGAGCGGCGTGCCGCGGAACACGTACGTATAGAGCCACACGGGGCCGGAGATCCAGCGGTTCGACGACGCACGCGCGATCGCGAGCGGCACGGCGAGCGCGAAACCGAGCGCGATCGACACGACCAGCAGCCACAGCGTGATCGCGAGGCCGCTGAAGCGGTAGCCGTCGGAATAGAGATAGCTTTGCCAGTACTGGCCGACGAGTTCGATCACAGTGCAAGCCTCCGGACACCGACGGAATAACGCTTCTCGAGGTGGTGCAGCACGACGTTGGACACCGTCGTGATCGCGAGGTAGATCGCGCCTGCCGCGAGCGTGAAAAAGAAGAAATCGAGCGTGCTCTTGCCCGCGTCCTGCGACGCCTTCACGACGTCGGCGAGGCCGATGATCGACACGAGCGCGGTGGCTTTCACGAGCACCTGCCAGTTGTTGCCGATGCCCGGCAGCGCGAAGCGCATCATCTGCGGGAACAGGATGCGGTAAAACACGCGCCAGCCGCCCATCCCGTACGCGAAGCCCGCTTCGAGCTGGCCGCGCGGCACCGCGAGGAACGCACCGCGGAACGTCTCGGTAAAGTACGCGCCGTAGATGAAGCCGAGCGTCACGACGCCGGCCACGAACGGGTCGATGTCGATCTGGTCCCAGCCGAGCACGTCGGTCACGTCGTTCAGCAGGATCTGGATCCCGTAGAACAGCAGCAGCATCAGCACGAGGTCGGGCACCGCGCGGATCAGCGTCGTGTAGAACGTGCCGACCGACTTGAGCGCGCGGTTGGCCGACAGTTTCGCGGCCGCGCCGGCGAGGCCCAGTATCAGCGACGCGGCGAGCGACAGCACCGCGAGCTTCACGGTCTCGACCGTGCCGGCCCACAGCAGCGGGCCAAATCCTTGGAAGATCATATTAGGGATCCAGAACGATGTGGCTGGATTGTCAATAGCCATTAAGCGCGTATCAAACGAGTTCCGCGCACGACGTGATGCGGCCTGCTCATCAAGCCGGACGCGTCACGCGAAGGGCGTGGCGAGGGCAATACCGAGCGCGAGTTTCTTCATGGCGTTCCTGTCAGAGGCGAACTGGGGCGGGCTCCTGTCAAGCCGAGCGCCGTGAACCCTTTCAACCGGGGAAATCGCTCGTTCCGGCGACACCCAAGTTGTACAGACAACTTTGCCTTTTCAGGGCGAGGCCAGCAATCCGTGTTTATCTCTAATTGTCGGCGGATTAGGAGCAATAGGCCGTATTTTCCTTAATTTTCAATTACTTATTTATTACACGAAGCGGAATGATGGCGCTCTCGCGGCGTACGGGCGGGCCGCGGTAGCTGTCTAGACTTTCGTCGACTGAGCCGCTCATCCAACGATAACTCCGCCAGCGCGCGCTCATCATGCCTTGGGCCGTTGGCCGGCGCGGCACGGCGCGTTTACGCATCCTTTGCACGCGCGCGGCGAGTCTATACACCGTCTCGCCACGGCGATTTCTAGAATGGGGGTCATGTCCATCACGAGATCTCCGCGATGCGGAGCCCGCTGTGACCGGGGATGAGCCCATGAAACCGACCACAACCGATTCCGCTGCTTCACGCCATCTGCCGCCCGATCGTTCGCGGCGTCGCTCTCCCACGGACGCACTCGTGCTGCTGTCAGTTCGCGTCGAATCGGACAACCTCGCGATCGTGCGGCGCCAGTTGCATCAGGCCGTCGGCGCCGCGCTCAACGGCTACACGGCCACGATCGACAGCCGCACCGGGCGCGCGTGCATCGAACTCGAAGTCGCGCGGTCGCAGGCGTCGCCCGCGATCCTGTCGATCCTGCGCGCGCTGCCGGCGGCCGAGTTCGGCACGATCCGCCTGCTGCACTAGCCAGCGTTCGCCGCCGCCGCGCGTGAACACGCGTCACGCGCTCCCCTTTCATCGATTCGCACACGCGTGTTCGCACGGGCACGCGTGACGGATCGCCGTTCCCGTCGCAACGGGCCTTTCCAGGAAATACACACAATGAAGAAAGCAGTCGTCGGTACCCTGTCGTTCGCATTCATCGGCGCCGCCGCGCATGCGCAAAGCAGCGTCACGCTCTACGGGATGCTGGATGCCGGTATCGCCTATACGAACAACCAGTCGGGCAAAAGCGCGTGGCAGCAAGGCAGCGGGCTGCTGTCGAACACGGTCTTCGGGCTGAGCGGCAACGAGGATCTCGGCGGCGGCCTGCATGCGCTGTTTCGACTCGAAAGCGGCTTCAACCTGAACAACGGCACGCAGTCCTATCGAAATACGATATTCGGCCGCCGTGCGTACGTCGGCCTGCAGAGCGACCGGTACGGCACGCTGACGCTCGGTCGCCAGTACGACGCCGTGGTCGACTATCTCGGCCCGCTCGCGATGGCGAACAACGGCGACGGCAACAACCTCGCATCGCATCCGTTCGACAACGACAACCTCGACGATTCGTTCTACATCGACAACGCGGTGAAATACACGAGCCCGACGCTCGCCGGCTGGCAGTTCGGCGGCCTGTACGGGTTCGGCAACGCGGCCGGCGGCTTCGCGAACAACCGCGCATACAGCGCGGGCGTGTCGTATGCGAACGGGCCGGTCAATCTCGGCGCCGCGTACCTGCAACTCAACCGCGGCGGCCTGACGACCGGCGGCGCATTGTCGACGAACGACGCGCCGAACTTCCCGGCCGTCCGGCAGCGCGTGATGGGCGCCGGCGGCAGCTACGCGTTCGACCGGCTGACGATCGGCGCGTTGTGGACGCATACGATGTTCGACGAGACGGCCGCGTCGTCGCTGCCCGGCGCGCTGAATGCGCTGCGCTTCGACAACTACGAACTCAACGCGCGCTATGCGCTGACGCCGGCCGTCTCGTTCGCGGGCGCCTATACGTTCACCGACGGCCGCTACGACGACGCCACCGGCAGCCACCGGCCGAAGTGGCACCAGGTGACGCTGATGGCCGACTACGCGCTGAGCAAGCGCACCGACGTGTATGCGGAAACCGTGTACCAGCACCAGTTCGGCGTGCCGTCGGACGCGACGCTCGGGTTCGCGAACGTCACGGGGGTCGCGGCTTCGTCGACCCGCACGCAGGTAGTCGCAACGATCGGCATCCGGCATCGGTTCTGACCGCGCGCGGGCCGTCGACCGGCCGGCCGCTCTGTGCAATCCCGCATGGACGCGCGCCGGCCGAACAGGGATCATTCGGGGAATCCGGGCCGGCGCGCTCGCGAAACCGGTACACTCGGCGCCGGGCGCGCGCCGGACCGGCATTCGGCGGCGGCCCGCCGCCGACTCTGAATCGTGATCCCATGACCACACCGATCTATCAGGAAATCAAGGACTTCATCCTCGCGCGCATTCATGCCGGCGAATGGGCGGAAGGCGACCAGGTGCCGTCGGAGAACGAGCTCGCGCGCGAATTCAACGTCGCTCGGATGACCGTCAACCGCGCGCTGCGCGAGCTGACCGCCGAACAGGTGCTCACGCGCACGCGCGGCTCCGGCACGTACGTCGCATCGCCGAAGTACGAATCGACGCTCGTCGCGATCCGCAGCATCTCCGACGAAGTCGCCGCGCGCGGCCACGGCTATCGCGCGCAGGTGCTGCTGGTCGGCGCGGCCGTCGCCGATGCGAAGCTCGCCGACGAACTGCAACTCGACACCGGCAGCCCGATCTTCCATTCGCGCGTGCTGCACTTCGAAAACGACACGCCCGTGCAACTCGAGGAACGCTGGGTCAATCCGGCCTGCGCGCCCGAATACGCGTTGCAGGACTTCACGGCGACGACGCCGAACCAGTACCTGACGCGCGTCGCGCCGCTGCAGCGCGTCGAATACCGGATCGAGGCCGCGATGCCCGATGCCGACACGCGCCGCCACCTGACGATGGACGATCGCGAGCCGTGCCTGCTGCTGCATCGGCGCACGTGGTCGCAGGGGCTGGTCGCGTCGGTCGCCAATCTGTGGCACCCGGGCAGCCGCTATCGGTTCACCGGGCATTTTTGATGCCGACGCGCGGGCTTACCGCGCGCGCGGTTGCGCCCATCGTTCGATCGCACTGACCGCCCGCTTCAAGCCGTCTTCTTGCGCGATGAGCGTACCGAGTTCCGTCGCACGCGCCTTCGTCTCATCCCGTTCGGCAAACACGATGGCCCGCGCCAGCGCCGCAGCCTCCATGCGCCGGCCCGGCACCGGCGCATCCGCGACGCCGAGCCGTTGCAGCCGGTTCGCCCAGAAGAACTGATCGCCCGCGAACGGCACGACCACCGACGGAATACCGGCCCGTGCGGCCGAATGCGTGGTGCCCGAGCCGCCGTGATGGATCGCCATCGCGACGCGCGGGAACAGCCAGTCGTGCGGCGTGTCGCCGATCACGCGAACGTGCGCCGGCAGCAGCGACGCATCGATGCCGCTCCAGCCCGGATAAAGCAGCGCGCGCCGGCCGGCCAGCGCATGCGTCAGCGCCGCGGCCATCGCCGCGCGATCGAAGCCGGCCATGCTGCCGAAACCGACGTACACGGGCGGCTCGCCCGCGTCGAGAAACGCCGCGAGTTCGGGCGGCGGCGCCCACGCACGCGCATCGATTCGCCACTGGCCACAGGCTTGCACGTTCGCCGGCCAGTCGGCCGGATCGGACAGCAGCACGGGCGACACGCCATACAGCATCGGATGATCGGTCCACACGCGCTTGCGCGGCGGCAATCCGCCTACGCTGGCGCGCGCGGCGTTGGTCGACTTCCTGAACGCCTGCCACAGCAGCGCATTCACGAGCCGATGGGTCGCGCGATTCAGCCCGCGCGGCAACTTGCCCGGCGGCAGGAACGGCGACGCGAATTCGGCGGTCGGCGTGATCGGGATCATGCCCGTGCCGATCGCCGGGATGCGGCGATATTCGGCGACCGACAACCCGACGAACGACGCGAGTCCCGACACGAGCAGCGCGTCGCAGCCGGCCGACGCGTCCGCCACTTCGCGCATCCACGCGGCCGTGTTCGCATTCGCGATCGCCGCGAGCGCCTTGGACGTATCGGCGAAGCCGCCGCGCCCGCGCACCGCACCGGCCAACGCGCCTTCCGGCGCGATCGCGCGACGGATGTCGCCGGACAGCGGCGCCGACGGCACGCCGAGCGCGACGGCCGACCCGAGCGTCGCCGCGTCGGCGAGCAACCGGACGTCATGGCCGGCATCCGTCAACGCGCGGCCGAGCGCCGCGAGCGGGCGCGTGTCGCCTTCGGTGCCGTAGGTGGCGATGACGAGTTTCATGCGGGGCTCCCCGTGCATGGCGGAAAAGGTTGGATTCAAAAAAGTGCACGCCGTATACTAATGCAATCCGTACACTTTCAGTCAACCCCGCCATGACGATTCCGACCGACGATCCGGGCCGCCGCGCGCGCAAACGCATCCAGATGCTCGCGCATCTCGCCGCGACCGGCGCGCGCCTGTTCGACGCGCACGGCTACGATGCCGTCACGATGGAGCAGATCGCCGCGCAGGCCGACGTCGCGAAGCGCACGCTGTACAACCACTTTCCGACGAAGGAAGCCGTGCTCGCGCACTGGCTCGAGGGCGAACTCGCGCGCGATCTCGCGCATCTGCAGCAGGACGTCGCGCGGCGCAAGACCTTTGCGTCGCGCATCGGCTGCGTGCTCGACGCGTCGGCCGCGTGGTGCGAACAACATCCGGTGTATCTGCTTGCGTACCTGCGGCACCGCTTCCTGAGCATTGGCGCAGCCGAACCGGAGCGTGCGGGAGAGAACGGCAGCGATATCGCGCTGGTGTGGCAGCAACTGATCGCAGCCGGCCAGCAGGCCGGCGAACTGAACCGCACGCTGCAGGCCGATCAGCTCGCGACCTGGTTCCATCACCTGTATCTCGCGGCGATGCTGCGCTGGCTAACCGTGCCGGGGCTGTCGCTGAAACGGGAGTTTCAGTCGGTCGCGAAGCTGTTTATCGAAGGCGCGGAAGCGAAACGGTGACGCACGCACAAACGCCCGGAAGGACGTCGCGGCGCCATGCAACGCAGCGCAACGGCCAGAGGGAGGCCGCCAACGCGTCGCGCATCGCGCACACATTGTTACAACGAACGCACACTTCGCATGCCAAATTTCCCGCGCAGCAGTATGCTGATGCGGTACGGCTGCGCACTGTGCATCGGGCAATCCCCTAGTTTGCACGCGACACGCGCCGCCGTCGCGACCGCAATCATGCGTTGCAAGGAGGGTTGTGATGGCTACCACGCATCAGCACTTCCACCTCGAACTACGGCACGCCACCGCGCCGACCTACTTCATCAGTTACCTGTTCCCCGCGTTGCTGTTCGTCTACGAACTGCTGCGCGTCGGCCAGTGGATCCGCGATCACGGGATGCAATTCGTCGCGTTCAAGCAGATGGGCTACGAGTATCTGCTGATGCTGCTGTTCGTCGGGCTGCAGATCGTCGTCGAGGCGATCTTCCTGCTCGGCGCGGCGATGCGCAAGGATCATCGCGATTTCGAGCACCGGTTGCCGAACGTGATTCTCGGCATCGGCCTGTCGATCGTGCTGCTGGCGATCGATCTCGGGATCCAGCTTTCGTTCTGACGGCCAGCGGGCGGACGCCCGCTGGCGATGGCGAGCGCGTTCAGGCGCCCGCGTCGCGCAGCAACGTCGCGACGGCGGCCAGTACGTCGTCCGTCCGCTCGCGGTGCGGCATGTGTCCGCAGCGGGCGAGCAACAGGAACGACGACGGCCCCGCGACGCGCGCGGCGATCCGCTTCGGATGCACGTCGGACCCGTATTCGTCGTCCTCGCCGTGAATCGCGAGCGTCGCGCACTGCACGCGCGGCAGGTCGTCGTCGAGAGTCCAGTCGCGAAACGCCGGCGACAACCACGTGTCGACCCACGCGCGCAGCACCCATTCGGCCTTGTCGCCGTGATAGCGCGCGAGCCGGTCGAGCTGCCCCGGCTCGTCGAACTGCCGCCCGGCGTCGCGAATGCCGGCCAGCGTGCGATCCTCGACGAACGCCTGCGCGGCGACCGTCACGAGCGCGCGGCAACGCGCCGGCTGCGCGGCCGCGCAGCCGACCGCCATCCCGCCGCCGACGCTGTGTCCGAACGCGACGAACGCATCGACGCCGAGTCGATCCAGCAACGCGACGAACGCATGATCGGCCTCGTCGCGCACGAACGTCGTGGCGAGTACCCCGGGATGACGATCCGAACGGCCGAAACCAAGACGGTCGTATGCGATCACGTCGCGTTGCGTCGCGCTGGCGAGTTGCGCGGGGAAATCGCGCCACAGATCGACGCAGCCGAGCGAATCGTGCAGCAGCACGATCGGTGCGGCCGGCCCAGGTGCGGCCGGCCCAGGCGCGGCCGGCCCAGGCGCGGCCGCGTGCCGCACCGGCCCCGCACCCCAGCGTTTCGCAAAGAGACGCCCTTGCGGCGTCTCGACGGTCATCTCCTCGGTCACGATATCGGTCATGTGTCGGTCGTCTGCATGAAAGCGGCCGCCCGTCGGCGGCCGCATCGAATCCGGACATGGTGGCCCGTCGGCGCGCGCAGCGTCAAGCAAGCCCCTATCGGCCACGCGTTCATTCGGGCTGCGGCGGCAGATACTCCATCTGCGCTTCGTCGTACAGCCGGTAGATCAGCGCCTGCATCGCGCGAATGTCCTCCGACTCGTCCAGCATCCGCATGCTCATGATGATCGGCGACACTAGGTTCGGATCGTCGAGCGGCTTGTAGCTGATGTCGTCGCGCTTGAGCCCGTACACGCTGTGCGGCACGACCGACACGCCCTCGCCCATCGCGACGAGGCCGAGCGCGATCTGCAGTTCACGCGTCTCGTAGATCCTGCGCGGTTGCAGCGCGCGATCGTGGAAGGCCGCGAGCACCTGGTCCGCGTAGCTCGGGCGCGGCGCCTTCGGAAAGATGATCAGCGTGTCGTTGACGAGATCGTGCAGCGACAGCACGGGCTTCGCGCTGTCGAGCACGTGGCCGACCGGCAGCGCGACGATCATCCTCTCCTCGCGCAGCACGACGCGCCGCACGCTCGGATCCTCGTGGCGGATGCGCCCGAACCCGACGTCGATGCGCCCTTCCTTCAGCGCCTTGATCTGGTCCATCGTCGACATCTCGTGCAGGCTCAATTCGACGGCCGGATATTCGCTGCGAAAGCGCCGGATGATCTTCGGCAGCATCCCGTACAGCGTCGAGCCGACGAAACCGACCGACATGCTGCGCTCGATCTTGCCGACCCGCTTCGTCATCGATTCGAGTTCGGTGGTCTGCGCGAGCAACTGCACCGCATGCGAATAGAAGAAGCGTCCGGCATCGGTCAGCTTCAGCGGCCGCGCGGTGCGCTCGAACAGCGGCACGCCGAGCGCTTCCTCGAGCTGCTGGATCTGCCGGCTCAGCGGCGGCTGCGCGATGTGCAGCCGTTCCGCCGCCCGCGTGAAATTCCGCTCTTCGGCCACCGCGACGAAGTAGCGGAGGTGTCTCAACTCCATGTTCGAATCCTCCCGGGACAGGCGACGGACGCTCATCCGGCACCGCGCGGGCAGCGCCCGCACCGCTCACCCTTGCCGGCTATCCGTACCGGCCTCCTCGATCGCCTGCTTGCCGATCCCGTCACGATACCTCAGCCGGCGCCGATCCCGGCTCGAGCAGCGTCGTGCTGGCGGCGACGTCAGGGGCCGCGCAAAGCAAAACGGGAAGCCGCGAGGCTTCCCGTTCGTTCACCGACGCCGCGCCGCGGCATCGTGCGCACCGCATCACACCTCGGTCGCATACAGCGCGTCGCGCTGCTCGTTACTCAGCGTGTCGAGCGGCACGTCGGGCAACTGATAGCAGATCATCGTGCCGTACAGCTCGGCCAGGCAGTTGCTGCCGGCGTCGAGCGCGTAGCCGTCCTCGCCGTCCGGCGCCGGCGGATACACTTCGCGCCACGCGTTGATCGCGGCTTCGATTCGCACGATGGAAACGGGTCCGGCCTTCCGCTCGGCGGGTGATGCGCTCATGAATTCCTCTGGGTTGCGCGCTCCGCGGGCCATGCCGGCCCGGCTGGAGCGATGAAAACGCCGGGCGTCTCGCCGGCCGCCGCGCGCCGCGCGCGCCGGATGCCGATCCGCGCCGCGCCTGTCGCGCCGGCCGGGCCGCGGCCCGGTAGGGTCGGGCAATATAACCGGCTTTGACCCCGCGCAGGCAAAAGCCGGGCAAAAAAAACGGGAAGGCGCGCGGCTTCCCGTTTCGTCGCCATCGCGCGGCTGCCTGCCGCGCCGGCGTCAGCCCGCGGTTTCGCGGTTCGCCACCGGCTGCCGCTGCGCGCCGCGATTCGCGGCGATCCACGGCGCGATCTCCATGTCCTCGTAGCGCACGAACCGGCTCTTCTTCAGGAGCCGGAAGCCGAGCCACACGACCACGAACAGCGGAATGCCGACATAGGTCGCGGTCACGCCGGCCCAGTCGATCCGGTTCGCGAGGAACGCCTGGTAATCCTGGCCGAGCGCGATCACGAGGCACAGCACGAACGCGAACAGCGGGCCGAACGGGAACCACTTCGACTGGTACGGCAACTGGTCGAGCGAATAACCCTGCTTCACGTACCCCTTGCGGAACCGGTAGTGGCTGACCGCGATGCCGAGCCACGCGATGAAGCCCGTCATCCCCGACGTGTTCAGCAGCCACAGGTACACGGTCTTGTCGCCGTACAGCGACGTGAAGAAGCACAGCGCGCCGACGGCGGTGGTCGCGTACAGTGCGTTGCGCGGCACGCCGCCCGGCGACAGCTTCGCGAACACCTTCGGCGCGCGGCCTTCGGTGGCGAGGTTGTAGAGCATCCGCGTGGACGCGTACATGCCCGAGTTCCCGGCCGACAGCACGGCCGTCAGGATCACCGCGTTCATCACGCCGGCCGCGAACGCGAGGCCGGCGTGGCGGAACACGAGCGTGAACGGGCTCACGCCGATGTCGGTTACGTCCGTCTTCAGCAGGTTCGGGTCGGTATACGGAATCAGCACGCCGATCACGAAGATCGCGAACACGTAGAACAGCAGGATCCGCCAGAACACCTGGCGCACCGCGCGCGGAATCGTCGTGCGCGGGTGCTCCGATTCGCCGGCCGCGACGCCGATCAGCTCGGTGCCCTGGAACGAGAAGCCCGCGATCATCGCGACGCCCATCAGCGCCGGCAGGCCGCCCGCGAACGGCGCGTCGCCGATCGTCAGGTTGCCCCAGCCGTTCGCCGGCGCGCCCTTCAGAATGCCGAAGATCATCAGCAGGCCAACGCCGATGAACGCGACCACCGTGACGACCTTGATCAGCGCGAACCAGTATTCGGCCTCGCCGAAGCCGCGCACGGTGAGCGCATTGAGCAGGAACATCACGGCGAGGAACGCCGCGCTCCACCACACGCCCGGCACGTCCGGAAACCAGTAGTGCATCACGAGCTGCGCGGCGACGAGCTCCACCGCGATCGTCACCGCCCAGTTGTACCAGTAGTTCCAGCCGAGCGCGAAGCCGAAGCCTTCGTCCACGTATTTCGCGCCGTAGGTCGCGAACGAACCCGACACCGGCATGAACGCGGCCATCTCGCCGAGGCTCGTCATCAGGAAGTAGACCATCAGGCCGATCAGCATGTACGCGACCATCGCGCCGCCGGGGCCAGCCTGCGAGATCGACGCGCCGGATGCGACGAACAGGCCCGTGCCGATCGAGCCGCCGATGGCGATCATCGTCAGGTGGCGCGCCTTCAGCGCGCGATGAAGCTTGGGTGGGTTCGCGGACGAACCGGGTGGGTCGGAATTCGGAATGGCGGACATAAACGAGACGAACGTTGAGCGGGCCGGCATCCGTAGCCGGCGCATGCGGAATCGGAGCGCGGTGCGCGTCCTGCGATGCATTCGATGCGGCCCCGATACGCGTTGCGCGGCGGGCGCCTGCGGCGAAGCGCGGATTCTACCTGATTCGATAGGGGGACAGCTGAGGTCGCGCCGCCCACCGCCATGCCGGAGATTTTGCGGAATCAACGGGTTGGCCGCGCCGGCCGTCGTCATTTTGCATACCGGCGCAAAAACCACGATTGCAGTCGGGTCATTCGATTTTCATTTCTCGCGAGCCGGCACTTAATACTGTCCTGATTCGCCAAATATCGCGGCAATAGGCAAATTCGACTGATGATTATGCGATTAATCAGACAAAAAGGCGGACACTGTTAATTGATTCAAGTCAGCCGCCCGCGCGCCATGCGGTAATGATGCGTAACCGCCGAGAATCACGCTCTCCACATGCATCTTTTGCATGTGTACGCGAAAGAGTGGAATTCGCGGGATAATGACGCTTAATTCGAAATAATCCGCGCGCGGAACCGCCAACGACGCGAGTAGCCGCCGCCCGTGCCCCCCGAGGATGAAGTCATTCCCGCTGCCCGCCACGCTGCGCCGCCATACCGCGTCGATCGTGGCACGCATTCTGTCGCCCCGCGGCGTACTCGTGGCGGGCATCGTCCTGCTGATGTTCAGTTGGGGACTTTCCACGTCGCTATTAATCGAGGCACGGCGCGACGCGTATGGCCATGCGGTCGAAAATGCGCGCAACCTGATGCTGCTGATCGAACGCGATATCGCGCGCAATATCGAACTCTACGATTTGTCGCTGCAAAACGTCGTCGACGGCCTGGCCGATCCGGAACTGATGACCTTGCCGCCGCGCCAGCGCCACCGGCTGCTGTTCGACCGCGCGGCCACCGGCGCCTATCTCGGCTCGATTTTCGTGATGGATGCGCATGGCAATATCGCGATCGATTCGAGCGTGTCGCCCGCGCGGCAAGGCAATTTCGCCGACCGCGACTATTTCGCCGTGCATCGCGACCGGCTCGCCCCCGGCCTCTACATCAGCCGGCCGTACGCGTCGCGGCTGCGCGGCGGCGCGCTGACGATCGCGCTGAGCCGCCGGATCAACCGGCCCGACGGCACGTTCGGCGGGATCGTCGTCGGCACGCTCAGCATCGACTACTTCCGCGCGCTGCTCGACGGTCTCGCGGTCGGCCGGCACGGCAGCGCGGCGATCGTCGAGGACAACGGCACGCTCGTGTCGCGCCTGCCCTACGACACGCGGGTGGTCGGCCTCGACCTGCACGATTCGCCGCTGTTCATCGACGCGCAGCGCGGCCGCGCCGGCGAGCTGACCGGTGTCGGCGCCATCGACGGCGTGCGGCGCATCTATGTTTACAAGCATCTCGCCGGGCTGCCGCTGATCGTCGACGTCGCGCCCGCCGAGATCGACGTCTACGCGGCGTGGCGCCATCGCGCGATCTGGACCGTCGTGCTGATGAGCCTGTTCACGGCGTTCATCGCGTGGGGCTCGCTCGCGCTGTCGCGCGAGCTGAAGCGCCGGCAGGACGCCGAATCGAAGCTGTACCGGCTCGCGCACACCGATTCGCTGACGGGCCTCGACAACCGCGGCACGTTCGACACGGTGCTCGCGAAAGAGGCCCAGCGCGCGTCGCGCAACGGCCGCCCGTTGTCCGTGCTGTTCGTCGACGTCGACCACTTCAAGGCGTTCAACGACTACTACGGCCACCCGGCCGGCGACGACGTGCTGCGCCAGGTCGCGCAATCGCTGACGCGCAGCCTGCGCCGCGACAGCGACCACGTCGCGCGCTACGGCGGCGAGGAGTTCGTCGTCACGCTGCCCGACACCGACGCGCCGGGCGCGGCGACCGTCGCCGAGGGCATCCGGCGCGCGATCGCGGGGCTCGACATCGAACACGTAAAGAGCCCGTACGGGCGCGTCACGGCCAGCATCGGCACCGCAACCGCCGCCGACGGCCGAATGACCGCCGCGACGCTGCTGCGACGCGCCGACGAAGCGCTGTACCGCGCGAAATCCGGCGGCCGCAACCGCGTGCTGGACGCGCAATCGAGTGCGGCCGACGCTTGACGCGATGTGATCCGGCAGGCCGCGTGACACGAAGCGGCCGCCTGCCGCCCAGCCACGGCCCGGCGGCCTCGCCGTGGACAGCCCGCGCTCGTTCGGCTAGCGTTACGTCAACTGCGCATGCGGCGCGGCGCCGGCCCGTGCACGCCGCCGTGCGCGTTCCCGCCACTCCCGCTCCGTCATGACCGCCCCGCTCCCGACCCGACTGCCGCCGCTCGTGCGCCACGCGCTCCGCCCGCTGCTCGACCCGTACCGCCGCTACCGGCACGCGAAGCTGATCCATGCGGCGCGCGTCGCGCTCGCGATTCTCGTGTCGATCGCGCTGTCCACGGGGCTGAACGTGCCGCATGGCGAATGGTCGACGATCACCGTGCTGATCGTCGTCGGCGGGCTGCAGCATCACGGCAACATCCGCAAGAAGGCGGCCGAGCGCGCGCTCGGCACGTCGATCGGCGCGCTGGCGGGGCTCGGGCTGATCCTCCTCTACTCGTTCCTGCACGCGCCGTTCGCGATCTACCTGCTGATGGCCGTCGGGTGCGGTATCTGCGCGTATCACGCGATCGGCAAGGCCGGCTACATCGCGCTGCTGTCGGCGATCACGATGGTGATCGTCGCCGGGCACGGCGACAACGAGATCGTCGACGGCCTGTGGCGCGCTGTGAACGTGCTGGTCGGCATCGTGATCGCGCTGGCGTTCTCGTTCGCGTTGCCGCTGTACGCGACCTATTCGTGGCGCTACAAGCTCGCCGACGCGCTGCGTGCGTGCGCGGCTGTGCATGCGCGGCTCGCGGGCGACCGCCACGTGAGCGACGATGCGCACCTGAAGGAAATGGCCGCGCTGAGCGCACTGCTCGTGCAGTTGCGTTCGCTGATGCCGTCGGTGTCGAAGGAATGCGAGACGTCGATGGCGCAGCTCGAGGCGATCCAGCGCAGCCTGCGCCTGTGCATCGGGTATCTGGAGATTCTGTCGAGCGCGCTGCCGGCCGCCGACGACGCGGCGGCCCGCGAATACGTGCGCGTCGAGATGAAGGGCGTGAACCGGCGCATCCGCGACACGCTGGTCGGCGCGAGCCGCGCGCTGAAGTTCGGCACGCCGAGCCGGCTCGCCCCGCGCCGCCGGCCGGTCGACCCGCCGCACGACGCGCCGCCGCCGCAGTTGTCCGGCTATGTGTCGATCACGGCCAAGCTGGCCGGCGAAGTCGACCAGTTGCGCGAGCGGCTGCTCGATACCGCGCAGGCGTGGAATATCTGAGGTTCCGGTTTCGTGCGCCAGTCTTTCATATGCCTTTCTGTGTGGAGGGGTGCGCACTGACGACGGCGACCCCTGCCTGACCGCCGATCCGGCCCTGAAATTCGGCCGCAGCCCGGCCCTTCAGCACGCGTTTCGGCAGCGATGCAACGCCGTCGAGCCTTGCGTTCTCCAGCCGGTTAACCGCCCGTCAGGCCCGCCGCGACAGGCGCGACGACGGTTCCGCAGCAAAATCAGCCCTTGCCCCAACTTCCCGGACAGCCGATACTCGCATATTCCGCGAAATACGATCCCACCGGCTTCAATCCACGGTAATTCCTATGAGCACGATTCTCGAAAGCCTCCCGACCGGCCAGAAGGTCGGTATCGCCTTCTCCGGCGGCCTGGACACCAGCGCCGCGCTGCACTGGATGAAACTGAAGGGCGCCGTCCCGTACGCATACACGGCGAACCTCGGCCAGCCCGACGAAGACGATTACGACGCGATCCCGAAACGCGCGATCGAATACGGCGCAGCCGGCGCCCGCCTGATCGACTGCCGCGCGCAGCTCGTCGCCGAAGGCATCGCGGCGCTGCAAAGCGGCGCGTTCCACATCACGACCGCCGGCGTCACGTACTTCAACACCACGCCGATCGGCCGCGCCGTGACGGGCACGATGCTCGTCGCCGCGATGAAGGAAGACGGCGTCAACATCTGGGGCGACGGCAGCACGTACAAGGGCAACGACATCGAGCGCTTCTACCGCTACGGCCTGCTCGTGAACCCGGATCTGAAGATCTACAAGCCGTGGCTCGACCAGACGTTCATCGACGAGCTCGGCGGCCGCGCCGAAATGTCCGAATTCATGAACCAGGCCGGCTTCGCGTACAAGATGTCGGCCGAGAAGGCGTATTCGACCGACTCGAACCTGCTCGGCGCGACGCACGAAGCGAAGGATCTGGAAAGCCTCGAAAGCGGCATCAAGATCGTGAACCCGATCATGGGCGTCGCGTTCTGGCGCGACGACGTGAAGATCGCCGCCGAAGAAGTGACGGTGCGCTTCGAAGCCGGCCAGCCGGTCGCGCTGAATGGCGTCGAGTTCAAGGATCAGGTCGAGCTGCTGCTGGAAGCGAACCGCATCGGCGGCCGCCACGGCCTGGGCATGAGCGACCAGATCGAGAACCGCATCATCGAGGCGAAGAGCCGCGGCATCTACGAAGCCCCGGGCCTCGCACTGCTGTACATCGCGTACGAGCGTCTCGTCACCGGCATCCACAACGAAGACACGATCGAGCAGTACCGCGAGAACGGCCGCCGCCTCGGCCGCCTGCTGTACCAGGGCCGCTGGTTCGACCCGCAGGCGATCATGCTGCGCGAAACGGCACAACGCTGGGTCGCACGCGCGATCACCGGCGAAGTGAAGATCGAACTGCGCCGCGGCAACGACTACTCGATCCTGAGCACGAAGTCGCCGAACCTCACGTATCAGCCGGAACGCCTGTCGATGGAGAAGGTGGCGTCGACGTTCTCGCCGCGCGATCGTATCGGCCAGCTGACGATGCGCAATCTCGACATCACCGATACGCGCGACAAGCTGCGCGTGTATTCGCAAGTCGGGCTGCTGACGCCGGGTGAAGCGTCGGCGCTGCCGCAGATCAAGGGCGATAGCGACAAGTAAGCCCGTCGCTTTCGCGAGCGGCCGGGCGGTGTGACAACCGCCCGGCTGCGTGCAGTCCTTCCCTTCCCGCTTTTTCTTCAAGCACTGCCGGATTCGGAACGCGTATCGCGACGATCCTGCAGGCGCGTCAACGTTATTTCGATGCCGTGGCCGTCGCGGTGGCCGCAGTCGTCGTCAATGCCGTCGAAGCAGCAGCAGTGGCCGGCGCCGGCGTACGTGCCAGATCCCGACCGATCAGGTCCGCGACCAACTTCTCGCACGACTTGATCCCTTCCACCGACTTGTCGAAATTCTTCTCGAGATCGCTGAAGCTGCCGTACTTGTAGGCAAAATCGCTGTCGACGTGGACGCTGTTCGCCTTGATGTCGTAGCCGCACGCGAACGTCTTGTAATAGAGGTCCTGCTTCGTCTTCGCGTCGAGAATGCGCGCGCGGATGACGACCCACGGGACGTAGTCGAGCTGGTTGGGCGGCGAGATATAACCGAACGACGTGAACCACACGTTCATGATCGCGTCCGCGTCGGTCTGGATCGCCGAGTAGTCGTCCGACTTGCCGTCATCGGCGAGCTTCACCTTCTGGCCGTCCAGCTTCACGACCTGATAGCCGTTGCCGGTGAGGCGGCCCGCCACGCCTTCTGCAATGTCCGGCGCGAACACGATCTTGCCGGCCGCGACGTGATCCGTATAGGTGCTCGTATGGCTTGCGTTGACGGCGCCTTGCGCGAGCGCGCCGATCAGCCCGAACCCGCCCGCCGCGCCGCCGAAATTGACGACCGCGACACGCTTCGGCTCGATGACGTCGAGCATCGCGATCGAATGCAGGTTCTGACGCGCTTCGGGTTTCATGTCGGTATTCGGCACCGTGGCGCAGCCGGACAGCAGCGTCACGAGCAGGCCGCAACCGAACAGGGTGGCTTTGGAGGAGTTCTTCATTGGATCAGTGGCTTTCGTTGTTGACGGAACGTGTTCATCGGGCCGTCGCACACAGCGCGTCGACACGCCGTGTGCGGTTCGGCCGTGCGTTTATTGTTTGATCACCTGACCGTACGCGATGAAGCTGTAATCAGCCGCGCGCAGCACGTAGAGGATCGATCGCTTGAAGCCGTTGGTTCCCGTGATCGGCACGAACATGATCGCGGCGCTGCCCGACAGCGGAACGCCGGCCGGCAGCTTGCAGCCCGTCGATGCGGAGGCCGTCACCGTCATGTCGTACATGTTCTGGTTCGAGCCGGGCGTGGAAAGCAGCAGCGTGCCGCTCAGGTTGCAACCGCTCAGCGTGCCGGTCAGCGTACCGCCCGATGCAATCGCGAACGACGCGTTGGTCGTCGCCCAGGTGCCCACCACGCTGTCCTGCGTGACCGCAAGTGCGTTCGCGGCGTTGTAGGTCCACGTGAAATTCGACGCCGTACCGTTGCGGGTGATCGTGCCGGACAACGTCTGCTTCGGGCTGTATGCGCCCGAGCCCGAATCGATCTTCGTGACGATGCCGCTCGTTCCTGCAAAGTTGATACCCGGCGCGAGCGACCACGTCGAACCGTTGACGGTCAGGGTCGAGAAATCGTCGGACATCACGAACGATCCGAGCAGGTTGAGCGTGCTCAGGTTGTTGTGCGGATCGACCAAGGCGATCGTCGAGTAGCCGAGGTTGCCGGACGCCGACCAGATCCCGACCGGGCCGGTTGCCGTTGCGGCCGTCGAACCGGTTTGCGGGGTCGTCAGGCTGGGCAGTGCCTCGCCGACCGTCACCGGCTGCGACGATGCGACGGGGGCGCTTGCGGGGGCTGCCGCGAGCGGTGTGGACGCGACGGCCGGTGCGCTGGCTGCGTTATTGGCGCCGCCGGTGTTGGCGGGCGTGCCGCTGCTTGCGTTCGACGAGCCGTCGCCGCCGCCGCAACCGGCGACGACGAATACCGAGATTGCGGCTGCCGCCAGCAGACAATGGGAATGCTTGTTCAATTCAATCCTCGATTTTTTTGATGCGTTTTTTTAGTGGTCTAGATTCGAATCGCGTTACTTTTCCGGTGTGTTGTGTGTGCCTCCTCGAGCGACGTTGGGTGCGTGACGTGATGTGTCGGGGAAAAGTGATGTAGGTGTCGCCGGCTGCCGGATATTCGGCGCGGCGGATACAGGCGTGGAGGTGTGTCCGCGCGGGCAGACGCCCGCGGCGGTGAGCGCCGAATGCAGCAGCAGATACGCCGCGGCAAGGCAAAGGAAGACGACGCGCCGGCCCCCGATGCCTGCGCGCTCCATCGAATCGGTACGTCCCATCTTCTGGTCATGCGCACGGCTTCGCCGGCCGGGCGCCCTCGGTTGTTTGGTCGTGCGGTTTGGTTCTACGGCTCTGGTAATACTTTTTTTGAGCTACCGAGGAAGAGTAACGGCGGCGGTGGGGATTTCTTTAGGGGGATTTATCGAGGGAATTGTCCAGGGGCTTTGGTCTGGGCCTTCGTATGCCCTCTCGCTCGGCCGTTGGCTCAGGTGACGAAGTCGAACCCACGTTTGAATTCAATGCGTCAATGGGGAAAACGCTTCAGTCCCGACGCAGCGGCACAAGCACATGTCCAGCCTAACCGAAGCCTTGTGTACGAAGAGTAACTAGACTTGCTCCCGGCACATCCGGATGAGTACGATGATCTCTACCTTACCCGGAACGCTTCCACATCAAAGTCAGAGTCTTAATTAGACTCACACGCGAAATTCCGATTACCCCCACGCGTTACGATATCGGAGTGTAATGCGACTCATTTTCTAATTGTACAAGTCCATTCTCAGTCGCTCCTGAATAACTGCCGTTTCCTCAGAAACAAAGCAATGATCCGAAATTACAATCTCCGTAATCCCGCTCACTGGTTCACTCGTGTGAGGCCACTTCGTGGGATTGATACGGCTTTTATGATCTCGCCCAACTCGATCCCAGAACAATTCACTCAACCACATGGTCGACCCGACGGCTTCAACATAGCCTGACCGCAGCACCCAGCGCCCAGGGTTACGGGATATATCAATCTCCATTTGTTCGAGCGGAGGCGGCAGGCCATTCGACTTCATCGGCAAATGCGCGAAATCGCGGCCAGCAGCTTCATATTCGAGCGGATCTTTCGCATTTTGCCAGCGGTTGTATTCAACATCCGTCACCCATCCCTGGACAAATCCTTCCAAAATGACAAATGGAATCGCCCATGCTTTCCAATCACCCGCTGCATTTGCCATCTTCTCGCGGATTGAAACGAAACAATGGTCGTAGGCCCCAGCCACCCCATACTGGAACGAAAGGGTGGCCGTCTCCAAGTGCCCCCACGTACCTTTCGTCTCAATCCGCTTCCGAAGAGCGATCGCCGAGATCGCATTTCGGCCTTCGGTAAAGGTCATTTCGAGGCCAAGCGCTTGCATTCTGTTCACGACCATATTGAACGCATCGAGCGGTGCAACGGATCCCGATCTCAGCTGAAATTCGACCTTGTCGGCGCCGAGGATCGCACCTGACGTTTCCGTGGGATCCTGCAGCGTAAAGACGAGCGTCAATTCCTCTGTCCGACTACGTTTTGTCATGGGTATACCTTAATCCTTACGGTAACGCCTTGTCTGGCACCATAGTTGATCAGTTGTTGTGCTGCCGCGGCGCCACCAGGTTGCACGCGCAGATCCAAGACCATGTTTGCGCGAGATCCATTGACCGTCGCGTTACTCGAACCAAGCTGGTCAATCACAGCCTCCATGCGCGGAAGCCACGTCGATCCAGTCGTATCGACAGTCTTCAGGCTTACCAGAGTGTTTCTATTCTGGAAATCGACGAGCGGAAAATAGCCGTTACTCTCCGCGCCAACCTGATACCACCCATTCGCGGCACTGTATTCGGTCCGAGCGAGTTGCGATTCGATAGTAACACCGCGATCTATCGGATTGAGCCCCCACACGTTGCGGCCAGCTGCCGGCGCGTCTGTAGCAACCTGACCGCCCGTACCTCGGCCTGAACCACCATCACTGTTACCACTCGACAGCATCGTGTTGTTCGGTGGCGGTCCCGATACAGGCGCAGCGCCGAGCAGCCCCAGCAACGCACAAGCGGCCCCCCCAGTCATCAGGCAGCCGATCACCCCTATCGGAGTCACTGGAGCCGGTGCGCTCGGCCCATCGTTTCTCGGACCACTATCCGGATCGAGTTGTCGGTTGGGATCCGACTGAGCGTCCTGCCCATTTCTGTTTCCTACGGACAGGAAGGTCTTGAGCCCGCGCTGTACATCGCCCAACGGATCGCTGTAGGTCCATTGAGCCCAGCTAACAATATCCTTCTTCAGTTGCTGGACCTTCTGGGACAGACTGTTGTTCAGGGCTTCGTTCTGCGCCCACGTTGCGCCGGTCTGTGCGTCCGCGCCCGCAATCCCCGCTGCCAGTCCGCCTGACAGCGTCGCACTCCCTACAGTGACAGCGTTAAACACGGCATTGTCGTAACTCGTCGCCTTGGTCAAGGTTCCGTCACCGTTGTCGGTCACAGTGATGGTCTGCGTGCCACCGTACAGGCTGTCTCGTAAAAATGGCGCAACCAACGCGCTTGTGGCCCCGCCAATCGCACCACCGGCACATTCTTGACCGCTAGCCGCCGCGGCTACGCATCCAAGCGCTGCATGCGAAGCCACATAGCCCAGTTCTCCCGGTGTCCCGTCACCAAATCTGCCGTCATCTTTCGCGCTCCCAATCCCGTAAGCGGCAGCGGCCGCCACGTCCTTGATAAAGCTGTTTCGCAGACTATCGAGGAAGCTCCCTCCGCCGATCAGGGTCTGCGCCCCAGCCTGAATCGCCGCATTCGCTGTAATCGCCAATGCAGCAGCCGGAAGAGATCCCGATACCGCACCCGCTTGCGGCACCAACGCATTGCCCGTCGTCTGTACACCGGCCAACGCCGAAAGAGACGGAGCGCTTCCTTCGAATGCAGCATTCGCGCTAAATCCGAACGAGCCCGAACCGCTATCAAACGTGATGCCGTTCGTCAGCCCGGCAGTCACTGCTCCGATCAGGCCATTCTTCAGGCTCGCGCCGAAATCGATCTGCCCGGTAGCGACCACTTGGCCGAGCGCGCTCGATGCGAACGAGCTCAACCCGACTGCAATCATCGTGTTGGCCAACCCACCAACGGCCAGCGAACCGCCTGCCGCACTTGCGGCCGCGGTAATGGCGGCACCTGTCAGCCCCTGCTGTGCGGCCATGAATGCCGCGGTGGTTGCCGCTTCGGCAGCGCCCGACATCGACGCGATCGCAGCCGAGATTTCCGGCTGCATCATGATCGCGGCAGCAACAGCGACGACCATCGAGAAGATCTGCGTCATCCCGAACGAACCACCTTCCTTCACGAAATCCTGATGAAGGTTGTCGCTCACCGCCGTCTGCGTGAAATTCCCGCCCAGCTGTTGTTGAAGCGCCGCAAGCGCTTGCTGGGTCCCACTCTGATCGATCGTTCCGTCGGCCGCCAGCTTCTGCAGCGCCCCACCAATCTGGTTGAGCGTCTGCACGTTCAGGTCCATGTTCGCCGCACTCATGAACCCACCGGGCTGCACCACCGTCCCGGTCGTCTTCAGATAGCCGCCATCAACCTTCTGCCAGATCTCGCCGACGTTGACCTGATTCGCCTGGTTCGTCAGCGTGTGCGTGTCGACGCTCAGCGTCCCAGACGCGGTGATGCTCCCCGTATTGAGGATGCTGCCGTTACCGTCCTGATTGAACTTGAGCGTGACATCCTGACCGGAGATGTTGCCGCCCGCCGACAGCGCCTGCGTGTCCTGCGGCAGATACACCTGCGGCATCAGCGCGGTAATCGTCGGGCACGACGCCGCTCCCGTCGCATGACACGTCGGGTCCGGCACCGTCTGCTCGACGTACCACAGCATCGGCTTGTCGAGCGTGTTGATCTGCTCCTGCGTCAGCGCCGCGCCCAGTTGCAGGTCATGCGCCTTCGAGTAATCGATCGCGTTCTGGTACAGGTACATCTTTTCCTGTGCCGTCACCGACAGGTTTTTCTCGTTGTCGTACGTCAGCCCGTCGACGAAGCTCGACTTGCCGGTCTGCTTCAGCGCCGCCTGCTGCAACAGCAGGTCCTCTTCCTGCGGGTTGTAATAGAACAGCGTCGACGACGGCTGCAGCGCCGACGGCAGATTGTTCAGCAAGTCCTGCGGCCCGAGCGAGCCGAGCACGGAACCGCCGAGCGACGCGTCGACGTACGACGCAGCGCCCGCGACCGGTGTCGGCAGCTTGCCGGTACCGACGGCACGAGGCACCGACAGGTTCAGCCCCGGCAAGTCCACCGGGCTCAGCGAAATGACCTGCGACGGCGCATTGACACGCGGCGTGTAGGTGTTCGCGGTCGTGATCCCGTTGATGAGCTTCTGGCCCGTCAGCGACACGTACGTGCCGATCACATTGCCGACGTTCTGGATCTGTCCGTTCGACGAGATCGACAGGTTCGGCGCCTGAATGGTCGCCGCGATGTTGCCGACCGGGGTCGGCGGATCGATGGTGCCGCCCGTGCTCGTGTATGCGCTCCCGTACAGCGCCTTGCACTGCTCCGGCGTGCCGCACGCCCAGATGTCGTGACGCTTGTCGCTGCTGAACATGCCGGTTTCCTGCACCCAATGCGAGTGCCAGTAGGCATTCAGCACCTGCGCCTCGTTCACGACGGGGCCTGCGACGGCGATCGTCGCGTTGTTGCCGGCCGCGATCAGGCTGCCGATGTTCGTCAGGCTGCCCGCGTTGATCTGCAGGTTGTTGCCCGCGCTGATCACCGACGAGCTGCCCGACTGCTGGTCGACATAGCCCTCGCAGTAGCTTTCCTTGTAGCCGCCGGCTGTCATGCAGCCCGAATATTGCTCGTGCTTGCCGTAGTTCTCGTGTACCGGCACGGGTGGCGGCAGATTGTTGGTGATCGCGCCCGATACGTTGAGCTTGATGTCGTTGCCCGCGACGATGTTGCCGGACGTGTTGTTCAGGCTCTGTGCCGGCGTGGTCGATCCCGCGGTCGTGCCGACACCGCCGATGACGATGTCGTGGCCCGCGAGCAGGTTGCCGTACGTATTGTTGATCTGGCCGGCCGCGATCACGAGATCGTGGCCCGCATAGATCGTCGCGTCGTTCTGGCTGTAGCCGAACGTCGTCGTGGTCGGATTGTTGCCGCGCGGTTGGCCTGCGTTGCCGCAGGCGGAGTTCGGCACGCCGGATGCGCAGCCGACCTGGCTCGCGTAGTTCTGTTGGTTGCCGCCCTGGTTGGTGAGCGTGCCGGACGCAATGGCGACGTTGTTGCCGGCATACAGCAGACCCTCGTTGGTCAGATCGCCGCCGCCGACCGTCAGGTTGCTGCCCGCCGCGATCATGCCGGTCGGCGTCGTGAAGGTCACCGTGCCGGTAGTGGCAGGCGCAGCCGCGCCCTTGTTGATCTGGAACGCGGTCGGCAGATAAGACGGACCCACCTGGCAATAGTTGCCCCCGTCGCAATTGAACGCGCCGGTCGGGTTGCCCGTGCCCTGGACCCCGATCGTTCCGAGCGCCGCCAGCTGCGCCAGAAAATTCGCGTACTGGGCCTGATCGACATAGGTGGAGCTGTTGACCGTCATGGTCGGCGCAACCGCGCCGTTGCTCAGCGACTGGACGTTGAGCGCGATGTTGCCTTGCGCCGCGATCTGCCCGCCTTTATTCGACAAGGTGCCGGCTGTCAGCGAGATTGAGCCGCCGGCGGAAATCACACCCGATGTTCCGGCTTGCTGGTTCGTCGCCGTCTGATAGACCGTCGGCAATGTGAACGTCGCGGATTTGAGTGCGCCGGCCTCGGGCCCCGTTCCGACGAACCAGTAGTTCGAATACTGCGAAACGCCGTGGTCGTTGATACCAGTCAGGACGCTGTACTGATTGAACGTCACCGTGCCGGATGTCGCGACCGGGTTGGACGCCGACAACAACCCGCTGTTCGTGGTCGAGCCAGTCGGCGCCAGCAGGCCACCCAGCGTCGCGGGCGACGTCTCGTAAGCTGCGGATACCGTGTGCTCATGGCCAGAGGTCTTTTCGTAGCCGGCCGTCACCCAGCCCACCGCCCCTGACATCAGGAGCGCCGGGTCGCTGACCTGCGTGGTCGTCGTGACGGCCCCCTGCGGCGCAGTCTGATCGTTGATCACCTGCGCCGCGGAGATGCCAATGTTCCGGCCGGCGAATATCGAGCCGCCCGTATTGAGCAGCGAACCGCCGAGATTGAAATTCGCGTCCCCCTTCGACTGCGTCGTCGCACCCTGGTTGTCATAATTCCCGCCGTTCACGGTCAGCACACTGCCCGCCTCGACCGTCCCGCGGTTCGTCGTATCTCCGTTCAGCGTCAACGCGTTATCCGCATGCATCACCGCCCCGGCCGCATTATTCAGCGTGCCGTTGAACGTCACATCCGCCCCGGTGACCTGCCCGTGATTCTCGAAGCTGCCGCCTGCCGTCAGCGTCAACGGCGACGTCCCGGTGATCGTGCCGTTGTTCGTGATCCCGTTCAGCCCCGTCAGCGAAACGCTCTGCCCGCCGTAATTCCACGTGCCGCCGACATTCACGTACCCGGCCGTGATCGACAGGTTGCCGCCCTGGCTGATCGTCCCCTGCGACGGATCGAACGCCATGTTGACCGCACTGATCCCCATGTTCCGTTGCGCGAGCAACTGTCCGCCCGCGTTATAGAACGCGCCGTTGCCGCCATTGATCGTCAGCGACACGTCGCCGGTCGCACCGGTCGCGGCCTTCGGGTTGCCGGCAAAAACGATCCCGTTCTGGTTGTTCAGCGTACCGGTATTGACGTTGAGCGCGTTCACCGCCATCAGCGAGCCACCCACGTTCGTCAGCGCGCCGCCGACGGTGACGTTGGTCGTCGTCCCGTTCACCAGCCCGGCGTTCGCGAAGCTCGATGCATTGATCGTCGTCGTGCCGATCGACGCGAGCGACGCACCGGCCGCATTCGTCAGGTTCGGCGCCGACACGTTGAGCGATCCGGCCAGCACGTTCGCGGCGTTATACAAGCCGTTCTGCGAAGCCAGCGTCGCGTTGCCGACGACGTTCACCGCCTTCCCGCCCGCCAGCGTGAGCTGATTCGATGCCTGCGCGGTGAGCGCCCCGCCGACCGTCGCATTGCCGAGCGTCACGTTCGCGCCGTTCACCTGCAGGTTCTGCGATGCGACGAGCGATGCATTGCCGGCGTCGACCGTTCCCTGCGCGGAAACGGTCACGTTCTTCGACCCGACGGCCGAACCGCTCAGCGTGACGTTGCCGCCCGACACACCCAGTTGCCCGGCCACGATGCTGTTGCCGGTCAACGCGACGGTTTGCCCGGCATGCACCGTCGCGTCGCCGTTGGCCGACACGCCCGCGACCGACACGTTGCCGCCGATGCCATTGACGTCGACCGTCCCCATCGAACCCACACCGCCCGTGAGCGACACGTTGTGCGCGGCCTGAACCGCGACATTGCCGCCCGACTGCAACAAGCCACCGAACGACACGCTGCCGGCTGTCGACTTCGCCGACACGTCGCCGACCGCGGTGGTCGCACCGAGCGACATGTCGCCGCCGGACACCGCCGTCAGCTTGCCGGCACCCTGAATCGCGCCGAGCGTGATGCTGTTTCCGGCATTGACGGCGATGTCCTTGCCGTACGTCAGTGCCGCGCCGCCGCCGAGCGCACCGCCCGCGTTGATACTCGCGGCCCCGAGACCGAACAGCGCGCCGCCGAGCGTCATCGCACCGCCCGACGTCAACGTCGTATCGCCGTTCACGAGCCCGCCGGAAAGCAGCGCGAGTCCGCCGCCAGCATTGGCCCGCAAACTCCCGGTCGACACGACCGCGCCGCCGACGCCGAGATTGCCCGCCGTCGCAGTCAGCGTCGCGTCGCCGGTCGCATTGATCGCGCCCGCGACACCGAGGCTGCGTCCGGCCGTCACGTTCAGCGCACCGCCGCTGGACGCCGCACCGATACCCGCATCGCGCGCGGCCGCGATCGTCGTCGCGTTGCCCGACGTCACCGCGCCGTTCACCATCACGTCGCCGGCGCCGTTGTGGCCCTGCGCCCGCAATCCGATCGCGCCGCCCGCCTGCACCGAGCCGGCCGACAAATCGTTGCCGGCGGTCATCGCGAGATCGCCGTTGGTCGCGACGTTGCCTGTCACCGCGATATTGCCGCCCGCGGTGACGCTCGCCTGGTGCGCGAACGCGATCGCGTCGGCCGTCACCGAGCCACCCGCCGTCAACGTGCCGCTTTGCTGCGCGCCAACGCCTGCGAGCGTCATGTCGCGGCCCGCGTTCAGCGAAGCATTGCCGCCCGCGACACTCTGCCCGGTCACAGCGATGTCCTGTGCGGCGCCGACGTTCAGGTTGCCCTGCGTCGTCAGGCTCGTCGCACTTGCGTTGCCGCCCGAAGCGGTTACGGCGAGATCGCCCGCCGAATTGACCGCCGACAGCGCGACACTGCGCGCCGCATTGATCGTCGTCGTGCCGCCGGTATTGATTGCGCCCGCAACGGAAACGTCTCGTGCGGCTTGCAGTTGCATCGCGCCGAATGCGGTGGCCGCTCCGCCGAGCGTCACATCGCCGCCGCCGGCACCGCCCTTCGCCGTGACGTCGAGATTGCCGTTGACGGCCTGAACCGTGCCGAGCCCCGCATTGTTGCCGCCCGTCACGTTGACGGCCGCAGCTTGCAGCGCACCCGTCAGCGCGACGTCGTGCGCGGCATCGAGCGTCGCCGCCTGGGCGAATGCCGCGGAGCCCGCACCGTTGATGTCGCGGCCCGCGCTCAGCGTGCCGTCGCGTTGACCCGCCAGTGTCCCCGTCAACGCGATATCGCGGCCGGCCTGCACGTTCGTCGACTTCGCCACCGCAATCTGGCCGCCGAGTTGCGTATCGAGCCCGGACAGGCTGCTGAACGCACCCGCGGTCGTGGTCGCCCCCGTGAGCATGACGCTACCGTTCGTGGCGGTTGCCTTCAGATCGCCGTTCGACTCCACGCCGCCGTTGACCGTCACGTTACGTTGCGCGGTCAATGCGAGCGCATCGCCGCTGCCGAGTGTGCCGCCGATCGACACATCCCGCGCCCCCGTCACGTTCGCCGCCCCCTGTGCGGACGCCGCACCCGTGATGCCCGCATCGCCTTCGCCGGCGTTGCCGTTCGCCGTCAGCGTCAACGTGGTCGACGACGACGCATCGTGCAACGTCGCGTTGTTCCCGCCCGTCACCGCGATCGCGGCCGCCTGCATGCCGCCGGTCAGCGCGACGTCATGCTGCGCCGCATAGTTCGCGGTCGCGGCAAACGCCTGCTTGCCGCCGCCGTTGATGTCGCGCGCGGCCGTCACCGTGCCGTTCGCCTGTCCGACCATCGTGCCGTTCAGCGTGGCATCGCGGCCGGCCGTCAGCGTCGCGTCGCCGATCGCGCTGGTGCTCGCGCCGAGCGACAGGTCGAGGCCGGTCGCGATGGCGAGCTTGCCGCCGCTGTTGATGCCGCCGGTCGCGTTGAGGCTGCCTTGCCGCGCGGCCAGCGCCGTATCGCCGACCGACTCGATCGCGCCGCTCACGGCGATGTCCCGCTGAGCGGTCACGCCGACCGTCGAACCGCTCGCAACCTTGCCGCCGATCGCAACGTCGTTCTGCGCGAATGCCGTGATCGCGCCCGCGGCGGCGACCGAACCGTCGATGCGCAGATCGCCCGCACCCGTTGCGGTGTTCGTACCGTTCGCGCGCAGCGCGATCGTGCCGGTCGACTCGACGTTGTTCACGGCCGCATTGCCGGCCGCCGTCACGCTGACCGACTGCCCCTGGATCAGCCCTCGCTGCGCGACATCGCGCCCGGCTTCGAGCGTCGCCTGCTGACCGAACGTCAACGTGCCTGCGCCGACGATGTCGCGCGCCGCATTGACGATGCCTTGTCCCTGCCCGGCCAACGACCCGCTCACGTTGACGTCGCGTCCGGCCGCGAGCGTCGTGTCGTGCGACACGGTCGTGTTGCCGCCAAGATTGATGTCGCTGCCTGCCTGCGCGTCGAACGCACCATTGCTCGCGATCGCACCGGTCGATCCGATACTGCCGGTCGCCCGCAGCGACGTGTTGCCGGCCGACTGCAACGAACCGCTGATGCCGATATCGCGCGCGGCGGCCAGCACTACGTCCGCGCCGCCCGTCACCGCACCGGTCACGCTCAGGTCGTTCGCCGCGCCGAGCGCGAGCGTCGACGCAGCCTGCACGTCGTGCAGCGTGGCCGAGCCGCCGGCCGTCGTCCGCACGTTGCCGCCGCGCAGCGAGCCGGTGAGAGTCGTATCGCCGCCGGAACCGACATTCGCCGCGAGCCCGAACGCAACGGCGGCCGCACCGTCGATCACGCCGCCGGCGTTCAGCGTGCCGTTGCCCTGCGCGACGACGGAGCCGTTCATCGTCAGGTCGCGTCCCGCGTTAACGGTGAGGTCGCCGAGCGACGACGTCGAGTGCGTGCCCAGATCCACCGACTGCGCGGCGTTCACCGACAGATTGCCGCCCGACTGGATATTGCCGGTGCTCGTCAGCGAACCGGCCGCATTCGTCAGCGCGACGTCGCCGTTCGACTGGACCGTCCCGCCGATCGACGTATTGCGGCCGCCGCCGATGACCAGGCCGCTTGCCGTGCGCAGCGTGCCATTGACGATCACGTCGCGCGCCGCGTCGATCGTCCCGTTCGTCAGCGAGTTCACGTTGCCGCCGATCGAAACGTCGCCCGTGCGCGTCGCAAGCCGAAGCCCCGCGTTGGCCTGCACGTCGTTCAGCGCGATCGAACCGGCTGCCGTCATCGAGACGGCGCGCCCCTGGAACGCACCGGTCACGCCGATATCGCGCCCCGCGCTCAACGTCGTGTCCTGCGCGAAGCCGCTGGTGCCGCCGGCGACGATGTCGCGCGCGGCCGTGAGCGTCGCGACACCCTGCCCGGCCAACGCGCCGCCGATCACGAGATCCCGACCGGCCGTGGCGGTCACGTCGCCCGTTACGGTCGTCGCGCCGGTCAGCGAGACATCCTGCGCGCCCTGCACCGTCAGCGCACCCGCGCCGTTCAACGTGCCGGCCGACGCGACGCTGCCGCTGGCCGCCGTGATCGCGAGATCGCCGACGGCCTGCACGGTGCCACTGCCGCCGACGATCACGTTGCGCTGCGCGGCAAGCGCGACCTGCGCGCCACCGGCCAGCGTGCCGTTCACGACGACGTCGCGTGACGCGCGCACGTCGGCGGCGCCGAGTGCCGCCGCGTTGCCGTTGAATACGACGTCGCCGCCGCCGGCGTTACCGTTTGCCGTCACACCGAATGCGCCGCCCGCCTGGACCGTCGCGAGATTCGCGCTGTTGCCCGCGCCGACCTGCAGGCCATTGGCGAGCAGCTTGCCGGTCAGCGCGACGTCATGCGCGGCATTCAACGCGCCGTTCTGGCCGAATGCGATCGAACCGCTTCCGGTGATGTCGTTGCGTGCGCTCAGTAACCCGTTGCGCTGGACGATCACGACACCGGACGTATCGACGTTGTGCCCCGCGTCCACGCGCGCGTCGGTCCCGACCATCAGCGAGCCGCCGAGCGACGCGTCGCGCGCGATATCGGCGGCGAACGTCGTTCCGCTCGCGAGCGACCCGCTCACGCTCAGGTCGCGCCCCGCCTGCACGCTGACCGCGTTCTGCGCGGTCGCCTGCGACGCGACGACGGTGTCCTGTCCGGCCGTCAGCGCAAGATCGCCACCGCTCTTCACCGTCGCATGCGTGACGACGTTGCCCTGCGTCGCCGTCAACGCCAGCGCGCCGGAGGTCTGCAGCGCCGCGTTGACCGTCGCATCGCGTTGCGCGGTGACGCGCAGCATGTCGCTGTTGGTCTGCCCGTTCACGTTGACGTCGCGGGCCGCCTGCACGGTCGTCGCGCCGGTCACGACCGACGTGCCGTTCAGGTTCACGTCGCCCGTGCCGTCGGCGCCGCGCGCGGTAACCGACAATGCCCCGCCGCCCTGTACGTCGCCGAGCGTGACGTTCGTGCCGCCCGCGACCGTCATGTCGCCGTGCGCCTGTGCATTCGCGACGTTCACGTTGCCGCCTGCCGCCACGGCGAGCTTGCCGCCGGACTGGATCGATCCGGTCGACGTCACGTCGCCATTCGCGTCGATCGCGTAACCGCCGACCCCGATGTGCGTACCGGTCATCGACACGTTGCCGGCACTATGGACCGCCGCCTGCTGCTGCGCGGCCGAGCCTGCGACCGATACGTCGCCGTTCGCCGACAGCAGCAAGTCGCCTGCGTTCGCGGCGAGCTGCGCGTCGGATCGCACCCCCATCCCCGCCGCGGTGCTGACCACCTGGATCTGCCCGGCCGTCATCGCGCCGAATGCGGTCGCGTCGATCGCGAGCGAACGATTCGCGCCGCCGTTCGCGGCATTGATCGCCGCGGCGGAGTTGTCCGAGCCGTTCGACGCGGTGCCGTACGTGGTGCCGTACGTATCGACGGCGGCCGGCGTCACGAACTGACGCCCGGCGATCACGTTGATGCGTGTGCCGGCATAGAGCGGCGCGTTGATGCCGATCGTCTCGCCGATCAGGTCGATCGTGCCCACGGTCCCCTCGATCCCCGCGCCGGGCCCGTTGACGCCGGCATTGCCTTCGATCTGCAGGTGACCGCCGGTCACGTTGTAGCCGAGCGCCTTCGCGTTCGCGAAGTCGGTCGCGCTGCCGCCCACGCCACTGAGGAACTGCGGCGCGCCGGTCGACAACGTCACGCCGATCGTGTTGGTGAAGCCGGTGCCGCGTGTCGTGATCCCGTTCGGATTCGCGATCACGACGGCCGCGGGTGCGCCGAATACTTCGAGCGGACCGTTCAGCAAGCTCGCGTAGGCATTGCCGGTCGACGTGACCTGGTTGACGATCACGCTCGCCGTGCGGCCGTTCAGGTTCGGGTTGGCCTGCACGTTGCCGCCCGTCAGCGACGTGCCCGACATCAGGCTGTTGTTCAGAATCAGCCCGACCGGATCGATGTTGAATTGCTGATACTGGTTCAGCGAAATACCGGCCGCGTTCGGCGCGGTGATATTGACGACCGGCACGCCGCCGCCTGCGCCGGTCGACTGCGTGATGGCAGGCTGAAACGAGATCGGCGCCGTGGGATCGACGATGGGCGCGGCAGCCGCGAGCTGCATCGAGAATCGGACGCGCAGCGACGCGAGATCGAGCAGCCGCTGCCATGCGTCGTCGTCGATTCGACGATTGCCCGCGCCGAGCACGCCGGCTGCATCGCGGCCCTGCTCGACGGTGACCGTGATCGGTCCGATGAACATCGCCAGCGCGAGAAGCGCGCTCGTCGCACGCTGCCACCAGCGATACGATCCCGCGACCTGCTCGACCGCGAAGAACCGCGGCGCACTTGCCGCCGACCGCGCACGTGCACCGATTCGCGCCGCACCGGCGGCGGCAAGCTGCTGCAAGGTCTTACGCTTGGACGTGTTCATCTTCTGTTGTTCGCTTCGTTTCATGGCCCCGCGCCGTACGCCATCGGCCGGCGGACCGTGGCGCCGAGCGATGCCGGGTTTCCCCGCCCGGCATCGCGTGCGTGTTCGCCGGGCGGCTGCCCGACGCTGCTACTGGCGGCTTGCTGCTTGCCGCTTACTGCTGGATCCGCGCGTTGCGGATCAGATCCGCCACGACCTGCGCGGTCGCCTTCTCTATCGCGACCTGCTCGAGTTGTTGCCGCAGCGTGTCTTTCGCCTGGTCGAACGGCGGCACCTGCGTCGGGCGCTTGTCGTCGGCACGCACGATCCAGTACGTATCGCCGACCTGCACGGGCTCGCGCGTCAGTCCGCCCTGCGGAAGCTTCACGAGCGCTTCGGCGAGCGGTTGCGGCCAGTTCTGCGTGTGGCCTGCTTCGATCGGCGTCTTGAACGAGATCCAGTTCAGCGCGCCGCCTTGCGCCGCGGCCGGCCCCTTGCTGAACTGCCGCGCGAGCCCGCCGAAGTCCTCGCCTTTCTTGAGCCGCGAGAGGATCTGCTTCGCGGTGTCCGCATCGTTGACCGCGATCACGCTCGGCTTGTATTCGTTCTCGCCGAGCGTTGCGACAACCGCGTCGTAGCGCGCCTTGACGTCCGCATCCGTGACGGGCGCCGGCTTGACCTGATCGCGCAGGTACGCCTGCGTCATCGCGAGCGCCTTCGCCTGCTCGACGGCGGCAACGACCTGCGGCTTCGTGTCGTAGTGCTGCTTGAGCGCCGCCTGTCGAAACAGCTCACGCGCGATCAGCTGGTTCTTCAGCGCCGCACGCAGCGCCGGCGTATCGGGCGCCTTCGACGCACGCACGGCTTCGTCGACCTGCGCTTGCAGGATCGGCACGCCGTTCACGCTCGCGATCGCATCGGCCGGCATCGCGGCGGTTGCATCGGCCGGTTTCTTCGCCGCCTTGGGAACCGCGTACGCGTGCGGGACGACAGCGCCGCACAGCATCGCCGCGACGAGCGCGACGCCGATCTTGCGAATCCGCGCCGACAGGTTGGGTTGCATCGCGATCTCGCGACCGTTCGACAGGCGATCCATGAAGTTCTCCATCAGTCCGTCCAGTTGAGTGTTGCCAGCAACACGCTGGCCTTCTTGCCGAGTGCGGCCGGTTGCACGAGCGCCTGCCCGACCAGCACTTCGGTCGACAGCGTCCCGCCTTTCAAGCGCCATTGCGCGCGCGTGCCGACGCCTGTGCCGACGAGCGACGGCCAGCCGCCCTGCGCGTTCAGGTGCGTCTTGCCGCCGTCCAGAAACACGTACGGTTCGATGCGCGCGTCGTGCCACGCCGGCACGTTCTGCCAGGCCAGCTCGTTGCGCACGAATGCGCCGCTGTCGCCCGCGATCCCGCCTTCGGTAAACCCGCGGACCGAACCCATGCCGCCCAGAAAGATCTGCTCGTTGCCGAACAGCGCGACGCGGCTGTACTGCGCGCGAAGCGTGCCGCGATACGCCCAGATGGAACCGGCGAAATCGCCGAGCGTGAACTGCAGCGTGCCGGTGGCATCGAGCTTCGTGAACTGGCTGTGTGCGTCGTCGATACCGATGTCCGACGCATCGTGGTTGGCCGCCAGCCAGGGCAAACCCTGCGACACGCCGACATCCCAGGTCGCGGCTGCGCCCTGATCGCGCATGACGAAGCGGGACAGCCCGTTCAGCGCGACACGCAACACCGTCAGGTTCTGCGGCGACAACGGAATGCCGTTGAGATCGCGCTCGGTGCGCAGCTTGTTGAGCGTCACGTCGACGCTCATGCGCCCGCGCGGCGAACGCATCAGCACGTCGTTCCAGCCGAGCATCTGGCTGAACGTGCGCCCCGCGAGCAGCGCGACGTCGCCAATCGCCTGCTGGTACTCGGACATCGACGCCGTGTAGCTGAAAGTCTGATAGCCGTACGGCACCGCCGCCGACAACACGACCGCGTTCGTGTCGGTCGTCCCGACGTAGCTGAACGACAGCGATTCCTGCAGTCCGATCACGTTGTCGGCTTCGACACCGGCGCGATAGCGCGTCTTGCCGGTCTGCGAGCTGCCGTAGTTGTCGATGCCGAAATCGTAATGAAGACGGTCGCCGTAGCGGTTCGAGATCGCGACGATCGAATCGCCCGGCGCTTCGCCGGGGAGAATGCGGATTTCGGCCTGATTGCGCCGCAACCGGTTGATCTGATCGACGCCCTGCTCCAGATCGGGCAGACGCAGCACGTCGCCCGGCGTGCTCGCGAACGCCCATGCGGTGCCGGCTTCGGTCAGCCACCCGCCGCCGCGCACTTCGTACCACTTCTCGTCGGGATCGCGCGGTCTCAGCGGCTTGCCGTTCAGCGTCAACGCGGCCACGCGGCCGGGAACGAGATTGATCTTCAGCGTGCCGGACGCGAGATTCTGCGGCCCGAGGTACGCACGCGTCGTGATGTAGCCGCGCGAGATGAACGCTTCCGTCAGCCGGCGCAGCAGCAGGTTGATCCGGTTGCGCCCGAGTTGCTTGCCGATGAACGGCGCCGCGATACGGTCCAGTTCGCGCTGCCCGAGGATCGCGTCGCCGGTGAATTCGACCCGCTCGATCAGGAACGTCGGCGCGACGTCCGGCAGCGTGTCGACGTCGGCGCCCGGCGGCAGGTCCGGCATCGTCGGCTGCTCGGGCACCGCGATCTGCGCCGGCGGCTGCGCGATCTCGTCGCGGCGCTGCCGGTCGCGCTGCTCCTGCAGCAGACGCTGCGCGGGATCCTGTTCCGCACGCGGCACCGCGAGCCCGGCCGGCAGCGCGCCGAGGCCTGGAAGCGCGCCGGCCGGCGGCCCGCCCGCGAGCTGGGCATGCGCGCACGGCGACATTGCGCCGATCGTCAATGCGAGCGCGGCGGCGATGCGGTGATCCTTGTGCGACATCACAGGCCGAACCACGACACGAGACCCATGTGATTGCGGTTGCCGATCGTCACGAGATCGCGATGAGGCGGCCGGATCGTCACGACGCCGCCCGCGGCGAGCACACCTTCGGGCGCGCTGTACGCGCCGCCTTCGATGTCGGCCTCGCCGGTCAGGCGCACCTTGCCGGTTCCGCCGGTAAACACGCCACCGGTGTCGGCCGCATAGATCGCCGCCCAACGATTGCCGAACCACGCTTTCAGGTCGTGGTCGCGGTTGATCACCGTGTAGCCCGGCACGCCCTGCGCGAGCGTCTTCGGCGCGTCGAGCGTCAATGCGCCGAGCGCGAGCACGGTTCCGCCCGTGTTCGTGATCTGCGTACCGGCTTTCAGCTGGATGTCGGCGTTGGCCTCGATCACGCCGCCGAACGCCTGCACGTTCGACGACGCGCTCGCGCGGCAGAACACGAAACACGAGCGCCGATACGCTGCCTGCCCGGTGAAAACGGCCTGCGTGAGGATGTTTTCGCGCGCGGCGATGTCGATCGCGCCGCCATTCGACAGGATCGATCCGCCGATATTCGTCACGTTCGCGGCACGCACGGTCACGTTGCCCGCATCGGCCGTGATGTACGCGAGTTTCGATGCGTCGGCCAGCGCGCCATAGTCGACGGTGAAGCCGTCGCTACGATGCTTGAAGAACAGGAAGCGGCCGCCCTGCTCGGAGAAGCCGACCACCGCACCGTTCTGCACGCCGGTGCTGTGGTCGACGATGTTCTGCAGATCTCCGCCCGCGTCGATCGACACGCTCCGGTTCGACAGGATCCGTGCATTCCGGTTGACGATATCGGTGCCCGCGGTCAGCGACACATCGCCCTTCACGCCGAACAGGATGCCGATCCCCGTTTGCGGCAGCGACTGGTTCAGGATGCGGCCCGCCGCGTTCAGCGTTACCGCGCCCGCAGAATCCGGATCCGCGTCGATCGCGGTCTGCCCTTGTACCAGTGAGCCGACGTTCTCGATGTCCGCCGCGCTCTTGAGCACCACGCCGCTTTGCGACGATGCCACGGTGGCGCCCTTCATCGCGTCGTCGGGATTCAGCGCGATGCCCGCGCCATTCAGCTTGACGCTGCCCGACGCCATCAGGCTGCTGCCCGTCAACGCGATCGCATCGGCTGCCGACACGTTCGCGTGGCCGCCGCGCGACTTCAGGTCGGTGTCGGTCAGCGTCATGCCGCCTTGCACGGTGACGTCGAGGTCTCGCGCGACGTCGATCTTCGTATTGGACATCTCGACGTTGCCGTTCGACGTCAACGTGAAATCCCCGAGCGACGCATTCATCGCGCCGGCGCTGCGCACGCCGGGGCCGCGGTCCGTGACGATCAACTGCACGCGCCCGCTCGTCACGCTGCCTGCGGCGGTGATGTCGATCGCGTAGGACGATGCGGTGTCCGGCTGGGTCGTCGCGGTACGCGAGAGCCAGTCGTTGGCGTTGTCGTTCGGCGACAGCCCCGTGTTCAGTTCGACACGGCTGCGTCCGGCCAGCAGGCGCACGCCGGCCGTCGCCGACGAAAACGCGTTGTCGATCGCGCCGTCGACGACGATGTTCTTCGCGATCAGATCCAGCCCGATCAACGCGCCGGCCAGGCCGCCCGGACCGACGACGATCGTGCCGGTCGACGTATCGAGCACGATGTTGCGCTGGATCACGCCGGGGGCGATCTGCAGGTCGTTGAAGTTCACGGTGCCGGTCGACAGCGCGACGTGCCCGGTATTGACGAACGATCCGCCGTTGACGGTGATGCCATTCGGGTTCGCAAGCACGACGTTCGCGCGCGGCCCCGCCACGGCGATCTCGCCTTCGATCAGGCTGCGGTTCGTGCTCGTCACCTGGTTGACGATCGTGCGCGCGTTGATGCCGGCGTTGTTCAGCGTCGCGCCGGCCGTCGTCACGTTGAACGACGAATACGTGTTGCTCGATACGCCGGCGACTGCAGGCGCAAGATTGACGAGCTGCCGGCCATTCGGCCCGATCGACACGCTCGTGGGCGTGCCGCCGTCCGCGACGATCCCCGTGGCGGCGGCGCAATGCGGCAGCAGTCCCGTTACGGCAAGGCAAAGGCACAGCGCGCGCCAGCCCCCGCTGCCTGCGCGCCCCATTGAATCGGTGCATCCCATTCTGATCCCGCGCACGGCTTCGCCGGCCGTGCGCCCTCGGTTTTTTGGTCGTGTGGTCGTACTGCTTTCGTCATACTTTTTTGAGATACCGAGGAAGAGTAACGGCGGGGCGACGCCTTTCTTTAGGGTGCTTTATCGAATAATTTCTCTAATCGCTTCGGAGTCGACATTACAAATAGATTTCACGTCGAGGCACAATGAAGGTGTCCGATTCATCCTGCTCCTCATGTCCTCTACATCGACGAACACACCGCTCACCGTCATCCATCTGAACGGACCGATCAACAGCGGCAAGACGACGATCGGCCGCGCACTCGCACGCGTGCTGCCCGATGCGCGCTTCATCGACGGCGACGATCACGACGCGCCTGAAGATGCGCCGTTCGACGTGCAATGGGCCATTGCGCTGGAGCGACTGGTCACGCAGATCGCGCAAGCGCGCGAACGCCACGTCGTAATCGCCTATCCAATCGGCGGGGCGGAATTCGAGCGGCTGCGCGCGGCGTGCGATGTACGCGATGCACGATTGTTCGTCGTCACGCTGGCACCGCCCGAAGCGGTCGCGGCATCGAATCGCGGCACACGTGCACTGACGGACTGGGAGCGGCAACGGATCGCGCAGATGTATCGGGAAGGATATGCATCGCGCGCGTTCAGCGATTGCGTGATCGATACATCGAACGCGTCGGCCGACGCGTGCGCGGCGGAGATCGCTCGCCTCGCGGCACTTCCCGCGCATTGACGCGGCTGCTTCGGTCGTGCGCCGTCGTCAGCGCACCGCATGCACGTCCGGATGCATGCCCGCGGACGCGCACCACGCTCAATGATGCTGCCGCACCCCCGACACGACCTGCTCCCGCGCCCCCTTCCGGCTCAACATCAACGTCACCACCGCCGACACCGCGAGCGTCCCCGCGACCACATACAACCCCGCCGCATACCCGCCCGTCACATGCTTGAGCCAGCCGATCGCGAACGGCCCGACGAACCCGCCGAGATTGCCGATCGAATTGATCATCGCGATCCCCGCCGCCGCGCCGGCCCCCGACAGGAACGCGCTCGGCATCGCCCACAGCGGCGCCTTCGCGGCACTGATCCCGATGTTGACGACCACCAGCGCCAGCACGGTCAGCAACGCCGTGCTCGCCTGCCCCGCGAACACGAAGCCGACGCAGGCCAGCACGCACGGAATCACGACGTGCCACGTGCGCTCGGCGGTGCGATCCGAATGCCGCGCCCACCCGATCATCGCGACCACGGCGGCGATGCTCGGAATGCCGGTCAGCAGGCCCGTCTGCAACGCGGTGAAGCCGAACTGCTTGACCATCAGCGGCGCCCACAGGCCGAGCGTATAGAGCCCCGCCGACGTGCCGAAGTAGATCAGCGCGAGCGCCAGCACACGCGGGTCGCGCAGCGCCTGCCACGCACCGGCCGTATGCCCGGCATGCGTGTGGCGCGCGTCCGCTTCCGCCTTCAGCTTCGCGATCAGCCAGTCGCGTTCGTCGGCGCGCAGCCACGCGGCCTGCGACGGCGCATCGGTCAGGCGCTTCAGCACGACGAAGCCGAGCACGACCGCCGGCAGCGCTTCGACGATGTACAGCATCTGCCAGTCGGCCAGCCCGAACATCGGCGGCATCTGCATGATCGCGCCCGACAGCGGCGAACCGATCGCGGTCGAGATCGGCGCGGCCGCCATGAACCACGCGGCGGCCACCGCACGCTGCTTCGCGGGAAACCACAGGCTCAGGTACAGGATGATGCCGGGGAAGAAGCCGGCTTCCGCGATGCCGAGCAGAAAGCGCAGCACGTAGAAGCTCGTCGGTCCGGCCGCGAACGCGGACACCGCCGACACGATTCCCCACGTGATCATCACGCGTGCGATCCAGATGCGCGCGCCGACGCGATGGAGAATCAGGTTGCTTGGCACTTCGAACAGAAAGTAGCCGATGAAGAACAGGCCGCCGCCGAACCCGAATGCGGTCGGCGACAGGCCGATCGCCTTGTTCATCGTCATCGCCGCGAAGCCGACGTTGACGCGATCGAGAAAGCTGACGAAGTAAAGCAGCATCACGAACGGAATGATGCGCCACATCAGTTTCCGCGCGACGCGGGTTTCCAGATCCGCTTGCATGTGTCTCCTCCTTCGAGGTCGGGCCGTGCGCCGTCGGTCGATGGACCTCGAGCGCCGGCCGGCGCCCGGCTCGCGTCGCATGCGCGAGTCGCGGGCTGAAAATGCGTGAGTGGAGCGAGCGGGCGGCGCTCGGCTGCGCGCACGCGCGGCCGTCACCGCGTCGCTGCCGTCAGGCCGCGACCGCCGCGTTCGCGACGCGCTCGCAGACGGCCGCCGTCACCTGCGCGGTCGTCGCGCTGCCGCCGAGGTCGCGCGTGTGCAGCGACGGGTCGGCCGTCACGGCCTCGATCGCGTGCATCACGCGCGCGGCGGCATCCGCCTCGCCGAGATGTTCGAGCAGCATCACGACCGACCAGAACGTGCCGACCGGATTCGCGAGTCCCTTGCCCATGATGTCGAACGCGGAGCCGTGGATCGGCTCGAACATCGACGGATAGCGGCGCTCGGGATCGATGTTGCCGGTAGGCGCGATGCCGAGGCTGCCCGCGAGCGCGGCGGCGAGATCGCTGAGGATGTCCGCGTGCAGGTTGGTCGCGACGATCGTGTCGAGCGACGCCGGGCGGTTGACCATGCGCGCGGTCGCCGCGTCGACGAGTTCCTTGTCCCACGTCACGTCGGGGAATTCCTGTGCGATCTGCTTCGCGATCTCGTCCCACATCACCATCGCATGCCGCTGCGCGTTGCTCTTCGTGATCACGGTCAGCAGCTTGCGCGGCCGCGACTGCGCGAGCCGGAACGCGAAACGCATGATGCGTTCGACGCCGGCGCGCGTGAGGATCGACACGTCGGTCGCGGCCTCGATCGGATGGCCCTGGTGCACGCGGCCGCCAACGCCCGCGTATTCGCCTTCGGAGTTCTCGCGGACGATCACCCAGTTCAGGTCGTCCGGCCCGCAGCGTTTCAGCGGCGCGTCGATGCCCGGCAGGATGCGCGTCGGGCGCACGTTCGCGTACTGGTCGAAGCCCTGGCAGATCTTCAGGCGCAGGCCCCACAACGTCACGTGGTCGGGTACGTCCGGGTCGCCCGCGGAGCCGAACAGGATCGCGTCCTTGCCGCGCAGCGCGTCGAGGCCGTCGGCCGGCATCATCGCGCCGTGCCGGCGGTAGTAATCGGCGCCCCAGTCGAAATCCTCGAACGCGAACGCAAAGCGGTCGCTGCCGCGGGCCAGCGCTTCCAGCAACTGCTTGCCGGCAGGCACCACTTCCTTGCCGATGCCGTCGCCGGGAATCGTTGCGATACGGTAGGTCTTCACGCGGACATCCTCCATTGATCGTGAGCGTGAACGCACTTTATCGAACTGGAAGTACAGAAACCGGGGCTATACTCAAAGCATCTTTAACTTCAATTCACGAATCCCGTCATGGCGGATACCGTCCAGCCGGCCGATCTCGGCTTCTTTTCGACGCTGGCTGCGTCGGGCAGCCTGAGCGCGGCCGCGCGCGAACTCGGGCTGACCGCGGCGGCCGTCAGCAAGCGGCTCACGCAGATGGAGCGGCGCGCGGGCGTGACGCTCGTCAACCGCACGACGCGGCGGATGATGCTGACGCCGGAAGGCGACGTGTACCTCGACTATGCGCGCCGGATCCTCGATCAGATGGACGAGCTCGGCGAACTGCTCGGCAGCGCGAAGCAGCGGCCGAAAGGCCTGCTGCGCGTGAACGCGACGCTCGGTTTCGGGCGCAGCCACGTCGGCCCGGCGATCTCGCGCTTCGTCGCGCGCTATCCGGAGGTATCGGTGCAACTGCAGTTGTCGGTGATGCCGCCGCCGCTCACGGACGACGCGTTCGACGTGTGCATCCGCTTCGGCGAACCGCCCGATACGCGCGTCGTCGCGCGGCGGCTCGCGCCGAACCGCCGGCTGCTGTGCGCGGCGCCCGCGTATCTCGCGCGGCACGGGACGCCCGGCACGCCGCACGACCTGACGCGGCACAACTGCATCGGCATCCGGCAGGGCGACGAAGGTTACGGCGTGTGGCGCCTGACGAGCGGACGCGGTGCGGCCCGCCACACGGAAGCCGTGCGGATCAACGGCAACCTGACGACGAACGACGGCGAGATCGCGGTGAAGTGGGCGCTCGACGGACACGGGATCCTGATGCGCGCGGAATGGGATCTGCGCGACTATCTCGCCGACGGCAGGCTGGTCGTCGTGCTGCCCGAGCACGAAACGCCGAGCGCCGACATCTACGCGGTGTATGCGCAGCGTCACCAGATGTCCACGCGGATTCGCGCGTTCGTCGATTTCGTGGCGGAGGATTTGGGGCGGTTTAGGGTGGTGTAAGGCGGGTATTCCGCACCCCATGCGGGTCGGCTGTCGGTGCTGCGGGCATGCGCACGCCTGCGCCTCTCCGTATGCCGCTGCACTGCTGGCCCCGCAGCATACGATGTAAATATTCCGGCGAATTTCGTGCCAAATCGCCAAAATATTTACATCCTCCGATACGGATCAAAGGCCAGCGCCTGCCACCTCGCAACCGCTTGAGGACCTTCCGTCCGCATACCGCCGTCAAGCCACCGCTACGAGCCCGCTGTAGCGATCGCCGGCAGCGACTGCACCCGGCAGCGCCGGCCGCCACCCCACCGCCCCCGCCGCCGCCAGTCCCGCCTGCTCATACCCGGCCTGCACGAAGCGCTCCGCGATCCAGTCGACGAACGCCCGCACGCCGGGCGACACATGCGGGCGCTTCACATAGACGGCCGACACCGCGAGCGCATCGGGTTGCCAGCGCGGCAGCACTTCCCGCAACCGCCCCGCGTCGATCAGCGGCTGCGCGGCGACGCGCGTCGGCTGGATCAGCCCGAGGCCGTGCACGCCGCAGGCGAGATACGCCTGCTCGTCGTCCACGCTGACGATGCCGTCGAGTTGCACCTTGCGCACCGCGTCGTCCATCACGAATTCGAGCTCGGCCGGACGCTGGCCGAACACGTGCGACCCGGCTACCGCGCGATGCGCGTCCAGATCGTCGGGCGTGCGCGGCACGCCGAAGCGCTCGAGATACGCGGGGCTCGCGCACGTCACGCGCTCGAGCGAGCCGAGCCGGCGTGCAACGAGCGACGAATCGGGCAGCGCACCGAGCCGGACGCTGCAGTCGATCGCGTCGCCGATGCGATCGCCCGCGCGCCCGGCCATGGCGAGCATCAGTTCGAGATCGGGATGTCGTGCATGAAATTCGCCGAGCGCGGCCAATACGATCGCGCCCGCCACCGACGCCGGCAATTCGACGCGCAACGGCCCGCTCGGATGCAGCGCGGCGCCGCGGATGCTCGCTTCGAGCTCGTCGACGTCCGCGGTGATGCTGACGCAGCGCCGGTAATACGCATCACCTTCGGGCGTCGCCCGCAACGCGCGCGTCGTGCGCACCAGCAGCGGCATGCCGAGCGCCGCTTCGAGTTCCTGCACGGTGCGCGTCGCGGTGGCGCGCGAAATGCCGAGCGCCTGCGCCGCGCGCGTGAAGCTGTTCATTTCGACGATGCGCGTGAAGATGCGCATCGCGCGGATCGGATTGTCCACCCAACACCTCTGCGTGGTTGCGATATGTCGCGGCGCGCGTTCGCGCACCGTGCGTGCGTGTCAATATCGACGTCGATGTCGACGCAAGCCGCGCGACCCGCGCGGCCGTCGGGTCAGGCGTTCGCCGCCGCGACGCCGGGCGCCGGTTCGGCGAGCAGCCGTTGCGCGAGCGCCAGTGCGTCGTCGCGGCTCGCCGCCGCGTTCAGCGGATAGCCCCAGACCTTCTCGAAGGCGCCCGAAAAGGCATTGAGCGCCACGCGCCGCGCCGCGTTGGGCTCGATCGCGATCATCCCGGGGATCCGTTCGCGCGACAGCGCACGGTTGGCCTTGCTCCACTTCGCGAGCTGTTTGCGCATCTCGTGATCGTTGTCCGCGCGATCGTCGCCGGACGGGGCATCGTCGGTCAGCAAGACGAAGCGTTCGCGGCGCGCGAGCAGCGCGTCGAGTTCGGCAATCAGGCGGGCGGGATCGGTGTGGGTCGAGCCGCTGTAACGCAGCCAGACAAACGGGAATTCAGTCGTGACGATTTGCATGTCGACCTCCAGATGAGAACGATTCTCATCTTATGGATCGAGACCCGATGCGTCATTTCTCATCCCGGCCAACTGCTTTTTCAATCCGGCCAAACGTGTGCGAGCGCGCAGCGTAGGCGTTCAGCGTTGCCGGTCGGTCAGGTATTGCGTCGGCGACTTGCCGGTCGCCTTGCGGAACATCGTGACGAAACTGCTCGCGCTCTCGTAGCCGAGATCGATTGCGATCTGATGCACGCGGCGGCCGGTCGTCAGCATCCGCAACGACAGCGCGACGTGCAGCCGACGGCGCCAGTCGCCCAGGCTCATGCCGAGTTCCTTCGTCGCGAGCCGCGTGAGGCTGCGCTCGCTGATGCCCGCGCGCCGCGCGAGTTCGGCCAGCGGCGACTTGTCGGCCGGATCGTCGAGCAGATGGTCGATCAGCTTGCGCAGCCGGCGGTCGGCCGGCATCGGCAGGTACAGATCCTCGATCGGCGCCGCGACGAGTTCGTCGAGCAGCGTCGCCACCAGCCGCCCCTGCGGCCCGTCGACGTCGTACAGGTTCGGGAAGCTGGCCGCCTTCAGCAGCAGTTCGCGCAACAGCGGCGACATGGCCAGCGTGCAGCAGCGCGTGGGCAGCTCGAGCGCCGCGTCGGGTTCGACCAGTACCGCGTAGAAAGTCGCGCCGGCCGAGCCGCGCGCCGCATGCGGGACATCGCCCGGAATCCAGACCGTGCATTGCGGCGGCGCAGTCCACACGCCGCCGTCGATCTCGCAATAGACGACGCCGCTCAACGTGTAGAGCAGTTGCGCCTGACGATGGCTGTGCCGCTCGAGCCGCCATTCGGGCTCGACGACCGAGCCGCCGAACACGACGAGCGGACGCGGCACGTGATAGACGTCGGCGTCCGCGGCGGGATCGGTGATCGGTGGAAGGTCGCGCATGGAACGACGGGCTGTAAAGAAGGCCGGACGCCGGCGCGCCCTGTCGTGCTTATACCAGAAAGGCGCCGGCGCGGCCGCGCCGTTTGAAAACGGCCGTCTGCGGCCGCGCGCCGAACCGAATACAATGCGCCGATCCCCTGCCGCTGCGCCAACCTGCCGGAGCCGCCATGTTCGACCTGACCACGCTGACCACCTTCACGGCCGTCGTTCTGGGCCTGTTCCTGATTCCCGGTCCCGCCGTGCTGCTCGTGCTGAGCCGCACCGTGCAGGGCGGCCGCAAGACCGGCATCCTGACCGGCCTCGGCGTCGCGAGCGGCGACTTCGTGCATACGCTGTTCGCGGCCGTGGGGCTGTCCGCGCTGCTGATGACGTCGGCACTCGCGTTCAACGTCGTGAAGCTGGCCGGCGCCGCGTACCTGATCTACCTCGGCGTGCGCGCGCTGCTCGAGAAGGCGGCCGACCCGTCGCTGCCGCAGGTGTCGCCCGTCACGCCGCTCAGGGCGTACTTGCAGGCGATTCCCGCCGAAGTGCTGAATCCGAAAACCGCGCTGTTCTTTCTCGCGTTCATGCCGCAGTTCGTGCATCCGGAGCGCGGTTCGACGTTCGTGCAGTTCGCGGTGCTCGGGCTGATCTTCGTCGTGCTCAGCTCGCTCTACACGACACTGATCGCGTGCTCGATCCGCCCGCTCGGCCGCATCGTGAAGCGGCTCACGTGGCTCACGCGCTGGCAGGGCAAGATCATCGGCTCGATCTTCATCGCGCTCGGGCTGCGCGTGGCCGTGCAGCAGCGCTGATGTGCGCGGCTGCATGACGCGCGCCGACGCGGACCTGCTCTACACCGACCCGCGCCTCGTCGCGGTGTACGACGTGTTCAACGCGGGCGATCGGGACTTCGCGTTCTACGCGGCCACGATCGGCGCCGCCGGGCAACGCATCCTCGATCTCGGCTGCGGCACCGGCACGTTCGCGCGACGGCTCGCGGCAGCCGGGCATGACGTCGTCGCGATCGATCCCGCACCGGCGATGATCGATTACGCGCGGCGCCAGCCGGGTGCCGACGCGGTACGCTGGCTCGCGTGCGCACTCGACGGCCTGCCGCCCGGCGCGCCGTTCGATGCGGTCGCGATGACCGGGCACGCGTTCCAGTGCCTGCTGACCGACGACGACATCGATGCGACGCTGCGCGGCGTGCGACGCGTGCTCGCCGACGGCGGCCGCTTCCTGTTCGACACCCGCAACCCGCGTATCGAACCGTGGCGAACATGGACACCCGCGCAGTCGGCACGCAGCGTCGAGTCACACGCATTCGGCATCGTCGATCTCCATCACGCGGTGCGGGCGATCGACGGCGCGATCGTGACGTTCGACACGCATTACCGCTTCCGTCGCGACGATACGGTGCTGACGAATACGAGCCGGCTGCGTTTCATCGCTCGATCCGAATTGCAGGCCCGCGTGACGGCGGCCGGCTTCGCGTCGGCCGACTGGTGCGGCGATTGGGACCGTGCCCCGTTCGACGAGGCGACCAGCGCGGAGATCATCGCGATCTGCCGCGCGTAACGGGCGCAGCGCAGACATCACGCGCCCCTCTCGTCATCACACGCCGTCGAGCGCGCGCCGCACCCCGTCCCAATCGAGCCCGAACCGCGCGAGATACTTGCGCAATCGGTCCGCATCATTCGGCTGCTTCTTGCTCTTCCGCGACACCGCGAACAGCGTGCGCCCGGCTTCCGACAGGCTCGCCGACGTGCGGCACACGTCGAGCACGCGTTCGAGCTGCGCGCGGTCGAACAGGTCGAGCTCCGCCGCCCGCGCACCGAATACCGCGTCGACGCATGCATCGGACGCCCCCGCACCACCCGGCGACGACCACGTGCGCGTCAGCCGCTCGACTTCCTGCTCGGCGAGCGCCTCGGTAATCCGCCCCGCATCGGCCAGCGTCGCCATCCGCGTGACCGAGGCCGACAGCTCGCGGAAGTTGCCGGCCCACGTCGCGCGCGGCGACGCCGCGAACGCGAGATAGCGCCGCTTCGCCTCCACGTTGAACCGCACCTGCTCGCCCTGCTCGCGGCCGAAACGGTCGAGCTCGAATTCGAGGTTCGGCTCGATGTCCTCGCGGCGCTCGGCGAGTCCCGGCAGTTCGTAGGTCCACAGATTGATCCGCGCGTAGAGATCCTCGCGGAACGTACCGGCAGCCACCATCTGCCGCAGGTCGCGATGCGTGCCCGCGATCAGCTCGAAATCGCTGCTCGCCTCGACGTCCGCGCCCACCGGCAGGAAGCGCTTTTCCTCGATCGCCTTCAGCAGCATCGCCTGTTCGTCGAGCCCGAGTTCGCCGATTTCGTCGAGAAACAGCAGCCCACCGTCCGCTGCGCGCAGCAGCCCCGCGCGCGCCGACTGCGCGCCCGTGAACGCGCCTTTCACGTGACCGAACAGCGTCGACATCGCCGCGTCGCCGCGCAGCGTCGCGCAGTTGACCTCGATGAACGGCCCCGCGAGCCGGTGCCGGCCGCGCTTCAGTTCGTACACGCGCTTCGCGAGAAACGACTTGCCGGCACCCGTCGGCCCGACCAGCAGCATCGGCGCGCGCGACCGCACGGCCACGCGCTCCAGTTGCTCGATCAGCGCGTTGAAACGCGCGTTGCGCGTCGCGATGCCGGCCTTCAGGAACGACACCGTTTCGTCGCGCTCGCGCGTGAAGCGCTGCGCGATCCGGTTGTAGCGCGACAGGTCGAGATCGATCACCGAGATCGTGCCCGGCCCGCTCGGCCCTTCGTCCGTCCGCTGCGGCGGCCCCGTCTGCACGAGACGCGCGGGCAGGTAGCGCGCTTCCGCCAGCAGGAACCAGCAGATCTGCGCGACGTGCGTGCCGGTCGTGATGTGGATCAGGTAATCCTCGTGCTCGAGGTCGAACGGATACGCGCGTGCGTAATCGTGCAGCGTCGCATAGACCTCCTCGAAATCCCACGGATCGTGGATCGTGACCGGCGTGAGCCGCACGTCGGTGTGCGGCGACACGCGCGCGAGATCGTCCCGCACCTGGTTGGCGAGACGCGTGTAGTCCAGCGAATGCAGCAGTTCGAGCCGGTCGATCGGCAGGCCGGGCTGCTCGCACAGCGAAATCGTCGGCCGCCATTTGCGGTAACGGCGCGGCGCGCGGCCGCCCTGGTCGAGTACGGTGCCGAGAAAACCGATCGCGACGGTTTTGCGCATGTTTATCTCATGGGATAAGAAGCGATCCGATTGTATCGGATATTCATGGCGGCGCGGTGCAACGAGCGTTGCCAGCAGGCCGCGCCAAATAAAAAAATTCCCTTTATTTTCAATCGCCTGGGAAATTTCACGAAAGCCCACGCCCGCACTGGCACGCTCCTCGCTAAATAGAAGACGCCGGATGTCCCGCTGGCCCACGAGCCAGGGTTCAACAAGCCCTGCTGGTGCGCCGCCGCCGAACCTCGTTCGTCGCGGCAGCGCATGCCGCCATGGACAGACGAAGGCAAAGGGGCGCGCGCCAGGATGCTTCGCCCGGGTTCGAATCCCGGGGCGCCCCATTGTTCGGAAGCTCAGTCAGGTGGAGCAGCCGGCGAAAGCCGGCCGGTGGCGGGTTCGAATCCCGCTCGAACGCTGTCCGCAAGGACGGTCTCGTATGAAAGCAGTACCCGCCGGTGCGGGCCGCAAGGCCCGCCGCGCGTCCGACCGGTTGCGGTTCCGCGCGATCGCGCCGGGCGGCCGCACGGCCCGCGCGAATGCGCACGACGACGCGATGCAGGACGCGTCGCCATGCGCTTCGACGCCGGCCAGCGTGCCGCCCGCCCGATTGCGTCGCACCGCGATCCGCCCGATGCGCGTCACCCGGCGGCCATTGAAGAAAAGGACAAGAATATGTGGATGCGACATGTCGTAAAAAAGAACGAACGCGCGCTGCTGATGAGCGAAGGCGATTTCGTGAAGGTGCTCGAACCGGGTGTGTTCAAGGCCTTCGATCCGTTCAAGCGCCTGTCGGTGCAGACCGCGCGTCTCGATGCGCCGCTCGCCGACGAAGCGCTGGCCGATTACCTGCGTCACGACGCACAGGATGTGCTCGCGCAGCATTTCGTCGCGATGGATCTCGCCGACGACGAAGCCGGCCTGCGCTACGAAGACGACGTGCTCGTCGAGATCCTGGCGCCCGGCACGCGCCGGCTGTACTGGCGTGGCCTGACCGCGCATCGGCTGGAGCGCATCGATCTCGCGCAGGACAGCATGCTGCCCGCCGCGCTCGTGAAGCGCATCGCGCAACCGTCGCTGCGTGCGCGCGGCGTGGCGGGGCTCACGAGCGTGCTGCTGGCTCAGGTGCCGGCGTACCACGTCGGTGTACTGAAGATCGACGGCAAGATCGAGCGGGTGCTGGACGCGGGTACGTCGGCGTTCTGGCGCTTCAACCGCGACGTCGCGGTCGAACTCGTCGATCTGCGCTTGCAGGCGATCGAAGTCGGCGGGCAGGAAATCCTGACGCGCGACAAGGTCGCGCTGCGGCTGAACCTGTCGGCGACGTGGTGCTATGCGGACGTGCTGCACGCGTTCGGCCAGTTGCAGAAGCCGGTCGAACACCTGTATCGCGAACTGCAGTTCGCGCTGCGTTCGGCGGTCGGCACGCGCTCGCTCGACGCGCTACTGGAGGACAAGCAGTCGCTCGACGACGTCGTGATTGCGCAAGTACGCGCCCGCCTCGACGATTCAGGCGTGGACGTGCGCAGCGTCGGCGTGAAGGATATCGTGCTGCCGGGCGACATGAAGACGATCCTCGCGCAGGTGGTCGAAGCGGAGAAGTCCGCGCAGGCGAACGTGATTCGCCGCCGCGAGGAAACGGCGGCCACGCGTTCGCTGCTGAACACCGCGAAGGTGATGGAAGAGAACCCGACCGCGCTGCGACTCAAGGAGCTGGAAACGCTCGAGCGCGTCGCGGAACGGATCGACCGCATCTCGGTGTTCGGCGGTCTCGACCAGGTGCTGAACGGACTCGTCAGCATCAAGGGCGCGTAATGCAGGAGCCGGCGCGGCGCACGTGTATCGCGCCGGACCCCGAAATGAATCAGGTGAAGCAATTGACGTCCTCGTCCACCTAAAGGCGGAGGATTCCCACACCTGGCGATGCACGTCCGCATCGGAGAATGTTCAGCGCAGCGTTGATATCACGATCATGCACGAGACCACAGTCACTGCAGGCCCATTCTCTTATTCTCAGTCCCGCGATACCTTTCGGCCGCGTCGTGCTGTCTTTCGATCCGCACGACGAACAGGACTGGGTCGAACCGCTTTCGTCCACTTCCTCGAACGTGGCCCCGTGCGCGATCGCTTTGTAGCGGAGCTTGTTTCGGAAGGACGACCAGGATGCGTCGTAGACGCTCTTCGCCATCCTGGCTCTGGCGAGTTTTGCGGCCGACACGTTGCCGACCGCGATGTAATCAAAACGCCGCACCAGATCGAGCGCGAGCTTATGCTGGAAATCGGCGCGGGCATTCGCGACCTTGGCGTGCAGCTTCGCGATATGCCGCTTGTGCTTTCGCGCCCGTTGCGCTTTCGCGAGTTTCTCGGCCGCGCATCGACCGAACCGATCGTTAGGCAGCTTCTCGCCGGTCGAAAGTGTGGCGAAGTCTTTCAGACCGAGATCGATGCCGACGCCGGAACGGATTGGGCGGGCCTGAACATCGGGCATCTCGATCACGATGTTCAAGAACCAATTACCGCGCGCATCCTGCGCAAAGTTGGTTCCGTCCTTGATCTTGCCTTCGGGAAGCGCCCGGCTGTTGAACACGCGAAACGTGTTGCCGGCGAAACGAAACGCGTCGCCCTCGCGCTTCAGGTCACGGCCCTTCAGCGGCACCCAACCCAGCGATTTCCTGCCGCGATAGCGCAGGTAGGGCCGACGGTGCTGACTGCGCGACTTCGCATATTGCTCGCACGTGGCGTTGATCGTACCGGAGTGGATACCGAGCGCCTTGCTGCTGCCGGTGGTGAGCATATTCAGGTCGAAGCCGGTCGGCCACTTCTTGCTCCATTTGAGCGCGTGCTTCTGCGTATCGTTGCAAAAGTTCCAGACGTAGTTCACCGCGCGGCTCTGCTTGTTAAGCAGTCCGTTGAGCGACTTCACCCGGTAGCGGTAGACAAGAATCATGCCGGTGATCCTACCCCGTGGGAGAAGCCGCCTGTCAACAGCACCCCTTTCCTTCCCGCCATCAATGGCGGGGTTTCCCGGAGCAAATTCTGATGAATGACATCGAATATCAGGTGATGGAACTGGCGAACGGCAAGCCGGTGAAGATGTGGACGCAAGGCGTCGCCGTCGAAGAGGAAGCGCGCACGCAACTGCGCAACACCGCGCAGATGCCGTTCATCTTCGGCCACGTCGCGGTGATGCCGGACGTTCACCTCGGCAAGGGCTCGACGATCGGCAGCGTGATTCCGACGAAGGGCGCGATCATTCCGGCCGCGGTCGGCGTCGACATCGGCTGCGGGATGATGGCCGCGCGCACGACGCTGACCGCGTCCGACCTGCCGGATTCGCTGGGTGGGCTGCGCAGCGCGATCGAGCGCGCGGTCCCGCACGGCCGCGCGCCGGGCCGCCGCGATCCGGGCGCATGGGGCGATCGCACGCCGGCCGCCGTGACCGACGCGTGGAAGTCGCTGCAACCGGGTTTCCAGCGGATCGTCGACAAGTATCCGAAGCTGGAAAAGACGAACCACTACGCGCATCTCGGCACGCTCGGCACCGGCAACCACTTCATCGAAGTGTGCATCGACGAAGCGGACCGCGTGTGGTTCATGCTGCACAGCGGCTCGCGTGGCGTCGGCAATGCGATCGGCAGCCTGTTCATCGAACTCGCGCAGGCCGACATGCGCCAGCACATCGCGAACCTGCCGGATCGCAACCTCGCGTATTTCACCGAAGGCAGCCGGCACTTCGACGATTACGTCGAGGCGGTCGGCTGGGCGCAGGACTACGCGCGACGCAACCGGCAGGCAATGATGGACGCGGTGATCGGCGCGGCGCGCGGCGTGATCGGCACACCGTTCTCGGTCGACGAGCACGCGGTGAACTGCCACCACAACTACGTGCAGCGCGAACGCCACTTCGGCGAAGACGTGCTCGTCACGCGCAAGGGCGCGGTGTCCGCGCAGAAGGGGCAGCTCGGGATCATCCCGGGCTCGATGGGCGCGAAGAGCTTCATCGTGCGCGGGCTGGGCAATCCGGAAAGCTTCTGCTCGTGCAGCCACGGTGCGGGCCGGACGATGAGCCGCACCGAAGCGAAGCGCCGCTTCACGGCCGACGATCAGGCGAAGGCGACGCAGGGCGTCGAATGCCGGAAGGACGCGGGCGTCGTCGATGAAATCCCGATGGCCTACAAGGACATCGACGCGGTGATGGCGGCCCAGCGCAGCCTCGTCGAAGTGATGCATACGCTGCGCCAGGTGGTGTGCGTGAAGGGATAGTGCGGTATGCGGCCGATGGCCGGCGGCCGCGCACAACGAAAGGAAAACGACAACGATGAAAACCGACAAGACGATGACGACCGTACGCAGCGCGCATCCGGTCGACCCGGCGGTGCGGGCGCGCGTGATGGCGGAGCTCGCGGAAGTCGAGCGCCGCCACGATGTAAGCGTGCTGTTCGCGTGCGAATCGGGCAGCCGCGGCTGGGGATTCGCGTCGCCGGACAGCGATTACGACGTACGCTTCGTGTACGCACACCGGCGCGACTGGTACCTGAGCGTCGAACCGCAACGCGACGTGATCGAACGGCCGCTCGACGACGAGCTCGACGTCAGCGGCTGGGAATTGCGCAAGGCGCTGCAACTGCTGCGACGCTCGAATCCGACGCTGCTCGAATGGCTCGACTCGCCCGTCGTGTATCGCGAAGACGCGCGCTGGGCGCCGCGGCTCAGGTCGCTGGCATCGGCGTTCTTCTCGCCGGTACGAGGGCGTCATCACTACCTCGCGATGGCGAAGAAGAATTTTCGTGGCTATCTGCAAGGCGACACGGTGCGTTACAAGAAGTACCTGTACGTGCTGCGGCCGCTGCTCGCGGTGCGCTGGATCGACATGGGGCTCGGCATGCCGCCGATGCGTTTCGCGGATCTCGTCGACGGCACCGTGCATGAGCCGGCTGTGCGCGCGGAGCTCGATGCGTTGCTCGCGCTGAAGATGAGCGCGAACGAAAGCGAATACGGGCCGCGCCGACCGGCGATCCACGCGCTGGTCGAGACGATGCTCGCCGATGCCGAACACGACCGCGAATACAAGCGGCCGTGGGGCGACGTGGCGATGCTCGACGCGTTCCTGCGCGACGTGGTCGACGGCCGATGAAACGTGAACGGCGCGATGCCTCCGGGGATCGCGCCGTTTTTGCATCGGCACTCGTCCGATCTATGCAGGCCAGGCAGCAACGTCCGTGCCCGCATACTACGTGTCGTCGTCACGATCGCAGCGCATGGCGGCGGTATACTCGATGCCGTTCGCCAATGCGCGCCGCTGCATGCGCCGCAGCCTTCGACCTGCCCCGCTTGCTGACGATGCGCTTGCAGTCCGACGTCTTCCGCCCGCCCATCCACAGTCGATACGAACCGTCATGTCGCACCGCCTTTCGCTCGCCATCGCCGCCCTCCTCGCCGTTTCCCCGTTCGTTGCCGAGGCTCGCCCGCTCGCGCGGCCGCCGGTCGAACGCGACTTCAAGAACTGGTCGGTCGTCTGCGACAACGGCAACCGCTGTATCGCGGAAAGCCACGCCGACGATATCGACGACGCACGCACCGGCCTGATCCTCCGCGTGACGCGCGATGCCGGCCCGGACGCGCAAGCCTCGCTCGACCTCTACGCGTCGGCGCCGATCGACTTGCGCACCGCACGCGTGGATGGCCGGCCGTTCGATGCGATGCCGGCGCAATGGCATGCGTTCGGCGACAAGAGCGACGACGACGCCCGCCCGCTCCGGATCCGGACCAGCGATCCAGCAACGGTGGCCGCGTGGCTGGCCGCGGCGCGTAATGCGCAACTGCTGAGCGTCGGCGATCCGGCCACGACGTCCACCGCACGCACGCCGTTGTCGGGATTGAATGCCGCGCTGCTGCTGATCGACGACACGCAGGGCCGCGTCGGTACGGTCACGGCACTGCTGCGCCCGGGCACCCGGCCGGCATCGTCGGTGCCGGCCGCGCCCGCGTTGCCGCCCGCCGTCACGCCCGCGCCGCCGCCTCCCTCGGCCCTGTCGGCCGCCGAACAGCGTCCGCTCGTCGATGCGGTGCTCGCGAAATTCGGCAGCGACGTGAAGCAATGTGCGGCCGACGTCGAAGACGAAATGTCGGCGAGCGACCGCAGGAAAGCGTCGCGTGCCGTCGCGATTTCGTCCGACGAGGCGCTCGTCGCGATCCCGTGCCAGACCAGCAGCATGTATAACCACACCGATCTGTGGTATCGCGTGCGGCGAACTGCGCCGTATGCGCCGGCCGCGATGAACTTCGGCGAGAACGCGAACGCGGGCCTCGATTCAGCGTCGTTCGCAAACGAATTGACCGACGCCGGCTACGATCCCGCCAGCGCGACGCTGTCGAGCAAGGTGAGGCTGCGCAGTGCCGGCGATTGCGGCTCGACCGCATCGTGGATCTTCGACGGCCGGCGCTTCATGCTCGGCGATATCGCGACGCACGGCGCATGCAACGGCCTGTTCGACGATCAATGGCCGCGCCTGTATCGACGGGCCGATGCGGCCGGAAGCCGCTGACGCACGTATCGCACCGAAACACGCCTGCAGAGATAACCCATAACAAAACGAGGGGCCGAACCATGCATCACCCGTTCATCGCCGCATCGCGCCACGCGGCTGCGACGCGGCGCACGCGAGGCCGGCGCAGCGCGCTTGCGTTCGCGCTGATCGCCGTCACCGCATTCGTGTCGCTGCCGTCGCGCGCGGCAGACGCCGACGGGGCGGTCGAGATCCCGTTCTGGTCGCGCGACTGGACCGGCACGATCGGCAATCGCCATGTCGAAGTGTCTTTGTCGCGCGTCGCCGATACGATATCCGGCTGGTACTGCTACGCGCCATGCGCGTCCGACAAGCGCTATCGGCTTGCGTTGAAGGGTTCGCTCGATCCGCACGGCACGACGCTGTCGGAACGCGACAGCGGCGCGAAGACGAATGCCGATCGCGTGACGGGCACGTGGCGCGCCGCTTCGTTCGACAATGCGGTCACCGGCACATGGACCGCCCCGGACGGCAAGCGCACATTCCCTGTCTCGCTCGCGCAGAAGCGCGTAGGCAGACCATTCCCCTACGACATCCGCCTCGTCGCCGACCATCTGCCGGACGATGGCGGTTCGTGCAACGACGCGCCGCAGGTCACCGCGATCCGCTTGTACGATCACGACCGTCTCGTGCAGACGCTCAAGACCGATTCGCGAGGCACCTGCAACCTGTTCACACCGGATTTCGCCGACGTGAACTTCGATGGCTGGCCCGACCTGATGCTCGCACAGTCGATGGGGGCCGGCCCGAACATTCCGTATCAGACGTGGATCTTCAACCCGAAGACGCGGCGCTTCGTCGATGCGCCGCAGGGACTGCAAGACATCACGTCGCCGGATTTCGATCCGGTTCACCGGATCATCTGGACGGGCTGGCGCGCGAGCTGCTGCGAGCATGGCGTGACGACCTACCGCTGGCAGGGCAACGACGTGAAGGAGGTCGATTCCGCCAGCAGCTACTTGCTGCCGGTGCTCGACGGGAACACGCGCCGCTATTGCTACGTCGTGCCCGGCTACGACAACGGCCATATCGAGTATCCGCAACGCATCGAGCAGGCCGATACCGGGCTGCGCTCGACGCTGGGTGCGCTGAAGGACTGCGAAGTGGGTGATTCGCCGCAGATGTCGCGCGTGTATATCGACATCTGGAAACCGGGTGCGCCGGGCAGCGCCCCGACGCTCGTGCGTACCGAAAAGGTCGCTTGGAAACGTACGTCAACGCGCGCCGGCACGAAGTTCTGCCCGGACGTGCCGTTCTACGACAATGGCCGCATCCGCCGCATCCTGTTGCGCGACGATCCCGACCAGTGCAGCGACTCGAATCCCGACAAGAGCTAGTGCGCGGTGCGCCCGCGAGGGCGTACCGGCGTCGCGTCACGCGGTGCCGACGATCGTCTGCGGAAAAACGCATTCTATGCGGCGCGTCCCCATAAGCAACCAACGATTCGTTCTAAGGGCAGCCGCACACGTGCTCCTATAATCGCCGGACGGCAGGCCCCCTCGACCTTCACAACAACAAACGGAGCAACCATGACCGATCAGGCCCATTCGAACTGGCGTCTCGAAACCATCGCCGTGCACGGCGGCTATCGTCCCGACCCGACCACGCGCGCGGTCGCCGTCCCGATCTACCAGACCGTTGCGTACGCATTCGACGACACGCAGCACGGCGCCGACCTGTTCGACCTGAAGGTCCAGGGCAACATCTACACGCGGATCATGAATCCGACGACGGACGTGCTCGAGCAGCGGATCGCCGCGCTCGAGGGCGGCATCGGCGCGCTCGCGCTCGCGTCGGGGCAGTCCGCCGTCACTTACGCGATCCAGACGATCGCCGAAGCCGGCGACAACATCGTATCCGCGAGTTCGCTGTACGGCGGCACCTACAATCTGTTCGCGCACACGCTGCCGCAGTACGGGATCACCACGCGCTTCGCCGATCCGCGCGACCCCGCGTCGTTCGAGCCGCTGATCGATGCGCGCACGAAGGCGATCTTCGCGGAATCGGTCGGCAACCCGCTCGGCAACGTCACCGACATCGCCGCGCTCGCCGAGGTCGCGCATCGCCACGGCATCCCGCTGATCGTCGACAACACGGTGCCGTCGCCGTACCTGCTGCGCCCGTTCGAGCACGGCGCCGACATCGTCGTGCACTCGCTGACGAAGTATCTCGGCGGCCACGGCACGAGCCTCGGCGGCGCGATCGTCGATTCGGGCAAGTTTCCGTGGGCCGAACACGCGGACCGCTTCAAGCGACTGAACGAGCCGGACGTCAGCTATCACGGCGTCGTCTATACCGAAGCGTTCGGACCGGCCGCGTATATCGGCCGCGCCCGCGTGGTGCCGCTGCGCAACATGGGCGCGGCGATCTCGCCGTTCAATGCATTCCAGATCCTGCAGGGCATCGAGACGCTCGCGCTGCGGGTCGAGCGGATCAGCGACAACGCGCTGAAGATCGCGCAGCATCTCGCGCGCCACGAGCACGTCGAATGGGTGAACTACGCGGGCCTGCCCGATCACCCCGACCATCCGCTCGTCGCCCGCTACCTGTCGGGCCGTGCGCCGGGCATCCTGACATTCGGCGTGAAGGGCGGTCGCGACGGCGGCGCGAAGTTCCAGGACGCACTGAAGCTGTTCACGCGACTCGTCAACATCGGCGATACGAAGTCGCTCGCGACGCACCCGGCATCGACCACGCACCGTCAGCTGTCGCCGGCCGAGCTCGCGAAGGCCGGCGTGAAGGAAGAAACGGTGCGGCTGTCGATCGGCATCGAGCATATCGACGACCTGCTCGCCGATCTCGACCAGGCGCTCGTGCAGCTTTGAGCGGAACGGGCGCACCGGCTTGCCGGTGCGCCCGCATCGAACCGCTTGACCCTGGAGCGGCTTCAAGGTGTTCAATCTCCGGTTGATGCCCGGGCGACGCCCGGCGCGTACGATCGTGCCACGCAGCGTCCGACTGCGACGCGCCAACCGCCGAGAGGACTCATGACACCGACCGCAAAGCTCGCGCTGCTCACGTTACCGCCCGTGCTGGCGGCCTGTTTCGGCGCGCTCGCGGCCGCGTGGCGTGCGCCCGGCCCGAAAACGTCGAGCGTGATCCAGCATTTCACCGGCGGCATCGTATTCGCGGCCGCCGCGCTCGAACTGCTGCCGCAGGACCGCGCGCATGCGTTGTTTCCGGTCGTCGTCGGCTTCGTGCTCGGCATCGCGCTGATGCTGGCGATCCGCGCGCTGTCGGGCGCGATCGAGACGCGCTTCGAGCAAGCGCGTTTGCCGGTGAGTCTGATCATCGTCACCGCGATCGACCTCGTCGTCGACGGCCTGGTGCTCGGCATCGCCTTTTCCGCGAGCGACGAAAGCGGCATCATCCTGACCGTCGCGCTGACGCTCGAGGTGCTGTTCCTCGCGCTGTCGGTCAGCGCGGCGCTGGCCGCGGCCGGCATCGGCCGCATGCTGTCGATCGTCGTGCCGGTCGCGCTCGCGGCGCTGCTGAGCGTCGCGGCCGTGGCCGGCAATGCGGCGTTCGCGGGGTTGCCCGCGAACGTCTATGCGGTGCTCCTGGGATTGGGCACCGTCGCGCTGTTGTACCTCGTCACCGAAGAATTGCTGGTCGAAGCGCACGAGGTGCCGGAAACGCCGTTCGCGACGGCAGCGTTCTTCATCGGCTTCATCGTGTTCTTCCTGATCGAAGGATCGGTGAAGGCCGGGTAGGCCGCGCGCAACGGCGTGGTGGCTACCATGTCGTCGCGCCGGTCGGATAAGTGTCGACGATACGCGTGCCGTTGACCGGCGTGACACCCGCGTTGCGCAGTGTGGTCCACAGGTCGATCGCATGTTCGCGCGATTTGCGGCTGCCATCGTCGGTCAATACGTTCAGCGCGATCACTTGATCGCGCGTCGTCAGCTGCAGTTGTTCCTTCAGCTTGCGTGACTGATGCGACGCAGTGCGGACGTCACCGAGCATGATCCGTTTCTCCGTGATGGTCGGCTCGTCACCGGGATCGGCCGGCACGAACGTCAGCCGGCCGTTGTCGATCTCGCATTGCCCGCGCGCGAACGTCGCGGTCCACGCGCCGGCCGGCACGGCCGCGAACTCGCAGCGCATTTTCTCGTTCGCGCGGATGCCGAGGTCGTGCGCCGGCGCGTGCGACAGCGCACGTTCCGGCCAGCCAGCCGCCATCGCGGCCGTCGACGTCAGGCACGCCGCCAGCACGATTCCTTTCGCGATATTGCGCATCGCACGCTCCTTTTCCGTAAATGCGGCCGACGGGCGTCGTCCCGGTCGGCCGCGAATCAACGATCAAAGCACCGCGAAGCGGTTGTCGTGCGCGTCGACCATCGGCGTCTTCTCGCCGCGATGAACGGTCGAGCGATGAATTTCCCGATTGCGCGCGACGGCGGCCGGACTCGCCGGATAGTCGTGATTGGGGCTCGGGATCACGCCGTCGTGGCGCGCGCGCACCAGCTCCTGAATCACTTCCTGACGGCTTTTCGGCTGCGCGACCACGGCTTGCGAGAAGGCTGCTATCGACAGCGCGCCAGCGGCCATGGCGATCAGCGAGTGCGGAATGTTCATGTGGTTGGCTCCTTACTGGAATTCCGTGACAGAAGCCTTCACTTTGATCCCGAGGCGGTGCGGATTCGTGATCGCCTGATGACGGTTTCGTCACCGTCCCGACGATGTTTGATGTCCGCCGACCATGCGCTATCGACGCACACCCATCTTCATGCGGTCGGCGCGTGGCGGCGCGCGAACGGGGAACCGCGCACGCTGGCCGGTGGCACGCGTACGACGGGCATCGTCAATCCCTCGGCGGTTGCCCATGCGCACTGCGTGACGAAAATTTCATGTTCCGATCAGGTTCACGATGCGTCGCATCGCTACGATCGGAACGGTAGCGGGCCCTGCCCGTTCCTACCCACGCAGCGGGTCGCTGCCGCACGGCACGATCACGCATTAGGCCCGGACTCGTCGAGCGCCGGGCCATTTTTTTACGCGTGTCCGACCATCACCGCGGGGAATTGCGCTGCGGGTACACGCACGGATGCGTTTTCACATACAGGTTCGGATTGCCGCACCGGTGCCCGGCATAGTCGACCGGCTCGCCAGGCGTCAGGTCGGTCGGCGCGGGCTTGCGCGCGGCGGCAGAAACGGTGGCCGTGGCGCCGGAACGTGTCGATGCGCAGCCCGCGAACAACGGGACGATCAGGACTGCGATCAAGGCTAGGCGGATGGCGGGACGAGGCACTTTTCGGTCCGGAAGGAAAGTCTGAACGAGGCCGCACGCGTTCCATACAGCTATCGCGAACGGCATGAATGCCGCCGGCCACATCGACCACCGGCGGACTTCATGTTCCGCTTCCCGCTCATCGCGCCCATGACCCGAACATGACGATTGCGTCATGCCAATCGCGTCCGAACGGCACCGCCCCTCATCACGCAATCTGACGCATTTTTCATCTCGCGATCACGATCACGCACGGCTGCTTTCGCATACTGGGTCCACGGTTCGCCACCCGGCGGCCCTGATCAAGGAGAGCACTCGATGAAAACGGCAAAACTCGCAGCACTGTTCGTCACCGCCACGCTGTCGCTCGGCATGGCCGCGCAGGGCGCATTCGCGCAGACGCAAACGCAGGGCAAGACCCGCACGCAGGTCGTCAACGAACTGAAGCAGGCGCAGCACGACGGCGTCGTGCCGATCAGCAAGACGCAGTACCCGCCGACCGGCGAGCTGGTCGCGCGCAACAAGGAGCTGCACGGGGTTTCGGTGCATGGCGGCGAGAAGAAGCCGCAGACCGACAACCACGACAACCTGACCGCGCAGAAATGACGCTCGGTCAACCGACCGCGGGCAGCGTGCCGCGCGCGGCCGCCTCATGGCGAACGCGCGGGCGTGCCCACCGGCGGTGTCAGGTAGGGATGGCCGCCGGCCGGTTCAGCTCGGCCGGCCGCCGCGGAAAGCGCAGCCAGAACGTCGTGCGCCTGCCCGGGTCGCTGTCGACGCCGCATTCGCCGCCGTGATTGTCCATGATCGACCGGACGATCGCGAGCCCCAGCCCCGTCCCTTGCGCGGAATTGTGCCGAGACGGATCGACGCGATAGAAGCGCTCGAAAATCCTTCCGACATGCTGGGCCTCGATGCCGGGCCCCGTGTCCGACACGGCGATCGTCGTCGCACCGCCCTGCTCCACGCAATCGATCGTCACGATGCTGCCGCGCGGCGCGTAGGCCAGCGCATTCGACAGCAGGTTGCTCAGCGCACGCTGGTACAGCGTCAGATCCGCATCGACCCACGCATGGCCGTCGACCTTCACCGTCACGCCGGCATCCTCCGCAAGCGGCTCGTAGTAGCCCGCGACGCGCCCCGCCTCTTCCGACGCATCCAGGCGCCGCACGCTGATCGACGTGCCGGCCTGTTCCGAACGCGCCAGGAACAGCATGTCCTCGATCATCCGCGACAACCGCTGGTATTCGTCGATGCTCGACTCGATCACGTTCCGGTATTCATCCGCGCTGCGCGGCTGCGACAGCACGACCTGCGCGGCCGCCTGCAGGTTCGTGAGCGGCGTGCGCATGTCGTGCGCGAGATTCGACGAGAACTGGCTGAGCCGCGTGAACGATTCGTTCAATCGCTCGAGCATGCCGTTGAACGCGTGCTCGAGCTCCTTCAGCTCGCCGGCCGTATCGAGCGCCGGCAGCGGATGGGCGAGCCGGCTCGTCGACATCTGTTCGGCACGCGCCGCGAACCGCCGCAGCGGGCTCAGCCCGAGCGCCGCGATGCCGTATGCGATCGCGGCCGCGAGCACCACGCCGAACACCTCGATCACGACGATCGTATAAGCGTGCGTGCGCAGCAGCAGCACGTCGGCGCTGCGGTCGTACTGCACCACGACGCGCACCACGGGCGCACTTGCGCCCACGCCGGCCAGCGGCACATTCGTCACCAGATACTGGTGCCGCGTGCCGGGCGGCGCGACGCCGACCGGCACGCGCCCCGCATCCAGCGACATCAGCGGCCCGTACGGGCGGAAGCCGGGCGTGCCGACCAGGCGCGTTCCCGTGGCATCGAAGATCGCGAGATCCATGTTCGGATGCCCGTGCAACTGGTCGATCCAGATATCGGTATTGCGCGCGACGTCGGCCATCGTGCGCGCCTCGGCCAGATGCGCGCCCAATGCGGCGGAAATGCCCGCCATCTGCTCGGCTGCCGTCGTGTCGACGCGGTTGCTCAGCGCTTCGTACAGCGCGACGCCGCTCGACGCGAGGATCACCGACGTCGACAGGATGATCAGCGCGGTCAGCCGGCCGCGCAGCGTCCGCGGCAGCAGGCGCGCGATCATGCGGCCGCGCCGCCGCGCGCTTCGAGCACGTAGCCCATCCCGCGCACCGTGTGGATCAGCTTCGGTTCGTACGCGTCGTCGATCTTCGAGCGCAGACGCCGGATCGCCGAATCGACGACGTTCGTGTCGCTGTTGAAGTTCATGTCCCACACCTGCGACGCGATCGTCGCGCGCGGCAGGATCTCGCCTTCGCGGCGCATCAGCAGCCACAGCAGCGCGAACTCCTTCGCGGTCAGCAGGATCGTGTCGCCCTGCCGCGTGGCCTTGCGGCGCGTCAGGTCGAGTTCGAGATCGGCCACACGAAGCGTGTTCGAATCGCGCGGCTGGCCGCGCCGCAGGATCGACTTGATGCGCGCGGTCAGCTCGACGAAGTCGAACGGCTTCGCGAGATAGTCGTCCGCGCCCAGTTCGAGCCCCTTCACGCGATCGCCGACGTCGTCGCGCGCGGTGAGGAACAGCACCGGCGTCGACTTGCTGCGCCGCAGGTTCTGCAGCAGCGTCCAGCCGTCCTGCCCGGGCAGCATCACGTCGAGCACGAGCAGGTCGTACTCCTCGGTTTCGGCCTGGTGCTGGCCCGTGACGCCGTCCTCGACCCAGTCGACGACGTAGCCGGCCTCGGTCAGCCCCTTGCGCAGATACGCGCCCGTCTTCGGTTCATCCTCGACAATCAGAATTCGCATCACGCATTACCCTTGAAGAAACCCAGCCGGCGCATCATGCCCGCGGCGAAACCGCCGCGCAACGCCGCGCGCCACGACACCGCATGGCTCACGCGGTACAGCACCGGCAGCACCAGCAGCGTCAGCGCGGTGGACGACAGGATACCGCCGATCACGACCGTCGCAAGCGGACGCTGGACCTCGGCGCCGGTGCCGGTCGCGAACGCCATCGGCAGGAAGCCGAGCGACGCGACCAGCGCGGTCATCAGCACGGGCCGCAGCCGCGTGAGCGCGCCGTCGCGCACGGCCGCGTCGAGCGGCATGCCTTCGTCGCGCAGGTTGCGGATGAACGAGATCATCACGAGGCCGTTGAGCACGGCCACGCCGGACAGCGCGATGAAGCCGACCGCCGCCGTGATCGACAGCGGAATCCCGCGCAGCCACAGCGACACGACGCCGCCGCTCAGTGCGAACGGAATGCCGGTGAACACGAGCAGCCCATCCTTCACGTTGTTGAACATCACGAACAGCAGCACGAACACCATGAACAGCGCGAGCGGTACGACGAGCTTCAGACGCTCGCTCGCGCTTTGCAGCTGCTCGAACTGGCCACCCCACGACACCCAGTAGCCGGCCGGCACGCGCACGTCCTGCTGCAACTGCTCGCGCGCGTCCGCCACGAACGAGCCAACGTCGCGGCCGCGCACGTTCGCGCTGACGACCACCCGCCGCTTGCCGTCCTCGCGGCTGATCTGGTTCGGGCCCGGCGCCACGTCGATCGTCGCGAGCTCGGCCAGCGGCACGTATGGCGCCGCCGCGAGCGGCGCACTGGCGCCGGCCGCAGGCGCCGGCAGCGCGATCGGCAGCCGCTTGATCGCCTCGATATCGGTGCGCAATTCGTCGGGCAGCCGCACGACGATGTCGAAGCGGCGGTCGCCCTGGAACAGCGTGCCGGCCTTCTGCCCGCCGACGGCCGCGGCCACCGAGTCCTGCAGGTCGGCGACGCTCACGCCGTAGCGCGCGAGCTTGTCGCGGTCGAGATTGACGGTCAGCACCGGCAGGCCCGTGGTCTGCTCGACCTTCACCTCCGACGCGCCCGGCACCTTCTGCAACGCGGCCGCGATCTGCTCGCCGGTCTGGTTCAGCACGGCCATGTCGTCGCCGAAGATTTTCACGGCGACGTCGCTGCGCACGCCCGAGATCAGTTCGTTGAAGCGCAACTGGATCGGCTGCGAGAACTCGTACGCATTGCCCGGCAGCTCGGCGAGCGCTTCCTCGATCTCGCTCACGAGCTGCTCGCGCGGCTTCTTCGGGTCGGGCCACGTGTCGGCCGGCTTCAGCATGATGTAGCCATCCGACAGATTCGGCGGCATCGGGTCGGCCGCGATCTCGGCCGTGCCGGTGCGTGCGAACACGCGCTCGATTTCGGGGAAGCGCGCCTTCAGCGTCTTCTCGATCGACTTCTGCATCTCGACCGACTGCGACAGGCTCGTGCCGGGAATCCGCAGCGCGGCCACCGCCAGGTCGCCCTCGTTCAGGCTCGGGATGAACTCGCTGCCGAGCCGCGTCGCGAGCCCCAGCGTGACCAGCACGATCGCGGCCGCCCCGATCATCACGCGCATCGGGCGCGTCATGAACGCGGCGAGCACCGGTTCGTACGCGCGCCGCGCCCAGCCCATCAGCCGGTTCTCCTTCTCCTCGACCCGCTCGCCGATGAACAACGCGACGGCCGCCGGAATGAACGTGACGGTCAGCACCATCGCGGCCGCGAGCGCCATCACGACCGTGATCGCCATCGGGTGGAACATCTTGCCTTCGACGCCGGTCAGCGCAAAGATCGGCAGGTACACGACCATGATGATCAGTTGCCCGAAAATCAGCGCGCGGCGCGCCTCCTGCGACGCGCCGAACACTTCGGCGAAACGCTCGTCGCGCGTGAGCGGGCGCCCCGCCGCCGACTGTGCATGCGCGAGCCGCCGCACGCAGTTCTCGACGATCACCACCGCGCCGTCGACGATGATCCCGAAGTCGAGCGCGCCGAGGCTCATCAGGTTCGCGCTCACCTTCGCGTTGACCATCCCGGTGAAGGTCATCAGCATCGACAGCGGAATCACGAGCGCGGTGATCAGCGCCGCGCGGATGTTGCCGAGGAACAGGAACAGCACGGCGATCACGAGCACCGCGCCTTCGAGCAGGTTCTTCTTCACCGTCGCAACGGCCTTCTCGACGAGCACCGTGCGGTCGTACACCGGAATCGCCTTCACGCCGGCCGGCAGCGTGCGGTTCACGTCGTCCATCTTCGCGGCGACGGCCTTCGAGACGGTCCGGCTGTTCTCGCCCATCAGCATGAACACCGTGCCGAGCACGACTTCCTCGCCGTTCGACGTCGCGGCGCCGGTGCGCAGCTCGCGGCCGATGTCGACCACGCCGACGTCCTTCATGCGCACCGGCACGCCGCCGACGTTGGTCAGCACGATGTTCGCGATGTCGTCGACGGTGCGCGCCTGGCCCGGCACGCGCACGAGATACTGCTCGCCGCGCTTTTCGATGTAGCCGGCGCCGACGTTGTCGTTGTTGCGCTCGAGCGCCCGCACGACGTCGGCGAGCGTCAGCCCGTACGACATCAGCTTTGCCGGATTCGGCGCGACGCGGTATTCCTTCACGTAGCCGCCGATCGAGTTGACCTCGGTCACGCCGCGCACGTTGCGCAACTGCGGCCGCACGACCCAGTCCTGCAGCTCGCGCAGGTCGGCCGCCGTATAGCGCTTGCCGTCGGGCTTGCGCGCGTTGGCGTCGGCTTCGACGGTCCACAGGTAGATCTCGCCGAGGCCGGTCGACGTCGGCCCCATCGCGGGCGCAATGCCGGCCGGCAGCTTGTCCTTCGCCTCCTGGATGCGCTCGTTGACGAGTTGCCGCGCGAAGTAGATGTCGGTGCCGTCCTTGAAGATCACGGTGACCTGCGACAGCCCGTAGCGCGAGATCGAGCGCGTCTGTTCGAGCCCCGGCAGCCCGGCCATCACGGTCTCGACCGGATACGTGATGCGCTGCTCGGCCTCGAGCGGCGAGTAGCCCGGCGCGGACGTGTTGATCTGCACCTGCACGTTGGTGATGTCGGGCACCGCGTCGATCGGCAGCCGCTGGTAGCTGAACACGCCCAGCGCGGCCACCGACGCGATCGCCAGCATCACGAGCCAGCGGTGCGCAATCGCAAAGCGGATCAGGCGCTCAAACATGTCGGGATTCCTTGAAGCGGGGAACGGTCGTCCGCACCGGGCGAGCCGCGCGGCCGGTCACCCGGCCGATTGGAAAGCGGGCCGCATGGCGGGCCGCCAGTCGCGCCACGGCGCACGCGTATTGCTGTTCATTCATGTTCAGCGCTCCCCTTGCCGAGTTCCGCCTTCAGCACGAAGCTGTTCGACGCCGCGTATTCCTGGCCGGGCTTGAGTCCCTTCAGCACTTCGGTCGCGCGTTCGTCGCGCCGCCCCGTTTCGACGGCCTGCGCGACGAAGCCCTTCGGCGAGCGCACGAACACCGACGGCGCACCATCGACGTCCTGCAGCGCGTCGCTCGCGACCGCGAGCAGCACGCGTTGCGTGCCCGCGTCGACCGACACGTTCACGAACATCCCCGGGCGCCACACGCGGTCGGGGTTCGGCAGCACGACGCGCGCCGGCGCGGTGCGCGTCTGCTCGCCGAGCAGCGAACCCACGTACGCGATCGGGCCGCTCGAACGCGATTCGAACGCGGTCGCGATGACCGTTGCATCGCGACCGACCCGCACATCGTTCAACCGCTGCGCCGGCACGGCCATCTCGGCCCATACCGTCGACAGGTCGGAGATCACGAACATGCTGGCGTCGGCGGCGATCGCTTCGCCCGGCGTCGCGTGCTTCTCGACGATCGTGCCCGCGAACGGCGCGCGCAGTTCGTAGCGATTCAGCGCGCCCCCGCCGACCGGCGCATTCAGCGCGGCGAGCTTCTGCCGCGCGTTCTGCACGGCGATCTCGGCTTCACGCAACTGCACCTGCGCCTGCTGGTAGTCCTGCTCGGCCGAGATGCGCTCCTGCCACAGCGTGCGTTCGCGCTCGTAGGTCGCGCGGGCGCCCGACAGCCGACGCTCGGCCGTCAGCAGCTCGCTGCGCCGGTCGGCGAGATCGGTGCTCGCGATCACGGCCAGCACCTGCCCCTTCGCAACGTTCTGCCCGAGCGACACCGATACCTGCTCGACGATGCCGGCCACGCGCGGCACCACGTGCGCGGTGCGATCCTCGTTGAACTTGATCTCGCCGGGGAGCTGGAACGGCGTCGCGATCTGCGCGGGGCCGGCCTTCGCCAGCGCGATCTTCGAGGTCGCCAGCTGCGCGTCGGTCAGCGCGATCGCGCCGTCGGCGCGGGCGAACGGGAACGACGCGGCTTCATTGCCCGCCTTCACGTCGATCGTCGCGTCGAACACGTGCGGCTTGCCGATCGACTGCGCGGACACGAACTTCTGGCCGGCCGCGTCGAAACGCAATGGTTCGTGCGTGCGGTCGTAGCGAACCAGCGTGCCGGACACGGTGACGCCCTTGTCGGCCGGCTTGCCGTCGACGAACGGATAGACGATGAGGCGCGCATCGCCGGGCTTCTCCGTCATCACGATTTCGACGGACAGCCTGCCGCGCTTGAGCACGACGCCGCCGCGCTCGCCGGCGGCTTCGGCGGACGAGGCGGCGGCAGCCGCCGATGCGGACGCGCCGTTGCCGCCGCCGTTGCGCGTGACGCCGAGTGCGCCGATGACGATCCCGGCACTGCCGAGCACGACCGCCGCGATGATCAGGATTCTGTTGCGTGACATGGTGATCCTTCAGGTAAAAGAGGCGTCCGTTGCGCTATTGCGCGACCGGTGCAAGCGATGCGAGCGGCGTGCCGACGAGCCGGCCGATGTCGGCGCGGGCCGCATGGGCGTCGGCGAGCGCACGCACGTATTGCGACTGACCCTGGAACAGCGTGCGCTGCGCGTCGAGCACGTCGAGGAAGCCGAACTTCCCGAGTTCGTAGCCGCGCGACATCGCATCGAGCGCGAGACGCGCGGCCGGCAGGATGTCGGACTTCAGCCGCTGCGCTTCCTGTTCGGCGGCCTCGAAATTCGCGTATGCCTGCGTCAGCTCCAGCCGCAAGCGCGTGCGTTCGCGATCGAGATCGGCGTTCGCGCGCGTGGCCTTGTGCGTCGCCTCGAGCAACGCACCCTTGTTCGTGTCGAACAGCGGGATCGGGATCGACACGCCGACCACCGCCTGGTTGTCAGGCACGCCGCCCGTGGTCACGCGCTTCACGCCCGCGCTGACCGTCACGTCCGGCATGCGCCGCGCGCGCTCCAGCGACACGGCCGCGTTCGAGCGCAGCATTTCGGCGCGCGCGACCCGCGCGAGCGGAGCATCGTCGAGCTGCGCGGTCAGCGCGGACAGCGGCTCGACCGGCGGCACGGTTTCCAGGTCGCCGCGCGCCGCGAGCCGGTCGTTGCGCGCTTCGCCCATCACCGCGTTCAGCTTTTCGCGCGCGACGTCGACACGGCCGCGCGCGGTCACGACTTCGATCTGCACGCCGGTCGCCGCCACCTGCGCCTTGGTCGCCTCGACGGGCGACACCTTGCCGGCCTGCGCGCGGCGCCGCGCGAGATCCGCAGAACGCGCGGCGATCGCGGCCGATTCCTCGGTCACCTGAAGTTGGCGCTGCGCGGCGAGCAGCCCGTAGAACGCGGCAATCACATCGGCGCGCACGGCCGCGCCCTGGTCGTCGAGAGATGCGTTGGCTGCCTCGCGGCCATACGATGCGACGTCGAGCCGCGCGCGGCGCTTGCCGCCCAGTTCGATGGTCTGGTTGATCAATGCGGTCGACGTGCGTTCCGCGCGGCTGAAACCTTCCTGCAGGAACGAGATTTCGGGATTGGGGCGCGCGCCGGCCTGCATCAGTGCGCCGGCCGATGCATCGACGTCCGCGCGCGCGCCGCGCAGCGCCGGATTGTTTCGCGCCGCGACCGCGAGCGCATCGGATAGCGTCAGTGACGATGCTGGAAGTGCGTCGGATGGCGGTGCGCCGATCGGCGCGGCGGCGGCAGCCGAAGCCGGCGACAGCGCGGGCTGCGCATGAGCCGTCGCGGCCATCGCAAAGACGATGGCCGCGGCGAGGTTGAGCTTGAGCATGTTCGGTTCTGCGGTAACGGTTCGCGACCGATGCTACGGACCGGCCGCAGTGCGAACATGAGGCGAAGATGATATTTCCGTCATGTTGGGCGCGGTGTATTCGCCGAACCGGCGTGCATATCCGCTCGGATGGTCACGTCAGCATAAAAAATATGCTTCGAAATTTAGAACTAGTTCTATAGACGTATTCGCTCGAAAAGATGACTGTTCAAGGTCCCGGCAACACGAACGAAATCATGCTGCTTTATGACCTCAAGGTCGTGCTGCCTCCTTGAAAACCTACGAATCGAGACTTTGAATCAATGAAAAACCTCTTCGATCACGACAAGTATGACTTTGACGCTGACGAAGACAAAGAATGGTTTCTCGTTCACTCCCCATGAGAATTTTTATTACTTCACTAACCGTAAATATCGCAGCGTCGCTCCTTTTCCCGGCAAGCTCTGCGGCGGAATGTCAGGGGTCACAAAATCTGCCGTCACAGCAATTTTTCGTAGCCTTCCCCCACAACAGCCACGAGATCTCCGAATCCGAGCAAATACTAATTGGACGATGGGTTTCAGCAATGAATTCCGATTATCCAATACAAAACTGGATCAATATAATTGGCAGCGCTTCCAAGATTGAGGCCGATTCGGAACGACTTGCAACGATGCGCGCTTCCGCGACGGCAAAAGTCGTCATCGACGACGGGCTGATAAACGCACCGTTTCAGATAAAAACGCAAATTTATCCAGCCAACAGTGCAGCCGGATCGACGTCGGAAACCCGTGAGGTCACCATTCAAGTGAGCCCCGGCTGCCTCGACAACTGCTGTACCGGCCATTGACATGAAGTCGGCTCATTTACCGCCGCCGCGCTTGCGTTGACCCGTGTACCTCCAACGCTCGCGCGCGACGGTCCATCGAATCCATCCGAACGAGAGTTCGATGTTCGATTCGAACGATATGTCAATCGCCGAACCCGGGAAGCTATCCGCGCATTCTCGAGAATCAAACGCGCCCTTGCTTCCCCCGCCGCCGCTGCACGAGCCAGTCGAGCAATTGCCGCCCGTCGCGTTCGCCGAACCAGCGAGCATGCCCGATCAGGTAACTGTCGTACGCGATATCGACGATCCCCGGCGCATCGATGATGCAGCCGAAATACGCAACCTCCGACAGCGCGAACTCCGTATGCACGATCGGCAACAGCGCGACCAGCGCCGCATACGCATCATCGCTCAGCGGTTCGAGCGATTCGTAGCCGTCGAGCAGCGCGTCGATCTGGTCGTATTCCACGCGCCGCGCATCGGCCAGCGCCATCCAGTCGACCGTATTGCGCTCGATCGCCAGCGCGACGTCCATCACCGCGCAAGTGCGGTCCGACAAGCCGAAATCGAGCACCGTCCGCACCTGCGCACCAGGCCCCGCATCGGTCCACAGCAGGTTCGACGCATGCCAGTCGCCGTGCGTCCACAGCGGCGTCAACGTGGGCAGCAACGGCACGAGGCGCGCGTGATACGGCCCGATCGCGTCGGCCACATCGCCGCGCCAGTCACGCGAGCCGAGCGCGCGCACGAGCAACGGCTGCGCATCGACCCAGCGTTCGAGCGCACCCGCCAGATCGGCGGACGACAGCACGCGAAAACTCGACAGCAGCGTCCGCACCGGCCGCGCGGGCGCATCGTAGCCGGCCGCCGCGCGATGCAGTTCGGCCAGCGCGCGGCCGGCCGCGTACGCATGCGACGGATGCGTGAACGGCTGCCACGACATCACGCCGCGATACGGATCGACACCGGGCGCGAGCACATGCACCTCGTACGTCCACTCGTCGGATGCAAACGCGGTCGCACCGTGACGATCGGCCAGCACGTCCACCACCGGCATCCCGCGTTCGCGCAGATGCGCGATGAAACGATGCTCTTCCTCGAGCCCCTCGACATCGCGCAGGCTTGCGTGATGTCGCTTGACGAACAACCCGCGGCCGTCCGCCATCCGCACGAGCACCGCTGCCGCGAACTGCCGCGGGCTGTGCCACGTCAGCCGCACCGGCTCGCCCACGCCGTCGATCCGCGCGAGCACGGCCGCCACTTCGTCGTGCGTGATCAGCGGCCAGTCGCGTTCGGCTTGCTCGCCGTCCACGCCGAATTGCGGCGGCGCGACGTCGCGCGACAGGGGGCCGTCCGGCTCGAGGGGGAATGACATGAACGGCGTTGCTCCGTGGTTGAATCCGTGAATCAGCGTGTGCCGCCGCCCGACGCGAGCGGGCCGCCCGATGCTGCCCGCAACGCGGCGGCCGTCCGGCTCCAGTCGCGCCAGCCGACGACGGCCAGCCCGATGAACAGCGCATACAGGCCGGCCGTCAGATACAGTTCCTTGAACACGAACATCCCGACGTACACCACGTTCACGACGATCCACAGCCCCCACGACGCGATGTAACGCCGTGCGGTCCAGTATTGCGCGACGAGGCTGAACGCGGTCAGCGACGCATCGACGAACGGCAGCGCCGCATCGGTCCAGCGCGCCATCATCCCGCCGAGCAGCGCGCTGCCGATGACCGCCGCGATCAGGTCGGGCAGCATCGTGAGTGGCCGCACGCCGGTGACAGGCGCGACGTCGCCGGCAGGCGCCGCCTCGCCGCCTGCCTCGCTCGCGCGCTGCGCGAGCCAGCGCTGCCAGCCGTACACCTGCAGCACCGCGAACGCGCCCTGCAGCAGCATGTCCGAGTACAGCTTCGCATCGAAGAAGATCCAGCCGTACAGCGCGACCGACGCGAGGCCGACCGGCCAGCACAGCATGCGCCGCTTCGCGGTCAGCCAGATCGCGAGCGCGCTGACGATCACGCCGGCGATTTCGAGTGGGGACATCGTCTGTGCTCTCCTGGTGGGCTGCCGGGGCCGCGCGTCACGCGGCCGGTTCCGGTCGGTCAGAAATCATAGGTCAACGATATGCGCGCGGTGCGCGGCGCACCCGGGAACAGGTATGCATCGCCTTGCTGCTCGCCTGCGTCGCGCCAGTAGAACTTGTTGAACAGATTGTCCACCGACACGCGCAACACCGTACGATGGCCGCCGATCTTCGTCGTATAACGCGCGCCGAGATTGAACACGAACCACGACGGCACGCGCGCTGTGCCTTCCTCGTTCGCGTTGCGCGCCGCGCTGTATTCCACACCGCCGAGCACGTTCAGGCCCGCGACGCCCGGCACCGCGTAGTCCGCATACAGCGACGCGCGCAGCGCGGGCACGTTGATGATCTGGTGCCCTTCGTAGGCGGGCGACCCCGAATCGTAGGCCCGGGCGCGAATCGCCGCGACGCTGGCCGTCAGCCCCAGCCGCTCGGTCACGCGCCCGGCCGCGCCGAGTTCGATCCCCTGGTGCCGCTGCGTGCCGCGCTGCACGAACGTGTAGGACCTGCCCGACGCGTCAGGGTCGGCGAACTGGAACGGCTTGCTGATCGAGAACACCGCGGCCGTGAGGCTCAGCCGGTCGAGCCAGTCGTATTTCGCGCCGACCTCGATCTGGTGCGATTCGACGGGCGGCAGGAACGCATACGCGTTGGTCGCGCGCACCGGCGCCTGGTCGCCGAGCGACAGCGCCTTGCTGTACGACGCATACAGCGACAGTACGTTCACCGGCTTGTAGACGAGCGCGACCTGCGGCAGAAACACCGAGCGGTCGGTATGCGTCGTCTCGCCGTCGAGGCTGCTCCAGCTGCGCTGTCGCAGCAGCACTTCCTTGCCGCCCGCAAGCACCTGCCAGTGTTCGCCGATACTGATGCGGTCGAGCCCGAACACGCCGTACTGCCACGCATCGAGGCGCGGATACGACGGCCCCGGCGCATTCGGCGACGACGGGAAAGTCAGGTCCGGCCCGTAGATATTCTCGCTGCCCACATAGTCGTACACGGCGTCGGCCATGTGCACGACGCGGCGCTGCACGCTCACGCCGAGCGTCAGTTCGTGCCGCAGCGGCCCCGTCGCGAACTTGCCGGTCGTGACCGCGCGCAGATCGTCGTTGCGCCGGTATTCGCCGGGGCTGCGGAAGTCGTACACGTCGTAGTCGCCGTTCGCGCCGAAGAAGAACGGCGACGTCGCGCCGGCCGCGCAGCTCGCCGCGTACGAGCAGCCGTACGCGAACGCGCTGTTGTCGTCGATCATCGTGCGGCTGTGACCCGCGGCGATGTATGCCTTCCAGTCGTCGTTGAACTGGTAGTCGAAACGCGCGTTCAGGTTCAGCGCATCTGTCGTCACCGGTTTCGCCCACGGCTGCGTGCCGAGCGCCTTCGACGTCGTCTTCACCGACGGCACGACGGTGCCGCCGAGCAACTGGTAGCCGGGTGCGGAACGCTGGATCCACTGCTGGAATTCGGCGTTCAGCTGCAGGCTCGCGCGGGGGCTGATGTCCCAGTCGGCGGCGATCGAGCCGAACGTGCGTCGTCCGTTCGTGCCGTCGATATACGAGTGCATGTTCTCCTTCGCCGCATTGATCCGGAACCCGAACTGATTGTTCGGGCCGAAGCGGCGGCCGAGATCGACGGCCGCCGACGTCGAGCCGCGGCTGTCGACGCCGCCCGTCACGCTCGCGACGTTCGCGGAGCGCTTGGTCACGAAGTTGAACACGCCGCCCGGCGCGACGACGCCGCTGTCGATGCCCGCGAGCCCCTTCAGGATCTCGACGCGCTCCTTGTTCTCCAGCGGCACGTTCTGCTCGCCGGACACCGTCAGCCCGTCGATCCGGATCGCGCTCGCGAGATCGACCGGAAAGCCGCGGATCGCGAAGCCCTCGAAATAGCCGACCGGCGCATAGTCGTTGACGACCGACGCATCGTTGCGCACCACGTCGCTCAGCCGCTTCGCCTGCTGATCGTCGATCAGCGCGCGCGTGATGACGTTCACCGACGCCGGCGTGTCGCGCAGCGGCGCGTCGTCGAGCCCCGCGACCGACGCTTCGCGCGCGCGCAACGCGTGGCCGCGCTCGCCGCTCACCGTGATCGCGGGCAGCGTCGCGCTGCCGGTTGCATCGGCGCCTGACGCAGGTGTGTCGCCCTGAGCCGCTGCGGCCTGCGCCGCGAAAAGCGTGACGCCGAGACCGACACCGAGCCCGACCTTCGCGCGCCGCCGACGTGCGCGTGCCGCTGTTGTTCTATTCACCGTCATTGTTCTGGATGGAAAACTCGCCATTCGACCTGTCGAAACCCGAAACCCGAAACCCGTTAGGAAGCTGCGAAGCGCGCGTCAGCGAACGCCGCCGCGCCCGTCGCCGGACGCGTTCCGTCGACACGATATTCATCGGACGAACCCGACCCTGCGGCGTGCAAGCGGGCCGGCCGGTCGGGACAACGCAGGATGGGACATCGGATTCGGATGACGCGCCGCAAACCGATGCAGCGGCCGACGGGTTCGTCGGGTGCCTGTCGGGCGGCCGACTGCGTCGCGTGGTCGTGTCATGCGGGGGACGCTTCGAACGCCCCGGTTCGGGCGGCGGGCAGTCGGGCCGGCCGTTCATCGGAACGGCGGCCTGTCCGTCGCGCGACATCGCGGCGTGGCGCGCATTTTACCCCGGGCGGGGCATAGAGCCGCGGAATCGGGCGGAACGGGAAACGGGAAACGGGAAACGGGAAACGGGAAACGGGAAACGGGAAACGGGGAACGGGAAGGCGGGAACGGGGACGAACGGTGCGGGCGGCACGATAACGGCGGCGATGCCAACGATGCGGTCGCGATTCGCCTCGTGCGTGCCGGCCACTGAGGCCGGCGTCATCATGCGCCGGTCACGCGGCCTGGAACCGGAGCGGGAATGGCGGCCCCGCTACCGGTTCATCAGTCGCTCGCTCAAAACCCCTGCATCGTCACGGTCGGATCGACGACCAGATGCACGACGCCGTAAATCACCGCGCCGACCAGCAGCGCAAGCAGGAGCGCCACGAACGGCAGCAGCGTGAAGTTGGCGTTCGCGAGATCGTTCGCGTGCGCCTTGCTGTTGCGTACGCCGAAAAAACTCCACAGGACCAGGCGAACCATGCCGAGCAGTTTCATGATGGGCTCCTTTATCGAATCGGTTGGCGCTATCGTCGATCCGGACGGCATTCGAAAAAAGCAGCAGTTGCGTGCGCTTTTCGCGCAGCAGGCCATCTGCGGCGGCATGTCGCACGCACGTCAGCGGTCGAGTACGAGCGGCTCCGTCGCCCCTTCTGCGGGCCGTGCGACGCACAGCAGCGCGCAGCCGGGTTCGATCGCCGCATCGGGCGTTTGCGCGTAGTCGACCGCGCCGGACAGCACGCGCGTCGCGCACGCGCCGCACGACCCGGAGCGGCATTCGAACGGCACGGCCACGCGCTGCCCTTCCGCGAATTCGAGCAGCGTGCCGTCGGCGGTCGTCCACGCGGCTTCGCGCGCCGTGCGCCGGAACACGACCGGCACGCTTTCCGTCGCAGGCTTGGCAGTTGCCCGGGTTGCACTGCGCGAAACGCTCGACGGCCCGAACGCCTCGAACCGGATGCGTTCGTCCGGCACGTTCAGCGCGCGCAGCCCGTCGTACAGGTCGCGCATGAATGCCGACGGCCCGCACAGATAGAAATCGTAATCGTCGAATGAAAGGGCCCGCTTCAATTGCCCGATGTCGATGCGACCGGCCCGCGCACCCGAGCCTTCTTGAGGATGACTGTCGAACCAGTGAAGCGACACGCGTGCATCGGTGGCCGCGATGCGCACCAGTTCCGCGGCGAACGGCCGGTCGGCCGCTTCGCGGGCGCCGTGCACGAACACGACACGACGCGACGGCGTGTCGTCGGCCAGTGCCCGGCGCAGCATCGCGACCATCGGCGTGATGCCGATGCCGGCCGACACGAGCACGGCCGGGCGCGGGCTTGCGAGATCGAACGTGAAGCGTCCGCGCGGCATCTGCGCGTCGAGCGTCATGCCGGCCTGCGCATGATCGTGCAGCCACGCCGATACGCGTCCTTCGCGCTTCACGGTGATCCGGTAGTGTGCGCCGCCCGGCGCGTCGGACAGCGTGTAGCTGCGCATCGTCGGCGCGTCGCTGCCCGGCAGCGCGATGCGCAACGTCAGGTGCTGACCGGCTTCGTAGGCCGGCAATGCCCCGCCGTCCGCCGGTTCGAAATGAAACGACCGGATCGCGCGCGCTTCGTCGACGATCTTCGCGATGCGCAGCGACCGCCATGCGGGCGCCGATGCCGGCGCGGCCGCGGACGGCGCAGATCCGGCCGTTGCCGCCACGCCACTCGACGCCGCCGCCATCGCCGCGAACTGCGGCGCACGCTCGACCGCCGACCACCGGAACGGCAGCACCGCCCGCATGCGCCGCACTTCCCGCACGTGGAAACGCACGACGCGCTGCGCGCCGTCGAACGATGCGACGACCGGCCCGTCCCACACGATCTCCGCGTGCGCGGCGACATACAGCACATCGCCGGTGTCGAAATCGACGAACAGCAGCCCCGCTCGCGGATCGTGCCGCAAGTTGCCCAGCGTATTGAAGAACCGGTTGCCGCTGAAATCGGGCGTCGTCAGCGTGCGCGCATCGTCGACGCGCACGAAGCCAGGCATCCCGCCGCGATGCGACACGTCCGCGCCGCGCGCCGCGCCCGCCTCCGCCGACGTGTTCGCACTCGCGACGAAGAACGTATCGGCCTGCGCGAGCAGCGCGCGGTCCGCGTCGCTCAGCGCATCCGATACGTCCGGCGCGACGGACGCCCCGACGTCCCGCGCGACGAAAGTCGGCTTGCGGCCCTGAATGTACTTCGCACAATTGCCGAAGCTCTGCTCGACCGCGATCGTCAGCGCATCGCCGTCGACCGCGCGCACGACGCCGTTCACGCGATTGCGCCGCCGCGTATCGAATTCGATCCCGAGCCCGCCGAGCGGTGCGCCCGCCTGCCACGCGCCGGCCAGCGGATCGCCCGGCAGCGCGCGCGCCGCGATGCGCAGCGTGCGGGCGTCCGGCGACGTGACGAAACCCGGCGCACCGGCCCGCAGCGTCGCCCACGGCTGGCCGCTTGCATCGACGCCGCCGAGCACGAAGAACGGCAGTTGCGCGAAAAACGTCCGGTGCTGGTCCGGCATGAAGCGCCGGATCCCGCGCCGGCCGGCCGCGCCCGCCGCGTCCGTCACGCCTGCGCGCTGCTGCACGGCAAGCTCGCCCGCGTGAAACGGCGCGGTATCGAGTTCCCAGCCCGGTACGACGGCGGTCGGCGCATTCATCGCGTTCTCTCCTGAACAAGCGCGGCGGCAGTGAGCGTCAAGCGGCGAGCAGGCCCGCGCGCGTCGTCGGCATCGCGACGAAGCCCGGCAACGCCTCGATACGGGCCAGCCAAGCACGCACGTGCGGATACGGTTCGAGCGACACGCCGCCTTCCGGCGCGTGCGCGATGTACGTGTACGCGGCGATGTCCGCGATGGTCGGCTGCGCGCCGGCCGCGAACGGCTTGCCGGCCAGTTCGCGATCGATCACGTCGAGCACCTTCGCGGCCGTGCGCTTGGCCGCTTCCGGGTCGAGCTGCGCGCCGAACACGGTCACGAGCCGCGCGGCCGCGGGGCCCGATGCGATCGGGCCGGCCGCGTACGACAGCCAGCGCTGCACGACGGCCGCGCCGACCGGGTCGTCCGGCAGCCAGTGCGCATCGCCGTACCGCTTCGCGAGGTACACGAGGATCGCGTTCGAATCGGCGATCACGGTGCCGCCGTCGTCGATCACCGGCACCTGCCCGAGCGGATTCAACGCGAGAAACGCCGGTTCGCGCTGCGCGCCGGCCGCGAGATCGACGTCGATGGTCTTCGACGGCAAACCGAGCAGCGACAGGAACAACCGGACGCGGTGCGCGTGCCCGGACAGCAGGAACGAATAGACGCGAATGGGCGAAGCGGGCTTGCTGGCGGCAGACATGGAAACACTCCGGAATCTCGCGCCGCCGGGGATCGGCGACGAACGGCTCCAGCGTAGCGCTCGCCGTTCGTCGCCAGAAGACGGATAATCACGGAAACATCATCCTCTTCCATAGGACAATCGACGATGGCCGATCTGCGCGACGTGAACCTGAACCGGCTGGCGATCTTCGTCGCGGTGGTCGACGCCGGCTCGCTGACGGCCGCGGCCGAGCGGCTCGGCCTGGCGAAGACGGTCGTCAGCACGCACATGCAGCGCCTCGAATCCGAGATCGGCGCGAACCTGCTGGTGCGCACGACGCGGCGGCTGAGCGTGACCGACGCCGGACGCGTGTTCTACGACGCGTGCCGCGACATCGTGCGCGCGACCGAAGCCGCGCTCGACGCGGTGTCGTCCGACGCGGGGCCGCTGCGCGGCACGCTGCGCGTGAGCGTGCCGATCGACTATGGCGCACTGATCGTCGCGCCGGCCGTCGTCGCGCTGCGCGACCGGCATCCGGCGCTCGCCGTCGAACTCGTCGCGAACGACCGCGTCGTCGATCTCGTCGCGGACAACCTCGACGTCGCGATCCGCATCGGCCGCCTCGCCGATTCCAACTATCGCGCGGTGCAGCTCGGCACGTACGAGAAATGGCTGGTCGCGAGCCCGGCGTTCGTCGCGCGACACGGGCTGCCGCGCGATCCCGATGCGCTCGCCGCGCTGCCGTTCGTGATGCTGTCGTCGCTGCCGCGCCCGCATACGCTCGAACTCGATAACGTGCGCGGCGGCCGCGCGTCGGTGCGCTGCGTCGCGCCGGTCGTGTCGAACACCGCGACCGCGTGCCGCGCGATCGTACTCGCGGGCGGCGGCTTCGGATTGCTGACGGATTTCTCGACCGCGGACGACGTCGCGGCCGGCCGGCTCGTGCGGCTGCTGCCGGGCTGGCATACGGCGCCGGCCGGGATCCATGCGGTGTATCCGTCGACGCGGCTGCCTTCGCCGAAGGTGCGGGCGTTCATCGAGGCGATGAAGGCGAGGATCGGGGTGGCGGCGGCGGCACCGATTATCCGGCGCGCAAGTTCGAAACCACGGAGGGCGGGATCGTGAAACGAGGAAGAATGGCGATCGCGCTCAATGAGCGACCACAAGCCGCCTCATCAGCAAGGACTTCAGATCCCTGCGCGTATCGCAAACGATATGCACGTGAATGGTGTCGCCTCGCACGTCATAAATGATGCGGTTCATTCCGGCAATGACTTCGCGATACTGACCGAGGCTGATATTCGCGAGTTCATCAGGAATCCTGCCGTGATTCGGAAAAGCGCGAATCGATGCAATGGCGTCCTTGATCTGCCGGTAGCTCGTTTGCCAGGTAGCCGAACCGAAATTCGATACGAGATAGCGCTTCAACCTCCTCAGATCTTCTTCCGCCGAACGAAGAGCGACAACCCGCAGTGTCATTGATCGTCGTCCTTGTCGAGGTCCGCAAAGACATCCTCGACTGGACGGAAGTGGCCCTGCTCGATCTCCCGATTGCCGAGTGCAAGCAGCCGAAGAAGCGCAAGCGTCTCTTCATGCTCCTCATACGACTTGACGTCCATGACAACGAGCTTCGCCTCTCCGTTCTGGGTAATCAGCATCGGCTCGCGGCTTTCCGAGATGTCCCTGACGATATCGGCGGCGTGGCTCTTGAGATAGCTGATGGGCTTGACCTGGGTAGAGAATTTCATGGAACACGTCCTGTGCCAGTCCATAACAAGACTGATTATAGTCCGAATTTGGTCTCATCCGGCCAATGAGCCCCGTTTTCCCGCGCGTCCCTAGTCGCGCGCCTGCAACGTCCCCAGCAGCACCTTCCGGCAACTGGCCACCACCTGCGCCTCCGGATCGCGATAGTCGGTCAGCAGCCACGCCGCGCCGACGTTCGTCATCGCGCCCACCAGCGCGAGCCCGATCAGCCGCTGCTCGGTGCGCTCGGCAGGCGTCGCAGCCTCGCGCGGCGCGCCAATCGCCATGATCAGCTTGCCGAAGTCGATCAGCATGCGCTGATACGTCATGTCGGTATCCGCGCTCACGCCCATCACCTCGAGCAGCAGCACGCGCGCCGCGCACGGGTCGCGCAAAAACGCGAAGAACGCCGCGAGCCCCGCGTCGACGCGCTCCCGCAGATCGCCGCCGCGCGCGGCGACCGCGTGCGCGACCGCGTCATGCAGTTGTTGCGCGTGATGCAGGTAGGTGCAGCGCAACAGATCCTCGGTGCTGTCGAAGGCCGCATAGAAATAGCGATCGTTGAGCTTCGCTTCCTGGCAGATCGACCGCACGGTCGCCTTGCGAAAACCCACCGTGCCGAACACGCGCGTCGCCGCGCGGATCAACGCGTCGCGCCGCTCGGCGGCCCGCACCTCGGGTGCCACGCCGCCATACGACCGGCCCTTTTTTTCCGTTTCGAGTGCTTTCTCCATTCCGCTATTTGACATCAGGACACCCGAAAACTAAAGTGGTGACGATCAACACCACAATAGATGCGCCGCCGGTGCGGCGCAAGCGGAACGGGAGGACGACGAATGAAGGGGTTTTCCGGCAAGGTCGCCGCGATCACGGGCGCCGGTTCGGGCATGGGCCGCAGCCTCGCGGTCGAGCTTGCGCGGCGCGGCTGCGAGGTCGCGCTCGCCGACGTCAACGACGTCGGGCTCGCCGGCACGGCAGCCGCCTGCGCACGGCACGGCGTGCGCGTGAGCACGCGGCGGCTCGACGTCGCCGATCGCGATGCGGTGTTCGCGTGGGCCGATTTCGTGCGCGCCGAGCACGGCAAGATCAACCTGATCTTCAACAATGCGGGCGTGTCGCTGGCCGCCAGCGCCGAAACCGCGCGTCTCGCCGATCTCGAATGGATCGTCGGCATCAACTTCTGGGGTGTCGTGCACGGCACGCAGGCGTTCCTGCCGCATCTGCGCGCGTCGGGCGACGGCCACGTGGTGAACACGTCGAGCCTGTTCGGGCTCGTCGCGATGCCGACGCAAAGCGCGTACAACGCGACCAAGTTCGCGGTGCGCGGCTTCACCGAGGCGCTGCGGATGGAACTCGAACTCGACGGCGCGCCGGTGAGCGCGACCTGCGTGCATCCGGGCGGCGTCGCGACGAACATCGTCGATGCGGGCCGCGTCGACACCAGCATCCACGCGCTGACGGGGCAGGACGAAGCGACCCATCGCCGTCAGGCGAACCGCCTGATCAACACGACGACGGCCGACGAGGCCGCGCGGCAGATCCTCGCGGGCGTCGAGCGCAATGCGCGCCGCGTGCTGGTCGGCGCCGACGCGCGCCGGCTCGACCGGATCGCGCGGCTGCTCGGCGCCGGTTACCAGTGGCTGATGCTGCGCCACGTGCGCCGCGCCCGCGCACGCAACCTCGAACGCGCGCACGCGCCGGCCGCGCGCCCGACCACGCCGACCCAGGACCCCGCATGATCTCGACGACGACCGACCGGCGGGACGCGCCGCCCGCCTCCGACGCCCGCCGCGACAGTGGCGATAACCGCGACGATCGCGACCTTCGCGACCTCGACGTGCTGATCGTCGGCGCCGGCCTGTCCGGCATCGGCGCCGCGTATCACCTGAAGCAGCGCTGCCCGCATGCGAGCGTGGCGATCGTCGAGGCGCGCGACGCGATCGGCGGCACCTGGGACCTGTTCCGCTATCCGGGCGTTCGTTCGGATTCCGACATGTTCACGCTCGGCTACAGCTTCCGGCCGTGGCACAGCGACAAGGCGATCTCCGACGGCCAGACGATCCTCGACTACATCCGCGACACCGCGCGCACCTACGGCATCGACAAGACGATCCGCTACGGCCGGAAGGTCGTCGCGGCCGACTGGGATTCGAACCGCGCGCGCTGGACGGTCCGCGTCGAGCGCACGCGGGACGGCGCGACCGACACGCTGGTCTACACCTGCCGCTTCCTGTTCATGTGCAGCGGCTACTACGATTACGATGCCGGCTACCTGCCCGACTGGCGAGGCATGGACACGTTCGAGGGCAAGCTCGTGCATCCGCAGCACTGGCCGAAGGACCTGTCGTACGCGAACCGGCGCGTGGTCGTGATCGGCAGCGGCGCGACGGCCGTCACGCTGGTGCCGTCGATGGCGGCCGACGCGCGGCACGTGACGATGCTGCAGCGTTCGCCGACCTACATCGTGTCGCTGCCCGCGCGCGACAAGATCGCGAACGCGCTGCGCCGCGTGCTGCCGTCGCGGCTCGCGCACCGGCTCGTGCGCGTGAAGAACGTGCTGCTGACGATGTACCTGTACAACGTGTCGCGCCGCAAGCCCGACCGGACGAAGCAATTCATCATCCGCGCGGCCAGCCGGCAGCTCGGCCCCGACTTCGACGTCGCGAAGCACCTGACGCCGCGCTACATGCCGTGGGACCAGCGCGTGTGCCTCGTGCCGAACGGCGACCTGTTCAAGGCGATCCGCGCGGGCCGCGCATCGATCGTCACCGACGAGATCGAACGCTTCACGCCGACCGGCCTCCAGCTGAAGAGCGGCCAGCAGCTCGACGCGGACGTGATCGTCACCGCGACCGGGCTGAAGGTGAAGATGCTCGGCGGCGCGCGCGTGACGGTCGACGGCCGCGCGGTCGATTTGCCGGAGACGGTGTCGTACAAGGGGATGATGTACAGCGACGTGCCGAACCTCGCGTCGTCGTTCGGCTACACGAATGCGTCGTGGACGCTGAAGGCCGAGCTGATCGCACGCTACGTGTGCCGGCTGCTCAACCACATGCACGCGAACGGCTACGACACGTGCGTGCCGCGGCTCGGCGCGGGCGATCTCGGCGACGTGCCGGCCGTCAACCTGAGCTCGGGCTACATCCAGCGCGCGGCCGGCATCCTGCCGAAACAGGGGCACCGCAAGCCGTGGAAATTTCATCAGAATTACGTGCTCGATCTCGCGTCGCTGAAGTTCAGCGCGCTCGCCGATTCCGCGATGCATTTCGAACGCCGCGCAAAAACCGGCCCGGCCGCCGCCGCGCCGGCAGCCGAACCCGCACTCGACACCCGCTGAGGCCGACATGACTCCTACGCTCCATCTGATCCAGAACGTGCTGCTCGGCGTCGTCGCGGTACTCGCCGCGCTCGCGCTGTTTTCCGGCTACGTGGCCCGTCGCGTGACGCGCGCGTTTCCGCCCGAAGGCCGCTTCGTCGACATCGACGGCGATCGTATCCACTACGTCGAATACGGCAACGGCCCGCCGATCGTGTTCGTCCACGGGCTCGCGGGGCAATGGCGCAATTTCGCGTACCTGCCGCTCACGCGGCTCGCGCAGCAGCATCGCGTGATCCTGATCGACCGCCCGGGCGCCGGCCGCTCGCTGCGCGGCGCGGCCTCGCAGGCGAACGTGTTCGCGCAGGCCCGCACGGTCGCCGCGTTCATCGACGCGCTGCAGCTCGACAAGCCCGTGCTGGTCGGCCACTCGCTCGGCGGCGCGATCGCGCTCGCGGTCGGCCTCAACCATGCGGACCGCGTGAGCCGGCTCGCGCTGATCGCGCCGCTGTCGCACGAGCAGACCGAGCCGCCCGCGCCGTTCAAGCCGCTGATGCTGCCGTCGCCGCTCGTGCGCCGTTTCGTGTCGTGGACCTTCGCGATCCCGCTGACCATCCTGACGGGCCGCCAGGCCGTGCGCCAGGTGTTCGCGCCGGAGGACGTGCCGCGCGACTTCCCCACCAAGGGCGGCGGCCTGCTCGGGATGCGCCCGCACGTGTTCTACGCGACGGCGACGGACCTGCTGTCGGCGCCCGTCGACCTGCCTGCGATGGCGCGCCGCTACGCGGAGCTCGCGCTGCCGGTCGACGTGCTGTACGGCCACGCCGATCCGATCCTGAACTGGCGCGAGCACGGCGATGCGCTCGCGAAGAAATCGGCGCGCGTGCGGCTGAAGGTGGTCGAGGGCGGGCACATGCTGCCGGTCACGATGCCCGAAGCGACGGCCGACTGGCTCCTCGAAGTCGCCGCCGCGCCAGTCGACGTGGCGGCGCAGCCCGTGCGCATCGCGTAGATCGCGGCGGCGAAGCGCAGCCCGATTCCGTGGCGGGCAGCCGACGCCGCGACGGAATCAGGCTTCGTCGTCGGGTAGCGACAACCCGCGCTCCGACAGCACCTCGCGCGCGCTGCGAAACGCCTCGACCGCGGCCGGCGCGCCGGCATACAGCGCGCTGTGCAGCAATACCTCGCGGATCTCGACGAGGCTCGCGCCGTTGTTGAGCGCGCCGCGAATGTGCCCCTTCAGTTCCGTGCTGCGGCCGAGCGCCGCCAGCATCGCGCACGTGCACAGGCTGCGCGTCTTCAGGTCGATCCCGCCCCGCTGCCACGTGCTGCCCCACGCATGCTCGTTCAGCCAGTCCTGCAGCGGGCGCGAGAATCCGTCGAGATCGCTCATCGCGCGCTCGACGAACGCCTCGCCCATCACGTCGATGCGCCGCGCCTTGCCGTATTCCCTGTCCTGTTCGCTCATGTCGGTGTCCTCGTGGTCTGGAGTCGTGGCCGCTGCGCCGCCGCCGGCGGCCGGGGGGTTTCGCGTCATGTTCGGCGGGACGACGCGTTTCGTCAAAGATGCGGGCCTCGGTTCCCGGCCGTGCGCGTCACGTGCGGTCGAACGCTACGTAACATCCCGTCGCGCGTTACGGCGCCTTACGGGAACATCGCAGCCGCGACGTTCGGGGATCACGCGCGCCTGTCGCGCGAAACCGCCATTCCTCCGTTTAAATCGCATCGATAGCCCCGATTCCCGCAACAAATCGCGACACCGTTTCGCGAAACACGCCGTGGCGCGGAATTTGCAGTGAAGGCTGGGACACACTTCCAATGTCGAGGCCAACATGCACATTCTCATCAAGAAGACGACGGTAACGATGGCCGTCTCGTCACTGCTCGCGCTGTACGGCTGCGGCTCGGTCGATGGGCCGACGACGCCGACCATCAAGCCGAGCACGTCCGGGACAAGCGGCACGTCGGGGACTTCCGGGACGTCGGGCGGCGGTTCGTCGGGGACGTCGGGCGGCGGTTCGTCGGGGACGTCGGGCGGCGGTAGTTCGGGGTCGTCGGGTACTTCCGGTACGTCGGGTACTTCCGGTACGTCGGGTACTTCTGGCACGTCGGGTACTTCCGGTACGTCGGGTACCTCGGGCACCTCGGGTACTTCCGGCACCTCGGGCACCTCGGGTACTTCCGGCACCTCGGGCACCTCCGGTACGTCGGGTACTTCCGGCACGTCAGGCACTTCCGGCACCTCGGGTACGTCCGGCACTTCGGGCACTTCGGGCACTTCGGGCACTTCGGGCACTTCGGGTACTTCGGGTACTTCGGGTACTTCGGGTACTTCGGGTACTTCGGGTACTTCGGGTACTTCGGGTACTTCGGGTACTTCGGGTACTTCGGGCACTTCCGGCACTTCGGGTACGTCCGGCACTTCCGGCACTTCCGGCACTTCCGGCACTTCCGGCACTTCCGGCACTTCCGGCACTTCCGGCACTTCCGGCACTTCCGGCACTTCCGGCACGTCGGGCACTTCCGGCACGTCGGGCACTTCCGGCACCTCGGGTACGTCCGGCACCTCCGGCACCAGCGTCACCCCCCTCGGCAATGTCCTTCAGCAATCCGGCAACCTCGTGACGGCGCTCGGCACGACGGTCGTGAACGGCGGCAGTCAGATCGGCGGCGTGCAGATTCCCGGCACGAACGCGACGACGGTCAACAGCGTCGGCAACGCGGTCAGCAGCCTCGGCAACGGCGTGCAATCGCTCGGCAACGGCGTCGCGGCCGGCCTCGGTTCGATCGGCGTGTCGCCGAACCCGCTCGGGCCGACGCTCACGTCGACCACCGGCCTGCTGACCGGCGCCGGCGGCGCGGTCAACAGCCTCGGCAATGCCGTGACGAGCCTCGGCACCGGTCCGCTGTCGCCGCTCGCGCCGGCGACGACCCTCGTCGGCAGTCTCGTCAACACGGTCGGCACCGCGGTCAACTCGACCGCATCGGCGCTGAATACGGCGCTGAACAGCGCGCCGGTGCAGCAACTCGAGACGCAGCTCGGCAGCGTGATCAACCCGATCACGAACACGCTGACCGGCGGTGTCACGACGCCGGGCGTCACGCAGACGCTCGGCAACGCGACCCTGCTCGGCGCCCCGCTCAGCGGCTTGCTGAGCACGCTCGGCAGCGGCCTCGGCCTCGCTGGTTCGCAGGTCGGCGGCGCAACCGGCAATCCGGTCGGCACGAGCGCCGGCAGCAGCGTGTCCCAGCTCGGCAACACGGTGACATCGGCCGGCGGCCTGCTGTCCAGCGGCAGCTCCAGCAGCGGCACCAATCCGCTCGCGCCGATCACGGGCGTGCTCGGTTCGCTGACGGGCGCACTCGGCGGCGGCGGCAGCTCGAGCGGCTCAGGCGGCACGAGCGGTACCAGCGGCGGCCCCCTCGCGCCGATCACCGGCCTGCTCGGCACGGTGACGGGTGCGCTCGGCAGCATCGGCTCGAGCGGCACCGGCGGCACCAGCGGGACGAGTGGGACAAGCGGCGCAGGCGTCGGCGGCCTGCTCGCGCCGGTCACCAACCTCGTCAACTCGCTGACGCCGCTCGGCGCGAGCCTCACCGGCACCGTCACGACGCCGGGCGGCAACCTGTCCGGCACGGTCGGCGGCGTGCTGACGAGCGGCCCTGTCGGCACGCTCACGGGTGCGCTGGGCACGCCGGCCGGCTCGGCCGGCGCCATCGGCACGGTCAGCCCTGGCGGCGCAACGGGCACCGTGACGACGCCGGGCGGCAGCGGCTCCGTGGTGACCGGCCTGACCGGCGGCACGAGCGGCGGCACCGCAAGCGGCACCGGCAACCTGCTGTCGCCGGTGACGAACCTGCTCGGCGGTCTGCTGGGCGGCGTCACCAAGAAGTAAGCGTCAACGCAACACGTATCAGAACGACAGGCCAATGGCCGGGCGCGCATCCATAAACAGCCCGGCCGACGGCCGGCGTCACCCGCCAAGCGGGGGCGCCGGCCCTCATCCCTACGAGGATCCGATCATGAACTCCACGCTCGACGGCATCGTCGCTGCCCCGGACCGCCCACCCCGTTCCGCCACGCCGTTGCGCGCCGGCCTGCTCGGCATCGCGGCCGGACTCTTCGCGCTGTGGGTCACGCGCGACCACCCGGCCCTCGACGCGGCCACGCGCGCGGTCATCGCGAGCCTCGCGATCATCGGCACGATCGCGCTGCACGAACTCTTCATCTCGCGCGTCTACCTGCGCCCGAGCGCGGGGCTGTCGCGGCAGGCCGTCCGGCCGCTCGGCATCGCGCGCGTGGCGACGCGGCTCGGCGCGCTGACGTCGATCTACGCAGGTATCGGCGCGATCTACTGGCTGCTGCCCGAATACCACGGCGCGTTCTACCTGCCGTTCTGGTCGCTGCTGCGCTCGCTCGCGCCGTACGTGATCGTCGCCGCGCCGTTCTACTTCGCGTGGATGGACCGCCACCAACGCGAGACCGACGACGCGTATCTGCTGTGGGGCCGCTTCCTGTTCCGCCGCGCGCGGCCCGCGAGCTGGAAGCCGGTGCGCGAGATGCTGGCCGGCTGGGGCGTGAAGGCGTTCTTCCTGCCGCTGATGACCGTCTACCTGTCGAAGGATGCCGATCACCTGAGCGCGTCGCTCGCGAACGCGATGCATGCGCCGATGACGATCGCGACCTTCGTGTTCATGTACGACCTGTCGTTCACGATGGACCTGATGTTCGGCACCGTCGGCTACCTGTGCACGTTCCGCATCCTCGACAGTCACGTGCGCACCGTCGAGCCGACGACGCTCGGCTGGGTCGCCGCGCTGATCTGCTACCAGCCGTTCTGGTCGCTGATCTCGAACAACTACATCCGCTACGAAGGCTCGCTGTTCTGGGACAACTGGCTGCTGTCGGCGCCGACGCTGCGCGTGATCTGGGGCACGACGATCATCCTGCTGCTGCTGACCTACGCGCTGTGCACGATCTCGTTCGGGCTGCGGTTCTCGAACCTCACCAACCGCGGGATCATCACGTCGGGCCCGTACCGCTTCACGAAGCATCCGGCGTACATCACGAAGAACCTGTCGTACTGGATGGTGTCGGTGCCGTTCGTCGAACCGCTCGGCTGGCAGATCGGGCTCATGCACTGCGCGGGGCTCGTCGCGGTCAACCTGATCTACTACACGCGCGCGAAGACGGAAGAGCGTCACCTGATGCGCGATCCCGACTATCGCGCTTATGCGGAGTGGATCGCGCAACACGGGTTGTTCGCGCGAATCCGGCGCGCGTTCGGCGGGCGGCTGGCGGTCTGACGCGTCAACCGGGGCGGTCGTCCACGCCGCTCCTGTCCCCGCGCGGATGTCGACCTGTCGCGGCGTTCGCCCCCGCAACGACACGTTTGCACGTACGCGCGCTGCCGGTTGACGATGCGCTTTCGCGTGGATCTCCGGACGTTTCAACGCGCCCCATGCGGCCAATTGTCGCGAAACACCGCGATTCGTCGCGTTTCATCGCTTTTCTCCGCCAGTCCGATTGCCCGCTCGTTGCCCGTCGCGTATGGTGCTGACCGTCCGCGTGCGCCTGCCGCCCGGACGCCGACCGTCGTCCCGCACGACGGCCGTGCGGGCCGTGCCCGCCGCTCACCGTCTCCGCGATGCCGCCCGTTCGGCGCCGCGCGTTCATGAGGAAAGAGGCGTGATCCACAAAGTCCTGATCCTGTTCGCACTCTGCATCGCGGGCCTCGCCGCGATCGCCGCCGGTTTCCAGCACATTCCCAGCTGATTCGCGGCCCCGGCTCGCTTCGCCGAGCCCGGGGGCCGCTTCCATTTCTATTTCCCCATTGTCATGAACCCCTTTCTCGATGCGCCCGAGACGGGCGCCTTTTGCCATGCGTATCGACGTACAGCATGCCGCCCAACACGACATCGACGACGAACTCGACACCCTTTATGACCGCCTGCATCAGCCGCGCCATCGCCTGTACGGACTGCCGGCCGTCGCGCTCGGCCGCTCGGGCCTGGTCGTCCGCCACCGCGAAGCGGACGGCGAATACTTCCTTTACGTCGAGGATCCGGCGGCCCGCCAGCTCGCCGGCTATACCGTGTTCAACCGGCTTCCCGAACTCCCGCGCCGCGCCGACCACTACCTGCGCGCGCCGCATACGCGGCTGCGCGGGTCTGCCCAACGCAAGGGCCTTGCGACGACGCTGTATCGATGGGGGCTCGACGCGGGCCTGTGTCTGATCAGCGGTGCGCGCCAGTCGGTCGGCGCCGCGCAGTTGTGGACGGCGCTCGCGCGGGATTACGCGCATGGCTTCGTCGATGTCGAAGGTCGCGCGCTGCGTTATCTCGGCGAAACCGTCGCCGACGACGTGCACGGTGCGCTGCATACGCGGCGGCTGTTGCTCGGGAATGGGTGGGGAATCGGAGAATTCGCGCGTGCGGTCGGGATGACCGGCGTCGATGCCGCCGAATATGCGAACGCGAATGTGCGGCGCAGCGAACACGAACGACATCCCGTGCGGAGCGGCGGCCACGCGTGGCTCGTCGCTCACGCGGCTCACGTGACTCATGTGGCTCACGCACCGATGCGATAATTCGCCGGAGCCGCGCGCCGCCGCCGCGCGAGCCACCTACCCACGTTCCGCGATGGCCAACGAAACCCGAACCGCTTCCCAGCGCCGCATCGACATCGTCGCGCTATGCGGCAGCCTGCGCGCGCAGTCGTACAACGCCGCATTGCTCGACGCAGCCGCGCGCGTCGCACCGCACGGCATGCGCATCACGCGCTTCGATCGTCTCGGCGAATTCCCGCTGTTCAATCCCGATGCCGAATACCCGACGCCCGTCGCGGTGCGCGATCTGATCGACCGCCTGAACGCGGCCGACGGCATCCTGATCGCCAGCCCCGAATACGCGCACGGTGTGACGGGCGTGATGAAAAACGCGCTGGACTGGGTCGTGGGATGCGAGGCCGTCGTGGACAAGCCGGTCGCGGTATTGAACGCGTCGCCGCGCGCGACGCATGCGGACGCGGCGCTGCGCGAAACGCTGTCGGTGATGTCGGCGCGCATCGTCGAGCCCGCATCGATCGCGCTGCCGATCCTCGGCAGCCAGCTCGACGCGGCGGGCATCGCCGCACATCCGCCGTTCGCGTCGGCACTCGTCGAAGCATTGCACGCGCTGCGCACGGCGATCGACGACCCGACTGCCGACCAATAAGCGATCCACACGCTGAACGCGTGCGCCGTGGCGTTATCGCGCCTTCGCGCGCGTCGTCTTTCTCGCCGGTTTGGCCGCCTTCGCGCGCGGCGCTTCCTTCTCGGGCTGCGCGCCGCCGCCCGCGAGATCCTCGAGCCAGGCGAGCGCATCGACGTACGACAGGAACTGCTGCAGGTATTCGGGCGACAGCTCGCGCATCGTCGCGAGCGACCGGTGCACGAGGCTGTTCGAATTGAGCGGCCCCGCGTTGCGCGGCACCTGGTCGAGCGACTGGCGATACTGCTGCTCAGTGCGGACCTTCGACCACATCGCGCGGAAGTAGTCGACCAGTTCGGGATCGAGCCCGCGCCGGTCGGCCTGCGCATCGCGGCCGAGCCCTGCGACGAGCGCGGCAAGCGCGCCACGCGCCGGCGCACCTGCCGACGTCTCACACGTGGCTGCGGCTTCACCGGCGCGCGCGACGATCTCCGCAAACCCTTCGATCAGCGTTGCAAGTCGCGCATCGAGCAACGCACGCGCGTCGCCATCGAGCACGGCCGCGCGCTTCTCGAGCGCGTCGATCCGGTGAAAGCGCACCGGATCGAGCCGGTCTGCGCCCTGCTCGCGCCATGCGTCGAGCGTCGCGCGCGCGTGCGTCGCTTCGCCCGTCACTTGGCCTTTCCTCCGTTCGACGCCGACTTGCGCGGCACCGGCGCGATCTCCACGCGGCGGTTCTTCGCGCGGCCTTCATCGTCCGCATTCGAGCTGACCGGCTGTTCGGAACCGAACGCGGCCGCAAACACCGACGAGGCCGGCACGCCGGCATCGATCATCGCGCGCGTGACCGTCAACGCGCGCTTGGCCGACAGTTCCCAATTGTCCGCGAACAGGCGGTTGCCGGCGTGCACCTGCTGGTCGTCCGCGAAGCCGCTGATCATCAGAATCTCGTCGCGCGTCTTCAGGTAGGTGGCGAGCGGTACCGCCAGCGTCTTCAGCAGGTCGCGGCCCGCGGGCTGCAACTGGTCGGAGTTCAGGGCGAACAGCACGTTGCCGCTGATGCCGATGCGCCCGTTCACGAGCGTCACGCGGCCGGCCGCGAGCGGCCCGGCGAGCGCCTGTTCGAGCGACTTGCGCTGCTGCGCCTCGAGCTGGCGCGCGCGCACCGCTTCCTCGAGCTTCGACGTGAGCTGGAGCTGCATGCCGATCACGCCGACGAGGATCAGCACGAACGCGCCGAGCAACACCGACATCAGGTCGGCGAACGCGGGCCACACCGGCGCCGATTGCGCGCCGCCGTCGATTTCGTCGTGCATGCGTTACGCTCCGACGGGCGCTCGCCGGCCGGCGAGCTGCTGCAGGTCGTCGACGATCTGCTTCTGCGACATCACGCTCAGGTCGATCACCTCACGCGCCTGCGCGACGTAGTACTCGAGCTGTTCGTCGCTGCGCGCGAGCGATTTCTCCAGCGCGGCCTCGATGCGCTGCAGATGCGTCAGCAGCTTGTCGTTCGATTCGCCGAACACCTGCACCGCCATCCCGAACGCATCGCCGAGGCTCGCCACTTCGACGGCGCCCGCCGTGACCTGCGCGGCCACCGAATCGAGCTTGCGGGTTTCGGCGTCGACGGTGTCGTTGAAGCGCGCGCCGACGCGGTCGAGCAGATCGGCCGACGTGCTGACGAGCGCGTCGATCGCGGTGCGTTGTTCGGTCGACGCGTGGTTGACCGCGCCGAGCAGCGTTTCGAGCGTCGCGAGCAGGCGGCTGCGTTCGTCGAGCATCGCGGTGTCGCGCACCATGCTGTCGGACAGGCGCTGGCGCAGCTCGGCGACGACGTCGGCCGCGGCCTTCGGCGCTTCCGACGCGGCCTGCACGAGGCGCGAGATTTCGTTGATCGTGTCGCTCGCATGCACCTGCGCCTGCGCGGTGATGGCGTTCGCGGTGCGGGTCAGCGTGTCGCAGATGTCCTGCTGGCGCGCGGCGGCTTGCGCGCTCGTCTGCGCCCATTCGTCGCGCAGCGCGGCGGCCATCGCGGCGAGCGAATCGTTCCATGCCGACAGGCGTTCTTCGTCGCGTGCAGCCAGTTGCGATTGCAGGCCCGTATGCGAATCGCGAATCGTCGACAGCAAATCGTTCGAGCGTTGTTCGAACGTCGACGCTTGTGCGGCGAGATCGCGCGTCGTTTGCGCGAGCGCGTCGCAGATTTCCTGCTGACGGCCGGCACTGTGCACGCCTGCGCGCTGCCATTCTTCGCCGAGCTTTTCGGCCATCGCGGCGAGCGAATCGTTCCATGCCGACAGACGTTCTTCGTCGCGTGCCGCCAGTTGCGATTGCAGGCCCGTATGCGACTCGCGAATCGTCGACAGCAAATCGTTCGAGCGTTGTTCGAACGTCGACGCCTGTGCGGCGAGATCGCGCGTCGTTTGCGCGAGCGCGTCGCAGATTTCCTGCTGACGGCCCGCGCTATGCACGCCTGCGCGCTGCCATTCTTCGCCGAGCTTTGCGGCCATCGCGGTGAGCGAATCGTTCCATGCCGACAGACGTTCTTCGTCGCGTGCCGCCAGTTGCGATTGCAGACCGGTGTGCGACTCGCGGATCGTCGACAGAAGATCGGTCGAGCGTTGTTCGAACGTCGACGCCTGTGCAGCAAGGTCACGCGTCGTTTGTGCAAGCGCGTCGCAGATTTCCTGCTGACGGCCCGCGCTGTGCGCGCCCGCACGCTGCCATTCTTCGCCGAGCTTCGCGGCCATCGCAGCCAGCGAATCGTTCCACGCGGACAGACGCGCTTCGTCACGTGCCGCCAGTTGCGATTGCAAGCCGGCATGCGACTCCTGCATCGCGGCGAGCGTCGCGGCCGAATGGCGTTCGAACGTCGCGGCGGCCTCACCCAGCGCGCGCGCATGCTGGCCGGCCAGCGTCTCGCCGACCTGCTCCTGGCGCGCCAGCGCGTCGCGCCATGCGTCCGACAGGCGGCCTTCGGTCGATTCGAGACGCATCGCGACGCCGTCGAGCAGATCCGACGAACGCTGCGCGAACGTGTCGGTGAACTGGCCGAGCGTCGTCTGCAACTGCTGCGCGACGGCGTTGCCCGCCTGACGTTGTTCGTCGATCGCACGGTTCCAGACAGCCGTCACGTGGCCGGTGGTCTTCTCGAAGCCTTCGGTCAGCCCGTCGAGCTGACGCTGCACCGCGCCCGTCACGGTATCGCGCAGCGCGGCCATCTCCTGCGCGAGCCCCGTCATCGTCGCGGCGACGACCGGCTGCAACGCGGCGCCGGCCACGCGCGCGCTTTCGGCGGCGCTTTCCTTCAGCGCGTCGCCGACGTTCGACGCCAAGCCCGCATAGGCACGCTCGGTCCGGTCGAAAAACGCCTGCTGGCTTTCGAGCTGACGATCGTGCAACGCGACGCTGCGCGCCTCGAGCGTCGTCATCATCGTCTGCAACCGGTCGACCAGCGCCGGCATCACGTCGGCCTGGCGCTGCAGCAGCCGGAACGATTCGTCGCGCTGATGTGCGGACGAATGCACGCGCAGCGTCGTCGCGATCTTCGCGTCGAGCTGCTGGGCCGCGTCGATCCGTTCGCGGCGCACGAGCGCGGACAACAGCCCGAGCATCGCGGACGTCGCGACGCCGGCGATCGACGTGCCGAATGCAAACCCGAGCCCCTTCACCGGCGCGATCAGCGACGCGCGGATCGCATCGAGATCGGTCGCGCTTTCGAGCGCGGCGCCCGTGCCCTTCAGCGTGACGACCATCCCGAGCAGCGTGCCGAGCATGCCGAGCAGCACCAGCAGGCCGACGAGGTAAGGCGTGAGCGCCGGCCCCGGCAGCGCGACGCGCGCGCCTTCGACCCGTGCGCGCACCGCGCCGCGCAGGCCCGGATGCAGCGTGTCGAGCCACGTGTCGAGCTTCGCCGGCGGCTCGGTCAGGCCGGCGACCGCGCGCGACAGCGTGGCGGTCGCCTGCCGGAAGCGCAGCAGCTCCCATGCGCCGGCGACGTAGCACGCGCCGATCAGCAGCGTGACGGCCGCCGCCAACGGGTTCGACGCGACATAGCCGGCACCGATCCAGCCCACTGCGAGCAGACCGGCGACGAAGACAACGAGATCAAGGCGAATTCTGGACATAGCGTGTTGATTAGCAGGTGCGAAGGGCCGCGAGCAGCCCGTCTACCGTTTGAAACCGGACTTCGAGTTCGGCAAGCAGGATGCTTTGCATCTCGTCGCGAAACGTATCGAGCCATGCGCCGGGCACGATCGCCGCGACGGTCGGGGTGTCGGCCACCGCGCCTTCATCGGCCGGAGCGGACGCGTCGGCGGCGTCGGGCGCAGCGGGGGCCGCGGCCACGGCGTCAGCCTCGGCCAGCGCCTGCCGCTCCGCGTCGCGCAGCCGCGCGAAGCGCGTGCCGAGCAGCGTGGGCACGGCCGACAGCAGGCTGCGCTCGCGCGCGCCGAGCACGCGCTCCATGATCGTGTCGAGCGTCGCGAGCCGCGCCATTCCGGACGAGCGCGCGGCGAGCGCGACCCGCAGGCGGCCGCGCAATTGGCCGATCGCCGTTTCCATGTCCTGCTGCAGGGTCAGATACCGTTGGCGAAAGTCCGCGAAATCGGCCGTGTCGGCGGCCGGCGGCGGCAAGTCGCCGGGCCGGCGCCGCGCCCGCGGCCGGTTGGTGGCCGTGATCGCCTGCGCGAGGTCGTGGCGCACGCGCGCGCAGTCGCGCTCGGCGTCGTAGCCGCGCACGCCGGCCGCGACGCCCGGCGGGCTCGCATTCAGCGCGGACGACAGCGTGATCGCGTCGGTCCAGCCGAGCCACTGGCTCAGCCGGTCGGACAGCGTCTGCCGGGATTCCGCGACGTCGGCATCGGCCAGGCGCGCGAGCAGCCGGACGAGCGTCGGACCGCTCAACGCCGGGCGCGGAGATGCTTGCACCATGCTGCAAACCGTCAAAAAAGGCAGCAGTTTACACGTCGTCGGGCGCTCGACCGCCAGAATCGGGGAAGCGGCGCGGTTCGGCGTGCTGGGCGACACACGGGAACGCCCGTGGGGCAAGGCTCGGCGGGCGGTGGCGAGGGGCGAGAAACACGGTCGGCGGCGGCCGGCGAGCGGCCGCGCCATCGGGAAGCCATGCGTTGTGTGTGGCGTGCCAGCCCGGCATGAATGATGAACGGGCCGAGCCGCCGCGACGGGTGCGGGCGTTCCGCAAGCCACGCGTGACCATGGCCTAACGATGAATCGGTAATCTTGGAATTCGGGATGCCGACGCGCGCCGGGGCGAGCGGCCCGGGCGGGCCGGCCGATTCCCGCCGCTAACCGGCGACGGCCATGGCCGGTCGCCGCCACGTGCCGATAAAGAAGCGCTCAGATCCCCGCTTTCGGCGCATTCAGGATCAGCCGCAGCCCGAGCAGCGTGATCGCGCCGGCCGCGATGCGATCGACCCATTTCTTCGCGCGCAGGTAGAGTTCGCGCGGCCGGCGCGTCGAGAAGCACAGCGCGACGAGCGTGTACCAGCCGAATTCGACCGCGAACACGAGCGGCGGCAGCACGAGGTAGCACCACAGCGGCGGATGCTGCGGGAGCAGCGCCGCGAAGATGCTGCCGTACCAGATCGCCGTCTTCGGGTTGCTGAGCTGGGTCGTGAGGCCGGTCCAGAACGACTTGCGCGCGCTGCCGCCCGCCATTGCCTGCGGATCGTCCATCGCGATCGGCCGGTCGGCGCCGCGCCAGATCTTCGACGCCATGTAGATCAGGTACATGCCGCCCGCGACCTTGAGGCCCACATACAGCCATTCGACGGCCTGCAGGAGCGTGTAGAGCCCGGCCAGCGCGACGCCGCCGAACACGATGCCGCCGATGCCCATGCCGAGCGCGGTGGCCAGCCCGTCGCGACGCGACAGCCCGATCGAATTGCGCGCCACCAGCACGAAGCTCGGGCCCGGAATCATCGCGCCGAGGAACAGCGCAGCCAGGATGGCGAGTACGGCAGCCGATGCGGTCATCGAAGTCTCCTTGGTCAGCGACGCCGCTGCGCCGGCGCCTGCGTGTCGTTTCCGACGGTCGAGCCGTCGATTCTGGCACGCTTCGCGCCTGGCCGAAAGCGGCGGTGCGCTGCTATGCTGGCCCTCTTTCCCGTCATCCCGTGCCGCCCCATGATCGAGATCCGCGTCGCCCGCTATCCCGACGGCGCCGCCGCTGTCGAAGCGATCTTTCGCGAGTACGTCGTGGGCCCGACCGCCAGCGTCGAATTCCAGGACGATGCGCGCCGAAATCCGGCGGCTGGCGCCGCGTTTCCCGGGTGCAATCTGTAACGCCGCGCGGCTCATCCCCTTCATCCTTTCGATCAAACCGCCCGCCATGCGCGCTCTTCGCCTTTCCGCCCTGCTGCTACCGCTACTCGCCGCCCTCTCGTTCGGCGTCCACGCCGACACCCTGCCGAAGTCGATCGCCGCGCAACTGCCGGCCGGCTACCAACCGCTGATCGCGCACGCCGGCCCCGATCTCGACAACGGGCGGCACAGCTTTCTCGTCGTCGTGCATCGCGCGATCGATACGCGCGAGCAGCCGTCGCCGCGCCCGCTGCTGATCTACGAGGAACAGGCCGACCACACCTACCGGCTCGCCGCCCGCAACGACCAGGTCGTACTGCGCGCGAACGAAGGCGGCCAGTGCGACCCTTTCGATCCTGAAGACGCGGCCGACAATGGCTTGTCGGTGAAAGGCCGCTATTTCACCGTGCAGAACTCCGTCGCATGCGGCCAGCACTGGACCGACTACATCACGTTCCGCTACGATCCGCGCACGCACGGCTGGCTGTTTTCGAGCCAGATCGTCACCGAATCGTTTCCGCTCGACGACAAGCCCGACCACGTCACCGTCACGCGCGCCGACGCGCACCGGCCGGTGTCGTTCGGGCAGTGGAAACGCAAGGACTAGCCTCCCGGTACGCATCCACGCCCGCGGCGGCGCCGTTTTTCAATGCGACGCGCCGCATCGCCCGCCTGCTGCTCGCGGCCCCCGGCCAACAGGTCTACCATAGGCGCTCGTCGCCCGCACGACCGCCGGCACGGCATGCGGCTTGCGCCTGCCCCTTTCCTCGTTGCCCCGCACAGGAGGACGTCATGACGCAACACTTCGATGCGATCGTCATCGGCACCGGCCAGGCCGGGCCGCCGCTCGCCGCACGGCTCGCCGGCGCCGGCATGAAAGTCGCGATCGTCGAGCGCGGTCGCTTCGGCGGCACCTGCGTGAACACCGGCTGCATCCCGACCAAGACGCTGATCGCGAGCGCGTACGCCGCGCAGCTCGCACGGCGCGCCAGCGAATACGGCGTGTCGGTCGGCGGCCCCGTCACCGTCGACATGAAAGCGGTGAAGGCGCGCAAGGACCAGATCTCGGGCCGCTCGAACCACGGCGTCGAGCAATGGGTGCGCGGCCTCGACCACGCGACCGTCTTTCAGGGTCATGCCCGCTTCGAACGCGCGAACGCGGTGCGCGTGGGCGATGACGTGCTCGAAGCCGAACGCATCTTCATCAACGTCGGCGGACGTGCGCAGGTGCCCGCGATGCCGGGCCTCGACTCGGTGCCGTACCTGACCAACTCGACGATGATGGACGTCGACTTCCTGCCCGACCATCTCGTGATCGTCGGCGGCAGCTACGTCGGGCTCGAATTCGGCCAGATGTACCGCCGCTTCGGCTCGAAGGTCACGATCGTCGAGAAGGGTTCGCGCCTGATTCGCCGCGAGGACGAAGACGTGTCGCAGGCCGTGCGCGAGATCCTCGAAAAGGAAGGAATCGACGTGCAGCTCGACGCGAACTGCCTGAGCGCGCGCCGCGACGGCGACGGCATCGTCGTCGGCCTCGACTGCGCGGGCGGCGGCCGCGAGGTCGCGGGCTCGCACCTGCTGCTCGCGGTCGGGCGCGTGCCGAACACCGACGATCTGGGGCTCGACCGCGCGGGCATCGACACCGACGCGCGCGGCTACATCACCGTCGACGAGCAGTTGCGCACGAACGTGCCCGGCGTCTGGGCGCTCGGCGACTGCAACGGGCGCGGCGCGTTCACGCACACCGCGTACAACGACTACGAGATCGTCGCGGCGAACCTGCTCGACGACGATCCGCGCAAGGTGTCCGACCGCATCATGGCCTATGCGATGTACATCGATCCGCCGCTCGGCCGCGTCGGCATGACGCTCGCGGAAGCGAAGCAGACGGGCCGCCGGCTGCTGGTCGGCACGCGCCCGATGACGCGCGTCGGCCGGGCGGTCGAGAAAGGCGAGAGCCAGGGCTTCATGAAGGTAATCGTCGACGCGGACAACCACGCGATTCTCGGCGCGTCGATCCTGGGCGTGACCGGCGACGAGGTCGTGCACGGGATTCTCGACGTGATGGCCGCCGGCGCGCCGTACACGACGATCAGCCGTGCGATGCATATCCATCCGACCGTGTCGGAGCTGCTGCCGACGCTGCTGCAGGACCTGCATCCGGTCGAGTGACGCACGGCAGGCGGGCGGCCGCGACGTGAATGGGGTTCGTCGCGGCCCGAGCCGCGCATGCTGCGCGCCGCGCGCCGTCCGTCAGTTTTCGAAATACCGCGGCCGGTCGATATCGGCCAGCAGCCGCGGCTGCGTCGGCGCCCAGTCGAGCGATGCTCGCGTGCGCTCGCTGGTTGCGGGCGCATCCATCCCCGCAAACATCGCGAACCAGCCGAAGTGCTCGCCGGCCTCCGCCACCGACTTCGCGACGACCGGCACGTTCAGCCGCCGGCCGATCACGTCGGCGATCTCGCGGAACGGCACGCCCGTATCGTCGACCGCGTGATAGCGCGCACCGGCCGCGCCGCGTTCGATCGCGAGCCGGTACACGCGCGCGGCGTCGAGCCGGTGCACGGCCGGCCAGCGGTTCGCGCCGTCGCCGATGAACGCCGATACGCCCTTCTCCCGCGCGAACGCAATCAGGCGCGGCACGAACGCGTGATCGCCGTCGCCATGCACGGACGGCGGCAGGCGGACGACCGACGCATGCACGCCGCGCGCTTCGAGCGCGACCGCGGTCGCTTCGGACGCACGCGGATAGTGGTCCGACACCGGCACGTGCGGATCGTCCTCGGTCGCCGCACGGCCGGGCGCGACGAGCGCGAGGCCCGACGTGACGACCAGCGGCCGCGCCGAGCCGGCGAGCACCGCACCGATCGTGTCGATCGCGCGGCGGTCGAGTTCGCAGTTCTGCGCGAAGCGCGAGAAATCGTGATTGAATCCCGTGTGGATCACCGCGTCGGCGGCTTCGGCGCCGCGCGTCAGGCTGTCGAGATCTTCCAGCGACCCGCGATGGACGTCCGCGCCGGCTGCGGCAACCGCTGCCGCGGCCGCATCGGACCGCGCGAGCCCGAGCACCGAGTGCCCGGCGGCCACGAGTTCGGCGACGACGGCCGAGCCGACGAATCCCGACGCTCCCGTAACAAAGACACGCATGTTCAGCACCTCCGGATGAAATGGAGGCTTACTATCGGTCGATGGCCGCTCGCGGTGAAGCCGTGAAGGTTTACTGGTAAACGAACTAACAGGATATGGCTGACGCCTCCGACAACCTGCTCGGCGCGTACCTGCGGGACCGCCGCGAGAAGCTCGACCCGACCGCGCTCGGGCTGCCGGCCACGCGCCGCCGCACGCCGGGCCTGCGGCGCGAGGAAGTCGCGCAGCGCGCGCACGTGAGCGCCGCGTGGTACACGTGGCTCGAACAGGGCCGCGGCGGCGCACCGTCGGCCGACGTGCTCGACCGGCTCGCCCGCGCGCTGATGCTCAACGACGCCGAACGCGAACACCTGTTCCTGCTCGGCGTCGGCCATCCGCCCGAAGTGCGCTATCACGCGCCCGCCAGCGTGACGCCGCGCCTGCAGCACGTGCTCGATTCGCTCGACGCGAGCCCCGCGATCGTCCGCACGGCGACGTGGGACGTCGCCGCGTGGAATGACGCGGCGGCCGCGACGCTCACCGACTATGCGACGCTGCCGCCGGCCGCGCGCAACATCCTGCGGCTGATCTTCGTCGACGCGGGTGTCCGTTACGCGCAGCCTAACTGGGAGCGCGTCGCGCGGTTCGCGGTCGGCGCGTTTCGTGCGGACGTCGCGCGCAGCGGCGCGACGCAGAGCGTGCAGGCGTTCGTCGACGAGATGCGCGCGACGAGCGCCGAATTCGATGCGATGTGGCGCGACCACGATATCCGTACGCACGACGAAGGCACGAAGGAGATTCGCCATCCGCAAGCCGGCCGGATCGCGCTTGAATACTCGGCGTTCTCGGTCACCGGCAGCCCGGACCTGAGCCTCGTGATCTTCACGCCGGTCACGCCGGCCGACCGTGCGCGGATCCGGGAACTCGTCGCGGCCCGCGAACAGGCACGCGCGGTGCAGGCGCCGGCTGCGTGACCTTACGCGGCTTTCTCGCACGCCGGATTCAGAGCGGCACGTCTCACCGGATCGGGAAGCCATCCTTCTCGTTCGATATCGACCACTGACGAACGCGCGCGGAAATCGCAAAGGGGCGTCGCGCACGAATGCGCGACGCCCCTTGTTCGTTCACGGAAACTGCCGACTATGCCACGCGCTGCAGCAAATCCGTCGCGAAAGACTTCGCATGCGCGACGGCTTCCTGCGCGTCGCCGAATACGCCGAGCTGATCCCAGTGCTCTTCGGCCGCGTAGGTGCCTTTCACGGCGAGCGCCCGCTGGACGCTCAATTGCGCCGCGTATCGGCCGTCATCCAGCGGTCGGGCCGTCGCGACGACCCTGTGCGGTGGGCTGGCCCGCTCCGGCTGAACCAGCTCGACGGGGCCGCTGACCGTGCCGACATTCATCAACTCGTTTCGGGTGTTGCAGTCCGGGCAGTAGAAGCACCAGCCCGCCCCCTCCTGATGGTGCCTGACCTGTCCGCGAGCCAGCACGGCACGACATTCGACGTTTTCGCAGATGAACGGCATCGCAGTCTCCGGAGTTGTTTGACGGAAATCCTAGCATGTCCGACGGCGGTCAACCATCGGCATCCGCATGATTGCCGCACCGGCGGTTTCGGCTGGTTCCGCGTGCGCGGCAGGGGTAAGCGTCGCCGCGTTTCGCTGCGCTGCAAAATTGGCGCTTTCCCGCCGAATCGTGAAGCCGACTGCGCGACCATGCGCAGCATCGCGCTCGAACCGGAAGCGATCGCGCAACCTGCGAATCTCCCCATGAACGAGATCGTCGCGCGTCCGACTGCAAGGTCGCCGGTTAGCACGTGACGACGCGTCTGCCCGACATCGCCCGCGATAAACTGACGGCCCGACACCGAACCGAGAAAAGCTCAATGTTGATCCGCGTTGCGACCCTGGCCGATGCCGTCCCGCTTGCCGAATTGAAGCGCGATACGTTTCGCGAAACCTTTCTGCAGGACGGATTCGGCATCGACTACCCGCCGGACGATCTGGCCGAGTACGAAGCCCGTACCTACTCGGTGGCCGCGATCACCGGGCAGCTCGGCGACCCGCGGTGCCGCACGTGGGTCGCGGAAGGCGACGACGGCACGCTGGTCGGGTATGCGCACGCGGGGCCGTGCAAACTGCCGCACCCGGAAGTCGCGGACGGTTCGGGCGAGATCCATCAGATCTACCTGCGCCGCGGCACGCAGGGCACCGGCGCCGGACGCGCGTTGTTCGACACCGCGCTCGCGTATCTCGCCGCGACGCGCCCCGGCCCGGTATGGCTGGGCGTGTGGTCGGGCAATGCGAAGGCCATCGCGTTCTACGAGAAGGCAGGCTTCAAGCGTGTCGGTACGTACGATTTCAAGGTCGGCGAATCGACCGATCTGGAGTTCATCTACCGTCGCTGAGCGTCGCTTTCTGTCGGCATCGCATCGATGCGACGCAAACGAATACAGTTGATTGATGACGGCGTAAACGACGTTTTTCCCTCGTTTCGCGTCAAACGACACATTTCGAGGGGCCCCCGGTAAAATCCGCCATTCCGGGGTTATCGATCAATTGCTTCGTCATGCATCGAATTGGATTCTTCGTTTGCCGCGGCTATGATGCGCTCGATCTTGGCGGCCCATTGTCGGCCTTCAATCAAGTCGCCACGGCCGCCGGCCACACGCCCTACGATCTTCACGTCATCTCGCCGTCCGGCGGCCCGATTCCCGGCAATACCGGCCTTTCGATCGACACGAAGCCGGTCGGAAGGCGTGCGTTCGACACCGTCGTGTTCGTCGGCGGCGATATCGCGCCGATGCAGACATCGGACAATATCGCCGCAGCCAGCAAACTGGCCGCCAAGGCGTCGCGCGTCGCCAGCGTGTGTACGGGCGCATTTCTGCTTGCGGAAACCGGCTCGCTCGACGGGTTGAGAGCGGCAACGCACTGGCGCTACGCCGCGCAATTGCAGTCGCGCTTCCCTCGCACGCGGGTCGACGGCGACAGTATCTATGTCGTCGACGGCCGCGTCTGGACGTCGGCGGGCATCGCGTCCGGCATCGATCTCGCGCTCGGCATGATCGAACGCGACATGAGCACGGAGATTGCGCGCGAGGTCTCGCGGCTGCTGGTTGTTCCGTATCGTCGGCCCGGCGGGCAGTCGCAGTTCTCCGCGATGTCGCAGATGGAGCCGGAATCGGATCGCATCCGCATCGCGCTGAATTTCGCGCGCGAACATCTTGCCGAGGCGTTGCCGGTCGAGCGGCTCGCCGATGCGGCGAGCTTGAGTGTGCGGCAGTTCGGGCGCGCCTTTCGCCGGGAAACCGGTGAAACACCCGCGAGGGCCGTCGAGCGCTTGCGCGTCGAAGCCGCGAGGCTGCGCCTGCAGGGCGGCAGCGAACCGATCGAGCAGATTGCGCTGGCGGTCGGCTTCACCGATCCGGAACGGATGCGCCGAGCCTTCATCAAGCTGCTCGGACACCCGCCGCAAGCGGTTCGACGCGAGAGCAGGTCGAAGGCAGCGCGCTGATCGACCGCCTGCCGATCGGCGCGCCGCGTGGTTGACGTCTTGCCAACGGGTGAGTGGCGCGTGGGTACACAACGCGCCGTTTCTCCGGACGTCGATAACCGTCGTCAATCCTTGACGGGCGGATAAGCGTTCCACATGTCGCGATGCAGCTTCCACGTACCGCCCTGCTTCAGGAAGACGAGCGTCTGCTTCGCGCGGACCTTGAGCTTTCCGTCGTGATCGCGAACCTCCGCATCCGATACCTCCGTCACGACCCGGTCGTTACCGTAGAACTCATAGTTGCTGAACGATACGGTGCCGGGCTTCGATCCCGCATATCCGTTGATGAAGTAGTCGGTGATCGCGCGGCGCCCGGTGACTTTGTCGCCCCCCGGCGGCAAGAGCGTGCCGTCGTCGGTATAGAGGCGGCCGATCGCGTCGTAGTCGCCTCGCGCAAAGGCATCCGCCCATCGCGCGTTTTCGGCCTTGATGGCCGCTTCGGGCAGGCGTTGCGCGCCACCGGCGACAGCCGGCGCCGTGAATGCAAAAAAGGACACGCACGCTGCAAGCGCAGCCGTACAAAGATGAATCTGTCGCATCGAATGATTTCCGAATCGGGTTTGAATTGAAGAGGCGGCGACGCTGCACGCGTCGCCGGCAAGCGTGTCAGCGGACGCCGGGAACGCGTGCGAGTCCCTTTGATGCGCCGGGCAGCTTCTTGTCGACCAACGCGACGAGTTCGGGTCGTGCATCTCTCGGATGACCGGAGTGGAACGGCGGGTCGGGATCGTATTCGACGACGAGCTGCGTGTACTCGGCCGCCTGCCGGCCGCGCAGCTTCGACGCCACGCGCAGCGCGAAGTCGATGCCCGCCGTCACGCCGCCGCCGCTCATGAAGCGGCCATTGTCGTCTTCGACGAAGCGATCGGGAACGGGAATCGCGCCGTATTCGGCCAGCTTGTTGACGAACGCCCAATGGCACGCGCTGCGCTTGCCGTTGAGCACGCCCGTCGCGGCGAGCACGAGCGAGCCGTTGCACACCGACGTCACGTGTTTCGCGCTTTCCGCGAGACGCCGGATCTGCGCCTGATACGCCGGCCGCATCGGCGCCGACAAATCGGAGCCGCCCGGCACGAGGATCACGTCGGTCTTGTCGATATCGGCCAGCCGTTCGGTCTTGCCGTACACGACGCCGAATTCGAGCGTCACGTTGCCGCCATCGAGGCTCGCGTAGCGAACGTTCGTATTCGGCAGCCGGTGGAAAATCTCGCTGGGGCCCGCGAAGTCGAGCAGCGTGCCGCCGTCGTAGTTGACGATCAGGATGTCGAGCGGCGCGTTCGGCGCGAGCAGCCCTGCGCGGCTCGTTTGCGCCGGCGCAGGCGTCGCGTGCCCGAGCAACGCGCCGCCGCCCAGCACGGCGCCGAGCGTGGCGGCGCTGCCGAACTTCAGGACATCGCGGCGCGAACGGCCTGCCCGCGTGAGTTGTCCGGCGGACACATGGTTATCGCTACTGTCGGTCAAGATGATTGCTCCTTGCACTTCGGCCCATGGGCGAGTGCAACCCCGCCGGGCCGGATCGAATAACCGCCACCGCGAACGGCGTGGCGGACGTGAAATCGGGATGGGGATGAGCCGGGATGGCGTGCCGGGCTCGGGAAGCGTGACGCGCCGGCTTAAAGCTGCGACGCACCGCCATCGACGACCAGTTCAGTGCCGACGACGTACGACGATTCGTCGCTGGCGAGATAAAGCACCGCGTACGCGATATCGTCGGCCGTGCCCATGCGGCCCGCCGGATTCGCTTCCGCGAATTCGGCCTTGCGCTCGCGCACCCATTCGTCGGGCTTGCCCCACCTGGAGAGCAGCGGCGTATCGATCGGGCCGGGCGCGATCGCGTTGAACCGGATTTTCCGGTCGAGAAATTCGTACGACCAGCTGCGGGCCAGCGATCGCACGGCGGCCTTCGCCGCCGCGGTCAACGAGATGCCATGCTTGCCGGTCTGATCGACGAACGAGGTATTGAGGACCACCGACGAACCTTCGCGCAAGTACGGCAGCGCTGCTTGAAGCGTGACCACCACGCCCTTGACGTTGACGTCCATGATGTCGTTGTAGAGCGTGTCGTCGATGTCGTTGACGGCGGACGGGAAAGCCCAGCCCGCGTTGGCGAACACGACGTCCAGGCCGTCGAACGTCTCGTCGACCTCGGCGGCAATCGCGCGCATGTCGTCGAGCGACCGTACGTCGCCCTTGAGCACGATCGCCTGCTCGCCGAGCGCTGCCCTCACGCGCTGGAATACCGCCTCGTCGCGCCCCGTCACGGCGACGCGCGCGCCTTCTGCAATGAACAGCTTCGCGGTGGCCAGACCGATGCCGCTGGTGCCGCCCGTGATCAGCGCCGATTTACCCTTGAGTCGCATCTTCCGTTCCTTTTCATGTGGTGAGTGACCAGGCCGGATACGCGACACGCGATGGTGGTTGCGTGCTTGTTCCGGCTCGATCGTTCACGTGAAGTATGGAGCGGGAGGTAGAGGGCTCAAAGGTCGTATAACCCTCGAAAAACGTCATTCAGGGTGCGCAGCGACGCCGCTAAAAAACAAAAGCGCGCAGGTCCGCTGGACCCTGCGCGCGTCGATCGGACGTGAATGGTTTGCTCGAGTAAGCCGATGAAACGGCAACGCGCGACGCGCGCTAGATGGTTTTCCCCGATAACCCGTGCATCGGCCGCCGCAACGCGGCGTCGAACGGATTGGTGCGCGGCCCGATCGCATCGGCCTGCCGCCGCAGCAGTTCGACGACCATCGGCATCCGATCGTCACCGAGCCGCGACGCGAGCGTGCCGACGCTCAGCGCGCCGACCGGATAGCCGGTGCGATCGAGGATCGGCACCGCGACGCCGGCCATCCCGTCGAGCACGCCGCTGTTGCGGCCCGCGTAGCCGAGTTGCCGCACGCGTTCGATCTCGGTGCGCAGATACACCTCGTCGAGCACGCCGTAGCCGCGGATGCGCGGCACGTTGAAGCGGATCACCTCCTCGCGTTCGGCCTCGGGCAGGAACGCGAGGATCGCGAGGCTGCCCTGCCCGACACCGAGCGCGATGCGCCCGCCGATGTCGCCGGTAAACGAGCGGATCGGAAACGGCCCTTCGCACAGGTCGAGACACACGGCGTCGAAGCCGCTCTTCACGAGCAGGAAGATGGTTTCGCCGAGGCTCGCGCACAGTCGCAGCAGCGCGGGCCGGCACAGCGTGCGCATGCTGCTCGGGTTGCCGGCCAGCGCGGCGAGCGCGAAGAAGTCGACGCTCAGCCGGTACAGCTTCGACTGCTCGTCCTGTTCGACCATCCCTTCGGCGATCAGCGATTGCAGGATCCGGTGCGCGGTGCCCTGCGTGAGGCCGACGGCTTTCGCCAGATGCGTGACGCGCACGCCGTCCTGCTGCATGCCGGCCAGCGCGCGCAGGATCGCGAACGCACGCTGCAGCATGCCGGTGCCCGGCGCGCCGGCCGCATCGGCCGGGTCGGCCGGGTCGACGGCGTCCTCGTCCGGGCGCGGCGTCCGGGCTGCCGGCGACGTTCCGGTCGAATGGGGTTCCTGCATGCCGGCTCTCCTCGACGATTTCATTGAACGGAATACGCTAGCCGCCATTGTCGTCCGGTCGAAAATCCGCGGGCATCCGGGTGTGCACGGGATTGACGCGCACGTTTTGCGGCTCGGCCGCCCCTCACCCACCGGAATGATTCGCAGGCGATTTTCGCATTCGTTCCATTCAATGGAATTTTTCAGAAATTCATCCCGTTCAGCAGAATTCGAAATTGACGCTCCCAAATATGGCTGGCTAGAGTCCGCGTCATCGGCGCACCGGCCATGCGGTGTGCGAACCCGGAGCTCCCCATGTCGTTTCTCACGCTTACGGATCTGACGAAAACCTTCGGCGAACTCACCGCCGTCGCGGGCGTCAACCTGTCGGTCGAACAAGGCGAATTCGTGTCGCTGCTCGGGCCGTCCGGCTGTGGCAAGACCACCACGCTGCAGATGATCGCCGGCTTCGTCGACGTCACGCGCGGCCGCATCGCGCTCGACGGGCAGGACATCACGCACCTGAAGCCGAACCGCCGTGGGCTCGGCATCGTGTTCCAGAGCTATGCGCTGTTTCCGCACATGAGCGTCGCGGAGAACGTCGGCTTCGGCCTCGACATGCGCGGCGTCGACAAGGCCGAGCGCACGGAGCGCATCCGCGCGGCGCTCGCGCTCGTGCGCCTCGACGCGCTCGCACACCGCTTTCCGCGCGAGCTGTCGGGCGGCCAACGGCAGCGCGTGGCGATCGCGCGTGCGGTCGTGATCGAGCCGCCGGTGCTGCTGCTCGACGAACCGATGTCGAACCTCGACGCGAAGCTGCGCGAGGACATGCAGTTCGAGCTGCGCGCGATCCAGCGCAAGATCGGCACGACGACGATCATGGTCACGCATGATCAGTCGGAAGCGCTGTCGATCAGCGACCGCGTGGTCGTAATGGAAGCCGGCCGCATCACGCAGACCGATACGCCGTACCGCGCGTACGAACGCCCGGAGAATCATTTCGTGTCGCAGTTCATCGGCAAGGCGAACCTGCTGCCCGGCACGATCGTCGCACACGACGGCGACGCGATCCGCATCGACCTCGGACACGATCTCGCCGAGACCGGCCGCACCGCGCACCTGCCGCCGCGCGAACGCGACGTGCGCGTGGGCGACGCGGTGTCGGTCTGCATCCGCCCCGAGAAGCTGCGGCTGTGCGCGCCCGACGCCGGCCGCTTCGCCGCGACCGTCACGAGCCGCTTCTTCCTCGGCAGCCAGTGGCTGTACCGCGTCGACAGCGCGCTCGGCGAAGTGCTCGTGTGCTGCCAGAACGAAGGCGCGGAGCCGCTCGAGGAAGGCGCGCCGGTCGGCATCGACTGGCACAGCGACGCCGTGCGCGTGATGCGCCGGGAGGCCTGAATGGGACAGCCTTCCCGCCCGCTCTCGACCGACGGCGCGCCGGCCGGGCTCGCGGCCGCCCCGGCCGCCGCCGATGCGGTATCGCTCCGCACCGTCGGCGGTAACGCGCCGCGTGCGAGCTGGCGCGCCCACGCGCCGCTGTGGCTGATGTGCGCGCCGGCCTTCGCGCTGTTCGCCGCGCTCGTGCTCGCGCCGCTCGCGATGACGTTCGTGCTGACGTTCTACCGGTTCGACCCGGCCACCGGCCCGATCGCCGCGTTCCAGTTCGGCAACTACGCGGAAGTGCTCGGCTCGTCGTACTTCCACACGATCTTCGCGCGCACGTTCGGCATCGCCGCGCTGACGACCGCGATCTGCGTCGCGATCGGCACGCCGGAAGCGTACGTGCTGTCGAAGATGCGCGACCCGTGGCGTTCGCTGTTCCTGCTCGCGATCCTCGCGCCGCTGCTCGTGTCGGTGGTCGTGCGCGCGTTCGGCTGGAGCATGCTGCTGAACACGAGCGGCCTCGTGAACCAGGCGCTCGGGCTCGTCGGGCTCGGGCCGTACAAGCTCGAATACACGACGTTCGCGATCGTGGTCGCGCTGGTGCACGTGATGCTGCCGTTCATGGTGATTCCCGTGTGGACCGCGCTGCAGCGGCTCGATCCGCAGACCGAACACGCGGCGCTGTCGCTCGGCGCGTCGCCGTTCACGACGCTGCGCCGCATCGTCGTGCCACAACTGATGCCCGGCGTGCTGTCGGGCAGCCTGATGGTGTTCGGGCTGTCGGCGAGCGCGTTCGCGATTCCGGGCCTGCTCGGCGGACGCCGGCTGAAGGTCGCGGCCACGGCCGTCTACGACGAATTCCTCGGCTCGCTGAACTGGCCGCTCGGCGCGACGATCGCGGTGCTGCTGCTCGCCGCGAACCTCGTCGTGATGCTCACCTACTACCGCGTGCTCGAACGCCGCTACGCGCGCAGCCTCGGAGGCGCATCGCGATGAGAAAGAACGGCCCCTTCGCCCTTGCCTTCCACACGCTCGTGATCCTGTTCGTGCTCGCGCCGCTCGCGATCGTCGTGCTGGTCGCGTTCACGCCCAGCGAAACGCTGACGCTGCCGACCCGCGGCGTGTCGCTGCGCTGGTTCCGCGCGATCCTCGACTATCCCGACTTCGTCACCGCGTTCGTCAACAGCGTGAAGCTCGCGTTCGCGTCGGCAACACTGTCGCTCGCGATCGCGTTGCCGGCCGGCCTCGCGATCGGCCGCGCGACGTTTCCCGGCCGCGCATTCCTGAACGGGCTGCTGCTGTCGCCGCTCGTGATTCCCGGTCTCGTGCTCGGCATCGCGCTGCTGCGCTTCTTCGCGCTGATCGGCGCGACCGGCTCGTTCGCGTGGCTGGTGCTCGCGCACATGATCGTCATCACGCCGTTCGTGATGCGGCTCGTGCTCGCGTCCGTCGCGGGCCTCGACCGCAGCATCGAGCAGGCCGCGTGCTCGCTCGGCGCGGACCCGTGGACGACGTTCCGCCGGATCACGCTGCCGATGATCGTGCCGGGCATCACCGGCGGCTGGCTGCTCGCGTTCATCAACAGCTTCGACGAGCTGACGATGTCGATCTTCGTCACGTCGCCGCAGACGGTCACGCTGCCCGTACGCATGTACATGTACGCGACCGAATCGATCGATCCGATGATGGCGTCGGTATCGGCGCTCGTCATCTTCATCACCGCCGGCGCGATGCTGCTGCTCGATCGCGTGTACGGCCTGAACCGCATCCTGATCGGCCAACATTGATGACGACTCCCGTTTCCCGTTCCCCCGGCATCGCGGACGACGGCGCGCAGTTCGTGCGCGTCGCCGAACGCGAGCGCGCCGCCGTCGCGTTCATGCTCGACGGCCGGCCTGCGCACGCGCTTGCCGGCGACACCGTGCTCACCGCGATCCTCGTCGCGCAGCGCCGCGTGCGTACCAGCGAATTCAGCGGCCTGCCGCGCGCGGGCTTCTGCCTGATCGGCGCATGCCAGGATTGCTGGGTGCGCACCGAAGCCGGCGCACGCGTGCGCGCGTGCTCGACGCCGATCGCCGACGGCATGCGGATTCTCACGGCCGCCCGGCCGGCCGCGACCGGAGACGCATCGTGAGCGCCGCACTGCAACCGGTGATCGTCGGCGCGGGGCCGGCCGGCGTGCGCGCGGCCGAGGCACTCGTCGACGCCGGGCTGCGCCCGGTCGTGATCGACGAGAACGCGCGCTGGGGCGGACAGATCTATCGTCAACCGCCGGCCGACGCCGCGTTCGTGCGCGGCAAGCGCACGCTGTACGGCTTCGAGGCCGCGAAGGCCGACGCGGTGCACCGGACGATGGCCGCGCTGCTGCCGCACATCGACTATCGGCCGAACACGCTGGCGTGGTCGTGCGGCGCGGGCCGCGTCGACACGCTGCAGGACGGCCGCGAAGTGACGGTGCCGTACTCGCACCTGATCGTCGCGAGCGGCGCGACCGACCGCATGCTGCCCGTGCCCGGCTGGACGCTCGCGGGCGTCTATACGCTCGGCGGCGCGCAGGTCGCGCTGAAGGCGCAGGGCTGCGCGATCGGCCGACGCATCGTGTTCGCGGGCACCGGGCCGCTGCTTTACCTCGTCGCTTACCAGTATGCGAAGGCCGGCGCACACGTCGCGGCCGTACTCGACACGAGCCCGCTGCGCCGCCAGGCCGCCGCCGCGCCCGCGCTGCTGCGCATGCCGTCGATCTTCGCGAAAGGGCTCTACTACAACGGCTGGCTGCGTGCGCATGGTGTCGCGATCGAAACGGGTGTCACGTTCGAACGCGTGCTCGGCGACCAGCACGTGACGGGGCTCGCATGGCGCGCCGCCGGAGACGACGCGCAGCCCACGCCACCGCGCGTGCTCGACTGCGATGCGCTCGGCCTCGGCTTCGGCCTGCGCGCCGAAACGCAGCTCGCCGATCTCGCCGGCTGCCGGTTCGAATTCGACCCGCTCAATCGCGCGTGGCTGCCCGAACGCGACGCGGCCGGTCGCACGTCGGTACGTGGCGTCTACGTCGCCGGCGACGGCGCGGGCATCGCAGGCGCCGACGCGGCCGAAGCGTCGGGCCGGCGTGCGGCGCTCGCGCTGCTCGACGATGCCGGCGTCGCATCGCGCTCGCCGCCCGGCCAGCCCGACGCGGCGGCGCTCGAGCGCACGCTCGCCCGCATCGGCGCATTCCGCGCGGGCCTCGAGGCGGCGTTCGCGCCGCCGGCCGAACAGGTTGCCCGCTGCCCCGACGACACGATCGTGTGCCGCTGCGAGGAGATCGACGCGGGCACGCTGCGCCGCTGCGTGCGCGAAGGCGCGGCGACCGAATTGAACCGGCTGAAGGCGCTGACCCGCGTCGGCATGGGCCGCTGCCAGGGCCGCATGTGCGGCGACGCGGCCGCGCTCGTGCTGGCCGCCGAAACCGGCCGGCCGCTCGCCGACGTCGGGCGGTTGCGTGCGCAACCACCCGTGAAGCCGTTCCCGATCTCGGCCGCGCTCGCGGGCGACGACGTCGCGGCGATTCCCGACGAGGCGCGCGATGAGTGAGATCCGGCATTACGACGTCGCGATCGTCGGCGGCGGCCTCGTCGGCGCGTCGGCCGCACTTGCGCTCACGCACCGCGGACTGCGCGTCGGGCTGTTCGAGCGGCGCGACTGCGGCGCGCAGGCGAGCGGCGTGAACTACGGCGGCGTGCGCTGCCAGGGCCGCCCGGCCGAGCAATTGCCGCTCGCGCTGCGGGCGCGGCGCATCTGGAATCACCTGCCCGAACTGATCGGCATCGACGGCGAATTCGTCGTGTCCGGCCACTTGCGGCTCGCGCGCAGCGATGCCGATCTCGACGCGCTCGACGCATACGCCGTGCTCGCCGGCGAACACGGCTTGCCGCTGCAGGTAATGCGCGGCGACGCGTTCCGCCGCCGCTACCCGTGGCTCGGCCGCGCGGCGCTCGGCGGCTCGCTGTGCGAGACCGACGGCCATGCGAACCCGCGCCTCGTGTCGCCCGCGTTCGCGCGCGCGGCCCGCGCAGCGGGCGCGGACGTGTTCGAGCACACGCCTGTCGACGCGGTTCATCACGATGGCGCACGTTTTCACTTGCAGGCGGGCGGTCGCGCGCACACCGCGACGTGGCTGATCAATTCGGCCGGCGCATGGGCGAACACGATCGCCGAACGCTTTGGCGAGGCCGTACCGATGGAGCCGATCTACCCGAACATGTGGGTGACCGAGCCGCTACCGCCGTTCATCGCGCACAACCTCGGCGTGTATGGCGGCGGCGTGTACGCCCGCCAGGTCGCGCGCGGCAACTGCGTGATCGGCGGCGGCCGCGGCCGCGGCGACGGCGAGTTCGGCCAGCCGTCGGTCGACACGACGCGCGCGGTGATGCGCGACGCCTGCGCATTGCTGCCCGCATTGCGCGACGCGCTGCTGATCCGCACGTGGAGCGGCGTCGAAGGCTGTACGCCCGACCACAACCCGATCATCGGCGCGAGCCGTACCACGCCGAACCTGCTGCATGCGTTCGGCTTTTCCGGCGGCGGCTTCCTGCTCGCGCCGGGCGTCGGCGACGTGCTCGCCGATCTGGTCACCACCGGCGAAACCGCCACGCCACTCGATGCATTCTCGATCGGCCGCTTCTTCCCCCAAGCCATGCCGGCCGCCCCTTTCCGTCAAGAGGAAACACAAAGATGAAACTGCTCGGAACGATCGCGGCCGCCGCCGCCCTCTGCATCGCAGGCGTCGGCGCGCCCGCGTACGCGCAAACGAAGACGATCTACGTCGGCATGAACGGCGGGCCGATGGAAAAGGCCTATACGAGCCAGGTGCTGCCCGACTTCGAGAAGGCGAACAACGTGAAGGTGGTGATCGTGCCCGGCACGTCGTCGGACGTGCTCGCGAAGCTGCTCGCGAACCGCAACAAGCCGCAGATCCACGTCGCGTTCCTCGACGACGGCGTGATGGCGCGCGCGGTGAGCCTTGGCGTGTGCCAGAAGCTCGACGATTCGCCGGTGCTGAAGGAGCTGTACCCGTTCGCGCGGATGAAGGACGACGTCGGCGCGGGCGTGCAGCTCGGGATGACCGGCATCGCCTACAACAAGAAGCTGTTCGCCGAGAAAGGCTGGGCGCCGCCGACGTCGTGGATGGATTTCGCCGATCCGAAATACAAGGGCAAGGTCGTGTTCCAGTCGGCGTCTAGCAGCACGTTCGGGCTGCACGGCTTCCTCGCGATCAACCGGCTGCTCGGCGGCAACGAACAGAACGTCGAGCCCGGCTTCGGCAAGTGGGCGAGCACGGTCGGGCCGAACGTCGTCGAGTACATCCCGAACTCGGCGAAGATCTCGGAGATGGTGCAGACCGGCGAGGCCGGCCTGTTCCCGCTGACGCCGACCGGCGTCGGCGACCTGCAGGACAAGGGCATCCCGGTCGCGTATGCGAACCCGAAGGAAGGTCCGGTGCTGCTGCTCGTCGACCTGTGCGTGGTCGCGAACAATCCCGACCCGCAACTCGCGCAGAAGCTCGCTCAGTTCCTGTTGTCCGCGCCCGCGCAAACGAAGGCGGCCGAGGCCGGCAAGCAGATCCCGACCAACCGTCTCGCGAAGATGCCGGCCGCGATGCAGCAGAGTCTCGGCAACGTCGACGACCTGGTGCGCAAGGTGACCGTGGTCGACTGGACCGCGATCAACGCGCGCCGTGCGCAGTGGGATACGCGGTGGAACCGGCAGATCGAGCGGTAACGCGAGACGGCGTACGGGCGACGTGGCGCTGAGCGCGCCATGCCACGTCGCACGAAGGCCAGAAGCGATACACCGGGATGCGGGCGGGGACGTCCCGCAACGCGAGATTGTTGTCGGAAGCCCCGCCGCCCGTGCTGCAATTTTCAGGTCAGCCTTCCTTCATCCACTCCGGCTCCACATATTCCTTTACCCACATCCACTGACCCGGCTCAAACAAATTCGTGTATTGCTTCCGTTCCGCTTGCTCCCGAGGGGTCAGCGTGCGGACATCGGGGAATTCATGTCCCTTCCGGATCATATGAATATCCGAACTGGAAGTCTTCGTGTATCCCTGCCAGATCCCTGAGCTTGCTCCCGAAAAACGAATCCCTTGCTGAGCGTTTAAACTCAAGCAAGGAGAGTCAAGAAGATGAACAAGGCGAAACGAGCGCGC